>NZ_JARVRL010000001.1:0-343131 GCF_030209705.1 Brevundimonas sp. MEB006b
CGACGGTGTGCGCGAACCGCTCAACCGCCGCGCGACCATCGACATCAACTTCTAAGGCTTTCGGAGCCGACCGGTTCGTCCGGGTCGGCTTCGAGCTTCGAAGTCGTCGAAAGACAGAACGCCGCTTCCGAAAGGAGGCGGCGTTTTTCTTTGCGCCGTCTCACCCTCTGCGTGATGCGTCCACGCAGCCAAAAAGGCGGCGCCTTGCGACGCCGCCCCCAAGTATTCTGACTTAAGGCCTGATCAGCCGGTGAACGGGCGGATCAGGATTTCGACGCGGCGGTTCTGCGCCTTGCCTTCGGCAGTGGCGTTCGAGGCCACCGGGTTACGCGAGCTATTACCGGCGACATAGAGGCGCTGCGCGATCACGCCGCGACGCACCAGTTCAGAGGCGACGCTGCTCGCGCGGCGCTCAGACAGAGGCTGATTGATCGCGTCGCCGCCCGACGAATCGGTGTGACCGATCACGTCCACGGTCGACTGGTCATACTGTTGCAGAACGCGGGCGACGTCATCCAGCACCGGCAGGAAGCGCGGATCGATGGAGGACTGGTTTGTGGCGAAGGTCACGTCCGACGGCATGCGCAGCACGAGCAGGTCGCCTTGACGGGCTACGCCGACGCCGGAGCCGGACAGTTCGGCTTCCATCGCGCGTTGCTGACGATCCATGTATTGGCCGACGGCGGCGCCGCCCAGCGCGCCGATCCCGGCGCCGATGAGAGCGTTCTTGCGGCCCTGTTCGCCGTTCGAGGTGTTGGTCAGATAGCCGAGAACCGCGCCACCCAGAGCACCGGCGATGGCCCCGGTTCCGGTATTGTTGCGAACCGGACCCGAACGATAGGGGTCGGTGGTGGTGCAGGCTGCGGCCCCCAGCAGGGCGGCGATGGAAACGCTGGCGACGATAAACTTGGCGCGCATGGAATGGTCCCTTTCTTTTGAGCGATCTGGCGCGGAAACGTGCGCTTACTGTGAAGGTTCCAATCTGTACGGCGCATGAATGCCCGCCACGTCCGCGCTCGCCATGGCCCTGACAAAGGCGTCGATTGGGCGTATGGGAACCGCCGCACATCCCCAGATCGAGGACGACGCCGTGAGCGTGACCCAGACGGACAACACGACCAACCGCGCCATTCAGCCGGTTTCGATGACGCAGTACGACGCCGATTTTCAGGCGTTCAGCGACGCACTGGGCGCCTCCTTCTCGCGCTATGGCTTCGCTGTGGTCGCCGACCATGGTCTGGACGAGGCGCGCATCACCGCGGCCATCGACGACGCCAAGGCCTTCTTCGCCCTGCCGGAAGAGGTGAAGCGTCAATACCATCAGCCCGGTACGGGCGGCGCGCGCGGCCTGACCCCGTTCGGGGTCGAGGCGGCCAAGGACGCCAAGACGGTCGATCTGAAGGAGTTCTGGCACGTCGGTCGGGAACTGCCCGAAGGCCACCCCTATCGCCGCTATATGCGCGACAACGTCTGGCCGACCGAAGTCGAGGGCTTCCGCGAGCACCTGTATGGCATGTTCGAGGACCTGGATGCTTTGGGCGCCAAGATCCTGCGCGCCATCGCCCGCTACCTGAGGCTGGGCGACGACTTCTTCGCGGACAAGGTGGAGATGGGTAACAGCGTCCTGCGCATGCTTCATTACCCGCCGGTTCCGGCAGATGCGCCGGGCGTGCGCGCCGGGGCGCACGAAGACATCAATGTCATCACCCTGCTGCTCGGCGCCGAAGAGGCTGGTCTGCAGCTGAAGGACAAGGACGGCAGCTGGCTCGACATCGCGCCGCCGCCCGGCGCCCTGGTCGTCAATATCGGCGACATGCTGCAGCGGCTGACCAACCACGTCCTGCCGTCTACGACCCACCGCGTGGTCAATCCGGCGCCCGAGCGTCGCGGTTTCGCCCGCTATTCGACGCCCTTCTTCCTGCACTTCAACCCGGACTTCCCGATCGAGACCCTGCCCAGCGCCATCACGCCGGACAATCCCGATCGCTATGCGGGCAAGACCATCCTGGCCGAGGATTATCTGACCGAACGCCTGCGCGAAATCCGCCTGCTCTAGGCCGTCAGCGGGAAATCCGTAGTCGGGTGATGTCGCGTCCGATGGCCTGGAAGTCGTTGGACAGGTCCGCGCCCGACTGCGGCAGGAAGGCCTTGTCCTTGTCGGTGGCGCAGGTGCTGAGGATGTTGGCCGCGTCGCTGCCGGGCGTAATCGAGAAGCCCACGGTATAGACGATCACACCCTTGGCCTTCATGCCGGTGCAAAGCTTTGCGGCCTGATCGAACGGGTCGCCGTTCGTCGCATCGCAGGCGATCTTGTCGTAGAGATTACCGGACCCGGAGCCGGCGTCGCGGGCGATCACGCCGCCGCAATAGGGGGTGTTGAACTCACCGTCCGTCATCAGAATGACGGCCTTCAACACCTTGGTCGGCGCATAGGCAGCGGCGGGATTGGACGACCACAAACCATTGAATTGGTTGGATACCGTGTACCACCCCCAGGCCAGGCCGATCTGACCCGCCGTCGAGCCCGTGACAGACAGCCCGTTCACGAGGCTGGTCAGTGTGTCAATATTGGATGTCAGCGGTTGAATGATCGCTGCCGGACAGGGATTGCGTGGAGACGCATAGTTTCGGCCGACGTAGGCCGAACCGGGAGCCGTGTCGGTGTAGGCCGATGAGCCAGTGCGCTCGCTGACGCAGGTCGTGTTGTCGAATACGTTCAGACGATTGTATTGCGGATCGCGGAAGACACGCTTGGCGCATCCGTCACGGCCGCACTGAACCGCGCCGCCGTTGGAATAGTCGGCGTAGGTCGCGCCACCGACAGGCACAACGAAGGCGTCCTTGGATGTGCGCTCGTAAACTTCAAAGAGGCCGCTGCTGTTGTTCAGCGCCGTCATGCCATTCACGCCAGTGATCTGCACACCCTCGTCCTCAGACAGGCCGTGATTCACGGAGGTGATGGTGACAAAGCAGTCCGAGCGCATGCATTTGCGGATCTGACCGCCCGAGCTGTAGCTGCTGTATCCGCTGCTCGTGTTCAGCGCATACCAGTTCGCGCCCGATTGATATTGCAGGGACACCTTGTTGGCGTCGATCCGCACGACCTTGTAGGCGCGGTTGTTGATCTGGGTCATGCCGCTGACGCCGCTGATCCAGACGTAGTCGTCGGTCGATAGCCCGTGGCCGTTGGCGGTCACGACGCCCGGCGAAGCGCGCGTGATGCCGGAGATCGACTTGGCCGCCGCCGCCGCCCATGCGGCGCCGGTGATGCCGGTCGATCCGACCGAAGCGCCGCGCGCGGCGTCGGCGCGAGCGCCCAGATTTACGCCGATCGAATAGGGCACGATCGCCATGCGTGAATAGTAGGGCGTTTGTTTCGCCGCCGGCTGAACGACCAGTTTGATCAGCTGGTTTGCGGCGTTCTTCAAATCGCCGATCCGGTTGTTGCTGGCCATCGAGCCAGTGATGTCGAGCACCAGCGAAACCTCGATGTCCTTGGACGATCGATTCACCTCGGAGTGGACGCTGACCGGCAGGGTGTCGTCCAGTATCTTGCCATAGGGCGGCAGGACCACGTTGGCGATCAGGGTCTTCACCTGGACCTGGATGTCGGCGATGACGACCTGGTCTTTCGTCAGCTCGATCTTGATGGCGTCGTCAGCAAACGGTTCCACAGAGGCGTTGCGCAGATTGGCTCTCAGCGCCACCAGGGCGACGGTCTTCAGGTCGTTCGGATCGGTATACGACGACCGCGCCGCAGCTAGGGTGGCGGCGTCCAGCGCGTCTTGAACGCGAGCCTTGGCCGTCGTCACGCGGTTGATGTCGATGCCGCCCAGGGTCAGCATGATCAGCGCCGGCATCACCAGAGCGAAGATCATCACGACATTGCCGCCGCAGTCCGACGACAGGCGCGACGTGAACGCGCGCAGAGTTTTCACCGCCCTGCCGATCCGATTGGAAACCTTCACCATGCCCATCCCAAAGGACGCGGACCGCCCGATTAGCGCTCAGTTTGCCATCGGGCGGTTAAGGGAATTGTGAAGGGGACAGTTAACGCCGCCGCGTGATCAGGCGGCGCTCCATCCGCATTGGTGACCGCGGTTCTGTTCCTGGAGCCAGACGTTCAGCGGGGCGAAATAGTCGGCGATGGCCGAGGCGTCATTGCCGTCATCGCCGGTGAAGGCCTTCATCGCCTCCTGCCACGGCTGGGACTGACCCATTTGCAGCATGGCGTTGAAGCGGGCGCCCACTTCCTTATTGCCGTAAACGGAGCAGCGGTGCAGCGGCCCGGTCCAGCCGGCCTGTTTGCAGGCGGCGCGCTGGAACTGGAACTGATAGATCGCCGCCAGGAAGTAGCGCGTATAGGGCGTGTTGCCCGGCACATGGTATTTGGCGCCCGGATCGAAGGCGTTGGCCGGACGCGGGCCGGGCGGGACCAGACCCTGGTATTGCAGCATGTCAGCGGTCCAGGCGGTATTGTAGGCGGCCGGCGCCGTCTCGCCCGAGAAGACGTCCCAGCGCCAGCGGTCGACCATCAGGCCGAACGGCAGGAAGGCGATCTTGTCCAAGGCCATCTTGAGCAGGAAGGGAATGTCTTCCTCTGCGCCCGGGGTGGTTTTGAGCAGGCCGATCTGGTTCAGATAGGTGGGGGTCAGGGCCGACAGGCCGACGAAGTCGCCGATGGCCTCGTGGAAGCCATCGTTCGCGCCGTTCCGGAACAGCATCGGCTGATTCTTGTAGGCGCGCTGATAGTAGTTGTGACCCAGTTCGTGATGGACGGTGTAGAAGTCGTCGCCGTTGACGTTCGTGCACATCTTGATGCGGATGTCGTCGGCGTTGTCCAAGTCCCAGGCCGAGGCGTGACAGACGACTTCGCGGTCGCGCGGGCGGGTGATCTGACTGCGTTCCCAGAAGGTCTGAGGCAGGGGATCGAGGCCCAGCGAGACGTAGAAGCCCTCGCCCGTCCTGACCATTTTCGTCGCGTCGTAATCAGCTGCCTTCAGCAGTTCGGTCAGGTCATAGCTGGAGGCGCCGCCGCTGGGCGGGGCGACGACGTCGTAGATGTTGCCCCACTGTTGGGACCACATATTGCCCAGCAGATCGGCCCGGATCGGACCGTGATCGGGTTGCACCGCGTCGCCGTATCTGGCGTTCAGCCGGGCGCGCACATAGCAGTGCAGGTTCTCGTAGAAGGGCTTCACCTGGGCCCACAGCCGGTCGGTCTCGGCGGCGAAGTCGTCGGCGGGCATGTCGTAACCTGACCGCCACAGGGCGCCGGTGTCGGCGAAGCCCAGTTCGCGCGAGCCCTCATTGGCGATCTCGACCATGCGGGCGTAATCGTCGCGCATGACCGGCGAGATGGTGCGCCAGCCTTCATACAGCGCCTTGGTCTCGGCGGGATCGCGGCTGTCGGCCAGGATCAGCGAGGCCTCGTCCAGGGTGATCGGCTTGCCCTTGAAGTCGAACTTGCCGGTCGAATAGGTCGAGTCCAGCCGCGTCGTGATCTGGGCCAGTTCGTCGGCCGCGCCGGGGCGGTTGGGCGCCGGCAGAACCAGGCTGAGCCGCAGCAGGTTCAGCTTGCGCCGCACGACGGGATCAACCTGGACGTCGTTGAACTTGGCCGCTTGATTGGCCAGCTGGACCTGAAGCTCGGTCGCCTCGGCGTTGGCCTTGGACTCCAGCCACATGGTGTCGAAGGTGATGTTGGTGGCGCGCGCCCACTGGATGCGGGCGACATATTCGCTGACCTCGGCCCATTTGGTTTCGGCGTCGGCGATGAAGGCGGTCGCGCCCTCGGCGGTGATGGGATAGTCGGCGCGCATGCCGCTGACGGCCGGCGCGGGCGTCGTCGAGGCCGTCTGTTCGACGCCCGGGGCTGCGGCGGCGGGTTCGCTGGTGCTGGCGCAGCCGGCGGCGAAGGCGAGGGCGCAGACCGCGACGGCGGTCATCATCTGACGCTTCATGATGGATCTCCTGAACAGCGCGGGCAGGAGAGGTCAGGCCCGGTCGCCCGTCAAGCGTGACGGTTCAGCGACCGACGACGCAGGTGTTCAGACCTTCATTGCGCACCGTACCCATAGCCGCCTGAATACGCGCGGCGCGCCGACGCACATAGGGGCCGGGCGCGGCGGCTTCGTAACGACGCGGGGCCGGTAGGATGGCGGCCAGACGCGCCGCCTCACGCGGGCTCAGATCGCGGGCGTCCTTGCCGAACCAGTGGCGCGACGCGGCCTGGGCGCCATAGACGCCGGGCGCCCATTCCACCACGTTCAGATAGACCTCCATGATCCGGCGCTTGGACCACACGGCCTCGATCAGGACGGTGTAGCCCGCTTCCAGACCTTTTCGGATCCAGTCGCGGCCGGGCCAGAGGAAGACGTTCTTGGCCGTCTGCTGACTAATGGTCGATCCGCCGCGCAGGCGCCCGCCCTCGGCGTTATGGTCCAGGGCCTTCTGGATCGCCTCCATGTCGAAGCCGTGGTGGCTGCAGAACCGGGCGTCCTCGGCGGCGATGGCCGCATTGACCAGATTGGGCGAAATCTGGTTCAGACCGCGCCACTGGTAGTCCATGCCGTCGCCCCTCGCGAGCTGGCGCAGCATCAGTATCGTGGGCGGCGGCGGGACAATGGCGACGATCAGCACGCCCGCGACCGGGATCAGGGCCAGGATCAGAAGCGCGGTCAGCACCACGCGACGCCAGCTCTTGCGGCCCGTCGCCATCAGAGGATCAACACCCCGGCGGCGCCGTCTTCGTCGGCCCAGGCCACCTTGTCGACGGCGGGGCTGAGCGACAGGGCGACGATGGCCGGCCCCTTCTCGGCCTTGACGAAATTCAGACCCTGGGCCGCCGGATGCGCGACCCAGACCCGACCGTCGGTCAGGCCGGCGGCCAGCAAACCCTGATCGGCGCGGGCCGAGACCAGATTGACCAGGGTCGTGTCGTCATAGCCGATCTCGGTCGCCTCGCGCCCCATCGGTCCGTTCGATCCGATGAAGGGCCATAGGACCGCGCCCTGCGCGCCTGAGGTCGCCATCAGCTGACCATTGGCCAAAAAGGCCATCGAGCGCACCTTGCCCGGATAGCCGCCCATGCGCAGGTTCTTGGCGTCCTTGATGCGCCAGCCGTGCATCTGATTGTCCTGCATGGTCGTGACGACGAAGGCGCCGTCGGGCGAGAAGGCGACGCCGGTGTGCGACCCAGCCCAGGCCAGCTTCACCGGTTGCTGTTTTTCGATCCGTGCATACCACAGGGCCGCCCCGCCATAGGTCGAGGTGGCGATGCGCCGGCCCTTGGGCTCGAAGGCGACGCCGGAGACGGTGCGCTCATGCTGGAAGTCGCGCCGGAAGCCCACCTCCTTGGGGTCGATCACCGACAGGGTGCGGCCGAAGGAAAAGGCGATCAGGCCCGAGGCCGGGGAGGCGTCGATGGCGTCGATCCACTGGTTCTTGGCCGTGGCGAGAACGACCGGGTCCTCGTCGCGACGGGTCCAGACGACCTTGCCGTCATCGCCGCCTGTGACGATCCCGTCGCCGGACGGGTGAACGCAGGCGCACAGTACGGCGCCGTCGTGCGCCTCCACCCGCGTCCGGTCCTCGAACCGGATCGAGCCGTCGCCGAGGGCGAAGACAGCGCCGGTGTTGTCGAACAGGGCGGCGGTAACCTGGGCGTCGAAATCGAAGTTCATAGGCCGCATGTAGCGATCCGACCTTGCCGCGTCACCTTCTGCTTGACCGCTAGACCGGATCGGTCGGCTTGGGCGTCACTGGCGCAGGCTCCGCCTGCGCCTTTGCCGGTTCGTCGGGCAGGGGGATGAACTCCAGATCATCGGCGTACGGCAGCGTCATCCGGCCCGCCTTCCAATCGGCTTTCGCCTGATCGATGCGGGCCTGGCTGGAGGCGACGAAGTTCCACCAGATCAGCCGTTCCCCCACCGGCTCTCCGCCCAGCACCATGACGGTCGACTGGGTCAGGGCCTTGACCGTCGGTTCGGCCGTCGGCTCCAGCACGATCATCTGGCCCTCGTGGAAGGTGCGGTCGCCGACCTCGATGGCGCCCTTGGCCACATAGAGGGCGCGCTCGCTCATGCCTCCGCTTGGGCCCCCGGCGCGCTTGCCGGACGGCGGGGCCGTGCGCACGCCGGGCTGAAGCTCCCAATGGATATAGAACAGCGGCGAAGACACCGGCACAGCCGCCTTGGCGCCGTAAGCCTCGCCCGCGACCAGCCGCGCGAACAGGCCGCCGTTCTCGTAAGCCGGCTGGGCGTCCTCACCCAAGTGATGAAAGGCCGGGTCCATCTCCTCGGCCTCGTCGGGCAGGGCGACCCAGGCCTGCATGCCGTGCATCGGCCCGCCCTTGCTCTTCTTCAGCGGATCGGTGCGCTCGGAATGGACGATGCCCTTGCCGGCGGTCATCCAGTTGACCTCGCCCGGCCGGATCGCCTGATCGTAGCCGAGATTGTCGTGGTGCATGATCTCGCCCTCGAACAGATAGGTCAGGGTCGACAGGCCGATATGCGGGTGGGGTCGCACGTCGATGGCCGTGGCGCCCGGCGCGAACTGCGCCGGTCCCATCTGATCCAGAAAGATGAAGGGCCCGACCATCCGGCGCGAATGGAAGGGCAGGACGCGCCCGACCTCGAACCCGCCCAGGTCCTTGCGGCGTGCGTCGATCACCAGTTCGATCATGTGTCGGCTCCCAGTGCGGCCCGCGCCGCCTGAGCGACGTTATCCGACGTGAGGCGTGATGATGCCAAGAGGCAGGGCGGTCACATTCTTCACGCCGCGCGTGACGATGTGGCTTTCGCAGTCCGAGACGATGCCCAGGGCCAGCAGCTTCTCGCGCAGGAACAGGTCGAAGGCGTGCATGTCCGAGGTGATGATGCGCAGCACATAGTCCTCGCGCCCCGTGATGGTGGCGCACTGGACCACTTCCGGCCACTTGGCCACGGCGGCCTCGAAGACATTGAGATTGTCCGCCGAAGGCAGCATCAGTTTGACGATGGCGTAGACCTCGAAGTCCAGGCCCAGCAGCTGCGCGTTCAGCAAAGTGACGCGCTTGGTGATCAGGCCGGAGTCTTCCAGCCGCTTGATCCGCCGCCAGCAGGGCGAGGCCGACAGTCCGACGCGATCGGCGACCTCTGCGACCGACAGCCCGGCGTCTTGTTGCAGGATATCCAGGATGCGGGCGTCGATGGGGTCGAGTTCGTCGGCCAATGCGTTTCTCCGATTATGATTATCGCGAAATAAAATACCCGATATCGGGATTGCGCAAGGTCAAATTGAGCGAGCACCTGCTTAGGGGTCGTGTTATCACACGTCCAGAGGAAACACGGACGGACCCCAGAATGGATATGGACGCCCGCATGAACGATAAAATGAACAAAAAGAACAGCCAGCCCCTGTCCTTGCGCGTGCCGGAGCCGTCCGGCCGTCCCGGCGATACGCCGGACTTCAGCCATCTGCAGATGGACCCTGCCGGTGTCGTCGAACGGCCCGAGGTCGGGTCGACGCCCTATCAGATGCGCGATCTCGCCTTCCGCCTGATTCGGGTGCTGGATGATGATGGCGCCGCAGTCGGTCCGTGGAACCCGCGTCTAGATCCCGAGACGATGCGCCGGGGCCTGAAGGCCATGATCCTGACGCGCGCCTTCGACGACCGGATGCACCGCGCCCACCGCCAGGGCAAGACCAGCTTCTATATGAAGTGCACCGGCGAAGAGGCCATCGCTGTGGCGCAGGGCATGATCCTGAGCCGCGAGGACATGGGCTTCCCCACCTATCGCCAGCAGGGGCTTCTGATCGCGCGCGGCTATCCGCTGGTCGCGATGATGAACCAGATCTATTCGAACGCCGAAGATCCGATCAAAGGCCGCCAACTGCCGATCATGTATTCGGCCAAGGACTATGGCTTCTTCACCATCAGCGGCAATCTGGGCACCCAGGTCCCGCAGGCCGTGGGCTGGGCCATGGCCAGCGCCTATAAGGGCGACGACAAGATCGCCATCAGCTGGATCGGCGACGGCGCCACGGCTGAGGGCGACTTCCACAACGCCCTGACCTTCGCCTCGGTCTATCGCGCTCCGGTCATTCTGAACGTCGTCAACAACCAGTGGGCCATCAGCTCCTTCCAGGGCATCGCCGGCGGGCTTGAGACCACCTTCGCCTCCAAGGCCATCGGCTATGGTCTGCCGGCCTTGCGGGTGGACGGCAACGACTTCCTGGCGGTCTGGGCGGCGACCCAGTGGGCCGAGGAACGGGCGCGGTCGAACCAGGGGGCGACGGTGATCGAGCTCTTCACCTATCGCGGCGCCCCGCACTCGACCTCCGACGACCCCAGCCGCTATCGCCCCGGCGATGAGCATGAGAAATGGCCGCTGGGCGATCCGATCGAACGTCTGCGCCAGCATCTGACTGTCATCGGCGAATGGGACGACGAGCGTCACGCCGCCGCCCTGAAAGACGCCGTCGAGCAGGTCCGCGCCGCCGGCAAGGAATCCGAAGCCATCGGCACCCTGGGCCAGTCGCGCCCCAGCGTGAAGACGATGTTCGAAGAGGTCTATGCGACCGAAGACTGGCGCCTGATCGAACAGCGCCGCGAGGTGGGGGTCTGACCATGAGCGAGCAAACCACCTTCACCGACGCCGATCGCAACGACGGCGTCGAGCCCGACATGGTCGATCAGAACGCCGCCCCCGCCTCGGAAGCAACGGGCGCGGGCGTGGTCCCCATGAACATGATCCAGGCGCTGAACTCGGCCATCGACGTCAAGATGGCCGAAGACGCCAACGTCCTGTCGTTCGGCGAGGACGCCGGCTATTTCGGCGGCGTCTTCCGCGTCACCGACAAGCTGCAGCAGAAGCACGGCCTGACCCGCAGCTTCGACGCCCCGATCTCGGAATGCGGCATCGTCGCCGCCGCCATCGGCATGGGCGCCTATGGGCTGCGTCCCGTCGTCGAGATCCAGTTCGCCGACTACATCTACCCGGCCTACGACCAGATCGTCTCGGAAGCGGCCAAGATGCGCTACCGCTCGGGCGGTCAGTTCACGTCGCCGATCACGGTGCGCAGCCCCTATGGCGGCGGCATCTTCGGCGGTCAGACCCACAGCCAGTCGCCTGAAAGCCTGTTCACCCATATCGCGGGCCTGAAGGTCGTCATTCCGTCCAACCCCTATGACGCGAAGGGCCTGCTGACCGCCGCCATCGAGGATGACGATCCGGTCGTCTTCTTCGAACCGAAACGCCTCTACAACGGCCCGTTCGACGGTTGGCACGAGAAGCCGGTCTCGCCGTGGAAGGCCCAGGATCTGGCCCAGGTCCCGACCGGCAAATATGTCGAGCCCATCGGCAAGGCGCGCGTGATGCGCGAAGGAAACGACGTCACCATCCTGGCCTATGGGACCATGGTCTGGGTCGCCCTGGCCGGCGCGGAACACGCGGGCGTGGACGCCGAGGTCATCGACCTGCGCTCGCTCGTGCCGCTGGACATCGAAGCCATCGAAGCCTCGGTGAAGAAGACCGGCCGCTGCGTCATCGTGCATGAGGCGCCCAAGACCTCGGGCTTCGGCGGCGAGCTGTCGGCTTTGGTGCAGGAGCGCTGCTTCTATCATCTGGAGGCCGCGATCGCGCGCGTCACCGGTTGGGACACGCCCTATCCGCACGCTTTTGAATGGGAATATTTCCCCGGACCGCAAAGGGTCGCAGACGCCTTGAAGAGCGTCATGACGGGAGGTCGATAAGATGGGTCGTTTCGTCTTCAAACTGCCCGACGTGGGCGAAGGCACCGCCGAGGCCGAACTGGTCGGATGGCACGTCAAGGTCGGCGATGTCGTCGCCGAGGACCAGATCGTCGCCGACGTCATGACCGACAAGGCCACGGTCGAGATCACCGCCCCGGTCAGCGGCAAGGTCCTCGCCCTGCACGGCGAACCCGGCGCCATGGTGCCGGTGCGCGGCCCTCTGGTGGAGTTCGAGGTGGAGGGGGCGGGCAATGCCGATGACGCCCCGACGCCCGTCGCCCCCCCCGCCGCCAAGCCGGACCCCGCGCCCGTGATCGCCGAGGCGCCGAAGGTCGAGACACCGGCAGCCCCCGCTGTCGAGGCGCCGACATCCGGCAACTATGTCTTCAAACTGCCTGACGTCGGCGAAGGCACGGCCGAGGCCGAACTGGTTGGCTGGCACGTCAAGGTCGGGGATGCGGTCGAGGAAGACCAGATCATCGCCGACATCATGACCGACAAGGCCACGGTCGAGATCACCTCGCCGGTCGCCGGAACGGTCGTCGCCCTATACGGCGAGCCGGGCAAGTCGGTGCCGGTCGGCGGACCGCTGGTCGCGTTCGATGTCGAGGGCCGGGGCAATGTCTCGACGCCCGTCGCGGCGCCGAAACCGGCCTCCAAGCCGGCCGGGAATGCGACGACGGCTCCCGCCGCGATTTCGACGGCTCAGAGGGCGACTTCAGCGACTGCGTCCTCCAAGCCCGTTCCCGCCCTGACGGGACGTGCGCCCGGCGAACGTCCGTCGGCCTCGCCGGCCGTGCGCAATCGCGCGCGGGACCTGGGTGTAGATCTGACCTTCGTGCCCGGTTCCGGCCCGGCGGGTCGGATCACGCACGAGGATCTGGACGGCTTCATCGCGCGCGGCGGTTCGCAACCCGCGTCGGTGCCGTCCGGCGGCGGCTCGACCTATGCGAAGGCGCAAGGGACGACCGAGGTCAAGATCATCGGCCTGCGCCGCAAGATTGCGGAGAAGATGGCCGAGAGCGTGCGCCGCATTCCCCACATCACCTATGTCGAGGAAATCGACATGACGGCGGTGGAGGAGCTGCGCGCCCACCTGAACGCGACGAAGTCCAAGGACCAGCCCAAGCTGAACGTCCTGCCCTTCATCGCCCGCGCCATCGTGGTCGCCCTGCGCGACCAGCCCCAGATCAACGCCACCTATGACGACGAAGCCGGCGTCCTGACCCAGCACGCCCCGGTCCATCTGGGCATTGCCGCTCAAACGCCGAACGGCCTGATGGTGCCGGTGGTGCGACACGCCGAGGCGCGCGACCCCTATGACACGGCGCTGGAAATCGCGCGCGTCTCGGGCGCGGCCAAGGACGGTTCGGCCAAGCGCGAGGAATTGTCGGGTTCGACCATCACCATCACCTCGCTGGGCACGCTGGGCGGGGTGGTCCACACCCCGATCATCAACCACCCCGAGGTCGCCATCGTCGGTCCGAACAAGATCGCCGAACGGATCGTGGTCAAGGACGGCCAGATGGTCGTCCGCAAGATGATGAACCTGTCGTCCAGCTTCGATCACCGCATTGTCGATGGGCACGATGCGGCGGTGTTCGTGCAGCGGATCAAGGGGCTCTTGGAAAACCCGGCGACGCTGTGGATGGGGTGATGCCCATTTTCTAAGCGGGAAAGCGAGGTCCGCCCACGTCTATGGCCATCACCTCAAAATCGGCGCCATGGCTCTTGATGATCCTCTCTCCTCGCCGAGAGAGGATCATCGGGATCGGAAGGGTAATGTGATGCGGCAAATCAAAGTCAAAGCGCTGACCATCGGCGCCAGCCTGCTAGCAGCCGTCGGCGTCGTCGCCTCGTCCGCCAACGCCTGCATTCCCGAGCCGCCGCCGGCTTGGTCGTCTCTGCTACGGACCGATGGGCCGGCGCTGTTCATCGGGCGCGTGACGACCGTGGAGCGTTTGGCTGAACCCAGCCGGACGCCGACCATCGAGGTCATTCAATCCAAGGCGACCATCGCCAGATTGGAAACGCTTCAAGGCGCGCCGCAAGAGACATACACACTGACCGCTGCGGAAACCGCCCGTCCGTTGGGCGGCTATCAAGGCATGATTTGCGTCGATTTTCAGCGCGTCAAACCCGGCGACGTCGTACTGGCCATGGAAACCCAGACCGGCGCGGTCCGCGTTTTCGAACCCCAGCAAGTTCCTCCGCAGTTCAGCACCCGCCTTGAGGCCTATCGTTGACCCAGACCCTGAAAACCAAAGTCCTGATCATCGGGGCAGGCACTGGCGGCTATGTCGCGGGCATTCGCTGTGGCCAGCTGGGCCTCGACACCGTGCTGGTGGACGGCGGCGACGGCCATGGTGGCGGAGGATTGGGCGGCACCTGCCTGAACGTCGGCTGCATTCCGTCCAAGGCCATCATCCATGCGGCGGGCAAGTTCGAGACGGTGGCCAAGGCGGCCGGCGGCGGGACGCTGGGCATCACGGCGGCGGCGCCGGCCATCGACCTGTCGCAGACGGTCGAATGGAAGGACGGCATCGTCCGTAAGCTGAACGCCGGGGTCTCGGCCCTGCTGAAGAAGGCCAAGGTCAAGGTGATCAAGGGCTGGGCCGAGTTCGCCGACGCCAAGACCTGCGTGGTGAAGACCGACGAAGGCGAAATCCGTATCACTGCCGAACACGTCATCCTGGCGACGGGGTCCGAGCCGGTCGAACTGCCCTTCTTGCCCTTCGGCGGCGACGTCATTTCATCGACCGAGGCGCTGAGCCTGTCAGAGGTCCCCAAGAAGCTGGTCGTCGTGGGCGGCGGCTATATCGGCCTGGAACTGGGCATCGCCTATCGCAAGCTGGGCGCCGAGGTGGCCATCGTCGAAATGGCCGAGCGTATCCTGCCGCTCTACGACAAGGCCCTGACCGATCCGGTCGCCAAGTGGCTGGAGAAGCATGGTGTCGAGCTGCACCTGGGCGCACGCGCTGGGGGCTTCGGTGACGGTAAGCTGTCGATCACGACGAAGGACGGCGAGCCGCTGCAACTGGACGCCGACAAGGTGCTGGTCACGGTCGGTCGGCGTCCGCGTACGCAAGGCTGGGGTCTGGAAAACATGGGCGTGGCCATGGCCGGGCCATTCGTGAAGATCGACCAGCGCTGCGCCACCAGCATGAAGAACGTCTGGGCGGTCGGCGACCTGACCGGCGAACCCATGCTGGCGCACAAGGGTTCGGCCCAGGGCGAGGTGGTCGCCGAAATCATCGCCGGCCACGACCGCATCTTCGATCCCGTAACCATCGCCGCCGTCTGTTTCACCGAGCCGGAGATCGTCTCGGCCGGTCTGGGCCCGAACGAGGTCGCGGGCCGCGACGATGTGATCCAGTCGGTCTTCCCCTTCGCCGCGATCGGCCGCGCCTTGGCCATCGAGGCGGGCGAGGACGGCGGCTTCGTGCGGGTGATCGCGAACAAGGGCGATCATCGCATCCTGGGCATCCAGGCGGTAGGCCAGCATGTGTCGGAACTGTCCAACAGCTTTGCGCAGATGATGGAGATGGGGGCGGTGCTGGAAGACGTGGCCGGAACCATCCATGTCCACCCGACCTTGGGCGAGGCCTTCCACGAGGCCAGCCTGCGCGCCCTCGGGCACGCCATCCACATCTGATTAGATCCGGTCCAGCCGCTTCGCGTGGTTCGCCACCATGCGGAGCGCTAGGCCGTCGGGCAGGAAGCGGGCTAGTCCGGCCATGACGTTGTTCATGACGCCGGGGGTGACGCTGGGACGGTTGGCCTCGCAGGCGTCATAGCCGATGCGCGCCACGCGCGCGGCGTCCATCCACATCCAGGCCGGATAGGCGCTGGAGACCTGCTCGCGCGAGCCGTTAACGTCGTGGAATTCGGTCAGGGTGTAGCCGGGGTTCAGCACGGTGACGTGAACGCCGGTCCCCTGCGTCTCAAGATGCAAGCCCTGCGACGCCTTGATCAAGAAGCTCTTGATCGGTCCGTACAGGGTGTCGCCCCCAGTCGCGGGCATCTGGCCGGCCAGGGAGGCGACGTTCAGCACCCGGCCGAAGCCCCGCTGGATCATGCCGGGCAGCAACAGGCGCGACAGCTCGACCGGCGCGGTCAGCATGACCTGCATCATGGCGCGATGGGCGCCCAGGTCGGTGTCCAGAAAGCCGGTGACACGGCTGAATCCCGCATTGTTGACCAGGCCGTCGACGGTCAGGCCGCGGGTCTCGATGGTCGCGACCAGCCGCTCGGGCGCCGCGGGGTCGGACAGGTCTTCGGGGATGACGGTCGCGGTCACGCCGTGGGCGGCGGTCAGGTCGTCGGCTAGGGCCTGCAACGGGGCTTGGCGACGCGCCGTCAGAATCACATTCCAACCCTCGGCCGCATAGATACGGGCCAAGGCCGCGCCGATGCCGGCGGAGGCGCCGGTGATCAGAACGGTTCGGTTCACGGCGCGATCAGGCCGCGACGGGGCAGGACTTGTGCGGCGCAAAGGCCACTAGCGACATCGGGTTCTCGGCCAGAAGGTCGGCGATGGTGATCTTGGACAGGGCTTCGGTCGCGGCCTCGTCCGCAGCGGTCAGGGCCTTGGCGACCTGGCGCGGGATATGTTCGCTGATCGGGCAACCCTTGGCGCCGGCAGGGGGCGAACCGATGTGGGCGCAGCCGTTCACCGCCTTCAGCACCTGATCCAGCCGAATGTCCTCGGGCTGACGCAACAGCCAGGAGCCGCCGGTCGCGCCCGGACGGGTGGCGATCAGCCCAGCCTTGGCCAGAAGGGCGGTCACGCGGCGCACCACGACGGGATTGGTCGGGATCGAGGACGCCAGCACGCCGCTGGGCATCGCCTGCGCAGGCCCGAACGCGCCCTTGTGGGCCATATAGGCCAGGGCGTGGGCGGCGACGGGGAAGCGTTGGCTGTCTGACATGGTTCTGTTCCTGATGCGAAAATAGGCGTTCAGGGGCCGAATCACAAATCGCGCCGCAGAACGCCGAAACCGAATCCGCTGCGGCGCGATTGAAGACCGCGTGGAATGAGCCTAAAGGCTCGCCGCTTTGAAGGGACCGACGCCGCGTCGGAGACCCGGAGGATACGCATGGCCGGGGACACTCCCCACGACGCGAGCGCTCCCTCGCCCGCGTCGAACACGCCGGACAAGCCCACCCACGCCACGGGTCCGGAATCCCACATCCCGGGCGGCCAGGCCGCCAAGCACGGCGGCTTCTGGGCCCTGACCATCGGCGCGATCGGCGTGGTGTTCGGCGACATCGGCACCAGCCCGCTCTACGCCCTGCGCGAGGCGATCGACCATGCGCGCTCCGGCGTCGGCGGCGATCTGGCCGTGATCGGCGTCGTGTCGCTGGCGTTTTGGGCGCTGATGGTGGTGGTGACGTTCAAATACGTCTTCTTCCTGATGCGCGCCGACAACAAGGGCGAGGGCGGCACCCTGTCGCTGATGGCCCTGGCCCAGTTCGCGGTCGGTCGGCGTAGCGCCTGGATCTTCATTCTGGGCGTTTGCGGCGCGGCCCTTTTCTATGGCGACGGCATCATCACGCCCGCCATCTCGGTCCTGTCCGCCGTCGAAGGCCTTCAGGACGCGCCGGGTCTGGCCGGGCGGCTGGATTCCTTCATCGTGCCGATCTCGGCCGGCATCCTGATCGCCCTGTTCCTGGTCCAGTCGCGCGGCACGGCCAGCCTGGCCAAGTATTTCGGCCCGATCACCGCCGTCTGGTTCCTGAGCCTGGGGGCCCTGGGCCTGTATCATATCTTCGACGACGTAAGCGTGTTGCGGGCCCTGTCGCCCCACTATGGCGTCATGCTTCTGCTCAATGACGGCTTCCTGGGCTTTGTGATCCTGGGCAGCGTCTTCCTGGCCGTCACGGGGGCCGAGGCCCTCTATGCCGACATGGGCCATTTCGGAAAGGCGCCGATCCGCATGGGCTGGCTGGCCTTCGTCCTGCCGTGCCTGACGCTGAACTATCTGGGCCAGGGCGCCCTGATCCTGGACAATCCGGCCGCGTCCGAGAACCCGTTCTGGAACATGGTCCCGCAGTTCGCCTATTGGCCGATGCTGATCCTGGCGACCGCCGCGACCGTCATCGCCTCCCAGGCGGTGATCACCGGCGCCTTCTCGGTGACGCAGCAGGCGGTGCAGCTGGGCCTTCTGCCGCGCATCGACATCAAGAACACCTCCGAGACCCAGGCCGGACAGATCTTCGTGCCGGCGGTCAACACCTTCCTGATGGTTGGGGTTCTGGTGCTGCTGGTCGTGTTCCAAAGCTCGCATAACCTCACGGCCGCCTATGGCGTGGCGGTGACCGGCACCATGCTGGTCAATACGCTGATGGCCTATTCGGTCATCCGCAAGGGCTGGAAGTGGCCGATGTGGGCGGTGGTCGGAACCTTGCTTCCGTTCGCCTTCATCGACAGCGTCTTCCTGACGTCCAACCTGCTGAAGATTCCGGACGGGGCGTGGATGCCGCTGGTGCTGGGCGCCCTGCTGGTCGTCGTGATGTGGACCTGGGTGCGCGGGACGCAGATCCTGACGGCGAAGACGCGCAAGGACAGCCTGCCGCTGAACGATCTGATCGAGATGCTTCAGGCCCGTCCGCCGCACCGTGCTCCGGGCATGGCCATCTTCCTGACCTCGGATCCCGATGTCGCGCCGGTCGCCCTGATGCACAATCTCAAGCACAACAAGGTGCTTCACGAGAAGAACGTCATCCTGACCGTGCGCACCTCCGAGCGCCCGCGCGTCAAGGAAGCCGACCGGGTGCGAATGGAGCCGATCAACGACGACTTCAAGAAGGTCACGGTCACCTACGGCTTCATGGAAACGCCGAACGTGCCGCGTGCGCTGGGCCTGTGCCGCAAGCAGGGGCTGAAGTTCGACATCATGTCGACCAGCTTCTTCCTGGGTCGCCGTTCGCTGATCCCGTCGGCGCGTCAGGGCATGCCGCTGTGGCAGGACAAGCTGTTCATCTTCCTGATGCGCAACGCCGCCAATCCGACCGACTTCTTCCATATTCCCCCCGGCCGCGTGGTCGAGCTGGGTGCGCAGGTGGCCGTATGAGTGCTGAGGGACGAGGCGGACACAGTTCGCAGGCGCGCGGACGCCGCATGGCTGTCAAGGGCCGGCCTCGCCCTGCGCCGACCGAGGTCGCCGCCGCCCCGTCGCAGGACGACATCGGCGTCGAGGCCCGCGTCGTCGCCGGCATCCTGCTGAATGCGGCTCTGGAAAAGCGCAACGGTCTGGACGAGGCCCTGTCCCAGCCCGCCGCCCGCGCGTTGGAGCCCGTCGACCGCGCCTTCGCCCGCGCCGTGGCGATGGCGGCCCTGCGCCGCCTTGGCGAGATCGACCAGATCCTGAACCGCCGCCTGAAGAAGTCCCCGCCCGAGGCCGTGCGCACCCTGATGCGTATCGCCCTGGCGCAAACGCTGGTGCTGGACACGCCCGCCTTCGCCGCCGTTTCGACGGCGGTGAAACTGGCCGAACGCGATCCCAAGACCCGGCTCTACAAGAACCTCGTCAACGCCGTGCTGCGCGGCGTGGGTCGCGAAGGCCCCGGCCTGACGACGGCCGAGAGCAATCTGCCGGATTGGATAGCGGCGCGCTGGAAGGCGACCTATGGCGAGGCCGCCCTGGCGGGTCTGGCCTTGGCTGCGCGCGAAGAACCCGCGACCGATCTCAGCCTGAAGCCGAGCGTCGATCCCGCCGCCGTGGCTACCGCTGTCGAGGGCGAAGCGTTGCCCGGGGGCACGGTTCGCACCGGCCGTCGCGGCGATGTCGCCGGCTGGCCCGGTTTCGAGGACGGCGACTGGTGGGTCCAGGACGCCGCCGCCGCCGTGCCCGGCCGCCTGCTGGACGTGAAACCGGGCGAGACCGCTCTGGACATGTGCGCTGCGCCCGGCGGCAAGACCCTGCAACTGGCCGCCGCCGGCGCCTCGGTCGTCGCCCTGGACCGTTCGGCCCCGCGCCTGAAGCGACTGACGCAGAATCTTGAGCGCACCGGCCTGACCGCCGAGGTTGTCGCCGTTCCGGCCGAGGATTGGGAGGACGCCCGCACCTTCGACGCCGTCCTGCTGGATGCCCCCTGCACCGCCACCGGCACCTTCCGCCGCAATCCCGAAGTCCTGCGCGCCACCAAGCCTGCGGAAGTCGCCAAACTGGCCGACGTCCAGCACCGCCTGCTCGACGTCGCCGCCGAACGGGTCAAGCCGGGCGGCCGTCTGGTCTATTGCACCTGCTCGCTGGAGCGCGAGGAGGGCGAGACCCAGATCATCGCCTTCCTGCGCCGCAACCCCGCCTTCCGCACCGTCGCCGCCGACCCGGCAGCCCTGGGCGCCCCGCCCGAGGCGCTGACGCCCGAAGGCTGGCTGCGCATCCTGCCCTCCATGTGGGCCGAACACGGCGGACTGGACGGCTTCTTCGCGGCCAGGCTGGAACGGGTTTCCTGAGCGGGAGCGCCTTGCTCCTGCCCGCAACCCGCCTTATCCGGAAGGCCATGGCCGTTACCCCTCTGATCTGCCCGTCGATCCTCGCCAGCGATTTCGCGCGGCTGGGTGAAGAAGTCCGCGCGCTTGAGGCGGCGGGCGCCGACTGGATCCACGTTGATGTGATGGACGGGCATTTCGTGCCGAACATCACGCTTGGCCCCGACATCGTGAAGTCGATCCGGCCACACACAACGCTGCCGTTCGACGTGCATCTGATGGTCGCGCCGGTCGATCCATGGCTGGAGGCGTTCCGCGAGGCGGGCGCCGATGTCCTGACCGTTCACCCTGAAAGCGGGCCGCACCTGCACCGCACCCTGGGTCGCATTCGCCAGCTGGGCGCCAAGGCAGGCGTCGTGTTCAACCCGGCGACGCCACTGTCGATCCTGGAAGAGGTGGTCGATTTGGTCGATCTGGTGCTGATCATGTCGGTCAATCCGGGCTTTGGCGGTCAGAAGTTCATCGACAGTTCGCTGAAGAAGATCGCGGGCGCGCGGGCCATTCTCGACCGCGCCGGTTCGTCGGCTCACCTTCAGGTGGACGGCGGCGTAACCTCCGCCAACGCCGGGGCCTGCGTCGCCGCCGGCGCCGATGCGCTGGTCGCCGGCTCGTTCGTGTTCAAGGGCGATTACGCGGCCAATATCGCCGCCCTGAAAGCCGCGTCGGCCCCTGCTCAGAGCCTCTCGTGAGCCCGCTCGGCCCCTTCGCCCCGCGGGGCCAGGAAACGACGCTGGACGTCGCCTCGGGTCAGATCCCCGGCCTGCCTGGCGCGCCGGTGCGCACGCCGGTGCGGTCGGGCGACACGATCGCAGGACCCGGTCTGTGGCCCGCCATCGCCGGACGGTTGGCGACGCGGCAGCTGTGGATCGAGCTTTACGGTCTGCCCGGCTACGGCCTGACGCTTGGGGCTCCGCTGGGTGGGGGCAAGGTGACGGCGTTCGCCGCCACGCCGCGCGATTTTCGCCCGCACGATCCCGCGCCGGGCCGCAATGTTCTGGCCGGACGTTTCATGTTGGCGGGCGCCTCGATGGAGGTCGAACCGCCGTCCGATCCGTGGAACCGGCCCAGTCCCTCGCGGCCCTTTGCGGTCGAGCTTCACGCCTTCGCCTGGTTGCCGGGCCTGATGGCACAAGGCGACCGTGGCGCGCGCGAGGCGCTGCGTCTGACCTTGGCCTGGGCCGACGCCTTTGCACGGTGGTCGCCCTTCGCGTGGGGACCGGAAATCCTGGCCCGGCGGGTCGTCAATCTGGCGTGCGGCGCACGGCGGATTGGCGCCGTTGCGACCGAGGCCGAGCGGCTGAAACTGGCCGATAGTCTGGCGCGCCAGACCCGACAGCTGCTGCGTCCGCCCGGCGGTCTGGCCAGCCGGGCCGAGCGGTTGACGGCGGCGGCCATCGGCGGCTGCGTGCTGGCGGGGGCGCCAGGGCAGACCTTGCGCCGCCGCGCGCTGTCGCGGCTGGGCGGCGCCCTGAAGACGACGGTGCAGGCCGACGGCGGCCACGCCTCGCGCAGTCCCGAGGCGGGGCTTGAGCTGCTGCTCGACCTGTTGACGCTGGACGACGCCCTGTCGCAACTGTCCGAACCGACGCCGGAGAGCGTCTCGGCCGCCATCGCCGGGCTGACGCAGGGCCTGCGCCTGCTGACCTTGCCCGATGGTCGTCTGGCCAGCTTCCAGGGCGGTGGCCCCTCCACCATTGAACGCGTCGCGGCCGCCCGCGCCCACGACGACGAAGCGATGGCCAGCAGCGACGTAGCGCCTGCAGCGACCGGTGCTGTCGCCGGCCTGACGCGCATCGCCAGCCCCCTGCTCACCATCATCGCCGACACCGCCCCGCCGGCGCGCGACGCCTGGGGGGCGGCCGCCTGCGCCCAGCCGCTGGCGCTGGAGATCGCCTGCGGCAAGGATCGTCTGGTGACCGGCTCGGGGTGGACGCCGGCCTCGACCGACCGCCAGGCCCTGCGGCTCACGCCGGCCCATTCGACCCTGACCTTGGGCGAGCGATCGCTGAACGAACCGCTGGGCGGCTGGAAGGGTGAGCTCTTGGGCCCGCGCCTGGTCGGACCGCCGATCCATGTGACCACCGACCTGCGCGGCGGCGACGGCGCCGTCTGGCTGGAGATGGAACACGACGGCTGGAATGAGTTGTTCGGCCTGAACCATCAGCGCCGGCTTTATCTGGACCAGCGCTTGGACGAGTTGCGGGCCGAAGAGAAGCTTTTCCCCACGCCCGACCGCAAGGAGATGGTGCGCCAGATCGCGGCGCCCTACGCCATCCGCTTCCATCTGGAGCCGGGAGTGCAGGCCTCTCTGGCGCGCGACCGGCGGTCGATCCTGCTGCGCGGCGCCTCGGGCCGGGGCTGGTGGTTCAGGACCGACGGACCGGACGTGGCCATCGAGCCCAGCGTCCATATCGACGCCGGCCTGACCCGCCGCTCCCTTCAGATCGTGGTGCGCGGCTCGGCCCGCACCGACAGCGAGACCAAGATCCGCTGGAAGCTGAGCCCGGCCGGCGCGAGCGGCGAACCGACATGATTCAAGAGCCTGATTCACGGCGTCGATAAAATCGCGCAGTGATTTGATCTCTGCCGATCAGGCTCTGAAACCGCCCATGGGGTGACGGCGAAGCGGTTTGGGTCTAGACGGCGCGCCATCCTCCCCTGCCATCACGGACGCCGCCCATGCCCGCCGCTCCCGACTTTCCGCCCGCCCCTGATCGGGTCAAGCCGCAACGCGCCCTAATCTCGCTGTCCGACAAGGCCGGGCTGGAGGACGCAGCCCGCACCCTGCACGATCTGGGCGTCGAACTGGTCTCGACCGGCGGAACGCGCGCGGCGATCGAGAAGCTGGGCCTGCCGGTCAAGGACGTGGCCGATCTGACGGGCTTCCCCGAGATGATGGACGGCCGGGTCAAGACCCTGCACCCCATCGTTCACGGCGGTCTGCTGGGCGTGCGCGATGCGGCCGACCACGCCCAGGCCATGACCGACCACGGCATCGGCGCCATCGATATTGTCTGGATCGACCTTTATCCGTTCGAAAGCACAATCGCGGCCGGCGGCGCGTTCGAGGCGGCGGTCGAGAACATCGACATCGGCGGCCCGGCCATGATCCGCTCGGGCTCCAAGAACCACGGCTATGTCGCCGTCGCCGTCGACGGCGAGAGCATCGGCCTGATCCTTGAGGCGCTGAAGACCGAAGGCTCGACCGATCTGGCCCTGCGCAAGCGCCTGGCCGCCCGCGCCTTTGCCCGCACCGCCGCCTATGACGCCGCCGTCTCCGGCTGGTTCGCCGGTCAGTTCGAGGATGCCGCGCCGGCCCGCAAGTCGATCGCGGGCGCCCTGGCCCAGACCCTGCGCTATGGCGAGAACCCGCATCAGACGGGCGCCTTCTACCGCACCGGCGAGCGCCGTCCGGGCGTGGCCTATGCCGAACAGGTTCAGGGCAAGGAACTGGGGTACAACAACATTGCGGACGCCGACGCCGCCTATGAGCTGGTGGCCGAGTTCGAACAGCCGGCCGTGGTCATCGTCAAACACGCCAACCCCTGCGGCGTTGCGGTGGGCAAGGACCTGTCCGAAGCCTATGCTCGCGCGCTGGAATGCGACGCCATCTCGGCCTTCGGCGGCGTGATCGCCGTCAACCGTCCGCTGAACGGCGACGACGCTCGCGCCATCACTGGCATCTTCACCGAGGTCGTCATCGCCCCCGGCGCCGATGACGAGGCCAAGGCCGTCTTCGCCGCCAAGAAGAACCTGCGCCTGCTGATCACGGACGGCCTGCCTGACCCCCACGGCGCGGGAGAGGTCTTCCGCTCGGTCGCCGGCGGCTTCCTGGTCCAGAGCCGCGACCGGTCGCTGATCAAGCCGTCGGACCTGAAGATCGTCACCCAGCGCCAGCCGACCCCGACCGAAATCCAGGACATGCTGTTCGCCTTCACCGTGGCCAAGCACGTCAAGTCCAACGCCATCGTCTACGCCAAGGACGGCCAGACCGCCGGCATCGGGGCCGGCCAGATGAACCGTCGCGACAGCGCCCGCATCGCCGCCATCCGGGCCAAGGAGGCGGGTGAGGCCAAGGGGCTGACCCAGTCGCTGGCCGAGGGTTCGGCCTGCGCTTCCGAAGCCTTCTTCCCCTTCGCCGACGGCCTGCTGGAAGCGGTCGCGGCCGGCGCCACGGCGGTGATCCAGCCCGGCGGCTCGATGCGAGACGCCGAGGTCATCGCCGCCGCTGACGAGAAGGGCATCGCCATGGCCTTCACCGGCGTGCGGGTCTTCAGGCATTGATCTTGAGAAGAAGGGCGCTAACGCTCGCGACGCGGTCGCTCGCTGCTTGAGCGCCCTTCTTCTCGTTTGTGGAGTCGTCGAGACTTCAACAGCGCGCCTTAACGTGACTGGACGGTCGCCGTTTGTCGTGATGCTCTGAGCGCTTTCCCGCGTTGGAGCGTCCCATGACCGTGCTGATCCGCCCTGAAGGCCAGACCGCCGACGACCTGAAACTGAGCCGTCGAACCCTGGGTGCCTTGGGGGGCTTGCTGTTTTCCGGCTATGCGGTCGCGGCCCTGGCCAAGGAAGCCAAGCCCATCACGACCGACGCCGAGGGTCTGTCCACCGAGACCGTGACCTATGCCGCGCCGGACGGGTTCCAGCTTCCGGCCTATGTGGCGCGGCCTGCGGGCGACGGCCCGTTCCCGGTCGTGGTGGTGGTGTCCGAGATCTTCGGGGTTCACGAATATATCCGCGACATCTGCCGCCGTCTGGCCAAGCAGGGATACGCCGCCATTGCGCCGGCCTTCTTCGTCCGGGTCGAGGATCCCGCGCCGCTGTCGGACATGCAGCGGATCATGCAGATCGTCGGGGCGGCGAACTATGAGCAGGTGATGGGCGATCTGTCGGCGACCTTGGAATGGGCCAGCCAGCAGTCGTGGTCCAAGGACGGCAAGGTCGGCATCACCGGCTACTGCTGGGGCGGCAAGGTGGTGTGGCAGGCGGCGGCGCGCTTCGCCGCCATCGGCGCGGGCGTGGCCTGGTACGGCCGTTTGGCGCCCGCCGCAGACGCTACGCCGGTTCAGATATCATCGGGCCAACCCTGGCCAGTCGACATCGCAGACGATCTCAAGGCGCCCGTACTCGGCCTGTATGGCGGCAAGGATCAGGGCATCCCATTGGCCAGCGTCGAACGGATGCGCGAGGCCCTGGCGCGCGCCGGCCAGACCGGCAGCCAGATCGTCGTCTATCCCGACGCCCAGCACGGCTTCCACGCCGACTACCGCGCAAGCTACTCGGAAGCAGACGCTAAGGACGGCTGGTCCAAGCTGCTGGCGACGTTCGATAAAGCGTTAAAAGCCTAGATCAGGCCTTGCCGTCGAAGGCCTGACCGTCGGCGGCGGGGGCGGCGCCATACGGGTTGGGAGCCTGGGCGCCGGATCCCTTGGCGGCGACGACCACCATGGCGGGGCGGACGGTGCGGCCGAACAGTTCAAAACCGGACTGCATGGTCTGGATCACCGATCCGCCGGGCACGGTCTCGGACGGCTGTTCCATCATCGCCTGGTGCAGGTGCGGGTTGAAGGCCTCGCCCGCCTGGGGCGCGACACGCTTCAGACCGTTGGCGTCGAAGGCTTGCAGCAGGGCCTTCTGCGTCAGCTCCAGCCCAGTCACCAGACCGGCGGTCGCGCCCTCGGCGTCCTTGGGCGCAGCCATCAGGGCGCGTTCCAGATTGTCGGCGACGCCCAGCAGGTCCTTGGCGAAGCGCTGGATGGCGAAGGCGCGGGCGTCGTTCTGCTGCGTCTCCGAACGGCGCTTCAGATTCTCCATCTCGGCGGCGACGCGCAGGGCGCGGTCCTTCCATTCGTCACGCTCGGCGATCACGGCGTCCAGCGGCGCCAGATCGTCTGAAGGATGGGCGTCCAGGCCGTGTTCGGCGTTGGTTTCGGCCATGTCGGCGTCCACGGCGTTCAGTTCGTCGTTAAGGGGCTTGTCGCTCACTTGTCGTTCCCGTCCAGCATCCGGCCCAGCACCCGGGCGGTATAGTCCACCAACGGAATGACACGGGCGTAGTTCAGTCTTGCGGGGCCTATGACGCCGATGGCGCCAAGAACCCGCTGTCGGCCGCTCATATAGGGCGCCGCGATCACGGCGGAACCCGAAAGTGAAAACAACCGTGTCTCGGCGCCGATGAAAATGCGCACGCCTTGGGCCGCATCGACGCCGTCCAGCAGGCCGATCAGCTGTTCCTTCTGCTCCAGATCATCGAAAAGGACGCGGACCCGCTCCAGATCGGCCAGGCCTTCCCGGTCCTGAAGCAGGTTGGCGCGACCCCGCACGATCAGGGCGCGCTCGCGATCCTGGCCGCCGGACCACGCAGCGAATCCGTCCTCGACCAGGCGGGCGGCGGTCTGATCCAACTCGCGGCGGGCGATTTCCAACTCCTGGGTCATCTCTCGCTTGGCGTCGGCGAAGGGGCGGCCGCGCAGGCGGGCGTTCAGGAAGTTGGAGGCCTCGACCAGGGTTGAAGGTGTGACCCCCGCCGACAAGGTCATGATCCGGTTCTCGACCGTGCCGTCGTCGGCGACGATCACCGCCAGGGCCTGATCCCCCCCCAGGGCGACGAACTCGACATGTTTGACGCCGGAATCACGGACCGGGCTGGAGACGACGCCCGCGCCGCCGGCCAGACCGGACAGCAGGTTCGAGGCCTCGTCCAAGGCGGACTCGAAGTTCCGGCCGCGCCCGGCGAGCCGGCCGTCGATC
Source organism: Brevundimonas sp. MEB006b (assembly GCF_030209705.1). NCBI lineage: Bacteria > Pseudomonadati > Pseudomonadota > Alphaproteobacteria > Caulobacterales > Caulobacteraceae > Brevundimonas > Brevundimonas sp. MEB006b. Next base: position 26,985 of record NZ_JARVRL010000001.1, read on the forward strand.
TCGCGACGCTCTTCCTTGGTCAGGTCGCCGACCTCCAGCAGGCCGTCGACGAACAGGCGCAGGCCCGCATGGGTCGGGATGCGCCCGGCCGAGGTGTGGGGCGCCGCCAGCAGGCCCGCGAGAGTCAGATCCTGCATGGTGTTGCGGATCGAGGCGGGCGACAGGGCGATGCCGCCCAGCGACAGGGTCCGCGACCCGACCGGCTCGCCGGTCTCCAGATAGGATTCGACGATGCGACGGAAGATGTCGCGCGCCCGCGCATCCAGCCCCGCCAGTCCCGCGAGGGACTGGCCGGCGTCGAACGGCGGGTTTTTCGGGGCATACAGGCTCACGGTTTCAGGATAAGCACCGCCGCCACAGCTTCCAAGGTCAGACTTCCAAGGATCCCTCCCATGCGCCATTCGCAACGCACCGACGATCAACTGCGTCCCGTCACCATCGAGACCGGCGTCAACCGGTATGCTGAGGGCTCGTGCCTGATCAGCTTCGGCAACACCAAGGTGCTGGTGACCGCCTCGATCGAGGACAAGGTGCCGGGCTGGATGCGCAACACGGGTCAGGGATGGGTGACGGCCGAATACGGCATGCTGCCCCGCGCCACTCACACGCGCGGGCGTCGTGAGGCCGCCGCCGGCAAACAGTCGGGCCGCACACAAGAGATTCAGCGGTTGATCGGCCGCTCCCTGCGCGCCGTGGTGGACCTCAAGGCCTTGGGGGAACGCCAGGTGTTGATCGACTGCGACGTCATCCAGGCCGACGGCGGCACCCGCACGGCGTCGATCACCGGCGCCTGGGTCGCCATGAGCATGGCGCTGAACTATCTGCGCGACGAGGGCGTGCTGAAGGCCGATCCGATCACGGATCAGGTGGCGGCCGTATCGTGCGGCGTCTGCGACGGCGTGCCGGTGCTGGACCTGGATTACGAAGAGGATTCCGAGGCCGAGGCGGATTCGAACTTCGTCCTGACCGGCTCCGGCCAGATCGTCGAGGTCCAGGCCACCGGCGAAAAGCGCGGTTTCTCGCGCGCCGAATTCGACCGTCTCTTCTCGCTGGCCGAGATCGGCTGCACCGAACTGTTCGCCTTGCAGAAGGCGGCCCTGGCGGCGGTGAAGCGATAGGGGGTTTCACCTCGGGGCGCGGACGGGCATCCTCGTCCGGTCAGTCCTGACCGGAGACAAGTCGATGCGTCGATCCCCCTGGCTTTCGATGGCCGCCTGCGTTGTGTTGATGGCCGGATGTCAGCGCGCTGATCCAGCCGATCAGCCTGCGTCCAGAGACACTGCGGCAAGCAGCAACGTCATCGACGCGGTTCCACTGGCGCCGGATGCTCCGCCGCCTGCCCCGCCCGCCAAGCCGGCGGCTGCGGAGAAAGAAGCCGCCAAACCGGCCGAGGACCCTGAGGCCAGCATTCCCGAAGGACCGGACATGCCCGCTCAGCCGGTGCCGATCAGCGAGGTTCCCTGCCGCGAAGCCATCGGCGCCGCCGCCTCGGCCCGGCTGGTCGAGCGCTGCATCCAGGTCAGCCCGGCGACCCGCCCGCCCTGCAACGCCGCCAACCCCTGCGACCTGATCCAGGGGGAGATCGACCGGTCCTGCAAACTGTGGGAACGCGACGGAGACCCGCCGGCGGCGTGCAAGCCCTAGGCTGAGCGCACCGCGCCCGCCACATCGGCCACCACCCGCTTGACCAGCGCCTCGTCGTCGCCCTCGGCCATGACGCGGATCAGTTTTTCCGTGCCCGATGGCCGCACCAGCAGGCGCCCCTGACCGTTCAGCGCTGCCTCGGCGTCGGCGATGGCGGCCTTGACCGTGTCGGTCTCCAGCGGCTTGTCGGCGGTGAAGCGGACGTTCTCCAGCTTTTGCGGCACCGGGTCGAACTGGCGCGCCAGTTCGCTCATCGGCTTGCCGGACTCGACCAATACCGCCAGCACCTGCAGCGCCGCCATCAGGCCGTCGCCGGTGGTGGCGTGGTCGTGCAGGATGATGTGGCCCGACTGCTCGCCGCCGATGTTGAAGCCGCCTTCGCGCATCCGTTCCATGACATAGCGGTCGCCGACCTTGGTCCGCTCCAGCGTCAGGCCTTCGGCCTTCAGTTTACGCTCCAGTCCCAGGTTGGACATGACGGTGGCCACCACGCCGCCCCCGGTCAGGAGGCCGCGCCTGGCCCAGTCCAGCCCGACCAGGGCCATGATCTGATCGCCGTCCACCACCCGACCCGTCTCGTCGCAGATGATCAGTCGATCAGCGTCGCCGTCCAGGGCGATGCCGATATCGGCGCGGTAGCGTTTGACCGCATCGGCCAAAGTCGCCGGATGGGTTGAGCCGCACTCGGCGTTAATGTTGGTGCCGTTCGGGGTCACGCCCACGGGGAAGACTTCGGCGCCCAGTTCGAACAGGGTGGTCGGCGCAACCTTGTATCCGGCGCCGTTGGCGCAATCGACGGCGATGCGCAGGCCTTGCAACGTCAGCCGCTTGGGGAAGGCCTGTTTGGCGATCTCGATATACCGCGCCTGGGCGTCGTCGATGCGTTTGACCCGGCCCAGCTTGTTCGACGGCGCCAGGCCTTGGTCGAGACCCTGATCCATCATGGCCTCGATCTTCAGTTCGATCTCGTCCGACAGCTTGTAACCGTCCGGCCCGAACAGCTTGATCCCGTTGTCGGCATAGTCGTTGTGCGAGGCCGAGATCATCACGCCCAAATCGGCGCGCATCGACCGGGTCAGCATGGCCACGCCAGGCGTCGGCACGGGCCCGAAGGTGCGCACGTCCATTCCGACCGAAGCGAAACCGGCGACCAAGGCCGGCTCGATCGTATAGCCTGACAGACGAGTGTCCTTGCCGATCACCACCAGATGGCGGCGGTCGTCGTCGGTGCGGAACAGTTTCCCGGCGGCCAGACCCACGCGCAGCGCGACCTCGGCCGTCATCGGATAGGTGTTGGCGCGCCCGCGAATCCCGTCGGTGCCGAAATATTTTCTGTCGCCCAAGGCCTGGTCCTTTGTTTCGGGTAACGTTCCGAAACCCCTTTTTTGATGCGGCCCGCCTTAAGATTGCATAGACGGCCGGTGGGGCTTGATGTGTGGCTTAGCCCCGGATCGCCGCCAGTGCAAAGCGGCGCCCCTTTCCCTGACCTCTCGGAGCCTTCGCTTATGTGCGGCATCATCGGCGTCACCGGCAACGGACCTGTCGTTCCCCGGCTGATCGACAGCCTGAAACGGCTGGAGTACCGCGGCTATGATTCCGCTGGCGTCGCCGCCGTTGTGGACGGCTCGGTCGAGCGCCGCCGCGCCAAAGGAAAGATCCGCAATCTGGAAGCCGTCCTGGCCGAGGAGCCGATGACGGCGACGGTCGGCATCGGCCATACGCGCTGGGCCACGCACGGCGCGCCCACGACCGCCAACGCCCACCCACACAAGGCCGGTCGTGTCACCCTGGTCCATAACGGCATCATCGAAAACTTCGCCGAGCTGAAAGCCGAGCTGGCCGCCGAAGGCCATGTCTTTGAAAGCCAGACCGACACCGAGGTCATCGCCCACCTGCTGGACGCCGAATTGAATACGGGGCGCGCGCCGCTGGAGGCGTTCAAGACCACTCTGGATCGCCTGACCGGCGCCTATGCGCTGGCGGTGCTGATCGACGGGACGGACGACCTGATCCTGGGCGCGCGACGCGGCAGCCCCTTGGTGGTCGGCTGGGGCGAGGACGAAATGTATCTGGGCTCGGACGCGCTGGCCGTCGGTCCGTTCACGCAGAAGATTTCCTATCTGGAAGAGGGCGATTACGTCGCCATGACCAAGGCCGGCGCCCAGATGTTCGACGTGGCGGGCAAGCCGGTCGAACGCGCCATCGTCCAGGTCTCGGCCTCATCGGCCATGGTCGAGAAGGGCGAATATCGCCACTTCATGGAGAAGGAAATCCATGAACAGCCCGACAGCGTCCAGCACACCCTGTCGGAATATCTCGACCTGGTGACCGGCAAGGCCAAGACCAATCCCGTCGATTTCGCCGCCATCGACCGCATCCAGATCGTCGCCTGCGGCACCGCCTTCTACGCCGGCCAGATCGGCCGTTATGCGTTCGAGAAGCTGGCCGGCCTGCCCTGCGATGTCGAGATCGCGTCGGAGTTCCGCTATCGCTCGCCGGCTGTCTCGAAGTCTACCCTGGCCGTCGCCGTCAGCCAGTCGGGCGAGACGGCCGACACCCTGGCCAGCCTGACCTGGTGCAAGGCGCAAGGGTTGCAGACCGCCGCCGTCGTGAATGTTCACTCGTCCTCGATGGCGCGTGAGGCCGCCGTGCTGTGGCCCACCCATGCCGGTCCGGAAATCGGCGTCGCTTCGACCAAGGCGTTCACCGCCCAGGTCGCGGCCCTGCTGGCCCTGGCCGTGGCGGCTGGCGTGGCGCGCGGCCGGATCGATGCTGCGACCGAGGCCGAACTGGTCAAGGCTCTGTTCGAAAGCCCGCGCCTGATCGCCGAGGCCCTGACGATGGGCGACAGCATCCGCGCCGTCACCCACGATCTGTCAAAGGCCGACGACGTGCTGTTCCTGGGCCGGGGCGCCATGTTCCCGCTGGCGATGGAAGGCGCGCTGAAGCTGAAGGAGATCAGCTATATCCACGCCGAGGGCTATGCTGCCGGCGAGCTGAAGCACGGCCCCATCGCCTTGATCGATGAAGAGACCCCGACCATCGCCCTGGCTCCGCTGGACGACGTGTTCGAAAAGACCGCGTCTAATCTACAAGAGGTCGCCGCGCGTGGCGGCCCGGTCATCATGATCGCGCCGGAAAAGGCGCCCGATCCGCACGGCGCCGGCATTCGCCGCATCCACGCCCCCGACTGCCACCCGCTGATCGCGCCCTTGGTCTATGCCGTGCCGGTGCAGCTGCTGGCCTATTACACCGCCGTTCAAAAGGGCACCGACGTTGATCAGCCCCGCAACCTGGCCAAGTCCGTCACGGTCGAATAGGCCTCGTCCGTCATCCGCCGAAGGGCGTCTGCATCGGTGATCTGGATCGCGCCGCGCCGCAGCCGCACGGCGCCGGCGGCGCATAGTTCGGTGCAGGCGGTCGATATGCTGGCGCGCCGCACAGCCATCAGATGCGACAGCTCTGTTTGACGCAGAGCGAGGACGTCGCCTCCCTTTCGGTCGTGGACGTCGAGCAATAGGGCGGCCAGGCGCTGGCTGACTTTTAATGTGGCGTGGCGCGAAAGCTCAGCCTGAAGGGCGATGTTGCGACGGCGAAGATCAATCAGCGCCATCTCGACCAGACTGTCGCGATCGATCTTTTGCGCCAGCTTGCGAGCGGAGACGGTCAGGTATCGTCCGGCCGTCAACCAAACGGCCGACTCTGGCCCACCCCCGCCCAATACGGCGTCGAAGTTGATCACGTCGTCGCTGGACGCCAGCCCATGCGACAGAGTGCCGTCGAGCCCGATCCGCGCCAGGACGCCTGACAAAATCAGCGTGACGACAGCTTCGCCATGCTGTGTGGTTGAGGTTCGTGCGCCAGCCTCGGCGAAGAAAGCATCGCCTTCGTCCAGGCCCTGAACTGCAAGGGCAGACAACAGGGCGTGCGCGAGGTTTGACTGAGACATGCCCCGTCTAGACGACCGATCGCCGTTCGGTGCGATAACATGCGTTAAGTGATCAGACGGGCTCGGATTGCAGGCGCAAATAGGTGGGGTCGAACTCGGCGATCTCGGCCAAGCGACGCCAGTCGAGAATATCGATGCGCCCGCCCGCCCAAGCGACGACCCCCTCGCTGCGAAGCTCGGAAATCAGGCGGCTGACATGGACGGTCGAGAGGCCCAGCGCATCACCCAAGGTCGTTTGCGTCAGCGGGAGTTCGAAGGTCAAATCACCTGTTTGGCCGACGGCCTGGAGGCGCAGGTAAAGCTCGCATACCAGATGCGCCAGATGGCCCAGGCCGCTGCGCCGGCCCATGGCCACCAGCCACTGTCGATGGATGGCGGCGTCGATGATGGTGTCCAGCCAAAGCAGTCGGCCCAGGTGTGGATGTCGCTCGGTGATGTCGATCAAGCCGCTGTGCGGCGCCTCTGCGATCACGCAGTCGGTCAGGGCGACGACGCCGTGATCCATCTGCTTCATCAACAGGCTGTGAAGGTCGATGAAGTCGCCGGACACATTGATTTCCGTGATCTGACGCGACCCGTCCTCCAGCGTGGAGTAACGCGCGGAAAAGCCCGAAATCAGAAGGGTGCTGTGCAGCGGGCGGGTGTGCTCGCGCACGATATCGGATCCGGCGGAGACGGTTTTGGGCGCATCGAGGACCGCGCTCAACGCCTCGATCTCTTCGGCATTGAGCCGGTCCCGAAGCGACAACTTGTCGACCAGCGTGGTGATCTTTGAGACGCCGCCAGGCTTGGTCATCCCGCGTCCCCCGTCAATGTCCAGCCCTCGGGCGCCTGATCGGATGCGGACGCCGTGACGCTGACGACCGTTTGACCCTCGGTGTCCGTGACGATGACGCTGAAGGCGCGGGTCGTCCAAAACGACGCGCCCCGGTAGCGAAGGATTTCGCCCAGCACGGCGACGGCTTCCTCGCGCGCCGCATCAACGCTCCTCAGTTCCTCGCCCTGATCGTCGCGGATGCAATCTCCGTTCTGGGTATGGAAAAAGTAACGCGGCAATCTTCCCTCCTGGCCTCAGCCGAAAGGGAAGCGGTCACGGGCGCGATTGGTTCAGTCCGCTGTGATCTTTCAGATTTCCTGATTGAAGGCGCCGATTTCAGGATAGGCGGCCAGGCGCGGTTTGATCTCCTTGCGGAACAGGTCGCGCATATCGTCTTCGGACCGCATGCTCTCGACCACCACGACCAACTCCGGCTTGTTGGACGAGGCGCGGACCAGGACCCATGAGCCGTCGTCCAAGTGCACGCGCACGCCGTTGACGGTGATGGCCTCGACGATCTTGCGGCCCAGGATTTCGCCGCCGGCTGCGGCCAGATCGGAGTATTCCTTCACGATCCGCTCCAGCACGCCGTATTTCAGCTCGTCGTCGCAGTGGGGCGACATGGTCAGGCTGGTCCAGGCGTCCGGCAGGGCGGTCTTCAGTTCACTGAGTTTCTTGTCCGGATTGCGATCCAGCATGGCCAGCACGGCCCCGGCCGCGACCAGACCGTCGTCGTAGCCGTGGCCAAGATCGCCGGCCATGAAGAAGTGGCCCGACTTCTCAAATCCGGCCAGGGCGCTTAGTTCGGCGGTCTTGCGCTTGATGTAGGAGTGGCCCGTCTTCCAGTAGACGACTTCGGCGCCGTTCGCCTTCAGGATTTCGTCGGTCTTGTAGAGGCCGGTCGACTTCACATCGACCACAAAGGTGCTGTCCGGATAGACCTTGGACAGGTCGCGGGCCAGCATCAGGCCGATCTTGTCGGCGAAGATTTCCTCGCCCGTGTCGTCCACCACGCCGCAGCGGTCTCCGTCGCCGTCGAAGCCAAGGGCCAGATCGGCGCCCGTCTCACGGACCCGCTGGGCCATCTGCACCAGCATGGCGTGATCTTCCGGGTTCGGGTTGTATTTCGGGAAGGTATAGTCGAGGTCGGTGTCCATCTCGATCACCTCGACGCCCATCCGGCGCAGGGCGTCAGGAGCGAAGGCGCCGGCGGTGCCGTTTCCGCAGGCGCAAACCACCTTCAGCGGACGCTTGATCTGCACCTTTGAGGCCACGTCGGCGACATAGGTTTCGCGGAAGTCATCGACGCGCACCAGCTTGCCGCCGGGGCGGGCCACGCCTTCACCGTTGAGAACGATCTCTTTCAGTCGGCCCATCTCGTCGGGACCAAAGGTCAGGGGCTTGTTGGCGCCCATCTTCACGCCGGTCCAGCCATTCTCGTTGTGGCTGGCCGTCACCATGGCGACGCAGGGGGCGTCCAGTTCGAATTGGCCGAAATAGGCCATGGGCGACAAGGCCAGGCCCACGTCCAGAACCTCCATCCCGCCTTCCAGCAGCCCGAGGATCAGGGCCTGTTTGACGCTGAGGCTATAGCCGCGGAAGTCATGGCCGGTAACGATCTTCGGCGCGACGCCGATCTCGTGGACATAGGTGGCCAGGCCAAGGCCCAGAGCCTGAATGCCGAGAAGGTTGATCTCTTTCTCCAGGATCCAGCGTGCGTCGTATTCGCGGAAGCCTGTCGGCTTGACCAAGGCCTGGGTTTCGTAAGCAGCCGTGTTGGGCTTTAGGTCCTGACGGGGTTTCATCATGGCTTGTCCTTTGGGGGCGGCTCGACTGGCCCGTCGATCAGGCGGCGGCGCGTTTGCGAATACGGGCGATACGCCGCAGGCGACGCCAGAAGCGTCCACGCTCGGGTTCGGGATAGGGTTGCAGGTTCTCGACGAACTGCTCGGCCGAGGCGCGCCAGCTGAACTTTTCCGCATAAGCGCGCACAGCCTTGCGATCGAGTTCAAGGCACTGCAGGCAGGCGCTCTTGAGGTCCTTGTCGATTGCGCCGGCGTTCGATCCCGGAATGATGTCGATCGGACCGTGAGCCGGATAGGCCGCGACCGGCGTGCCGGCGGCCATGGCTTCCAGAATCACCAGACCGAAGGTGTCGGTCCAGCTGGGGAAGACGAAAACGTCGGCGTCGCGGAAACAGCGGGCCAGGTCGTCGCCGAACTTGGCGCCGAGGAATTTGGCATCCGGATACTTTTCTTCGAGCTCGGCGCGGGCCGGGCCATCGCCCACGACGATCTTGGTGCCGGGCAGGTCGAGTTTCAGGAAGGCCTCGATGTTCTTCTCGACCGCCACACGGCCGACGTTCAGGAAAAAGGGCCGCGGCCAGTCTTTGCCGCCAAGCTCGTCGTATATGCGCTCCAGGTCGGGATTGAACACATCCGTGTCCACGCCCCGCGACCAAGGGGAGACGTTCTTGAAACCATGCTCAACCAGCTCGTCGCGCAGGGTCGGCGTCGCCACCATCAGCCGTCCCGACGGCTTGTGGAACCATTTCATATAGGCGTAGCCGACCTGGACCGGGATCGGGAAACGCGCCGAGACATATTCCGGGAATTTGGTGTGATAGCTGGTCGTGAACGGCAGCTTCCACTCCACGCAGATGCGGCGCGTGGCGATGCCGATCGGTCCCTCGGTTGCGATATGGACGGCCTCGGGTTCGAAGGCGCGCAGCATCTCGCGGATTTCTTCTTCCGCTCCCAGCGCCAGCCGGATTTCCGGATAGGTGGGGCAGGGGATGGTCTTGAACAGACTGGGTTCGATGACCTCGACCTCATCGCCCATGCCGCGACATTCCGCGACGGTGCGCGTCAGGGTGCGGACGACGCCGTTGACCTGGGGTTCCCAGGCGTCGGTGGCCAGAACGATGCGCATTGAGGCGGGCGGACCCTGAGCCGTTGAGTAAGGGGCGAACTTCTAGACGGTTCGAATGACGAAGGCGAGACGGACTTACGATAGCCCGTCAGGCCTTGAAGGGGATCGCTGATGGTCTCGTCAAAACAGATTGAAGGAAGCGGTCTTTTGAGGGGCGATCGCCCCGAAGGTCTCCTTCATCTGAGTGTAGGCGGCCATGATATGGTAGAACGAACTCGCCGGCGCCGGTTCGTCGATGAAACTACCGTTCTCCAACATCTTGTCATGCCATAGGCCCTGCGGCGTCAGATAGCGCCACACAGCCCGCTGTGCGCGTGCGGCCTGATCAAGACATTGAGCACGTCTGACGTCGTCATTGAGCGTTGCCAAAATCAACGACGCCTTCAGCCATTCTGTCTGCGGCCACAGACGAGAGCGCGGACTGTGCACGCTGCCGTCGATATTCAAGGCATCCATCGCAACGCCTCGTTTGGCGTCCACGCCCTTCAGTCCCGACTCGTACAAGCGCCACGCGTCGGCAAGAACCCCCGCGTCTTTCCGGCTGCGGCCATAGCGCGCCAAGAGCCAGGCCCACTCGAACTGATGGCCGGGTTCGATCAAACGCCCGTCTTCGCCAGCGGCCGGCGACCACTCCGCGTCAAAGAACTCACGCAGACTGCCGGTGCCGGCATCGATGAACCGCGTGCGGGCCAGATGCACAATCTGATCGGCAAACGCGCTCCATTCGCGGCCTCCGCCGTTCTCCTCCCAAGCGAGGGCGGCCTCGAATAAATGCATGTGGGCGTTGGACTGATAGGGGTGGCTGCCGGATTCCTGCAGGCCGCCGTGGGCGTCTACCTGCCGCAGCAACTGATCTCGAACCGCCGATGCCTCGACCTCAAGCGCGGGCTGCGCCGTCGCGTTGGAAATACTGGCCAAGGCGAAGATCAAAAAGGCCTGATCATAGATCATCGCCGTTTCGTCCAGCGGCGATCCGTCCGCCGCCAACAGGGTCCGCATCTGCCCATCAAGGCGCTGATAGGCGGTTCGCAGCTGATATAGTCCGGTCTTGACCACCGACTTCCAAGGGCCTCGCCAGCCTTGGCGGCCGGCTTCTGCGTAGACCTGCAACTGGCGCGCCTGAACGCGCGCCCGTCGCGAGGCCGAGATGTGTCGACCGTCCAGCCCTAACACCTCTTCAAAGGCTCCGTTCTCGGCCTGGCCCAGCGTGGACCAGATCGGCAAGGCCGACTGCCTAAGCCACGCTGCAAAACGCGCCGCGCCACCCTCCAGCGATTCCACGGGTTCGGGCGCCGGGAAATCGAGATGTTGCGGTGACAGCTTGCGCAGTCTTTCCACTACCTTTTTGACGTCCTGGCTCTTTTTCAGATCCGTCACCAGAACCGCATCACGTTCCACGATGATTCCGACGTCGCGCAGGCCGATCGCAGCCACCATCACACCGTCGCATGCTCGAAGCAGGCAGCCCTCGGAGTCCTCAAGGATGTGAAGCCCCACATCGCCTTCGCCGGATGCATGGACCGAATCCCATGCGCCCAAGTCGGACCACTCGAAGCGGACCGGCAGAACGGAGGCGCGCGTCGTCTTCTCCATGACGGCGTAGTCGATGGAGATTTTGGGTGCTGCTTTGAACCCGGCCCCTAAGGTCAAGCATGAACCATCGATCTCGGCGCCAGCCACCGCGGTGCGAACGGCTTCGCTTACCGCAGGCGCCCATTCGGCGATTTCCTGACACAGCACGTCGGCGCGGACGATGAAGTTGCCGCTGTTCCAGAGGTAACCCTCCGAAATATAGCGACGCGCAGTCGCCTGATCGGGCTTTTCTACGAAGGCGGATACGGTTGAGAGGTTGGGCCCTGATGGCGCGATGTATCCGTAGGCGGATGAGGGTTCGGTCGGGACGACACCCAGAGTGACGATCCGGCCCTGGGCGGCCGCAGATGCGGCTTTGCCGACGGACTGTCGGAACGCTTCGGCGTCTGGAATGTGATGGTCTGAGGCCACAAAGAGATTGATGGCGTCGGGCGCGCGCTGTGCGGTCCATTCGGCAGCGGCGGCCATGGCCGCCGAAGAATCTCTCCCTTCGGGCTCCAGCAAAATCAAGGCGCTGACGCTAATCTCTTCAAGCTGATCCAGAATAGCGCGCTTGTGGCTGAGACCCCCGACCACAACCAACTCGCCGCCGTTCTGACAAAGCCCTGCCACGCGCGCCACGGTTTCTTGGAACAACGATCGATTGCCGGCCAGCGGAATGAACTGCTTGGGAAGCGAGGGTCTCGAGGCGGGCCACAGCCGCGTTCCGGAACCGCCGCACATGATGACGGGATAGATAGTGGCCATATATCAACGCTGTGATCTGGAAGACGTGTTCCTATCTTAGGTCAGACCGAACTCAGCGTCACCTTTGTTGCCGATCTGGTGGCGGAACGAACCGGCGCATCGCCGCCCCAAAATCTGTAATCAGCGCCTAAAGCGGCAGCACCGTCGTCGATTTGACCTCTTCCAGCACCGCATAGGTGCGGGTTTCTCGCACCCCCGGCATCCGCACCAGAACGTCGCCTAGGAATGCGCGGTAGGCGTCCATGTCGCCGACGCGGGCCTTGATCAGATAGTCGAAGCCGCCGGCGACCATGTGGCACTCCAGCACCTCCGGCTGGCTGCGAACGGCGGCGGCGAAGGCTTCGAAGACGTCGCCGGTGGTGCGGTCCAGCAAGACCTCGACGAAGATCAGCAGGTCCCGGCCGACCTGGGCCGGGTCGATCATGGCGGCGTAGCCGGTGATGATCTTCTTTTCGCGAAGCCGTTTGACCCGTTCGAAACAGGCGGCTGGCGACAGATTGCAGCGTCGCGCCAGTTCGGCGTTGGAGATGCGGGCGTCGGTCTGAAGCACCCGCAGGATGCGGCGGTCGACGGCGTCGATGTCGATCATCGGAAATCATTGCCTTACACCGAACGATCTTCGGCTTGGGTTTGTATCATACGAAGCACCTTCAATGAACTCCGGCATATACGGCTGAAATCCACAGGATTTGTCGCCGATGACCGCTCCCACCTTTATGCCTTCGAGCCTGGCCGCTTGGGACGGTCTGGATACGCACAAGTTCCGCAACGAGCGTGAGGCCGTCGCCGCAAATCTGGCGCGCATGCCCCTGGATTCGACCGAACGGGCGGATGTGGTCGCTGAGGCGACGGCCCTGGTCGAACACGCCCGCCGCAGCCAGAAAAAACAGGGGGTCGTCGAAAGCTTCCTTCAGCAATTCTCGCTTGGGACCCGCGAAGGTCTGGCCCTGATGTGTCTGGCCGAAGCCCTGCTGCGCGTTCCGGACGAGGACACCCGCGATCGCTTGATCGCCGAGAAGATCGGCTCGGCAGACTGGGCCGCCCACCTGGGTCAGTCCGACAGCCTCTTCGTCAACGCCTCGACCTGGGGTCTGATGCTGACCGGCAAGCTGGTCGATGTGGATGACGAGGCGCGCAGCGACCTGCCCGGCTTCCTGAAGCGGATCGCCGGCCGATTGGGCGAGCCGGTCATCCGCCAGGCGGTGGCCACCGCCGTCAAGATCATGGGCGAGCAGTTCGTCGTCGGCCGCACGATCCAGAGCGCGCTCAAACGGTCGAATAAGGAAGGCTGGCTGTGTAGCTTCGACATGCTGGGCGAGGGCGCCCGGACCATGGCCGACGCAGACCGCTACGAGAAAATCTACGCCGACGCCATGGAGGCGGTCGGCAAGACGTCGAAGGGCCAGGGACCGGAGCACGGCCACGGCGTCTCGGTGAAACTGTCGGCCCTGTCGCCCCGCTATGAGGCGACGCATGAGGATGACGTCTGGGCGACCCTTTATCCCCGCATCCTGCGCCTGGCTCAGATCGCGGCCAAATACGACATCAACTATACGATGGACGCCGAGGAGGCGGACCGTCTGACCCTGTCGCTGAAGCTGCTGGACCGGCTGGCGCACGAGCCGTCGCTTGGCGGCTGGACCGGCCTGGGTCTGGCGGTTCAGGCCTATCAGAAGCGCGGTCTGGAGACGATCGAACGCGTCGCCGACCTTGCCCGCCGCTCGGGCCGTCGTCTGATGGTGCGCCTGGTCAAGGGCGCCTATTGGGACACCGAGATCAAGCGCGCCCAGGTGTTCGGCCGCGCCGACTATCCCGTCTATACGACCAAGGCGGCGACCGACCTGAACTATCTGGTCTGCGCCAAGGCCATGATCGAGGCCGCGCCGGCCATCTATTCCCAGTTCGCCAGTCACAACGCCCATACGCTGGCGGCCGTGCGGCGTATTGCGCGTGATCACGGCGTGACGGTCGAGCACCAGCGGCTGCACGGCATGGGCGAGGCGCTTTATGACGCCGCTCAGGAGGCATGGGCCGACGAAACCGTCATTGTCCGCGCCTATGCCCCTGTCGGCGGGCACGAGGAGTTGCTGCCCTATCTGGTGCGGCGCCTGCTTGAAAACGGCGCCAACTCCTCCTTCGTCCACGCCCTGCTGGACGAGCGCGTACCCGCCTCGGCCGTCGCGGCCGATCCCATTTCCCTGGTCGAGCAGGCGCCCGACCGTCACCCCAAGATTCCGGTTCCGAAAGACATGTACGGCGATCGTCAGAACTCCCTCGGCCGCGATTATTCCCAGGCCGCCGACCGTGAAGCCCACGCCAAGGCGCTGGAACTGATCGACCGCGAGAAGTTGACCAGCGGCCCGATCATCGGCGGCAAGCTGCGCGCCGGCGTCGATGCCCAGGCCGTGACCAATCCGTTCGACCGCTCGCAGGTGCTGGGCCACGTCTCGGAAGCTGAGGCGGGTGACATCGACGCCGCCGTCCAGGCCGCCGCCGAGGCTCAGGTCAAATGGGACCGCCAGGGCGGCGCCAAACGCGCCATCGTCCTGCGCGCCATGGCCGATGCACTGGAAGCCGATCTGGACCGGCTGGTCGCCCTGCTCAGCCGCGAGGCGGGCAAGACCTTGAACGACGGCGTCGCCGAGGTGCGCGAGGCCGCCGACTTTTGCCGCTACTACGCCCTGCTTGCGGCACGCGACTTCACCGCCCCCGAGACCCTGAAGGGGCCGACCGGCGAGACCAACCAGCTGTTGCTGCACGGACGCGGCGTCTTCGCCTGCATCTCGCCGTGGAATTTCCCCCTTGCCATCTTCACCGGCCAGATCGCCGCGGCCCTCGCCGCCGGCAACGCCGTGCTGGCCAAGCCCGCTGAACAGACGCCGCTGATCGCCGCCGAGGCCGTACGCCTGTATCACAAGGCCGGTCTGAACCCCAACCTGCTGGCCCTGGTCCCCGGGCGCGGCGAGACGGTCGGCGCAACGCTGGTCACCCATCCGGGCATCGACGGCGTCGCCTTCACCGGCGGCACCGACACGGCCGCCGCCATCAACCGTTCGATCGCCGCCCGCCCCGGCGCCATCATCCCCTTCATCGCCGAGACCGGTGGCCTAAACGGCATGTTCATCGACACCACGGCGCTGAAGGAGCAGGTCATCGACGACGTGATCCAGTCGGCCTTCGGCTCCGCCGGTCAGCGCTGTTCGGCCCTTCGCGTCCTCTATGTGCCCAAGGATTCGGCCGACGCCTTGCTCGAGGGCCTGAAGGGCGCGCTCGCTGTCCAGACCGTCGCAGACCCTGCCGATCCCAAAACCGACATCGGCCCCGTTATCGATCCCGAATCCCGTCGGGCCCTGGAAGCGCACGTCGAGCGCCTGTCGAAGGAAGCGAAGATCGTCGCCCGGGCCACCCTGCCGATGGGCGCCGACAAGGGCGACCTGTTCGCCCCCGCCATCGCCGAAATCCCCACGCCCGACTTCTTGGAGCGTGAGGTCTTCGGCCCCATCCTGCACATCTACCGCTACGCCCCGTCCGACCTGAAGTCGGTCGCCGGCAAGCTGGCCGCGCGCGGCTACGGCCTGACCCTTGGCGTCCACAGCCGCATCGAAGCCTTCGCCGCCGAAGTCGTCGATCTGGTCCCAGCCGGCAACGTCTACGTCAACCGCTCGATCACCGGGGCGGTGGTCGGCGTCCAACCCTTCGGCGGCGAGGGGCTGTCAGGCACGGGCCCTAAGGCGGGTGGTCCCAACAGCCTGATCCGCTATGCGGCGGAGAAGGCGATCAGCGTGAACATCGCCGCGCAGGGCGGAGATCCTGCATTGTTAAACCTGTAGGTTTTGGATCGCCGGAGTTCTTGCTAAGCCTCATGCAAGCCCTATGCTGTAGCGCCAGGGGGCGCGGTCTCGGTCACTCTCCGTTGTCAGATCGTTACGAGTAGGACTGCATGTTTTCCGCCCAAATTCGCCGACAAACAGACATTATCGGCGCATTGATGATGCGGGAGACCACAACGCGGTTCGGCCGCCGGGGGCTTGGGTTCCTTTGGGTTGTGGGTGAGCCCCTTCTGTTTTGTCTTTTCGTTCTCGTGATGTGGTCGCTGCTCAAGCCAGAATACGAGCATGGGATCCGTCTGGGTCCCTTTGTTATGACCGGCTACATGAGCCTTCTTCTGCTGAGGCACCAGATCGGGTTCAGTATGTATGCGCTGCAGGGCAACATCGGACTCCTTTATCACCGGAAAATAAACGTCCTGCATCTTTTCATTGCTCGCAATCTCCTTGAGTTTGCCGGAGCGACTGCGGCGTTTATAGTCGTATACACAATACTCATAATCCTTGGACAGATATCTCTGCCCAAGGATGTATTGCTGCTGTATTCCGGCTGGATTCTTCTGGCTTTCATGGGGTCCGGTGCGGCGACTATCCTTTCGGCGCTTTCGATGAGGTCTGAACTCATGGAGCGCCTGGTGCCGGTTTTGACCTATGCGCTCATTCCGATATCGGGCGCGTTCTTCATGGTCGCGTGGCTGCCGCACAGATTTCGGGAAATGTATCTTCTGGTGCCTTTTCCAAACGCTGTCGAGATGATACGCGCCGGCGTCTTCGGCGAATTCACGGCGACCTATTACCACCCTCTCTATGCCGTCACCTGTGCGGCGATCATGAATTTGGTCGGGCTTTTGCTGCTTGCCGCCTCCAAAAATCATGTTGATATCGAGTAAGATCGGCTGGCCACTGTGAAGGACGAACTTTCAATGAATACAAGGGCGTCGCTGACTTATGTCGAGCCTCCGCCGTCACCGCGCGGATCAGCGGCCGACCGCGTTGTCCAAAAGTTGAAGTCGGCTTGGCCGTTTCTGCTTGTCGTGGCGGCGCCGACCTTGGTGGCCGCGATCTATTTTCTGCTGATCGCCTCGCCGCGCTATGTGTCCGAGGCACAATTCGTGGTGCGCGCGCCCAACGCAAGCCAGCAACCGTCCGCGCTTGGCGTGGCGCTGCAGGGAGTCGGCATTCAAACGGCCCAAGGCGATGCTTTCGCCGTTCACGAATACATCCGATCCAGAGACGCGCTGAATGAGCTGCAGCGTAGTTTTAACATCGCCGACATGCTGGGGCGTCGAGGGGGCGACCCATTCTCGCGGTACCCTAGGCCTTGGGAAGGGCGGAGCGAAGAAGGCCTGTACGAGGGGCTGCAGCGCTTTGTCGTGGTCGGCTACGACTCGACCACTGGCATCAGTACGCTCCGCGTTGAGGCGTTCAGCGCGGCCGATGCGCAAAAGATCGCCGAAGGCCTGCTTCAAGGCGGCGAGCGGTTGGTCAACCGCATGAATGTGAGAGCGGCGCGGGACACTCTGCTTCATGCTCGCAACGCTCTGGAAACAGCACGCGAAAAGAGCGCCGAAGCCCAAGCCGCCTTGAGGAATTTCCGCAACCAGGAGAACTTCCTGGATCCGGAACTCTCGGCGAAGGAAAGCGCCGATGTGATCGTGAACCTGCGCCGCGCTGTGGCGGATCTGCAGGCGCAGCGTGAGCAGATCGCCGCCGGCGCTCCCAGCAGTCCCCAGTTGTCGGCGCTTGACGCCCGCATCAAGGCCTACAACGACCAGATCGCTTCCGAACGGACCAAGGTGGCCAATCGATCGGGAGGAGAGTCTCTAGCGTCGAAATCGGCGATCTATCAGCAGCTCACGCTCCGGCAGGAGCTGGCGGACAAGGAACTCGCCCAAGCCACCGCGACCCTCATCAGCGCCGAACAGGATGCTCAACGGCAAAAGCTGTACCTAGAGCGCATCGTCAATCCCAACTCGCCTGACGAATCAACGCAGCCAAAGCGCTTGTTGTCTATCCTGGCTGTGTTCGCCTCGATGATGGTCGTCTATGGGATAGGTTGGCTGGCATGGGCTGGATTGCGGGAGCATGCTCAAGGATGAACGCGCATGCAGGCGAGCCCGGGCTCGTCGTTCGTGATCTGGGCGTATCCTATCGCGAAGCCAAGGCGCCGACATTCACCGGAATAAACTTTGAACTCGGTCGCTCCGGCCGGCTGGCCTTGCTGGGGCGAAACGGCCAAGGAAAATCCACCTTAATTCGTTTGCTAGGGGGGATTCTGCCGCCGACCGAAGGGCGAATCGATTGGCGCATGTCATCGTCATGGCCGATCGGCTTCGGAGGCGGCTTTCAAGGCAGTTTGTCCGGGCTCGACAACGTGCGGTTCATTTCGCGCATCTATGGCCGCGAGTACGCCGAAGTCCTCGACAAGGTCGAGGACTTTGCGGAACTCGGGCGCGCCTTGTCGTCGCCTGTGAAGACATATTCCTCAGGCATGCGGGCCCGTCTGGCCTTCGGTCTTTCGTTGGCCATTGAGTTCGACTGCTATCTGATCGACGAACTGGTGGCAGTGGGCGACGCGCGATTTCAACGGAAGTGTCAGGAAGAGCTGTTCGAGCGCCGCTCGGATCGCGCCTTCATCATGGCTTCGCACGAAACCGGCCTGATCGCTTCTCACTGCGACCGAGCGCTCATTATTGAAAGTTGCAAGGCAAAGGTCTTCGACGATGTTGAAGAGGCGCTTGAAATCTATCGTTGGTTGAGGGCGTCATGAGGCAACAGCAGGCTGCGACAGAACCGACAGGCGATCCCCTGAACCGACCGGAGCGCGTCTACGCAAAATACTGCGTGATCCTGGCCATGACCCGTCCGGACCCTCGGTGGATCGAGGCCATCGAGACGTCGATCAAAGGACTCGGACTAAACTTGGTCAGGCATCGAAGCGGAGAGAGGCTGAACCTCGACAACGGCGATACGACTGTGGTCGTCGTGGAGGATTTGAAAAGTCTCGATGATCTGGGAATTCACGAGTTCGTCGTCATCGCGTCCGATCTGCCGCCCTTTGTCGGAGCGGGTGAAAAGCCGTCGGAACCGGAGGCGCTGAACAGGCTCTCGGAGCTGTTGGCCTGGTGCGGCGCCTTGCCGGCCTCACAGACCACTTTCTATTCGCGGGCCGACGCCATTGAAGGAAGGCGGGAGATTTCGACGCCGGGCGGCCTTCGGCTCACGGCTCCCGACTTGGGAGCTGAACCTGACGGGCCTTTGAACATGTACCGGACAGGCAAGCCGGAAATCGGTCAGGGCGCAGACTGGCCGCCCGAAATCTTCGTCTATGGGCGAAAAAAGGCAGGTGAGCGCGGCTTCGAGATCGACTTGACTGGGCCGCCCGGGCTTATCGTCTCCGGCCCCCATCTGTATCTGCCGCCCGGATGTTGGGAAGTAAAGGCCCAGCTGATTCTTGACGAGGGCGCCACTCGTCGGAAGTATCGGATCGAATGGGGTGGGCTGGAACAGTTCGAGAGTCTGGATTTCTATCCGGAAAAGGTCGGCGTCTATGCGCTGGTGATGCAGCACGACTTCGCCAACGTGGACTTCGCGGAACTCAGGATCGTGCTGTTGGACAGTACGATTGACGGGATGATCGCCTTTTCTGGCGCAAAGGTCGGGCGGATCGCCTAGCGATCAGCGGCGGTTCAGGACGCTGTGGCGCAGATAGCCGCCATAGGCGCTCTTGCCCAGCTGGGAGGCCAGGCGATCAAGCTGTTCGGCGTTGATGAAGTCCTTTTGATAGGCGACCTCTTCAGGGCAGGCGATCTTGAAGCCCTGACGCTTTTCCAGAACGCGGACGAACTCGGCCGCCTCGACGAGGCTGTCTGGAGTTCCTGTATCCAGCCAGGCGTAACCGCGTCCCATGATCTCGACCGACAGCTTGCCGTGATCGAGGTAGGCGCGGTTCACGTCGGTGATCTCAAGCTCACCGCGCGCAGAGGGTTTGAGATCGCGCGCGATGCGCACCGCGTCGCTGTCATAGAAGTACAAGCCAGTGACCGCCCAGTTCGATTTGGGTTCGACCGGCTTTTCCTCGATCGAGAGCGCACGCATCCTTTCGTCGAACTCGACGACGCCGTAACGCTCGGGATCATTCACATGATAGGCGAAAACCGTCGCGCCGTCGGCGCGGGCCATAGCGTTGATGAAAAGATCGGTGATGCCGTGGCCATAGAAGATGTTGTCGCCCAGAATTAGGGCTGAAGGGTTGTCGCCGACGAAGTCGGCCCCGATGAGATAGGCTTGGGCCAGCCCGTCGGGGCTGGGCTGTACGGCGTACTGGATTTCCATGCCCCATTGCGAACCGTCGCCCAGCAAGGCTTGAAAATTCGGCGTGTCGCGCGGCGTGGAAATGATCAAAACCTCGCGTATGCCGGCCAGCATCAGAGTCGACAGCGGATAGTAAATCATCGGCTTGTCGTAGACCGGCATAAGCTGCTTCGAAGTGACCAAGGTCATCGGGTGCAGGCGCGTGCCGGAGCCTCCGGCCAGGATGATACCCTTCATGAGAAAGTCCTTTCGGCGTTCAGTTCGGCGACGATTTCGGCGACCGCGGTTTGCCAGGCGCGCGGGGCGATCCCGTAATCGCGGGTCAGCTTTTCGGTGGAAAGGCGCGAGTTCGCCGGGCGGCGCGCAGGCGTGGGGTAGTCGATGACGGGAATGTCTTGAACCTCGGCCCAAGGGCCGCCTGAGGCTTTGCTGAGCGCCAGGATTTCACGGGCCAGGTTAGCCCATGTGGTCTCGCCGGCGTTGACGAAATGATAGATGCCGGTTGGCGCCGATGGATCGGCGATCATCTTCAGCGCGATAGTCTTGAGGGCCGCGGCGATGTCGCGCGCCGAGGTGGGACACCCGAGCTGATCCCCCACAACATTGAGCGCGGGCCGATCCCCGGCCAGCCGCAGCATCGTCTTCAGGAAGTTGGTGCGGTGGATACTCAACACCCAGGCCGTCCGCACGACGACCGATCGCGGATTGCCGCTGCGTACGGCCAATTCGCCCGCCAGCTTCGAGGCGCCATAGACGCCAAGAGGGCCGACCGGGTCCGTCTCGACGTAAAGACCCGCCTTGGCGCCATCGAAAACATAGTCGGTCGAAATCTGAATCAGCGGGATGCCGGTCTCGCGTGTCATATCGGCCAGCACCGCCGGGCCTAGAGCATTGGCGGCGAAGGCGACGGCGACCTCGGCTTCGGCCCTGTCCACCGCCGTGTGGGCCGCCGCGTTGATCACGGCGGCGAAGGGCGTCGCCGCAAAGGCCTTCCGCACCGAAGCCGGATCGGCCAGGTCCAGTTCCTGGCGGAGCGGCGCATGCAGCACGACGTCTTGCGGCCATTCGGCCGCCAGCAACTCCAGCCCTACCTGCCCGGCGCCCCCGGTGATCAGGATGTGGATCGGCTCAGCCATTCCCGACCCCGAGCCGCTGCGTCGAATAGCGGGCGCCTAGAATATTCTGCCACCAGCCGGGGTTTTCCAGGTACCAGGCCACGGTATGTTCGATCCCTTGTTCGAAGGTGAGGGAAGGCGTCCAGCCCAGATCGGCGCGAATCTTGGAGGCGTCGATGGCGTAGCGATGATCGTGCCCGGGTCGATCGGTGACGAAGGTGATCTGGTCGGCGTAGCGTCCGACGGCCTTGGGACGCAGCCGGTCCAGTATGCTGCAGATCGCCTGGACCACCTCGATGTTCTTGCGCTCGGCGTTGCCGCCGACATTGTAGGTTTTACCCGGCCGGCCCTTTTCGAAGACGGCCTGAAGCGCGCGGGCGTGATCATCGACGAACAGCCAGTCGCGCACGTTCGACCCGTCGCCATAGACCGGCAGGGGTTCGCCGTTCAGCGCCCGGATGATGATCAGCGGAATCAGCTTCTCGGGGAAGTGGTAGGGGCCATAGTTGTTCGAGCAGTTGGTCACGAGAACCGGCAGGCCATAGGTATGGCCCCACGCCCGCACCAAATGGTCCGATCCCGCCTTGGACGCCGAATAGGGTGAGCGCGGATCATAGGCGGTGGTTTCGGTGAAGAAGCCTTCCTCGCCCAACGAGCCGAACACCTCGTCGGTCGAGATGTGATGAAAGCGGAAGTCCATCTTCCGGGCGTCGGGCAGATTCCGCCAATAGCCCAGCACCTGGTTCAGCATGACGAAGGTGCCGACCAGATTGGTCTGAACAAAAGCGCCCGGCCCGTCGATGGAGCGATCAACATGACTTTCGGCCGCCAGGTGGGCGACGACGTCGGGTTGGAAGTCGGCCAAAGCCTTGGCGACAGCCTCTGCGTCGCAAATATCCGCTTGGACAAAACGGTAGCGGTCGCTGCTTGCCGCCGGTTCCAGGGAGCTGAGCACCCCGGCGTAGGTCAGCTTGTCGAACACCAGGACGTCATGATCGGTATGGGCGATCAGCCGTCGCACCAGGGCCGAACCGATGAAGCCGGCGCCGCCGGTGACAAGAATACGCATCGCTAGGTCTCGCGGAAGGGGATCAAAGGTCGGACAGGGGCTCTAACGGATGGCCGTCGTAATCGAACGGGCTGTCGAACTCATGCAGACCCGGCAGGGACAGGTCCTTGTCCGACAGGACGGCGCCGGTTTCGGGCAGCGGCCAGTCGATGGCGATGTCGGGGTCGTCCCAGCGAACGCCGCCGTCGCAATCGGGCGCGTAAATATCCGAGACCTTGTAGGCGATCTCGACATCCGGCTCCAGGGTGACGAAGCCATGGGCGAACCCGATTGGAATAAACAGCTGTTCGCCGCCTTCGGCCGTCAGCCGCGCCTGAACGAAGCGTCCATAGGTCGGCGAACCGCGTCGAATGTCGACGGCATAGTCCATGATCGACCCGCGTAGACACCGGACAAGCTTCGCCTGGTCATGCGGCGGCCTCTGGAAGTGTAACCCCCGCACGGTGCCCTTGGCTGAGGAGAAGGATTGATTGTCCTGAACGAAGGCGACGTCGATTCCGGCAGCCCGCGCGAACTGGACCGAATAGGTTTCAGCGAACCAACCGCGCGCATCACCGTAGCGCCTAGGCTTTAGAGCTATAGGTTGCTGACTTGTCGGCCTAGACATACATAATATCGGGGTAGCGTTCCAATACGGGGCCAATTTTCTTGCACATCACAAAAATATTGTCTCCTCTATCGTGCGGACTGTAGCCGTTTTTCTCGACAAACTGCTGAAGGCTATCGTGTGATGCTGACCAGCAGTTCTCTGTCACACATATGGAAATCTCAAATCCGGCAGTTTCTAAAAATTCACAGAGTAGTTTTGGCGTATATTCGATGTGGTGACGGTCAAGAGATCCGTCCTTTCTGAATTTATAGAAATTCATCGGGACTTGTCGTTGTAGAGCCATATCTATGTTGCGATAGCTTGATATGTTTGGCGTTGTAATAAGGCAGTGGCCGCCGATTGGAAGGAGCCGGTTTATCTCCTGCAGCAGCGCCATAGGGTCGCGGGCCATGTGCTCAATCACCTCACCGCATACTACCGTGTCAAAGGATCCGTCGGGGACCGGAAGTTGTGTAGATTCCAAGTCAACGCCATAGAACTGGAATTGGAAATAGTCGTTTCCAACGAAAGCTGTCGGTTCGCCTTCATGATGGACCGTCCCCGCGACTTCGGTGGCCGACAATACATATCGCCCTAGACGAAGAAAAAGGCCATCGCTGCCGATTTCCAGCATTCGCCCAATATTCTCTAGATAAGAAAGCCGCATAAGAGTGTGAGCGAATCTCAGCCGGTGGACGTGAAAGTAGTGATCTTCACCATATGGACCACCAGCGATGTTGCTACACGCATTCTGAACGTGAGACAGCGCATCTTCGATTTGCATTTAACAATCCATCATTCGTTCGATTAAACTTGATCGTCGTTCATCTGATTTTTCAGCCAAAAAACGATGCTATCGATCCCAGTCGGCCATGAACTGTTCGGCGTCCACCCCAGTTCAAACTTGGCTTTGCCAATATCGAGGCAGTTGACAGGAACATCATGCTGTCGACTCGGATGGTGTATGATGGATGGTGATGTGATCTTCATTGCCTGAGCGATGTCATCCACAATCTTCGATATTGGAATGGCGACGCCGCTGCCGATGTTGAAAATCCGTTCATCGCCTTCGTAGTCGGCCGCCGCCCGAAGGCTCCTTGCGACGTCGTCAACGTGAATGAAGTCGCGGGCGGCCGAGCCGTCGCCCCAGATCTCGAAGGGGCGACCGGACAGAGCCTGATAAAGCAGATTGGCGACGACGCCCTGCTGCCGGTTGGGAAGCTGGCCGGGCCCGTAAGGGTTGGCGACGCGGAGAATTCGGTAGGACAGTCCGTGATGCCGCTCGAACAGGGCCAGATATTTCTCGACCGTCAGCTTGGCGACGCCATAGGCCGATATGGGATCAGTGGGGGCGTCCTCGCGGATCGGAACCGAAGTCGGCACGCCATAAACGGTGCCGCCCGAAGAAACATAGATGATCCGACGAACGCCTTTTGCCACTGCGGCTTTCAGCAGCTTCAGGGTGGGGATCACCGAGCTCAGAATCTCCTGCTCGACATCCCAGTTGCCTTTTGCCGGCACAGCGCCGCTTATCAAGTGATACACGTCCATGCCGGGGCGCAAGACGCTGTCCAGCAACGCTTCGTCGGCGAAATCACCCGTGATCCAGGTCTCGTTGGCGTGGAGGATCGACGGCGGGGAACGGGAAAGGACCGTCACCTCGCGGTTATCGGCCGAAAGGCTGCGACGAAGCGCCGAACCTACAAACCCTCCGCCGCCCAGCACCAAGCTGACGGAGGGCTTATCGTCCGAAAAAATCTGCACTACGAAATCGCTCTCGTCTTGTTTAGGAACAGGCCGTAAGGCGTTCCATAAGTGGTTAGACGCTCTTGGGCGGCTCCGCCACGGAAATCATGAGGCAGGATTGACGCACTTAATGAACCCGACAATCTCCATCGTGATTCCTCTATACAATCACAAAAAGTACATCGCCTCGACGATCTACAGCGTTCTTTGTCAAACTTATCCGGCCGCCGAGATCATCGTGATCGACGACGGCTCATCGGATGACGGCGTGCGGCAGGTCGAATTGCTGGCCGAGGCGCGACCCGAAATTATCGTCTGGAAACAGTCTAACCGCGGCGCGCACAATACGATCAACTCGGGTATCGGCCGGGCGACATCGGACGTCATCTGCATCCTCAATTCCGACGACCTCTATCACCCCGAAAGGCTGGATGCTGTGGCCAGTGCTTTTAGGAACGACGGCGATCTGGCCGCCGTTTTCACCGCGATGGATTTCGTCGATGGGCAAGGAAGCCCAACGGAGTTTCCTTGGTATGAGCAAGCCTTGGCCTTTTATCGAGAGACCGGCCTTTGGGGGGCCTCGCTCGTTAACGGCAACTTTCTGGTGACGACGTCCAACCTCGCGGCACGACGGACGGTGTTTGAGGATATCGGCCTATTCGGCGACTACCGCTATGCGCACGATCTCGACTTTTTCCTCAGGATGTCGCGCAGCGATCAGAAGGTGCGTTTCATGGATCAGCGCCTGATGAGCTATCGCATCCACGATACCAACACCATTTCAGAGGGACATGATCGGGTGAAGGTGGAATGGGCCTACATCACGGCGCTGCACCTTTTCAGGCTTTGCCAGGGTCGATCTGAAGCGATCGTCGAGTATGCCGAAATCCTGGACCGCCACGGCCTGCTCAAGGCCGTTTTGACGACCTGGGCATTCATGATCGGGGCGCCGGATACAGCCACCGACTTCCGTGCGTTTCGGCGAAATCAAGACCAGTATGGTGCGCTAGTCGAGGCCTTGTCGTGAAGATACTGATCGTCAGCAACCTGTACCCGCCCAATGTTGTGGGAGGCTACGAGCGGCTCGCCCATGATGTGGCAGACGCACTGGCCCAACGGGGTCACGACATCCATGTCCTCACGAGCGATTACGGGATCGAGGCGCCGCCGCATCCCCGTCAGACGATCGTCCAGGGCCTAACGCTTCTGGCGGATCGGGAGGACATATACCGCCCCTTCCAGGCGGAGAACGACGAGATCGACGCCATAAATCGCTCGAACGAGGCGGCGGTCGAACGGGCCGTGCGGGAAATCGATCCGGATCTCATCTTCGTCTGGAACCTGTACTTCCTCGGCGACGCTGTGAAGCGCGCCATCGAGTCCAGCGGCAAGCCGACGACCCTCTTTCTTACGGACAATTGGTTGGCGTATGCCGAGCAGCCCAGCGTCGTCTCCGGCTTCTTCAGTCGGCACGTTCACGGTTTCGAACCCTTTTCCGGCGGGGCGCTGGAGGGGCGGGTGTCGAGAAAATCCCCTTTCAACGCCGTTTTCGGGGCCGAGTTCGTCCAAAAATTCTACCACGCGGCCGGGTACGAATTCGAACACGAGTGGGTCGTGCACAACGGCGTCCAGATTGACGTCAACAGTCCGGCCAGGCGGGAGGAAGCGAAGTCGTTCGGCAAGACAAACCCTCTACGCCTGCTGTTCGCCGGCAGGATCGTCGATCTCAAGGGGGCCGACTTGTGTGTGGCGGCGCTCCGACCGTTGAGAGCTAAACTCGGACGAGCCATCCCCATCGAGCTGACGATCGTCGGCGACGGCCAGGACCAGGCCTACAAGGCGCGACTTGACGAGGCTATCGCTGCGGACAACTTCGGCGCCGAAATCAAAATCCTGCCCCCGGTCGCCGAGGCGGACTTGTCGATGCTGTGGTCGCAACATGACATCTACCTGTTCCCCTCGCGTTACGAACCCTTTTCGCTGACGCTCATTATGGCCATGGCGGCGGGCATTCCCACCGTGGCTTCCGACGCCGGGGGCAACACCGAAATCGTCTTTTCCGGCCGCACCGGCATGGTTTTCCGAAACGGGGACGCCGACGACTTGGCCGAGCAAATCGCCGCTCTTGTGCGAGACCCCGATCTGAGACGCACGCTTTCGCGCAGGGCCAGAACCCTCGCCAGCCGATTTACATTCGAACGTATGATCCGGCAGCTGGAGGGCGTTCTGTCGGCCTGCGCGCGTCCGACTTTAAGCTGACGTCGGCAGCCCGAGGTCTTTCAGCAGCTCTTTCAATCGGTCTTCGGCGGCGGTGACGGAGAACCGCGCCTTTGCGGCCTCCACCGACCGCCGGGACAGGCTTTCCCAAAGCGCATCGTCATCGTTCAGGCGGACGACGGCGTCGGCGAAAGCGCTGGGGGTGTCGGCTACCAGCGCATCGATCCCGTCCTCAAGGCCCATGCCCTCCACGGCGATCGGCGTCCCGATGGTCGGCAGCCCGACAGCGAGGCTGGCGACGACCTTGCCCTTGACCCCGGCGCCGACACGGAGCGGCGCAAGATTGATCCTCATGTTTTCGTAGTAGAAATCTAGGCTCTTTTCGAAACCTTTGAAGTGCACGCCGTTCCTAGGGTCATGAAGCTCCACAACGTCCTGAGGCGCATCGGCGCCGATGATGTAGAGCGTCGATTCGGGTGATCGTTTGCGAACCTCGGGCCAGATTTCTCCACACAAATAGTGAACGGCGTCGATGTTCGGCCTGTGCTTGAATCCGCCCACGAACATGCAGCCCGAGCGGCCTTCGCTTCCTTTCGATCGGCCTGGAACTTCGCGAACAATCGAGATGTGGGCCCGTTTCACCTGCGGGGCAATTTTGCCAACCAGATCATACTCGGCTGTGCTGAGCAGGATGGTCGCGTCGCTGGCCTCCATGATCCGAATCTCTTCAGCCTTGGTCTGTTCCGCAGCGGCCAGACCCTCAACGGACCCGATAGACTCTGCGGCGCGCTGTTCGCGCAGGAAGTGGAGATCGACGGTGTCGAAGATGACCTTGGCTTGGGGAGCGAACTCCTTGACCGGATCGATGAGGTGACAGGCGGCCGACGCCCTGTAGAGAATGCAGAGATCTAGCGCCTTGCCCTGATCCCGCAAAAACTTCCAAGGCTCGTCATAGTCCTGCGAGCTGGGGCAGAGCACGCCCAACTGGCGAAGGTCTTGCGTATAGCGGCCGGCGTCGCCTCGTTCGTGGATGGGTAGGAACGTGACCTCATAGCCCAGCCGCAAAAAGATCTTCATGAACCAAACGATGTCGATCGAGCCTGAATCCCGGTCTGGCGTGGGCGTGACGGCGTCGGCGAACAAGACCTTCGGGCGGCGCGGCCCCGAACCCAGCTGGCGCGCCTGTTCAGAAAGATGCTGCGGCAACTCAATCTGTTTTATGGTCTGTGTTGTCTGCGCCGAGACTGAGGGCGTGACCAGTGTGTCCAGGCCGTGGCTGCGCGCGTTGAGACCAAAGGCGATCAAAGCACATTCGCTGCTCGCCAAGGCGGGCAACGGGCCAAGGTGGCGGCAGATGTCCAGGTTCAATGCAACGACAGTCGGCCATAACGCGCCGCAGGGTCTTGTGGAGCTGAAGGTGTATGACGCTGCTGTCTGGCCGGTCTCGTCGGCGACGATCTGTCCATCATCGCCGACGACGGCCCCGAATGCATGCACCATATCTCCATTGAGCACTGCGGCGCAAAGGGCGGCTGACTGCGGATGGCGTTCGAAGTCAGACAGTAAAGCGCTCAGGTCACCGCTGATCGACACCGACGGGTCCGTCACGACAACGGTCACGTCACCGCCGTGAGTTTGAAGATGTTCGTTCAGACGTGTGACCGCGCCCGTCTCGTCGCATGAAATTGTACGGACGGGCAACGAAGCCCAAGCCTTGATCTTCCCGCAAGCGATCACATCCGATCCGTCGCGCGCCCACCGCCTAATCTGGGCGGCCAGGGCGGGGGAAGGACCGACGCCCAGAACGTCGAGAACGAAGATGGCGACATTGGAATGCCCCGAGGCGGGCATTGCAGGCGTCGAGGGGAGCGCCTTCGGCTTTTTCTTGCGCCCCTTTCCGGTGAGGATACGCACGACCCGCCGCCCCCGCTGCTTCATGCGGAAGGGCGAAAAGTACTCTCTGATGCGGCGGCTCCTTCTTACCAGGCGCCAAGCGCGCGAGTTCGCTATCCGCTCGTACTTTCCCAAGGCGGCGTCTCTTTGCCGCTGGGCTTCTTCAATTTCCCCGCGCCAACGGTCGATGTCACGTCCCGTGGCTTGAACCTGGGTCGACAGGGCGAGATTGCGAGCCATCGTGCCTTTGAGAGCCTCTTCCTGCTCCGCAAGCAGACGCTTCAATGAACCGACCTCGGCCTGGAAAACGGCATTCTCGGATACCAGATTTTCGGTCTGGAGGCGTCGTTGTTCCGACACGACTTCGGCGCGGCGTTGAACTTGCTCGGCCTGTTCCAGGTTTGTGAGCGTCTCCGATAGACGATCCTCTAGCGTTGTGGCGCGCAGCAGCAAGGCGTTGCGCTCTGCAAGGAGCTCGCCTGCCTTTTTGCTTAGCGCGGCGAGCTCGTCGTCGCCCTCGTCATCCCTATACGCTGCATCGACATCATTGGGACGACTCTGCAGCCGCTCAAGGGTACGTCCAATTCGCGCCGACAGGGTGGCGACGGCGGCGCTGTAGTCCTCGCGCTCAGTCTGGAGGTTGTCGCGTTCGATCTGAACGGCGGTGAGTTGGGAAGACAGGCGATTCGCGGTTTCTTGGGCCGCCTGCGCGGCCGACAGTTTCTCTCGTATCGCATCGATCTGCTCGTCGGCGTACCTCTGCCGGGCGGTCACAGCTTCTTCTCTCAGCTGATCGGCCATAGCCAGGCGATCCGCTAACGCCTTGCTCTGCTCCTCCGCCATTCGCTTCTGTTCACGAGCGGTGTGAACATCTCGGGCAAGTTCCCCGAGTTTTTGCATGAGACGCTTCGCCTTGTCGTGAGCTTCCGGCGCGTTTAGCGACAGTTCCCGGGTCAGGTCGTTCACGGCGTGGAGCGCTTGTTCCGGCCCGCCCGCCTCTAACTGATGACGAATAATCTTCACCAGGGCGTCAGGACGAAGAGGAAAGGGCGCGCAGGCCAGGAAAGCCCACAACGATGGAATTCGAAGCTTGGCGCCGATCTCGTTTTCGTAGGCGACCCGGGCCTGCTCCAGCGTGGCGTGGAACGCCGGCGGAATCGAGAGATAGGCCGCCAAGTCCTGCCATTTGAAGGGAAGGTCGATATGGCCGTTGTCCCAGAATCCGAAGGGAACCCCATAAGCCGCGGCGACCAGGGCACCATGGAGCGATGCCGACAAAACGAAGTCCGCCGAGGCGATCGCATCTATAAGGCGTCGTATCTCCACGTCGCCGCCGACAATATTGGTTCTAAGGACGACATCGCATCCGGACTGACTGAACTCGTGATCTGGCCGATGATCCCAGAAGTGAGGGATGCAGACAGTCTTGTCTTTGGTCACGCCAGACTTTTGAGGTTTGTAAAGCGCGGGAAGAAAAAGAGCGATGTCGCCTTGAGGTTTCGTAGCGCCCAGTTTCAGAACCGAAGCGGTAAGCGGGCCGCGCACAGCCAGGATCTCGGCCTGTTCGATCCTGTCGTCACTCAAGCCGTTTTCGTCGCGTGCGCCGCAGCCCCAGAACACCGTCTTCGGAACGGGACGCCCCGACCCATCCGTGGCCGCCTCTGGCACAAGGAAATCGGCAATGACGCTGCCGATGACGTGCACGGGCCCATCGTGCCAGGAAATCGGCTCGAACATCTCCCGCGTGAGGAAAGCCGCGAGATAATCGCCGAAATTCTTGATGTAGTCTTCCTGACGCCAGTGCCAGATTTGCGGCGTGTCTGTCATGCTGAAATCGCTCGAACCCATTTACCGACCAACGCCGCGATGACAGGTCCTTATTCTGTCTTGCGGCATTCGCCAAGAATAGGCTCGCCGGCATCGCCGAGCGTGTCCGGTTGATGGTCTGGACAGTCTGGCCTATTGCCTTGAAGGCGTCGATCGATCCAAGGCGGAAAGTGGGTATAAGGTGAAATTTCGCGGCTTGGTTCATGTTTTTCAAGGCAGGCTCGGCCAGAAGAATAAGGCTCGGCTGGCCCGGGAGGCCGGCGATTGGGCGATGTCGGAAGCCCTGTACCGGTCCTTGCTTCAACGCAATTTTCGTCGGCCGGGGCTGCACTTGCAACTCGGCCACACCCTCAAGGCCGCAGGCCGCTTCGCCGAGGCGGAAGCCGCCTATCGGACCGCGATCGCCCAACGGCCCAGCTATGCCCACGCCTACCTCCAACTCGGTTTGCTCCTGCAGGAGCAGGGGCGAACGCGCGAGGCGGAAGACATTTTCGCTCAGGCCCTATGCATGGAGCCAGGTTTCACGCCTGCTCGCGACAAGCTGATCGCCATCGGAGCGCGCCATCGCTTGCCAGAGGCGGACTACGGCCGATCCGCTGCTACGGACGTGGCGGGTCGCATCAGCGCCAATCTGACCGCCGCCGCCGAAGAGGTCGGACGCTACGCCGTCGTTTCGTCCTATCCTGCGAGGGCCTACGACGCCTTTGCAAAGGCCTATCCCGTGAGCCCCCCGCCCGCCGGAGGTGGAGACCTCGCGGACCTCACTGTGTTGGTAGATGCTGCCGATGGATCGCCGTCGAAGCTACGTCGAACCTTGACCAGCCTGTTGGATCAGCGCGATGGCGCCTGGCGTGCCATCGTCCGAGGCGATGCGCGCCTTTTCGAGCACTCGGTCACGAGCTACCAGGCGTTCGAGTCCCGGATTCAGTACGAGTCGGCCGATCAGGCGATCATCGCTCAGGTGATGCAGGCCTCCGCCATTCTGCAGGTTTCCAGCGGCCTTGTCCTTGACCGCGAAGCGGTGGGATGGATTCGCCTGGCCCTGGCGTCAACGACGCAGGCCGCCGTGATTTTCGATCAGGACCAATTCAGGGAGCATTGGCGCGACGGCATGGAGCGGTTTGATCCGGCGCTTTTCCCGCGTCAGGACGTTCTCGAGATGGAGACATGCCCGATCGTTCCCGCCGCTGTCGCGGTCAAGCCGGCGCTCTACCCGGAACTTTGCGCCGGCCTGGGACAAGAAGGCTCTCAGCTTCGTCGATCGCTTCTCATGCAAGCGTCACGCGGCAGCGGCGTCGCCAATGTGCCGCGAATTCTCTTCAGCGTTCCAGCCGATCAGGTCCGCCTGGAGAACAACACCTCGGGCGGGACAGATCTGGCCGCTGTTCCCGAGGAGCCGATCACAGTCATAATCCCGACCCGCGATCGGGCCCACCTTCTTCAAGCTGCGGTTCTGAGTCTCGTCAGAAAGGCGTCAAACAGGCGCCGCTTGAGTTTCATCGTGATCGACAACGGTTCTTTGGAACCACGATCAAAAAAGCTGTTCGACCGGCTGCGTACCCGGTTCGGAGTAAAAGTGCTGGTCAGCCCCGGTGCCTTCAACTGGCCCCTTCTGAATAATCTGGCCGCTGACACCTGCCAGGACGGCATTCTGGTGTTCGCAAACAACGACGTGGAAATGACGACGCAAGGCTGGGATGAGGTTTTGCGATCCAACTTCTCCAGAAGGGAGACCGGTATCGTTGGCGCGCGGCTGCTTTTTCCTCGCGGCACCGTACAACACGCCGGCATTGTTTTGGGTGCAGGGGACGGACGGCCCGTCCATGAAGGCGAGGGAGCGGACGCGACAGATCCGGGGCCGCTGGGGCGTTGGCGACGACGACGAACCGCAGCCGCCGTGACGGGGGCTTTTATGGCTGTGCGACAAACCGTGTTCAACGCCGTAGGTCGTTTCGATCCTCGCTTTTCCATCGCCTACAACGACATCGATTTTTGTCTGGCCGTCAGAAGGACGGGCCTGGAGGTCGTTTACGACCCTGCTGTCGAACTGGTTCACCATGAATCCGCGACGCGCGGTCGAAACGACAATTGCGAAAAGGTCGCGTGGGATGACGACGAGCTTCGAGATTTGCATCGCAAATGGGGAGCGATGCTGACATCCGACCCCACCGTGAACCTGCAATGGAGCAGCGCGATGGGGCGGCCTTACGAGGGGTTCCGCGATATCAGCTCGCGGAGAGTCCTCGACCATCTCGCGCAAAGCGGAGCGGCCTGAAGCGGGGCGGGACGCGACCTGTTTTCGAGACCGCGTCCGGGGCGCTCCTGTCAGAGAATATGGTCATACATCATGAGCAGGGCCTCATGATCTTGGACCCGAAGGTGGAGATTGTGGGCCGGAAGGTGGAGGTCGGCCTCCATATCATTGAGGCATATGACCGGCCCCTGAGCTTTGGAGTCAGACGCAAAATCCCAAAGATGCGGAACGGTTTGCGGCTCTCCAATCAAGGGGGTGTCGGGACTCCAATGTTCCCCGTCCCCGGCTTGCAGGTGAGGCAGCACCAGGGGTTCACCATCGAACTTGACCGCAGGGATTTCCGAGGCGCTGGCGCTGGCGCTGGATCCAGTCGACAGATTCACAACGTAACTGCCAATGGCGGCGCCGTTGCCGCCAACCACGATGTAATATATGCCGCCGTAGGATGTGAACGACACTCGTCCGTCTGCGCCGGGCCCGGAATCGTTATCAAACGCCACATACCGGCCAAGAGCATCGTAAATGGCGACTAAGCCGTCAGACAGTGTGCCGGCACCGCTGCCAGCGCCCCGAACGTCGATGGTGACGGTTTGCCCCGCCGCGACATCGACCTGATACCAATCCCGATCGCCGTTCTGGTCTATCCGGCCCGACGCCTGCCCTTGAAGGAGGACATGCGAGGATTGCTCGCGGCCAAAATAACTGTCGCCAACACGGGACTGCCGCACGCCCGTGCTTACCCAGTGAGACAAGGCCTGATCCGGCGTCAGGCCGCCCAGATCAACATAGGACAGCAGGTACGCCACGGAATCAAAGCCTGACGTGGCGCGACCTTCGTAGTTGCCGTGTTGGATGTAATGGGTCAGGGCGCCGCGCGTATCGGCTCCCAGCCAATTCGCCAGATCGACGTTGACGGCCAGATATTGCATCGCGTTGAAGCTTTGGGTGGCCCGACCTTCGAACACGCCGTTCTGCAGATAATGAAGGGTTGCGGCGGCGCTGTCGGCGCCAAGCCAACGCGCGAGATCAAGATTGCTCGCCAGATATTGCAGGCCGTCGAAGCTCTGGGTGGATCGGCCCTCCGAAAGACCGTGTTGGACGAAGTGAAGCGCCGCCGCATTGGCGTCAGCTCCAAGCCAGCGGGCTAAATCGATATTGCTGGCGGCGTATCGGAGCGCGTCAAAGGACGCTGTCGATCGGCCTTCGCCATAGCCATGCTGAATATAGTGCGTGGTCGCGGCATTGGAGGCGGCGCCGAGCCAGCGCGCCAGATCGACATTGCTGGCCAGATACTCGATCGCGTTAAAGTTGGTCGTGGAGCGACCCTCGGCGAAGCCATGCTCGACAAAGTGACGAGCGGCCAGCCCTTGGTTTACGCCGATGTAGTTGATGAGGTCGACGTTGCCCGCGACGTAGGTCAGGCCATTGAAGGTCGAAAGCGAACGTCCTTCGGTTCGGCCATGTGCCTCGTAATGGCGGTAGGCGTCTGCCGGACGCGAGCCATAATAGGAGATCAAGTCGGTGTTGCTGGCGACGTACCGATAGACGTCGAAACTGCGCGCTGCGGCCGTCTCGATCGAAATGGCCGTGCCCGACCCGAACCGGATCATCTCGATGCTTGAAAGCGTGTCAACGTCGTTGGGACCTTGGTAAACCGACCACCCCGAAGCGGTTTGCTGGAAATAGTAATCGGTCGCCTGGCCTGACAGAACCAGGGTATCAACACCCGCACCGCCGTCGATAACGTCCGATCCCGGGCTTCCGATGATGAAGTCGTCGCCGCCGAGGCCGCGAATGATGTCGTTTCCGGACGTTCCAGAAAGCGTATCAGCCGCCTCCGTCCCGTTTATTCCGTCG
The DNA here is from genome assembly GCF_030209705.1 of Brevundimonas sp. MEB006b. Classification (NCBI taxonomy): domain Bacteria; kingdom Pseudomonadati; phylum Pseudomonadota; class Alphaproteobacteria; order Caulobacterales; family Caulobacteraceae; genus Brevundimonas; species Brevundimonas sp. MEB006b. The sequence continues at coordinate 61,374 of NZ_JARVRL010000001.1, forward strand.
GCCTGCAGGAAGACTACGCGATCGGAAAACTGAATACGCTCGACGTTGATCAAAGTATCCGTACCATGCCCGGCGCCGGACACAGTTGTTACGCCGTTAACGGTCGAGATGGTGAGATCGCCCGACACATCATTGTAGACAACTGTGTCGAACCCAGCGCCACCGTCGAAGCGATCGTTGCCGTTCCCGCCAATCAGCGTATCGTCGCCGTCCTCCCCGTAAAGCAACGAGCCGATCACGCTGGACGCCACCACGCTATGGCCCGGCACGGACACATGGAGGGTGTAAGTCCCGCCGGCTGGCGGCGGCGTGCTGGCGAAGCTGACGCCCGAGCCCTGACTGCTCCATTGGCCCACCTGAACGTAATAAGTGCCGCTGGACAAGAAGTTGTAGGTGATATCTGAATCGGTCGAGGCGCCGTCCTTCAGGTCGCCGTCGTCGTTCTGAATCATTTCGACGCCGTTGGCGTCAAAGATGCGGATGACGGAGTCGAAGCTGGCACCGTCGATGTCAAATGTCACGGACTGGCCCGCCGTCACGGTGAAGGCGTAATATTCGTACTGACCCGACGAAGTTGCTACCACGGTGGCGTGCGGGATCAACTGGTTGGAAACGCCCGCCCTGTCCACCAGATCGAAGCTGTTATCCAGCGAAACGGCTGTGGCTATCGTGCTGTTTACGACGTCTCTAGCCTTCACGACGTCGGGCGCGCCGTCCGTGACGCCTGCGCCGGCGACGAGGGTGTCGTTGCCGCCGCCTCCACGCAGCGTATCCGAACCGCCGTTGCCGCGCAGGATGTTGGCGTTGGCGTCGCCAATCAGCGTGTCGTTGAAGGCCGAGCCGTTGACCTGTTCGATCTCTCTGAGAGTGTCCGATCCGGCCGCCCCCGTGGCGGTTCCGATCGACAGATTCACGATCACACCACCGCCAGCCACGGCGTAATCGGCCGTGTCCCATCCCGCCCCGCCGTTGAGGGTGTCGTCGCCCTGTCCTCCGACCAGGGTGTCATCTCCCTCTCCGCCGTTCAGAACATCGTTACCGGAGCCGCCGCTGAGATAATCGCTCCCTCCCAGGCCATTCAAGGTGTCGTTGCCGCCGGCGCCGCCCAGGCTGTCGGCGAAGTCGGTGCCATTGATCGTGTCGTTTGTCGCGTCGCCGACCACGATTAGGCCGCCTGTCGGCTGCGCCGCGACCGTCTGATCCGCAAATCTAAGAAACTCCACGTTGGTTACGGTCGTGGTGAAGCCGTTCCCGATGATCGTTCCGGTTTGTCCGTTCCAACTGATGGTGTAGTTCGCGCGCGCTCCAGCGAACACGACCGTATCTGTGCCCAGGCCGCCGTCTATGGTATCGTCGCCGCCGTTGCCGGTAATGGTGTTGCTAGCGGAATTCCCGTAGATTCTGTCCGCCCCGGTCCCGCCGATCGCGTTTTCAATCACGGCGCCCAAAGCGATAGAGACGTTACCAGTCAAGCCGCCTACGCTTGAAAACCCGCCTTGGCGCAAATCTATAGTCTGTGTGACGGTGTAGCCGGAGAAGTCCAGCGTGTCCGTCCCGCCCGCATCCCATACCGCGAAGATCATGCGGTTGTTGGTTCCTGGCGCATACCAAGGCGCACCCGCATTGGAGTTGAAGCCGTATACCGTGTCACCCGTTCGGGTGCTCATATTCGCCCCGTATAGGCGCTGAATGGCCGCTATGTCGTCGAGCAACGGGGCGGAAGCATAAGACCCGGCAAAAGATGCGCCTGTGTTGGATTCAGAAAAATAGCTCATCAGCGTATACTGACGAGAGTCTTCAAAGTATACTGCATGCTGGGCGTATGTTATCGAAACGCCCTCACTTGCATTGTAGTCGGCGGGATGTCGAAGTCCTAGCGCGTGTCCGATTTCATGCGTTAGAACCTGCTGTCCGTAACCCAGCAAAACGGGCGAAGCGTTGTAGGATAATGAGGAGTTGATCCAGACGTCGCCGGAGCTTGAGGTGACGTTCGCGTTTCCCGGCAGATAGGCGAAAGCCGCCGCGCCAGCAGAGCCGCTGGAGTAGTTGCCGAAAAGTATTATGGCGTTGTTTGAATACCCAGTGCCATCGTCCACACGTAGGAACGTAATGTTTGCCACATCCGACCAGGAGCGAAGCGCCAGAAGCGTCGCTGATATTTGGGCTGCGGTGAACTGCGTAAACCCAGCAGTGTCGTCCGGCATAGTCGTCGGGCCAGTCGAACGGAAAGCGAAGGAGACCGAGGCGGCGGTGCCGAGAGGTTGGCCGGCAAGCCAGGACAAGTTTCCTCGGGTAATCTGTGCGCCCGCATCCGTGGTCAGCAGAGATGGCTTCCCGTTGGGGTTAAAGCCTCCCCGATCATCGGGCCCGACAATGGCAGCCAAGTGCTGATCACCACCGAGGCTGGCCGATACGATGCGGCCGCAGCACCCGCAAGGCGCGAAGGCGGATATTCCGTCGCCTGTAGGACCGTAGCCGGTGGCGCCGCCTTGGTCGGCGTCCTCGACAAAGCCTTGAAGGCTGGGATTTCTCACGCCTGGGAAGTTGTCGAACATCGGACGCTCTCGAGCTCTGTATACCCACTCACTCTATTGGACGTGGGTGCGGATGCAAGCCGGAAGCGATTGGTGGAGAATCGGCACACTTTGTCGGGCCGAAACTTTGTGCACAGTGTCAATCCGTAACGCCGACTTTGGCGTACATGTCTCGCAAGCGGTTCTGATAAGCGCCGGGAGAGAAGCGAGTTGCTTGCGACAGTCCGGCATCTTCAAGCGCCGAGCGAAGATCTCCGTCGGAGTCCAAAGCAAGGATACCTGCGGCGATGGCGGCGATGTCATTTGGCTCCACAAGGACTGCAGCCTCGCCGGCGACTTCCCTCAAGCTGCCATTCGAAGATGTGAGAACTGCCGTAGAGACGGCCATTGACTCCAAAACCGGCAAGCCGAAGCCTTCATAGAGGGATGGAAACAAAGTCGCTTTTGCCCCGCGTATCAAAGCCATGAGCATAGGGCGCGACACATATTCGAGGAACTGGATACGGTCCTTTTGAGCGGACTGCCGACGGAACTGATTAAGTAAAACCAATTCATCATCGCCAAGCCAGCCTGGCCCTCCTACCACCACAAGTGGCGTCTGCACGCCGGAGGCGAGATAGGCTTCAACCAGCCGCCCAAGATTTTTTTTGGGTTCGACGGCACCGAAGTGAAGAAAATACCGCTTCCACTCAAGCGCAAAAGTACTTTCGATCTGTCTCTCCGCTCGTACCCTGACCTCGTCGCCGGTCTCGGGTTGCGCGATCGCTTGATAGGTGTTGGTCACTCGATCTTCCGGCACACCCAGAATGCGCACGACGTCCTGTCGTGTCGTTTCTGATATGACGGCGATATGATCGGCCTTTCGGACCGCAGCCCTGTGGAGCGACAGGAAGGCATCCCGGTCGTGCAAGGTGGTGTGAGGAAGTCGAACGGGGATCAGGTCGTGGATGGTGTAGATGTTTGGGATCGACGCCGCGACCAGCGGCATCGGTGTCGTCCAGTGCATGACGTCGGGCGATTTTAAGAATTCCTCTCTGCTGAACCGGACCTTCGTAAACTGTCTTTCAGACTTGAAGCGGCGTTGCGCGGTCTTAAAAAGATTTTGAGCCGCCCAATAACCCTCTGCCGGCAAAGCGTTCGGCCAGATAACTTCGTTTGAAGGTGTGATTGGTTCAACGGTCATGCCCCAACGGCTCCACCAGAGCTTGAAATCACGCAAGATGCGCTCTTTCCGGCGCAATCTTGCCGTAGAAGTTTCGCGATTAAGCAGAGCGGCTTCGTTCGCGATGTTGTCGGATGATCGTGGAGCCGACGGGCCGAACATTATCTGCACTTTATGGTCTATCTGATCGACCGCCTCCGCCAGATTTCGGCCGTAGGTAGCTATGCCTGTGCCTCGCGGCAGGGCGATGTTGAAACCGTCGATACAAATGCGTCCCAAGTCGTCGGTCCCATAATCGAAAATGGGGGAATAATGCGCGCGTTGATCCGTGCCTAGAGACAAGATGAAGTCCACGTTCAGACGTGACTCTCCGTCCATCCCCCGCTATCTCGCGCGCGTGATGAACGAAACAGAACGCCAGTCCGAGGAACGCAGCTGGGAGACGGCGAAGACGCTCGCCGAGGCCTTGCCGTATATTCAGGTGTATGACCGCGAGACTGTGGTCATCAAATACGGCGGTCACGCCATGGGCGAGAGCGCCGTGGCGCGTCAGTTTGCGGCCGATGTGGTGCTGCTGAAGCTAATGGGCGTGAACCCGGTGGTGGTGCATGGCGGCGGGCCGCAGATCAGCGCCATGCTGGACAAGGCGGGGGTGAAATCCAGCTTCGTCGACGGGCTGCGGGTCACCGATCCGGCGACGATGGAGGTCGCCGAGATGGTGTTGTCGGGCGCGGTCAATAAGGAGATCGCCCACTGGATCACCATGGCCGGCAAGGAGGCGGACGTGCGCGGCGTCGGTCTGTCGGGCAAGGACGCCGGTTTGCTGACCGTCGAGAAGACGCGTCGGACGAAGCGCGATCCCGACAGCATGATCGAGCACGAGGTCGACCTGGGCTATGTCGGCGAGCCGACGAAGGTGGATCCCAAACTGATCGCGGGCTTGATCGCGTCGGAGACCGAAGACTGGGTGCCGGTCATCGCCCCGATCGGCGTGGCCGAAGACGGCCAGACCTACAACGTCAACGCCGACACGGTGGCGGGCGCGGTCGCGGGGTCGCTGAACGCCAAGCGGATGCTGCTGCTGACCGACGTACCGGGAGTCAAGGGCGCGGATGGTGACATCATCCGTCAGATGACGCTGGACGAGGCGCAAAACCTGATCGACATCGGCGTGGCCACCGGCGGCATGATTCCCAAGCTCGAGACAGCCATGGCGGCCGTTCGCGCGGGCGTCGAAGCCGTAGTCATTCTGGACGGGCGTCGGCCGCACGCCATGCTGGTCGAGTTGTTCACCGAGTTCGGCGCCGGCACCCTGGTGAAGGCGTCTTGAGCGACCTGTCGCATGTGCGCGCCTGGGTGTTCGACATGGACGACACCCTGTATCCGCGCGAGCAGGGTCTGATGCGGCTGGTCCAGGCGCGCATCAACGCCTTCGTGGTTGAGGCCGTCGGGCTGGAGCCCGAGGCCGCGGCCGCGATGCAGCGTCAGTTCTTGGACGAGCACGGCACAACCCTGGCGGGGCTGATGGCCAACTATGCAGTCGATACCGAACGGTTCCTGCGCGAGGTGCACGACGTGCCACTGGATGGGGTCGAGCCCAATCCGCGTCTGGCCGAGCGGCTGAAGGCGCTGCCCGGCCGTTGCTATGTCTTCACCAACGGCGCGCGTGACTACGCCCACCGTGTGCTGGACCGGATCGGCGTCGCTGACTGTTTCGAAGGCGTTTTCGCCATCGAGGATGGGGATCTGACGCCCAAGCCCAATCCCGCGACCTTCCGCCGGATGCTGGAGCAGTTCGGCATCGATCCGCACCGATCCGCCTTCTTCGAGGACACGCCCAAGAACCTGGAGCCGGCCAAGGCGCTGGGCATGTCGACGATCCTGATCGGCGACGGCCATGGCAAGCCGATCGGGCCGCATATCGACCATGTGGCCCCGGACCTTTTCGACTTCCTTTCCGATCTGAGCTTCAAGGACGCCGCATGACCGATCTGTCGCATCTCGAATCCGTCGTCGAGGCCGCCTGGGAACAGCGCGCCGAGGTGTCCGCCGCCACGCATGGCGAGGTGCGCGACGCCGTTGAAACCGCCTTGGCCCTGCTGGATTCCGGGCAGGCGCGCGTCGCCTCGCGTGGCGCGGATGGCGTCTGGACCACGCATCAGTGGCTGAAGAAGGCGGTGCTGCTGTCCTTCCGCCTGAACGACAACCAGATCATGCGGGCGGGCGCGCCATCCGTCATGCCGCTGTCGGTGGATCATCGCGTCGCCGTTGGTCCCTTCTGGGACAAGGTGCCCAATAAGTTCGGCGACTGGACCGCATCGGATTATCAGTCGGCCGGCTTTCGCTCGGTGCCCGGCGCCATCGTCCGTCACGGCGCGCATATCGCCAAGAACGTGGTGCTGATGCCGTCGTTCGTGAACATCGGCGCCTTCGTCGATGAGGGCTCGATGATTGATGCCTGGGCCACGGTCGGCTCCTGCGCCCAGATCGGCAAGAATGTGCACCTGTCAGGCGGCGCGGGCATCGGCGGCGTGCTGGAGCCGCTGCAGGCCAATCCGACCATCATCGAGGACGGCTGTTTCATCGGCGCCCGCGCCGAGGTGGCCGAGGGCGTGATCGTGCGTGAAGGCGCGGTCCTGGCCATGGGCGTCTATCTGTCGGCCTCGACCAAGATCTTGGACCGGGCGACAGGCGAAGTCTTCCGGGGCGAGGTGCCGGCCTATTCGGTGGTCGTGCCGGGTTCGCTGCCGGATCCGAATGGCGGGCCGTCGTTGTACTGCGCCGTCATCGTCAAGCGTGTGGACGCGCAGACGCGGGCCAAGACCGGCGTCAACGAACTGCTGCGCGACTGATCAGGCGGCGGCGCGGACAGGCTGCATCGCAGGCGCGTCGAACGTCGCGTGGAGGGTGAAGGTCGATCCCTGGCCGGGGATCGACGTCACCGTGATCTCGCCGTCCATCAGGGCGGCCAGACGCTGACAGATGCTGAGGCCCAGGCCGGTGCCGCCGAACTTGCGGGTGGACGACCCGTCCACCTGAGAGAAGGGTTGGAACAGGCGCGTCAGATCGTCGGCGGCGATGCCGATGCCGGAATCGACCACACCCAGCCGCAAGGTCGTGCGACCCTCGCCTGCCGGCTCGCTGTCGATAATCAGGCGAACCTCGCCCTGGGGCGTGAACTTGATGGCGTTGGCCAGCAAGTTATGCGTCACCTGCGCCAGGCGCAGCGGGTCCATTCTGAGAAGCGGCGGCAGCTCGCCGCGTATGTCGGTCGTGAAGGTCAGTCCGCGCGCTTCGGCCTGGGCCTTGAATGGGCCCGTCAGGCGGGCGGCGAGGGTCTCGGCTTCGACATCGACGAAGTCCAGTTCCATCTTGCCGGACTCGATCTTGGTGATGTCGAGGATGTCGTTCAGCAGCACCATAAGCCCTTCGCCGGAGTCGCGGATGACCCCGACGAACTCCTTCTGACGATCGCTGAGCTCGGACATCTGCAACAGTTGCGCAGCCCCCAGAACCCCGTTCATCGGCGTGCGAAGCTCATGAGAGATGACGCCCAGGAAGTTGGACTTGGCGGCGCTGGCGGCGTTGGCCGTGTCGCGGGCGGTTTCCAATTCGGCGATCAGTTCGGCCTGCCGGCGGTTGACGGCTTCCAGGTCGCTGTCCTTCATCTGGGTGATGGCCACCTTAATCAACAAGGCCAGCGCCAGGACCGGGATCATGCTGACGACCACCCAAAAGCCCGGTGTGCCCCACAATTTCGCGAACAGCAGCACCACGACCACCGAATAGGGCGCTGATGCGATCAGGGCCTCGCGGGGGGCGGCGCGCATCTGGGTGAAGACCAGCACATAGCCGGCCATCAGAAGAGCCACGCCCAGCGGCACGCCATAGGCGCCGCCGTAGAGGAAGGCGAGCAGAGGCGCTGCTGACCAGGCGATGCAGGAAATGGTGGCGGCCGTCAGCTTGATCCGGCCGTGAAGCCCCTCATCCCGCAACACCAGCACACGTTCGGCGAAAGTCCGCAGCAGGCCCGACGCGGTCGCCGCTGCAAACCACAACACTGCAGTCGCCAAACCGGTGACGGTGAACAAGGCGACCGCCCAACTGGCGATGATCAGATACCGCATATGACCGTTGGCGATCAGATGCTGCAGCAATGAGCGATCTTGGCCTGGCGTGTGGTTCGTCATCGTCGGATCTCGGGGTTCGATGACGCATCGTCGCCCAAATCCGACTAAGAGACTATGAACGCTAAGCTTTATGCGTGAAGTGTCCGGCGTCGGACATAGCGCGGAATGAGCGGAAAGGCAGGAAGCGGTCGTCAGCAGCCTCCCATCCCTGTATCAGGCGGCCGTCTTCATGGCGTCCGTATTGACAGCCGCGTCGGCGATGCCGGTGAGGTCTTCGTCTGTCTGGGCTTCCTCCTGAAGCGTCTCGTCCAGAAGGGCGGCGGCGTCCTTCAAACCCAAAACCAGAGCCCAGCGTTTCAGTGTGCCGTAGCGGGTGATCTCATAATGTTCGACCGCCTGGGCGGCGGCCAGCAGGCCGGCGTCCAAAGCTGCAGTGTCCTTATATTCCTCCATGATCTCGTCGCCTTCGGCCAGGATGCCCTCAATGGCGTCGCAGGTCTTGCCACGCGCGGGCTTGCCGATCAGCTCAAAGACCTGTTGCAGGCGTTCAATCTGGCCTTCGGTCTGACCTTTGTGCTTTTCGAAGGCGGCCTTCAGCTCTGGCGACTGAGCCGCACGGGCCATCTTGGGCAGGGATTTCAGGATTTTGCGCTCAGCGTAATAGATGTCTTTGAGCGTGTCGTGGAACAGGGTGTCCAGGGTCTTGTCGGCCATGGTGAGGTCTCGCATCTGTGATGGAGCGCAGGCGCGCGCCGCATCACAAGCAATCCATCCCATTAGTGTTCCTATGCGCGAATTCGCGCGCGCAGCGGATCAGCCCGCGCGCTTCAGATCCGGCGGGGTCGCTTCGTCGGTCAAGATGCGGATGGCCTCCTCGACCGTGACCAAGGTCTGGGCCTGAGAGCCCAGGCGGCGGATGGCGACCATGCCGTCTTCCGCTTCCTTCCTGCCAACCACGGCGATGACCGGGACCTTGCCGACCGAGTGTTCACGCACCTTGTAGCCGACCTTTTCGTTGCGCAGGTCGATCTCGGTGCGCAAGCCGGCGGCCTTGAACTTGGCCATGACGTCGCGGGCGTAGTCGTCGGCGTCAGACGTGATGGTCGCCACCACAGCCTGGGTCGGGGCCAGCCACAGCGGGAAGGCGCCGGCGTAGTTCTCGATCATGATGCCGATGAAGCGCTCGAACGAGCCCAGGATCGCGCGGTGCAACATGACCGGGCGGTGCTTCTGGCCGTCCTCGGCGATGTAGGTGGCGTTCAGGCGTTCGGGCAGGACGTAGTCCAGCTGGATCGTGCCGCAGGTCCACTCGCGGCCGATGGCGTCCTTGACGATGAAATCCAGCTTGGGCGCGTAGAAGGCGCCGTCGCCCTCGGTGACGACCGGCTCGGTCCCAGCAGCACGGGCGGCCTCGGCCATCAGGGTCTCGGCCTTGTCCCAGAATTCGTCCGTGCCGGCGCGGTTTTCGGGGCGGGTGCCCAGGCTGATGTAGGCGGTCTCCATGCCGAGGTCGGCATGGACGCTGCGGGCCAGTTTGATGAACTCGGCCGTCTCCTCGACGATCTGGTCCTCGCGGCAGAAGATATGGGCGTCGTCCTGGGTGAAGCCGCGCACCCGCATCAGGCCGTGCAGCGATCCGGACGGCTCATAGCGATGGCAGGCGCCGAACTCGGCCATGCGCAGCGGCAGTTCTCGGTAAGACCGCTGGCCCTGGTCGAAGATCTGAACGTGACCCGGGCAGTTCATCGGCTTCAGGCTCAGTTCCTCGCCCTCAACCGTCTCGCAGACGAACATATTGGGGCGATACTTGTCCCAGTGGCCGCTCTGTTCCCAGAACTTGCGGTCCAGCACCTGGGGCGTCTTGACCTCGACGTATCCGGCGGCGTCCAGGCGGCGGCGCATATAGGCTTCCAGAACGCGCCACAGGACCCAGCCCTTAGGGTGCCAGAAGACCATGCCCCGGCCTTCTTCCTGCATATGGAAGAGCTCCATCGCCTTGCCGACCTTGCGGTGGTCGCGCTTCTCGGCCTCTTCCAGACGCTGCAGATGGGCGTCCAGATCCTCCTTGGTGGCCCAGGCGGTGCCGTAGATGCGTTGCAACTGCTCGCGCTTGGAATCGCCCCGCCAATAGGCGCCGGCCAGCTTGGTCAGTTTGAACGCCTTGCCGACGTGACGCGTCGAGGGGAAGTGCGGGCCCCGGCACAGGTCGATCCAGTCGCCCTGTTTGTACAGGGTGATGGTCTCGGTCCCCGGCAGGTCGCGGATCAGCTCGGCCTTGAACTTCTCGCCGCGCGCCTCGAAGAATTGGATGGCGTCATCCCGCTCCCAGACCTCGCGTTCGAACTTGGCGTCGCGATCCACGATCCGGCCCATCTCTTTTTCGATGGCGGCGAAGTCATCGGTCGAGAAGGGCTCTTCGCGGTAGAAGTCATAGTAGAAGCCGTCCTCGATCGCCGGGCCGATCGTGACCTGGGTGCCGGGGAACAGGGTTTGTACCGCCTCGGCCAGGACGTGGGCCGTGTCGTGGCGGATCGTATAGAGGGCGGCGGGGTCGTCGCGCATGATCAGGCGAAAGTCGCCGCCCGTCTCCAGCACCCGGCCCATGTCGCGTTGCTCGCCATTCAGTTCGGCCAGCACGGCCTTCTTGGCCAGCGAAGGCGAGATCGAGGTCGCGACGTCGCGCGCCGTCGAACCGGCCGGGTATTGGCGCACCGCGCCATCGGGGAATTTCAAGTCGATCATGGCTTCGTCTTTACTGGCGGAACCGGGTCGTATCCCGACCCGCCGAAGGGATGGCATTTACAGAGCCTGCGCACGGTGAGCCACCCCCCCTTTACCGGGCCGTGCTGGATCAGGGCGTCGCGCCCGTAATCCGAACACGTCGGCAGGAACCGGCACTGCTGGCCGATCAGGGGAGACAGCGTCAGCTTGTAGCCCCGATGGGCCGCGCGCACGCCGCGTTCATAGAGAGACATATGTCCCTTCGCCGGGGGCTTGAGAGGTTCGCCGCGCTTATCCCCTGTCATCGCAGGGGGATCAACCGGTCGTCGCCCGTCAGGCCGCGCCGGCGAGACGAGTTCGGGCGGCGAGGGCATTGTTTACCGCCTCCAGGGTCGCTTCGATGGAGACGAGGGTCGAGGCGTGGCGGGCAGGGTAGTCGGCGACCTGTTTCAGCAGACGCAAATCCTCGAACCGACCGACGGGTCCGTCGCCGCCGGATTTCAGCATGGCGGCCATGGCGTCGCGGGCGTCCTCGAGATCATCGACCGACGCGCCGATCACAGAATGACCCAGCACCCCGGCGGCGGCCTGGCCGAGGGCGCAGGCTTTGACGTCCTGGGCGAAGTCGGCGATGCGGCCTTCGTCGTCCAGCGTCACATCTACCGTCGCGCGCGACCCGCACAGTTTCGCCACCCGTTCCCCGGTGCCCTGAGGCGTTGGCAGACGCCCCGCATGCGGCAGGTTCGCCGCCAGCGACAGGATGCGGGCGCTGTAGAGGTCGTCGATCATGGGGCGAAGATAGGCGCTCAATCCTCCCCCGTGAAGCGCAGCCTGATGCGAGGATTACAGCGTCAGGACGAGACGCCCGTCGGATCGGACCTCCAAACTCGCATCCGCATAGTCCCCCAGAGTGGGATGATCTGTCTCCAGCCGATGGGTCCAGGCAGCGGTGACGACCAGCACGTCGGCGCCGGCCGCCTCGCCCGCCTCGATGCCGGCCTCGGCGTCCTCGAACACCAGGCAGTCGGCGATGTCGAAGCCCAGGGTCGCGGCGGCCTTCAGATAGCCTGCGGGGTCGGGCTTGCCGCGTTCGACGTCCTCGGCGGTGACCATGACGGCGGGCGGCGTGACGCCTGCGGCCTTCAGCCGGGCGCGCGCCAGGGGGACCGAGGCGGACGTGACCACGGCCCAGCGGTCGGGCGGCAGGCGTTTGACGAAGTCGACGGCGCCGGGAATAGGGGCGACGCCGTCCACGTCCTCGATCTCGCCGCGCTCGACCCAGGCGACCTCGGCCTCCAGGTCGATATCGGGCAGGTTCTGGCGACGAATGGTGTCGATCGCGCGCACGCCGTGGATCGTAGGGATGAAGGCAGCGGCATCCAGCCCGTGGCGCTCGGCCCAGCGGGTCCAGACGCGCTCGGCGGCTAGGGTCGATGTGATCAGGGTGCCGTCCATGTCGAACAGGAAGGCCCGATAGGCGCGGGACGCGGGGAGGGCGGTCATGGCCTCATCCACCATGCGGGCGATCAGACCGCAACGGGCGGATCAGCCGCCTTGCAGCGAATTCCACGTGCGGGCGGTGTCGGTCGCGGGCGACGGACTTGCCGCGCCGCCGCCGGACGTCGCCGCGCCGCCCGTGCTGCGCGAACGCAGCCATTGCAGGTTCTGCTCGGCCTGTTCGGGCGGCAGTTCGCGGCGCAGGATCTGTTCGGCCTCGCCCATCTTGCCCTGAAGGCCCAGCACCATGGCCAGGTTCTGGCGCACCTTGGCCGAGGCGGTCGGCTGGGCCACGGCGCGGCGCAGCAGGGTCTCGGCGCCCGGCGCATCGCCATGCGTCAGGGCGGCCGTGGCGGCGTTAGTCAGGACGTCGGGGTTGTCGGGCGACAGGGCCAGGGCCTGGTTCCAGGCGGCGCGGGCGTCGTCGGTGCGACGCACCTGCTCATAGGCCACGCCCAGAAGGGAGTAGGGGCGCCAATCGCGCGGCGCCAGGTCGCGCGCCTGCTCCAGCGGCGCGACGCCATAAAAGGCCTGGCCGCGCGCGATGTGGGCGCGGCCCAGTTCCAGCAGGGCGTCCAGATTGTTGGGCTGGACCGTCAATGTCGCCTGGGCGGCCTCGGCCGCCTGATCGTATCGACCCAGCTCACGCAGGGCCTGGGCCAGTTTCACGCCCGCCACGGCGTCGGTCGGATCGGCCTGCTGCTCCGAGGCCCAGAAGACCGAGCGCGACAGGGCGTCCATCCGGTCATAGGTGGCCCGCACCGAAGCCGACGACGGCGCGCGAGCCTGGGCCGCGGTCGCCGCCGTCGGATCAGCCGCCAGCGTCGGCGTGCCGGACAGGGCGATCAGGGCGACGGTTGCGAGAAGGGCGGGCATGCGCGACATGGGTCAGGTCCAGACGGTCCTAGAGGTCTCGCCCTAGAATCGCCGGTTCGCGTCAACCGATGGTTAACTTCGTTTCGAGGGCCTCATGTCCGTCTCGCATCCCCTGTTGGTTGCCGCCCAAGACGGCGACGGCGCCATCCCGATCCGCTTCGTTCAGGCGGGCGGCGTGCTGAACGATCCGGCCCGCCGCTGGGGCGCCCTGCACGGGTTCGAAGGCAAGCCGGGCCAGCTGTTGGTCGTGCCGGACGCGGACGGTGAGATCGGCCAGGTGGTCGTCGGCGCGGGCGCGACCTTTGACCCGATGAGCGTGCGGGGACTGTCGGCGCGGCTCCCGGGCGGCCTGTATCGGCTTGAGGTCGCCGCCCAGGACGCGGAACTGGCGACCCTGGCCTTCCTGCTAGGGGCCTATGTCTTCGACCGCTACAAGGCCCGGCCGGACCGGACGCCAGTGCGTCTGGTCGCGTCGGACGGGGTGGATGTCACAGAGGTCTCGCGCATCGCCGCCGCCTGCGCCCTGGCGCAAGAAATGGTCGATACGCCCGCCGCCGACATGGGGCCGTTGCAGATCGAAACCATCGCCCGCGAGATCGCAGAGAGCGCCGGCGCCGAGATCACCGTCACCACCGGCGACGCCCTGCTGGAAGACAACTATCCGGCCGTCCACGCGGTGGGGCGCGCCGCCGCCCCGCACCGGGCGCCGCGCCTGATCGAGATCGGCTGGAAGCTGGACCGGACCGACCTGCCGCTGGTCGCCCTGGTCGGCAAGGGGGTGGTGTTCGACACCGGCGGTCTGGACCTGAAGCCCGCCGCCGGCATGCGCAATATGAAGAAGGATATGGGCGGATCGGCCCATGCCCTGGCGCTGGGGCGGCTGGTGATGCAGGCGGACCTGCCCGTGCGGTTGGTGGTCATCGTCGCGGCGGTCGAGAACGCCGTGTCGGCCGACGCCTTCCGGCCCGGCGACATCCTGCACAGCCGCAAGGGTCTGACCATCGAGATCGGCAACACCGACGCCGAAGGTCGGTTGATCCTGGCCGACGCTCTGACACGGGCGGCCGAGCACCAACCCGACCTGACGCTGGACTTCGCCACCCTGACCGGCGCCGCGCGGATCGCCCTGGGACCGGAACTGCCGCCGCTTTATACAGACGACGAAGCCCTGGCTGGGGGGCTGCTTGCTGCGGCGGGTCAGGTGCGCGATCCCCTGTGGCGGATGCCACTGTGGCCCGGCTATCGCGGCGCGCTGGACGCCGAGATCGCGGATCTCCGGAACGACCCGGCCGGCTGGGCCCAGGCCGGATCGGTGACGGCCGCCCTGTTCCTGCAGAAGTTCGCTCCGACCACGGGGGCCTGGGCGCACATGGATATCTTCGCCTGGAACCCCCGCGCCCGTCCCGGCTATCCAGAAGGCGGCGAGGCCCAGGCGCTGAGAGCCTGCTTCCAATATCTCAGAACGCGGTTCTGTTGATTTTCTTTCGCAAAAGCGTCTCGCGTTAACGGCCCCTAAGCCATCGGGGGATAAGGCTGTGGGTTCAGCAATGCGAGTTCACGTTGACCGACGTCCTCGACCTTCTTCCGCCCGGCGACCGCCTCGTTCGCCCTGACCTCGCCGAACAGGCGCTGGAAGGGCTGGTGCGCGCAGACGCCTATCGGGCGACCGAGGCCATGCATTGTCGTGTCGCCGTGGCCGACATCCTGTCGGACGCCGACGGTCGGATCGACCAGCTGCTGCATGGCGAGATCTTCGACGTTCTGGATCGGGCGAACGGCCGGGTCTGGGGCCGGGCGCGCCGCGACGGCGTCGTCGGCTGGGTCGTATTGGACAGTCTGTCGGCCGGCGCGCCGTTGGCGACGCACTGGATCGCCGCCGTGGATGCGGCCCTGCCGCTGAACGCTCTGGTGGTCGAGACGAAGGATGTGGCCGAGGCTGATCTGAAGCCGATCGGCGCGTTCGAGACGGATCTGGTCGCGGTGGCCGAGCGGCTGCTCGGCCGTCCGCATGAGTTGGGCGCGCGGTCTTCGATCTCCACCGACTGTTCCGGCCTGGTGCAGCAGGCCCTTCTGGCATGCGGCCTGCCCGGTCCCCGCCGGTCGGACGCGCAGGCCCACATGGGTCGAGCGGTGTTTTCGTCGGACCTTAAGCGCGGCGATATCGTCGTCTGGCTGGCGCCGAACGACGATCAGGACTGGACCGGCCATTCGGCGCTGATGCTGGATGGCGAACGCATCATTCACGCGACAGGCGGCAAGGGCGTGGTGATCGAGCCTTTGGCTGAGGTCGAGGCGCGTCTGGCCGCCGAGGGTTTCGCAACCGCCGTCTTCCGCCGACTTTAGTCCCGCAAAGTCCGCATCGCGCCCAACCGGGCGAAGGCCAGCGTCAGCGCCTTGCGGCGGGCGGGCGCCAAGCCGATCACCGGCGCGTCTCGCACGACCGCCCCGCCGAAACCGTCTGCGACGATCAGGCCCGGTTCGTCGGGCAGGATGTCCTGCGGAAACTCGGGCGCGACGGCGAAGAAGAAGGCGTCGCAGAACGGTCCGTATTCGTGCCATTTGCGATCGACGCGATAGTCCTCGACGCCCGACTTCACCTCGCAGATGACGATGTCGCCCTTGCGCCCGATCGCCATGACATCGGCGCGGCGACCGTTGGGCAGGCAGACTTCCAGAAGCGGCGCATACCCCATGTCCATCATCAGCCGCGCCGCACCGCGCGTGACCGAAAGGGTGGTCTCGGGACGGCTGAAGACGAGTTCGAGATGGGCGACGGCGGACATGCCGACAGCTTATGTTCCTCCTACGTTCCTATCGCAAGCGGTGCCTTAGAGGCCGGTGTGGACCAGGCGGCCGGTGCTGAAGCCCAAGGCGCGGACGCGGCTCAGAATGCGGTCGCGCTCAGCCTGCGAGGCATTCTGGTTGCGGTGCCAGATCCACCAGTTCGATTTGTCCGGCAGACCCATGATGGCCCAGCTGTAGTCCGGGGCATGGTCGTAGACCCAGTAGTTCTGACCCGCCAGGCCGCCGAAGCTGAGCAGGCCGGTCAGGCTGAACCGGAATTTCGCATTGGTCGTGGTGTCGGTGACGCGGGCGTTGGCGCGCAGCGTCTCGACCTTGCCATCGGCGCGGCGGGTGCAGGTCACGGCGATGGCGTAGCGGTCGGCGGCGTCGCGCGGGGTGAAGTCGATCTGAGCGCGGCTGCAGTCCTTCTGGACAGTGTTGTGATTGCGCTCGATCTCGAACCAGCGGCCGTCGAAGCGGTTCAGATCGACGTTCGACGCCTGGGCGAATGCCATGGCGGGCAGGAAGGCGAGGGCGGCGGAGGCGGCGATCAGGCTGGCGCGAAACATGGGCGTATCCTCGTTCGGTTTGGAAGGGATACGACGCGCCGACGCGTTCGGTTGTGATCAGCGCTTCAGGCGCGTCCGATTGATCGCCCATTCGTCGCGGGTCTGGCCCCACAGATCGATGGCGATGTCCTGGAGCGGTTCGGGCAGGGCGCCCGGCCCGCGATTGCGCGATCCCAGCCGTGTCGCGACCGCCGCCGAGGGCAGGTTCTCGGGCGCGATGCAATGGATCACGTCGTCCCAGCCCAGCACCTCGAAGGCGTAGTCCATCGTGGCTGCGGCCGCTTCGACGGCATAGCCCTTGCCGGTGGCGTCGCGATGCAGGCTCCAGCCCACCTCGCGGCCGGGCCAGCCATAGGGGTGCAGCGGCCCGATACGGCCGATCCACTGGCCGGTCTCCTTTTCCAGGATGGAGAACATCCCCTCTCCGGTCAGGGCCCACATGCCCGCGACGGTGCAGATCAGGCGCCAGACCTGGGGTGCGGGCTGGGCCCCGCCGATGAAGCGGGCGGTCTCGGGATCGGCCATGAACTCAGCCCAGCGCGGAAAGTCCTCAACCGCCGGCGGACGCAGGATCAGTCGTTCCGTCTCCAGCGTCGGCCCCAATGTCACATGGGGCGGAACGGTGTATGCGGCAGTGGTCACAGCAGATACTCCCGCTCCAGTTCGTAATAGCTGCCGCTGTCGGTCAGGACGCTGGAATAAAGGCCGAAGCGGTCGATGCGGATCGGCGGCGAATGCAGCAGATTGTGCCCCGACACCCAGGCGCCGAGCCGGTCGGGATTGGTCTGGGTTTTCAGATAGGCCAGGGTCACATGCGGTTTGTAGGTGCGCGCCTCCATGCCGATCCCGGCGCGTTCTCCGGCGGCCTTACAGCGGCCGGCGAGAACCGACAGGCGCTCATTGGGCGTTTCGACCCCGGCCCACAGCGTATGGCTGCGGTGGTCGTCGCCGAAACAGCCGACGCCCTTCAGCGCGATCTCGAACGGGCCGCCCGTCACGCGCGTCAGCTCCGACGCCAAATCGTCGGCGCGGCGTTCATCGATCTCGCCATAGAAGGCGAGCGTGACGTGCAGGGCGTCCAGCGGCCGCCACCGTGCGCCGGGCAGGCCCGATTGCCGTCGTTTAAGCGTCTCTGCGACGTCGGGCGGCAGGGTCAGGGCTGTGAACAGACGAAGCATGCGACCGAAAGTAGCGGCCGGAACACAAGCCTCCAAGTCCGGTTTTCCTTGCAGCGCGGGCCTCGGCTCACGATATTCAAAGCCTGTGACCGGAGAAGCCTCTCCGGCCAATCGGAGAAAGTTCGTCGCCATGAGCGATTTCAACAACGGTTACGCCCGTCCTCTGCCGCAGACGGCCGACATGTCGGTCGACGCCGGCCTGCGCAGCTTCATGCTGGGCGTCTACAACAAACTGGCTCTGGGCCTCGTGGTCGCCGGCGCCCTGGCCTATGTCACCGGCAATGTGCCGGCGGTGCAGCAGCTGCTGTTCGTCCAGACGGCGGACGGCCGGATCGGCCTGACCATCCTGGGCATGATCGTGCAGTTTTCGCCGCTGGTGATGCTGTTCGGCTCGATGTTCTTCATGAAGAACCCGACCGCCAAGGGCGTGAACATGCTCTATTGGGCCGTGGTCGCCACGATCGGCGCGGGTCTGGGCATCCTGTTCCTGCGCTATACGGGCGGTTCGCTGGCCACCACCTTCCTGGTGACGGCGGCGGCCTTCGGCGGTTTGAGCCTGGTGGGCTATACGACCAAGAAGGACCTGACCGGCATGGGCACCTTCCTGATCATGGGCGTGATCGGCCTGATCATCGCCTCGATCGTGAACATGTTCCTGCAGTCCGGGACCTTCTATCTGATCATCTCGGGCCTGGGCGTGCTGATCTTCTCGGGTCTGATCGCCTACGACACCCAGCGTCTGAAGATGACCTATTACGCCTTGGGCGGAGACCAGAACGCGATGGGCGTGGCGACCGGCTTCGGCGCTCTGAGCCTGTTCATCAACTTTGTGAACCTGTTCCAATTCCTGCTGGCCTTCATGGGCGGCAACCGGAACTAAGGTCTGTCGAAAAACGGATACAGAAAGGGCCCCTCGCGGGGCCCTTTCTTTTTGAGTGATGGTATGGATACGTCAGGGTTGTGCTGATTAGTCGCCCCGAATTGAAAGCGCTTTATGAGCCGTCGAACCTTATCGCTCCTTCTTGCCCTGTGTGCGCTGGGCGGCCCTGTCATGGCGCAGGAGCGCCCCGCACTCGTCCAGACATTTTCAATCGCCGATACAGGGCGGTTGGGTCAGGCGATCTGGCGTCAGGACGGCGCGGCCGCACGCGCTACCGATGCGCTGCTGGCGCAATCTGGCGGTCAGGCGCCCGAAGGGTTGATCGGCTGGATCGTGACGCCGGAGGGTGACGCCCAGCGGGTCCGTTTCTTGGCCGGCTCACCCGATGCGCCGCGTGCGCTCAAGGACGTCGTCGTCGACTCGCAGTTCAAGGCCGGTGTCGTCATCGACGCTGAATATCCCGAACTGACGCCCGAGGAGCTGGCCCAGTTCGCGGCGCGCAACTCAGCGGCCCAGGCCGTCGGTCCGCTACGATGCGCCGCGCGGTATAATGCTGTGGTGCTGAAAGACACGGATGGCGAGGGCTGGCTGGTCTGGCTCCTCGCCTCTACGACACAGGCGAATATCGTGCCGATGGGCGGCCACTACCGCTTCCATGTGAGTGCGGACGGCAAGACCGTGGAGAAGCGCGAGCAGCTATCCGGCGGTTGCCTGGATATGGATCGACGGCAAGCCCAACAAGGGGGCCAAACCGTCGGTCTGGTCACCAATATCGTCGTGGCGCCGCAACCGCTGGAGGTGCACGTTTTTCTGTCACTGCTCAATCGACTGCCGATCTACGCAATGGCCGGCGACAAGCTGTGGGCAGTCGAAGGCGCGCGCATCCGTGACGCAACACCGCCCGCCCGCCGATGATCTACTCGACCACCTGAAACCGGCGACCGTCGAAGACGCGCAGCACCTGGGCCAGGTCGCGGCCGCGTTTCAGGATTTGGCCGCCTTCGCCGATGACGGCCCACTGGCCCTGGCGGGTCTGGAGGGCAGGTCGCTTTTCGATCCGGTAGAGCGGGGCGTCGCCGCTGCGGCGAAAGACGGCGAACTCGGCGAAATCCTTGTGCCCGACCATGGCGTAGTCGCGCCATTCGCCCTGCGCGACCATGCGGCCATAGACCCTGAGGATCGGGTCCAGTTCGCGACGGTCGAAAAAGACGGGGCCGGGCGCCGGCGTCGTGTCGTGAGGGTTCAGACTCATAGGCTCAACTTAGGCCGCTGGCGGCCCGACGCCAGAGGCGGCCAAGAAATCGACGCAGACACGAAATGGCCCCGTTTCGGTCCTTCGCCCGCCCGTATGCGCAACGAAATATCGACCATCGGCTCGTCGGAGTTCGGAAGCGTCCCGGATCCTGAACAGCCCCCCCAGCCCCCCTGGATGTTTCCAGTTTACGGGCTCCGGCGGCCGATGCTTCCTCCAAGCGAGCGCCCGCCCTGCCTTTCCCCTCCCCCTCCCTGGCAAGGCGGGCGTTTCGCTGTCTGGAGCCTGCCAGCAGCGAAACGTCGGCGTTTGATCCCGCCTAGAGCGACAGGGTCAGGTTCAGGGTCTCTCCGTTTCTGAGCACGGTCGCTTCGACCGATCCCGAGGCGCCCTGCAGGGCGGTGGCGGCCGCGCGAGCGTCGGCGACGGGCGCGCCTGCGATGGCGGTAATCACATCGCCAGCCGTCAGTTCGGCCTGAGCGACGGGCGAGCCGGCCGCGACGGCCGTGACCTGGGCGCCGCCGTCCTGGTCTCGCAGCGTCGCCCCATAGGCCAGCACCGACTGGGCCCCAACGATCACGGGCTGATCAGCGGGTG
Source organism: Brevundimonas sp. MEB006b (assembly GCF_030209705.1). Lineage (NCBI taxonomy): Bacteria > Pseudomonadati > Pseudomonadota > Alphaproteobacteria > Caulobacterales > Caulobacteraceae > Brevundimonas > Brevundimonas sp. MEB006b. Next base: position 81,554 of record NZ_JARVRL010000001.1, read on the forward strand.
TCTCGACCGCCAGCGACGTGGTCGCCTCGCGGCCGCCGCGCAGATAGGAGACGCTGAGATCCGAGCCCGGCGCGGCGATGCCGATGGTGGCGTTGACCGAGCCGGCGTTGGCGACGGGGCGGCCCTGGATCCGGGTAATGACGTCGTTGTGGCGCAGGCCCGCCCGTTCTGCCGGCGATCCCGGCGCGACATCGGCGACAACGGCTCCGCGCACGATGCCCAGGTGCAGATCGCGCGCGCGTTCGGCGTTCAGCGAGCCGAAGATGGCCCCGGTCGCGCCGCGCTTGACCTCGCCGTTCTTCTTCAGCTGGTCGGCGACATAGAGCATGATCCGCGTCGGCACGGCGAAGGCGATACCGTCGTTGCCGCCGCCGAGGCCTCCTGACAGGATCGAGGTGTTGATGCCGATCAGCCGGCCCCGGCTATCCAGCAGCGGCCCGCCGGAGTTGCCCGAGTTCACGGCCGCGTCGGTCTGGATGTAGTCCTCGACCGCATCGCCCAAGCCTGAGCGGTTCAGGCCCGAGATGACGCCCATGGTCAGGGTCTGGTCCAGGCCAAGCGGATAGCCGACCGCGAAGGCCAGGTCGCCGGTGCGCAGGGTGTCGGAATCCACCGTCTGGACCTGTTTGAGGTTCAGCGGCCGACCGTCAGGCGTGATGCGAAGCACGGCGATGTCGGTCGCCTTGTCCGCCCCCACGAGCACAGCGTCGAACAGGCGGCCGTCCGTCAGATCGACGGTGAACTTTCGCCCGCCCTCGACGACGTGATTGTTGGTGATCACCAGCCCCTCGGCCGCATCGACGATGACGCCGGAGCCGGAGGCGTAGGGTTTGGGGTCGGCCGCGTCCGAACTTGGACCACGCGACTGGCCCAAGGTCGTGACCTGAACCACCGCCGGAAGCGAGCTCTCGAGCCCCGACGAGAAGCTGAAGACCCCGCGCCGGGCGTCATAGGGCAGGCCTGCCGCGCCCGATTGCGCCAGCACCGGCGTCGCTGAGGCCAGCAGGGCCAGGGCGACGGCCATGGAAGAGGCGGGCGAAAGGCGGATCGGCATGGGCATTTCCTTGATCGAACGCCGACCCTAGACCGAGTTTTCGTTTCTGACGATGGGTCTGAAGCGAGCGGGTCGCGCGTCGGTCACGTCCAATGAACAGATCGCGATGGGGGTTGCGTCGCCGGCCGTCCGGCGTGACCATAAGGCGACGAAGCAGGGAAGGCCGCCGCCATGAGCCAGACGACGATCGACCGCCGCCGTTCGGGCTCGACCCCGTTCGACCGCCTGTTCCGCGACCACCCGCGCGAGGTCGACGAGGCCTATCTTCAGCACATGGTCGCTTCGGCGGGTTTCGGCTTCAAGCTTTTGGGTCTGGCGGGCGCCGCGTTCGCCCACGCGATCGTGCCGGGCGTGCACAAGGCCACCGTCTCGACCGCGATCCGCAGCATGGCCAAGGATATGGGCGGCCGCGCCGAGGAGGCGCGCGAGACCCGGATGCGCGACGCCGGCGTCTGGGACGTGGGCCTCTAGGGCCGTCGAATCCGTCCCGGCCATGCAATCGCCGGGATCCGTGCTATATAGGCCGGCTAAACCTCACGCAGGATCGCCGCCTTGAGCATCACGCTCGATCTTTCGCGCGTCTCGAACGCGCCCGCCGTCAAGGCGCTCGTCAACCTCAGCGGTCTGACGCGCGCCGGCCTGCGCCAGGCCCTGATCAACGCGAACGTCTGTCCGCCCGAGAAGGCCAAGATGCGCGCCAGCCAGGTGTGGAGCTGGATCCACCACTTTGGTGTGACCGAGTTTTCGGCCATGAGCAATGTCGCCAAGGACATGCAGGCCAAGCTGGCCGAGCATTTCACCCTGGCGCGCCCCGAGGTCGTCGAACGCCAGGTGTCCAAGGACGGCACGCGCAAATGGCTGATCCGCACCGCGCCGGGCATCGAGATCGAGACCGTCTATATTCCCGACGTGGGCCGGGCCGGCGCCCTGTGCGTGTCCAGCCAAGTCGGCTGCACCCTGAACTGCACCTTCTGCCACACCGGCACGCAGAAGCTGGTGCGCAACTTGACCGCCGCCGAGATCGTGGCCCAGGTCCAGGTCGCGCGCGACGACCTTGAGGAATGGCCGTCGCCCAAAGAAGACCGGCGCCTGTCCAACATCGTCTTCATGGGCATGGGCGAGCCGCTCTACAATCTGGACCACGTCGCCGACGCCATCGACATCATCTCGGACAATGAGGGCATCGCCCTGTCGCGCCGTCGGATCACGGTGTCGACCTCGGGCGTGGTGCCGCAGCTTCAGGCCTTGGGCGACCGAACGGCCGCCATGCTGGCCATCAGCCTTCACGCCACCAACGACGCCCTGCGCGATGTGCTGGTGCCGCTGAACAAGAAGTACCCGCTGGACCAGCTGATGGCGGCGATCCGGGCCTATCCGGGCCTGTCGAACGCGCGTCGGGTGACGTTCGAATACGTCATGCTGAAGGGCGTCAACGACAGCCCCGAAGAGGCGCGCGCCCTGCTGAAGCTGATCGAGGGCATTCCGGCCAAGATCAATCTGATCCCGTTCAACCCCTGGCCCGGCGTCGAATACGAATGCTCGGACTGGAAGACGATCGAGCGCTTCGCCGCCATCCTGAACAAGGCCGGCTACGCCTCGCCCATCCGCACCCCCCGCGGCCGCGACATCCTGGCCGCCTGCGGTCAGCTGAAGTCCGAAAGCGAGAAGGTCAGGGCCAGCGCGCTTAGGAAGGCGGAGCAGGCAGCGGCGTGATGCTCATGTCCTCTTTTGAGGAGAGGACACAACCTTCGGACACATAATGTCACGCAGTGTGTCCCCGGCGCGCTTGCGGATTGGGGCGACAATCGGGCAAGGCGTCTGGGCATGGACCCCTCCTTGTCGAATGTCCTTTCCAGCGCCGAGGTGCAGGCTTTCGCCTCGGGCTTCCCGGTCATGGTGATGCACCTGATCGTGACCCTGCTGCTGCTCGCGGCGGGGGCGACGGTCTATGCGCTGCTGACGCCGTGGAAGGAGGTCGCCCTGATCCGTCAGGGCAATGTCGCCGCCGCCATCGCCTTCGCCGGCATTCTGGTGGGATTGGCGGTGCCGCTGGCGGTATCGCTGTCGGTGTCGACCTCGGTGCGCGACATCGCCATCTGGGGCGTGGCGACGGTGGTGCTGCAGCTTCTGGCGTTCCGGGTCGTGGACCTCCTGCTGACGGGCCTGCCAGAGCGGATCCGCCACGGCGAGATTTCGGCGGCGGTGGTGCTGCTGGGCGCCAAGCTGGCGACGGCCGTGATCCTGTCCGCCGCGCTGACCGGCTGATCGGCTGGAGCGATGCAGTTTCCCCGCCTGCCGGACTGGGCCATCTATGGAGCGGTGGCGGCCGTGTTTCTGGCGGTGTCCTTGGGGCGACGCGAGAACGCCGACGCGCCGCCGGTCGCGGAGACCGACGCCGATGTCGCCGAGGGCGCGCTGCTGGGTCCCATCACCCCCTTTGACGCCGCCGTCACCGTCGATGCGGGCGAGGCGCCGTTCAAGCCGTCGTCGGGCACGGCCTTCTCCATCGCAGGACGGGGGCGCTGGGTGACGGCGCGCCATGTCGTCGAGGGGTGCCGCAAGCCGGCGTTGGTCGTCGGCGAGGGGCGGGCGGTCGCGGCCGACGTCCGTCTGGCGCCGCGCGCCGACGTCGCCTTGCTGATCACCGACGGCGGTCCCGCCGCGCTGCCGGTCGCGGTCGAGGCGCCGCTGCGCAAGGGTCAGCGCGCCTTCCATCCGGGCTTTCCGCAAGGGCGTCCCGGCGAGGTGACGTCACGCCTGCTGGGACGCGAAACCCTCAAGGTCTTCGGGCGAGGGGCGCGCGACGAGCCGGTGTTGTCCTGGGCCGAGGTCGGGCGCACCAACGGGCTTGAGGGTACATTGTCGGGCCTGTCCGGCGCGCCGGCTTTGGATGCGCAGGGCCGCGTCGTGGGCGTCACCATCGCCGAGGCGCCGAGACGGGGCCGGATCTATACGACGGCGCCCGAAACCTTCGGGCCGGCGATCCGCGGCGAACAGACGCCGGCCGACGACGCGCGCGGTCAGGCCATCACGACCGAGGATTACGGCCAAGTGTCCAACCGGCTAAGGCGCGATCTGCGCGTGGCGCAGGTGGTGTGCCTGTCGGTCTAGCAGACGAGGCGTGATGGCCCGCCACGCAGAGGCGACGGGCCGTCCAGCTTTCAGTTCTACTTCAACGAACCGCTGTTCAGGTTCAGGGCGCCGGCCTCGATGACTTCGAGGTTGGGGTGTTTGGCGCGCAGATCGTCCAGGAACTTCGAGCCGTCACCGACGATGACCAGGCTGGCGCGGTTGACCGGCAGGTGTTCGGCGAAGGCGGCCTCGACCTGTTCGGGCGTGACGGCGCGAACTCGGCCGGCGTAGTCGGCGAGGTCGCTCATCGGCAGATCATAGAGCGCCAGGTTGGCGACCAGGGCGCCCAGGCCGTCCACCGTCTCCAGCGAGCGGCCGAAGCCGCCGATCAGGGTGGCGCGGCGCGGGGCCAGATCGGCCTGGGTCGGGGTCTCGGTTCCCAGCTTGGCGATCTCGGCCAGGATCAGATCGGCGACCTCGTCGGCGGTCTCGTTCTTGGTCTGGGTCGAGGCCGTGAACAGGCCCGCATCCGCCCGTGCGCCCAGCGACGACGAGGCGCCGTAGGACAGACCGCGCTTGATGCGGATTTCCTGGTTCAGGCGCGACGAGAAGCCGCCGCCCAACAGGGTGTTGCCGACCGTCAGCGGGAAGAAGTCCGCATCGGTGCGCGACACACCGCGAACGGCGGCGACGACCGCGGCCTGACCGGCGCCGGGCTGGTTCACCACGACGATGCGCGGCGCCAGGGGCTGACCGGCCGGATTGGTCGCAGCGGCCGGGGCCGCGCCGGCCGGGCGCCAGTCGCCGAACGCCTGTTGCGCTAGGGCGCGGGCGGCGGCCGGCGTGATGTCGCCCGAGAAGACCAGGGTCGCGTCCGACGGCCGATAGCGGGCGGCGTGGAAGGCGGCGACGTCGGCCGCCGTGATGGCCGGAACCGTCTGCTGGGTGATCGTCGCGCCATAGGGGGCGTCGCCGTAGATGACGCGGCCGACCGTCATGCCGGCGATGGACGCCGGCTGGCTGAGGGCGACGCGCAGGCCGTCCAGGGTCTGGGCCTGCTGACGTTCAAGCTCTTCGCCGGCGAAGGTCGGGTTCTTCACCAGATCCGCCATCAGGGCGACGGTCGCCGGGAAGGCGTTCGACGGCGCGTTGGCGTAGACGTTCGAGAAATCGACCCCAGCCGATGCGCCCACGCTGGCGCCCAGCTGTTCGATCTGGGTGGCGATTTCCGGCGCCGTCCTGGTCTTGGTGCCCTGGGTCAAAAGGGCGGCGGTCATGGCGGCGACGCCGGCCTTGCCCGTCGGATCATCCGACGAACCGGCGTCGAAGCTGAGGCGGGCCGAGACCAGCGGCACGCTGTCGGTCGGGGCGACCAGGACGCGCAGGCCGTTGTCCAGGCGGAAGTCGGCGACGGTCGGCGTCACGGGTGCGACCTCGGCGCCCGGCTGGGGCAGGGGCTTGCGCTCCGCCTCGGGCAGCAGGACGGCGGGCGGGCCGGCGAGGGCCAGGTCGGCGACCTTCACGGGGGCGTCCACGTTCATCTTCTGGACCGAGGCGGGGTTCTGATCGTCGGCGGCCAGGAAGGTGATCGTCGACTGGCGCTGCGGCGTCAGATATTTGCGGGCGACGCGCTGAATGTCGGCGACGGTGACGGCCTGGATCTGGGCGACCTCTTCGTCGGCGGCGGCGGCCGAGCCGGTGTTGATCAGCGAGAAGCCCAGGGCGGTCGCGCGGTCGTCGACCGTTTCGCGGCTGCGCAGCGTATTAGCGACGATCTCGTTCTTGGCCTCGGCCAGTTCAGCGGCGCTGACAGGCGTGTCGCGTAGCTTGCCGATTTCTTCGTTCAGGGCGGCGATGCCTTCCTCGGCAGTGTGACCCTGGGCCATTATCGCCAGGGCGGACAGATTGCCGGCCTGCTGCGAGAAGTCTGGGGTCGAGCCGATCTGGGCCGCGATCTGCTTGTCATAGACAAGCGAGCGATACAGGCGGCTGGATTCGCCGGTGGACAGGATGCCGTCCAGAACGGTCAGGGCGGCGCGGTCGGCGTCAGCGTATTTCACCGTCGGCCAGGCGACGACGGCGGCCGGCAGCGGCACGTTCGGCGCATAGTAGGTGACGTTGCGCGGACCCGCTGGCTCGGGCTCGACGACATTGTTGGTCGGGATCGGCGTGGTCGGATTTTTCAGCGGGCCGAAATACTGATCCACCCAGCGGTCCAGTTGAGCCTGGTCGAAGTTGCCGGCCACGATAAGATAGGCGGCGTCGGGACGATAATAGGTGGCGTGGAAGCGGCGAACGTCTTCCAGCGACGAGGCCTCCAGCTCCTCGATCGAGCCGATGCCCGGACGGCGATAGGGGCTGTCCTTATAGATGGTCTCGGGCACGAACAGGCCGAACAGACGACCATAAGGATTGGCCAGAATCCGCTGACGGTATTCCTCCTTCACCACGTCGCGCTCGGCGACGAAGGTCGGCTCGTCCACGACCAGCGAACCCATGCGGTCGGCCTCGGCGAACAGCATCCGCTCCAGGTGGTTGGCGGGCACGGTCTCGAAATAGGCGGTGGTGTCGTCGGCGGTGAAGGCGTTGTTGGAGCCGCCCACGTCCTCGGTCAGCCGGTCGAAGGTCTCGGGCGGCAGGTTGGTGGTGGACTTGAACATCAGGTGTTCGAACAGGTGGGCGAAGCCCGAGCGGCCGGCCGGGTCATCCTTGGAGCCCACTTTGTACCAGACCTGGACCGTGACGTTCGAGGTGTCGGCGTCACGCGCCGAATAGACCTCCAGCCCGTTCGCCAGAACGCGCTTGGTGAAGCCCAGCGGCGGCACGCTCACGCCCTGCGGCGCCTGCCCGGTCGATTGAGCGGCGGCAGCGGCGGGCGCGGCGCCCTCTGCGAAGGCGGGGGCGGCGAGGCCGAGAAGGAGGGCCGAGGCGGCGGCTGTGGCGATCAGGCGGGATTTCATGAGAGGCTCCGAAGCCCGGAACGCCGGGCGCCGAGACCGTATCAGCGATTGGGCGTCTTGCACCTTACCGAGCTGTAATGAACCGGATAAGGCGCGGGTCGTTCATGGACAAACCCCCGACGGCGCTCTATTCGCCAAGAGGTCGCATCCCAGCGACCACCCAAGCCGAGGACGCGTGCCGAGACGAGCGAAAGCGACTTCTGTCTCCGACGAAAAGATCGCGGTCTGGGCCTTCGTCCTGCAAAATATGGTTACTCCGCCCGCCGTTCTCTACGGCAGTTGGGCTGCCGCCGGGCTGATCCTGGCGGCCCTCGGCCAGCCGTGGGTGGGGCTGGGGTTCGCCCTCGTCGGCATGGCGTTCGACGCCTGGGCGCAAGGGCGCGTCAGGCGCTACCAGAAGGCTGAGGCGCCCGTCGCGGGCTGGCCGCCGCTGCTGATGGCCATCGTGGCGATCCGCTTCGCCCTGGGGGTGTCCGGGCCGCTGATCGCCTGGCTGATGAATCCCCGCGCCGATGTGATGCTGGTGGTGGTGCTGATCCAGGTCTGGTCGATCGGTGTGGCCTTCGTTCAGTTCAGCGCGGCGCCTCGGCTGTTGGCGCTGGCGGCGGCGCCGATCTGCGCGACCGTGCTGGTCGTGATCTATCCCTCGCTGATGGGGCCGCACGGGCTGGCGGTGGCGGCGGCCTTCGTCATGCTGGCGACGATCCTGTTCATCATCTCGCGCGCGACCCACGCCCTGTGGTGCGATCTGTTCGCGGCGGACCAGCGCAATAAGGCGTTGCTGATGGACGTGCAGGCGGCGCATGAGGCGGCCGTGCTGGACCGCGACGCCGCCCGATGCGCGCGTCAGGAGGCGGACGAGGCCAATGCCGCCAAATCCCGCTTCCTGGCCAATATGAGCCATGAAATCCGCACCCCTCTGAACGGCGTCATCGGCATGGCGCAGATCATGGCGGGCGACGCGCTGGAGGATCGGCAGAAGGCGCGACTGGAGATTCTGGATCGGTCGGCCCACACGCTGCTGGACCTGATCAACCAGATTTTGGACCTGTCGCGGATCGAAGAGGGGCAACTGGAGATCGTGCCGCAGCCCATCGACGCCGACGCCCTGATCCACGAGGTGGCCGAGGCGGTCAGGCCGCTGGCGGAAAGCAAGGGACTGGCCTTCCATGTCGTGTCGACGGGCTTGGGATGGGTCAGCGCCGATCCGGTCCGGCTGCGTCAAATCCTGTTCAACCTGCTGTCCAACGCCATCAAGTTCACGGCGGAGGGGCAGGTGGCGTTGAATGTCGCGCGCACGGACGCCGGGGCGGTGTTCCGTGTGTCGGACACGGGGCGGGGCATACCGGCGGACCAGATCGGGCAGCTTTTCACGCGCTTCGCCCAGATCGAGGCGGCGGCCGTCGACCGGCGTGACGGGGCCGGGTTGGGCCTGTCGATCGTGGCGACCCTGGTGGAGCTGATGGGCGGCCGGATCGAGGTGGAGAGCGAGGCGGGCGAAGGGGCGATCTTCGTCGTCACGCTGCCGCTGACGCCGGCGCAACCTGTGAAGGCCGGCGAGGATGCGCCGGACGCCGAGCCAGAGCGGGCGCTGCGGGTGCTGGTCGCCGAGGACCATCCGGTCAATCAGCAGGTAATCCGGGGCCTTCTGGGCCAGGTCGGGATCGAGGTCGAGATCGTCGATGACGGTCTTCAGGCGGTCGAAGCGACGCAAACGCGCGACTGGGACCTGATCCTGATGGATGTGCAGATGCCGAACATGGACGGTCCGACGGCGACACGGACGATCCGGCAAGGCGAGGCCGACCAGGGGCTGGTCCGCACGCCGATCATCGCCCTGACGGCCAATGCGATGGTGGAGCAGGTCGAGGCCTATCTGGCGGCGGGCATGGACGCGGTGGTCAGCAAGCCCGTCGATCTGAAGGTTCTGCTGACCACCATTTCCGACGTGATGTCCGCAAAGACCTAGTCGCGGAAGACCTGGACGCCGATCTCGCCGGCGGGCGTCAGCCAGGCGTGCTTCATGCCCTGGCTGTTGAAGGGGGCGGCGATGTTTCCGGCGGCGTCCAGAGCGATCATGCCGCCGTCGCCGCCCATGGATCCGATTTCGTCGATCACGGCCTGGGTCGCTTGGGCCAAGGTCTGGCCGGCGGCGACGCGCCAGGCGACCTGGGCGGAGGCGGCGACGCGGATGAAATATTCCCCCTGGCCGGTGCAGGACGTTGCGGCGTGGGCGTCGGCCCAGGTTCCGGCGGCGGGGATCGGAGTGTCGCCGACGCGGCCCGGCATCTTGCCGAAGACGCCGGCGGTCGAGGTGGCGGCGGCGAGACGGCCCTGGCTGTCCAGCACGCAGGCGCCGACGGTGCCGTGGCTGAGGGTTCCGGGCGGATGGTTGTCCTCACCCTTGCCCGCCCCGGTGAACCAAGCGGCCTCGTCAGCGATGGGCTCCAGCCCTTGGTCGTGGGCGAACAAGGCCGCGCCCTCGCCGACCAGCATGACGTGGGGTGTGCGGTCCATCACGGCGCGGGCGGCGACGACGGGGTTGCGGAAGCCTTGGAGTGCGGCGACGGCGCCAGCGCGTTTGGTCGATCCGTCCATGATGCTGGCGTCCAGCTCATAGGCGCCGGCCAGATTGGGCGAGGCGCCCTTGCCCGCGACGTATAGACCGGAATCCTCCAGCATGACGACGGCGGCGGTGGCGACGTCCAAGGCGCTTTCGCCAGCGTCCAGACGAACCTTCATGGCTTCCACCACCTCGCGCATATGCAGGACCTCGGCGTCGTAGTTGCGTTCGCGCCGGGCGCCGGCGCCGCCGTGGAGGATGAGGGCGGTCATGTCGTCTTCCTGAGCCTTGTCTTTATCGCCTCTTTCAAACGGGCGTGGCGCTCTTTAGCGTCGCGATGAAGGCCGCGCCATGTCGGCCAAGGAGGAAAGATGCGCGCTGTTCTGTCCAAGACGCCTGGTGGCCCCGAAACCCTGGTCGTGGAGGACGTGCTCGACCCGACGCCCAAGACAGGCGAGGTGATCATCGAGGTCAAGGCGGTGGGGATCAACTATCCCGACACCCTGATCATCGAGGACAAATACCAGTTCCGGCCCGAGCGGCCCTTCTCGCCGGGCGCCGAAGTCGCCGGCGTGGTCGAGGCGGTGGGCGAGGGCGTCAAGGGCGTGCGCAAGGGCGACCGGGTCATCGCCGTGCCGGGCTGGGGCGGGCTGGTCGAGCGGCTGGCGGTGCGGGCCGAGACGGTCATCCCCATCCCCGACGCCATGAGCTTCGAAGAGGCGGCGGCCCTGATCATGACCTATGGCACCAGCTACTATGCGCTGAAGGACCGGGCGCAGCTGAAGGCGGGCGAAACCCTCTTGGTGCTGGGTGCGGCCGGGGGCGTCGGCGCCGCCGCCGTCGAACTGGGCAAGGCTATGGGGGCCAAGGTGGTCGCCGCCGCCTCGACCAACGACAAGGTCGAGTTCGCGCTCGAATTGGGCGCCGACAACGGCCTGATCTATCCGTCGGGACCGATGGACAAGGCGGCGCAGAAGGAACTGTCGGGCGAGTTCAAGCTGGCGACCGGCCGCGACGGGGCGGACGTGGTCTATGACGCGGTGGGCGGCGACTATGCCGATCCGGCGCTGCGGGCCATGGACTGGAACGGGCGTTATCTGGTGGTCGGCTTCCCGGCGGGCATTCCGTCCCTGCCGCTGAACCTGACGCTGCTGAAGTCGGTGTCGGTGATCGGCGTCTTCTGGGGCGCGGCGGTGATGCGCGATCCCAAGGCCCACGCCGCCAACATGGCCGAACTGATGCAGATGTACGCCGACGGCAAGATCAGGCCGCGGGTCTCAAAGACCTTCCCGCTGGAAAAGGCCGGCGAGGCGATCAAGGCCCTGGGCGACCGTCAGGCGCTGGGCAAGATCGTGGTGACAGTCGAGAGCTGAGCTATTTCGCCTTCAGCCGCTGGACCGCGTCCTCGGCCTGGTCGCGGTGGCGGCGTTTGATGTTGGCGCCGACTAGGGCCAGAAGGGCGGTGATGACGGCCGCGTCGTCGGTATAACCGATGCCCGCGAAGATGTCGGGAATGGCGTCCACCGGCATGACGAAATAGGCCAGGCCCGCGAAGATCATGCCCTTGGCCGCCATCGGCGTCTGCGGATCGCGCGCGGCGTACCAGGCGGCCAGGGCCTGGTCCGCAAAGGGAATGCGGGCGGCCGTGCGCTGGATCTTGGGCCAGAAGCCCTTGGCCACGCGGGCCTCGTTGATCTTCACCACCGACGGCACGAGCGCCTTTTTCGGGTCCAGGACATCCGACGGATCGGCGGGTTTGGCTTTGGCGGTCATGGCCGCTAAATCCTCAAACGAAACTCAGGTTCACGACAATATAGGAACGATCAGGATGAAACTCGACAACACCATCGCCGCAGTGGTCACCGGCGGCGCCTCGGGCCTGGGCGAAGGCACCGCGCGCGCCATCGCGGCGACGGGGGCCAAGGTCGCCCTGTTCGACCTGAACGCCGAACGCGGCGAGGAAATCGCGAAAGAGATCGGCGGCGTCTTCTGCCAGGTGGACGTGACCGACGACGCCTCGGTCGCCGCCGCCTTCGAAAAGGCCCGCGCCGCCCACGGCCAGGAACGTCTGACCGTCAACTGCGCCGGCATCGCCACAGGCCAGAAGACCGTATCGCGCAAGAAGGACACCGGCGAGATCAAGGCCCATGACATGGCCCAGTTCGAGCGCACCGTACGGGTCAACCTGTTCGGCACCTTCCGCGTTTTGTCGCAGTCGGCGGCGGGCATGGTGACGCTGGAGCCGATGGCGGATGGCGAGCGCGGCCTGATCGTCAACACCGCCTCGGTGGCGGCGCAGGACGGCCAGATCGGCCAGGCGGCCTATTCGGCGTCCAAGGGCGGCGTCTATGCGATGACCCTGCCGATCGCGCGCGATCTGGCCCAGGAAGGGGTGCGCTGCAACACCATCCTGCCCGGGATCATGTGGACGCCGATGATGGCCGGCATGGACCAGAAGATCCAGGACGCCCTGGCCGCCGCCATCCCGTTCCCCAGCCGCTTGGGCACGCCGGCCGACTATGCGTCGCTGGTGCTGGAGCTGGCGCGAAACATCTACATCAACGGCGAATGCATCCGTCTGGACGGCGCCATTCGTCTGGCGCCGCGCTGAGGCGCGGGGGGCGTGAGCGGGACTTGATCGCTTTTTGCAAATTCTCTCTTGCAGGACCGATCAACCCTCCGCTATACGCCCCCTCCTCGACGGGGAGCGCACCTAGCTCCTACGGAGTGCGGGCGTAGCTCAGTGGTAGAGCACAACCTTGCCAAGGTTGGGGTCGAGAGTTCGAATCTCTTCGCCCGCTCCAAGTCGAGACGAATAAAATCAGGGGCCTGTCGGTTGCGGCAGGCCCCGATTTTTTTGACCGCTGCCTGAGATGTTTTCAGATCAGTCCGGCGACGAGCGTCAGCGCGCCCAGGCCGATCGACAGCGGCGCGCGCAGCGCGAGCCAGCCCTCGGGCGTCAGACCGGCCGCCTTCAGCTTCAGATCGATTAGGACGCTGGCGGCGATGAAGACGCCCAGCATGACCAGCGACACGGCCGGATCGGAACCCGCCGCCCAGACGACGCTGGTCGCCAGCGCGAGAAGCGAGGGCGCCACAGAGGCGATCCAGACCCATTTGGGCGCCTTCAGGCCCGTCGCAGCCGCCAGTCCCCACCAGACGCCGCCTAGGAAGCTGAAGATTAGGGCGGCGTAGGCGTAGGCCAGGCCGAGGGCGACGGTCTGCTGGTCAGCATCGCCTGCAAGGAGGACGACGACCGCCGCCGCCTGGGGCAGCAGGCCGGCGAAACCCAGGATGCGGGCGAGCGGCGGCAAGCGATGTCGGCCGCTGGGTTCAATCGTCATCGGACACCTGTCGAGGCGGGTTGCGATCCAGACTGTAGAGGACGCCCGTATAGGATGGCGAGCCCGTTCGCCGTCGCCGAGAGCCTTCGCCCGTCATGACTCCCTTGCTCGTCTGGTATGATGGCGGCTGTCCCCTGTGTCGACGCGAGATCGCCCTGATGCGCCGGCTGGATCGACGCGGCGCGATCCGCTTCGTCGATGTGTCGGATGGTCAGACAAGCTGCCCGCTGGATCGCGAGACGCTGCTGGCGCGATTCCACGCGACGGAGAACGGAAGACTGCTGTCGGGCGCGGCGGCGTTCGCGGCGATGTGGCGGGCGATCCCGCTGTTGCGGCCGCTGGGCCTGGCCGCACGCATCCCCTCAGTCCTTGCGGCGTTGGAGCAGGCGTACCGGGTGTTCCTTCGCCTGCGTCCTCGACTTCAGTCTCTCGCTCGCAAATGGGCCCGGTGATGGGAATAACGCATGTCCGTGCTTAGGCTGGTGCTGGGCGATCAGCTGTCGGACGACCTGTCGGCGCTGAAGGATTTGAACCCGGACGTCGACACGGTTCTGATGGCCGAGGTTCGCGACGAGGCGACCTATGTCCGGCATCACAAGCAGAAGCTGGCCCTGGTCTTCGCCGCCATGCGCAATCACGCCGAGCGGCTGAAGGGGCGGGGCGTCAATGTGCGCTATGTGCGCATCGACGATGCGGACAACAGCGGCTCGATCACTGGCGAACTGGCCCGGGCGCTGGACGACGGCGCTTATGAAACGGTGGTGATGACCGAATGCGGCGAGTGGCGGCTGGCCGAGCATCTGGCCGCCTTTGCGGAAGGGGCGGGGCTGCCGGTCGAGATTCGCGAGGATCGCCGCTTCATCAGCAGCCACGACCGTTTTCGCCGCTGGGCCTCGGGCAAGTCGCAGCTGCGCATGGAGTTCTTCTATCGCGAGATGCGCCGCGCGACGGGCATACTGATGGACGGCGATCAGCCGGAGGGCGGGCGCTGGAACTATGACGCCGAGAACCGCAAGAAGCTGGCCAAGGGCGTGACGCCGCCCGATCGCCTGCGCATCCCGCCCAACGCCGTGGCGTGCGAGGCGATCGCGGATGTCGAGCGGTTGTTCGGCGACCATTTCGGCTCGCTGGACGGGTTCGGCTGGGCTACAACGGGGCAGGAGGCGGAAGCTTCGCTGAAGCACTTCCTGAAGGATGTCCTGCCGTCGTTCGGGGACTGGCAGGACGCGATGGCGGAGAATGAGCCATGGATGTGGCATGGGCTGATCTCGACGTCGATCAACCTGGGCCTGCTGGATCCTCTGGACGTCTGCAAGCGCGCCGAGGCGGTCTATCGGGCGGGAAAGGCGCCCCTGAACGCGGTCGAAGGCTTCATCCGGCAAATCCTGGGATGGCGCGAGTTCGTGCGCGGCATCTACTGGCTGAAGGCGCCGGAGTATCGGGCGCGCAACTTCCTGGACGCGGACCGCAAGCTGCCCTGGTTCTATTGGTCCGGCGAGACCGACATGGCCTGTGTCGCCGACGTGGTGAAGACCACGCGCGACAACGCCTACGCCCACCATATCCAGCGGCTGATGGTGACGGGCAATCTGGCCTTGCTGCTGGGCGTGCATCCCGATCAGGTCGACGACTGGTACATGTGTGTCTATGCCGACGCCTATGAATGGGTCGAGATGCCCAATACGCGCGGCATGGCCCTATTCGCCGATGGCGGCATCGTAGGGTCCAAGCCCTATGCGGCCTCGGGAGCCTATATCGACCGGATGAGCGACTACTGCGGGGCGTGTCGCTACGACGTGAAGAGCAAGAGCGGCGATGCCGCCTGCCCGTTCAACCGGCTGTACTGGGGCTTTCTGGAGCGCAATCGCGGCCGGCTGCGGGACAATGTGCGGCTGGCCATGCCCTATCGCACGCTGGAGAAGTTCGGGGAGGCCAAGCGCAAGGCCCTGGCGGCCGAGGCGGAGGCATGCCGAACCCTGCTGGGCGCCACGCCGATCGATTGACGGTGGAACCTCAGGCCCAGCGCGACCATTTGCCTTGCTGTTTCGTCCTGCTCGAAGAGGCCGCCGCCGTGATCCTGCCCCGCCGTTCCGCCCTTGTCCTGGCCGCCGCCGTCGCGGCCTCGGCCCTGTCCGCCTGCGCCTATAACGAAGCCCTGGGCCGTAATCAGCTGCTGCTGGTGGACAACGCCGCCCTGTCCCAGCAATCGACCGCGGCCTGGCGAGAAGCTATCGCCAAGCCAGGCGTGATGACGACCGGCGCGCAGGTCGACCGAATCCGGCGCGTCGGCGACCGTCTGGTCCAGGCGGCGGGTCTGGGCGGTCGGACCTGGGACTATGCGGTGTTCACGGAAGCCAGCCCCAACGCCTTCGTCCTGCCGTCCGGCCAGATTGGCGTGACGACCAGCCTGTTGGCCCTGGTCCAGAATGACGACCAGCTGGCCAGCGTGATCGGTCACGAAATCGGGCACGTCGTCGCCAACCATGCGGCCGAGCGCGCCTCGAACCAGACGGTGACCAGCGTCGGTCTGGCGGCTGTCGGCGGGGCGGCGGGTCGCTATGGCGATGCGGTCAACGCCTATGGCGGTCTGGCCGCCCAGTACGGCCTTCTGCTCCCCTATTCGCGGCGCGACGAGCTGGAGGCCGACCGTCTGGGCGTGGACTATATGGCCGGGGCCGGTTTCAAGCCGTCGCAGGCGGTGGCGCTATGGCGATTGATGGCGGCGCAGCGTCAGACCCAGACGCCGCAGTTCGCTTCGACCCACCCTTCGGATGCGACCCGGATCGAGGCGTTGCAGCAATATATCGCCAGCCGCGGCTGGAACTGATCAGACCCGGATGTCGAGGTAGGAGCCGGGGCGCATGATCCGCGGCTCCTCGCGCTGGGCCGGGGCGGGGGGCGCCTCCACCGGCCGGGCCGGGTTGGCGGTTCGGATCGTGGACATGACGGCGGCGGCCGGGACCGGCGGCTTGGGCGCCGCAGTCTGCTCCATTGCAGCGCGGAAGAAGGCCGCCTGAGCGCTGCGGCCGCTCGGCAGATCAAGGCCCTGGGCGGGTGTGTTCAGAGGCAGGCCGGGACGAATCGCGCTCATGCCGACATGGTTAACGGAAACCCTCGAAAAAGGGTTAACGCCGCCTCACCGCTTTGTCGGCGCGGGGCGGGGCGGGGCCTGCATGGAGGCGACCAGTCGGTCGATGTCGGCGTCGTTCAGCAAGGGGCCGGACTGTTTGGCGGTGATGCGCCCCATGGCGTCGACGGCGAAGGTCTCGGGCACGCCGGAGATGCCGAGGTCGAGACCCGCGCGACCCTCGCGGTCCACCAGCACCATGGCATAGGGGTCGCCCAGTTCGTCGAGGAAGGCGCGGGTGGCGACCGGCTCGTCCTTGTAGGCGATGCCGACTACGGCGACGCCGCGCGCCTTCAGCGCCAGCAGCTTGGGATGTTCGATCCGGCACGGCGCGCACCAGGAGGCGAACACATTGACCAGCATGGGCCGGCCGACGCCGGCGGTCTTCAGGTCCAGATTGCCCGGTCCCGCCTGGTCGCCCGACAGCAGGGGCAGGACCGTCTCGGGGATGGTCTGGCCGACCAGGGCGTCGGGCTTGAACGCCGGATCGCGCTTCAGCGACCACCCGACGAACAAGGCCGCCAGAGCCGCGAGGACCGCCAGCGGGATCAGGGCCAGCCAGCGGTTCACGGGCGAAGCCCTGTTTCTTTTGGCCCTATCGCGCTTCGCGCTGCTTGAGGGCGGTTGGTGTCCGCTGCTTCTGGGTGTGTGCCTTGGTCTGCCTCAAGCCGGGCCAGTTCGCGCTTCCATTTGCGGCAGGCGACGACGGCGCGGACGGTCAGGACGGTCAGCACCAGGGCGCTGACGCCCCAGGCGGGCCAGACGAAGGCGGCGTAAGGGGTCATGTCGAGATCGAGCATGGCTTCAGGCCTCCTGAGCCAGACGCGCGCGCAGGGTCATGACGCGGCGGCGGCGGATCTCGGTGCGAATGGCCGTCAGCCACAGGGCGAGGAAAAGAACCCCGTAGGCCGCCAGCATGGTCAGGAAGGGCGGCAGATAGACGGGGTCCAAGCCCGACGATCCGGGGTTCAGAAAGCTGGCGGGCTGGTGCAGGGTGTTCCACCAATCGACCGAGAATTTCACGATCGGCAGATTGATCAGGCCGACCAGACCCAGGACGGCGGCGGCGCGCCCAGCCTTTTGCTCGTCATCGATCGAGGCTCTCAGCGCCATATAGCCGAGGTAGAAGAGAAACAGCACCAGAACGCTGGTCAGGCGCGCGTCCCACACCCACCAGGTCCCCCACATCGGCTGGCCCCACAGCGAGCCGGTGAACAGGGCCAGGGCCGTGAAAGCCGCGCCCGGCAGGGCGGCGGCGCGGGCGGCGGCGTCGGCCAGGGCGTGACGGAAGACCAGCGCAAAGAAGCTGGACACGCCCAGCGCCGCATAGGCGCCCAGGCCCAGGGTGGCGGCGGGGACATGGACGAACATGATCCGCACCGTGTCGCCTTGCTGATAATCGGCCGGAACGGTGAAGCTGAGCCAGGCGCCGACGCTTAGCAGCACGGCGGCGAGCCCCCACAGAACGGGCGTCAACGGGCCGGTGAAGGCCATGAAGCGCTGCGGATTGGACAGGCCGAACATCGGTTCAGCGCTTACGCGGCGAAGGGGCGACGGGCAAGCTCACCCTTGCGCGTTGCGAACGGCGGCGGCTCCGGCGAAGGGCGCGACGACGGCGGCGAACAGGACGTAGGCGCAGAGCAAGGCCAGCGCCGGGCCGACCGGCTGGCCCGATCCAGCGCGCTCCAGGGCGCCAGCGCCGAAGACGACCGGGGGAATGAACAGCGGCAGGACGACGACGGCGATCAGCAGCCCGCCACGCTTGGCACCCAGCGCAAGGGCGGCGCCCAGCGCGCCTGTGAAGGCGAAACCGGCCCCGCCGATCAGGGCGGTCAGGGCGACCAGCGGCGTCAGCGACGCGGGCAGGCCAAGCGCCAGGGCGGCGACGGGGGCGGTCAGGGCAAGCGGCAGACCGACGGCGATCCACTGCGCCAGGGCCTTGATCAGGACGACCTGCTCCAGCGCCAGATGGCCGAGGGCGAGCAGATCCAGCGCCCCGTCCTCCATGTCGCGCTCGAACAGCCGCTCCAGCGACAGCAGGGACGCAAGGGCGAGCGCCAACCAGGCGACGCCGCCGGCGACAGGGCCGAGCGTGCGCGGATCGCCGCCGGCCGCCAGCGGCAGTACGGCGGTCAGACAGGCGAAGAAGCCGCAGGCCAGCAACGGGCCGCCGCCCCCGCCCCAGGCCAGATCCAGCTCGCGCTCCAGCAGCACGCGCGTCGCGCCGCGCAGACCGGGCGGACGCGGTTCCTGATCGGCGTCGCGGCGGCTCATTTCAGCGCCCCCAGATCGAGAGAGCGGGTCGGCAGCGGCAGGGGGTCGTGGACGGCGGCGACGATCAGGCCGTCGGCGTCCAGATGACGCTGCATCTGCTCGGCGAAGGCTTCGCGCCAGCGCGTGTCCAGCGGCGCCATGGGCTCGTCCAGCAGCCACAGGGCGCGCGGGGATCCGACCAACCGGCCCATGGCCAGGCGGCGGCGCTGACCGGCGGACAGACGCCGGACCTCCAAGTCCAGAAGTGGCTTCAGGCCGAAGGCCTCGACGGCATGGTCGACGCCGTACTGGGTGTGGCCCAACCAGTCGCACTGAAACCCCAGCTCTTCGCGCGCGCTGCGGCCGCCTTTCAGCCCGTCCAGATGGCCGAGAAAATGGGTTTCGCGTCCGCGCGCCTGCCGGTCATCCAACTTATTGCCGTCGGCGTCCTGGAAGGCGACCGTCCCGGCGTCTGGCCGCAACAGGCCGGCGATCGCGCGCAGCAGGCTGGTCTTGCCCGCCCCGTTTGCGCCCGTCAGGGCCAGCACCTCGCCGGCGCGCAAGGTCAGGTCGAGGCCGTGAAACAGCCGACGCTCGCCGCGCGAGACAGTCAGGGCGGAGAGGGTGAGGGTGTGGATCATCGCGTTTCACCCGCCGCGCCAAATCTGCGAACCCTTCTCAATGTCCACGTCAGGGGTGTGGACACATGGACGGTGCGGCGCGGCGGGGCTATAGGCACGGTCGCCGCAGCAGGCTTTCGCCGCGCGCGCAGGGGCCCTGTGAGCCGCTGCGTCTGCCGCGCGAAGGCGCAACCGGATTGTCGGGCGGCGCTGACCAGAGGAACTCTCCATGCCGTCGATCGACAGCTTCAAGACCCGCCAGGACCTTTCCGTCGGGCGTAAGAAATACGCCTATTACAGCCTTCCCGCCGCCGAGGAAGCCGGTCTGACCGGGATTTCCCGCCTGCCGCGCTCGATGAAGGTGCTGCTGGAGAACCTGCTGCGTAACGAGGACGGCGTTTCGGTCACCGAAGACGACCTGAAGGCCGTCGCCGCCTGGGTTGAGAACAAGGGCTCGGTCGAGCACGAGATCGCCTTCCGGCCGGCCCGCGTTCTGATGCAGGACTTCACCGGCGTGCCCGCCGTGGTCGATCTGGCCGCCATGCGCGACGCCATGAGCGCCCTGGGCGCCGACGCCGCCAAGATCAACCCGCTGGTGCCGGTCGATCTGGTCATCGACCACTCGGTCATGGTCGACAACTTCGGCACATCGAAAGCCTTCGGCCAGAACGTCGAGCGTGAATATGAGCGCAACATCGAGCGCTACAACTTCCTGCGCTGGGGTTCGTCGGCCTTCAACAACTTCCGCGTCGTGCCGCCCGGCACCGGCATCTGCCACCAGGTAAACCTGGAGAACCTGGCCCAGACCGTCTGGACCCTGGACGAAGGCAAGAAGACCGTCGCCTATCCCGACACCGTCGTCGGCACCGACAGCCACACCACCATGATCAACGGCCTGGCCGTCCTGGGCTGGGGCGTGGGCGGCATCGAGGCCGAGGCGGCCATGCTGGGCCAGCCGATCCCGATGCTGATCCCCGAGGTCATCGGCTTCAAGCTGACGGGCGCGATGCCCGAAGGCACGACGGCGACCGACCTGGTGCTGACCGTCACCCAGATGCTGCGCAAGAAGGGCGTGGTCGGCAAGTTCGTCGAGTTCTTCGGCGACGCCCTGCCGAACATGACCATCGAGGACCAGGCGACCATCGCCAACATGGCTCCGGAATACGGCGCCACCTGCGGCTTCTTCCCGGTCTCGGCCGCCACCATCGGCTATTTGACCGCCACGGGCCGCGACAAGGCGCGCGTCGCCCTGGTCGAAGCCTACGCCAAGGCCCAGGGCCTGTGGATCGACGAGAATTCGGAAGACCCGGTCTTCACCGACGTGCTGGAACTGGACATCTCGACCGTCGTGCCGTCGCTGGCGGGTCCGAAGCGTCCGCAGGACCGCGTCGAACTGACCACCGCCGCTCCGGCGTTCGAAACCGCCCTGACCGACGTCTTCGCCCGTCCGTCTGACGCCGAGCGTGTCTCGGTGGATGGCCAGAAGTTCACCGTCGGCGACGGCGACGTGGTCATCGCTGCCATCACCTCCTGCACCAACACCTCTAACCCGTCGGTCCTGATCGCCGCCGGTCTGGTGGCGCGCAAGGCCAATGCGCTGGGCCTGAAGGCCAAGCCCTGGGTCAAGACCTCGCTGGCCCCCGGCTCGCAGGTCGTGACCGACTATCTGACCGACGCCGGCCTGCAGAAGGATCTGGACGCCCTGGGCTTCAACCTGGTCGGCTACGGCTGCACCACCTGCATCGGCAACTCGGGTCCGCTGGATCCGGCCATCTCCAAGGCGATCAACGACAACGCCCTGGTCGCGACCTCGGTCCTGTCGGGCAACCGCAACTTCGAAGGTCGCGTGAACCCCGACGTCCAGGCCAACTATCTGGCCTCGCCGCCGCTGGTCGTGGCCTACGCCATCGCCGGCTCGATGCGGATCGACATCACTAAGGATCCGATCGGTCAGGACAAGAAGGGCAACGACGTCTTCCTGAAGGACGTCTGGCCGACCACGCAGGAAATCGCCGACATCCAGCGCAAGTCCGTCACCCCGGCCATGTTCGCCAAACGCTACAAGGACGTGTTCAAGGGCGACAAGCACTGGCAGGCGATCAAGGTCACCGGCGGTCAGACCTATGAGTGGGACGACAGCTCGACCTACGTCGCCAACCCGCCCTACTTCGAAGGCCTGTCGATGGACCTGACCCCGGTCCAGGACATCGTCGAGGCGCGCGTCCTGGCCATCTTCGGCGACTCGATCACCACCGACCACATCTCTCCGGCCGGTTCGATCAAGAAGACCTCGCCCGCCGGCGTCTATCTGACCAACCACGGCGTCGAGGCGGCCGAGTTCAACAGCTACGGCGCCCGTCGCGGCAACCACGAAGTCATGATGCGCGGCACCTTCGCCAACATCCGCATCAAGAACCGCATCACGCCCGAGATCGAAGGCGGCGTGACCAAGCACTTCCCGTCGGGCGACACCATGTCGATCTATGACGCGGCCATGCGGTATCAGTCGGAAGGCCGCCCGCTGGTCGTCTTCGCCGGCAAGGAATACGGCACCGGCTCGTCGCGCGACTGGGCGGCGAAGGGCACGCGTCTGCTGGGCGTTCGCGCGGTCATCGCCGAGAGCTTCGAGCGCATCCACCGTTCGAACCTGGTCGGGATGGGCGTCGTGCCGCTGCAGTTCAAGCAGGACGGCTGGCTGAAGCTGGGTCTGACGGGCGAGGAAATCGTCACGATCCGCGGCCTGTCGGACGCCAACATCGGCAAGCTGAAGCCGCGTCAGGACCTGTGGGTCGAGCTGTTCCGCCCGTCGGACGGCAAGATGGCTCGCTTCCCCGTGCGCTGCCGCATCGATAACCAGACCGAGCTGGACTATCTGCTGGCCGGCGGCGTCATGCCCTACGTGCTGCGCAACCTGGCGCGCGGCCCGGAAACCGAAGCGCCGATCGCCGCCGAATAGGTCGCGGTTCATCCAGACAAGAAAAGAGGGCCGGCGGAGCGATCCGCCGGCCCTCTTCGGTTTGCCGAAAGGCGGTGGTCAGTCGGCGCTGACGACCACCAGCTTGCGGTTCACGAACTCCTTGATGCCGACATCGCCCAACTCGCGGCCGAAGCCCGAGCGTTTGACGCCGCCGAACGGCAGTTCGGGCATGGAGGTCGTGGTGGTGTTGATGAAGACCATGCCGGTCTCGATCCGAGAGGCCAGTTTGCGGGCGCGGTCCGTGTCGCCCGAGAAGATCGAGCCGCCCAGGCCGAAGTGAGAATCGTTGGCCAGGGCCACGACCGCATCGTCATCCTCGACCACGAAGACCTGGGCGACGGGGCCGAAGAACTCCTGATAGAAGGCCGGGTTATCGCGCGCGACGTCGGTCAGGACGGTCGGCTCGTAGAAGAAGCCGGTGAGGTCGGCGGGCTTGCCGCCGGTCAGCGCCTTGGCGCCGTGCTGGATCGCCTCGTCGACCTGTTTGGTCAGGGTCTTCAGCGCATCCTCGGACGACAGCGGGCCCAGGTCGGTGGCCTCGTCCAGCGGATCGCCCATGACGGCCTTCTTCATGCCTTCGACGAAGCCGGTAATGAAGGCGTCGGAGACCGACTTCTGGACGATGAAGCGTTTGGAGCCGGTGCAGACCTGTCCGGCGTTGGACAGGCGGCCTTCGACGCCTGCCGCGACCGCCTTTTCGATGTCGGCGTCGTCCAGCACCACGAACACATCGCTGCCGCCCAGTTCCAGCGTGGACTTCTTCAGCATTTCGGAGGCGCGGGCCGAGACCTTGGCGCCGGCGCCCTCCGATCCGGTCAGGGCCACGCCCTGGATGCGGTCGTCGCCGATCAGTTCCGCGACCTTGTCCGAGGAGATGTAGAGGTTGGCGACGAAGCCTTCGGGCGCGCCGGCCTCGCGCACCAGTTCGGCGAACCGGGCGGCGCAGCGCGGCACGATGCCCGCGTGCTTGTAGAGCACGGGATTGCCGACCGCGATGGCGGGAGCCACCACGCGGATCAGCTGATAGATCGGGAAGTTCCAAGGCTCGACCGCCAGCAGCACGCCGATCGGGTGAAACTCGACCCAGGCCTCGCCTAGTTCGCTGTCGATCTTTTCGGGCTTGAGGAAGTCGGCCGCCTTCTCGGCATAGTAGGCGGCGATGCCGGCGCACAGATCAATCTCGCCCTGCCCCTGAGCCAGGGGCTTGCCCATCTCCTCGGCCATGGTGCGGGCCAGGTCGTCGCGGTTTTCGGTCAGAAGGCCCGACAGGGATTTCAGCACGGCGAGGCGCGGCTGGATGTCGCCCTTCGACCAATCCGAATGGAACAGCCCGTCGGCTTTTGCCAAGGCGGCCTCGACGGCGTCGTCGGTGTGTTCGGGATAGTCCTCGACCAGTTGTTCGGTGAAGGGATTGAGGGTGCGATAGGCCATGGGGCGTCCTGAGGCTTCGGTCG
This sequence comes from Brevundimonas sp. MEB006b, assembly GCF_030209705.1. Taxonomy (NCBI): domain Bacteria; kingdom Pseudomonadati; phylum Pseudomonadota; class Alphaproteobacteria; order Caulobacterales; family Caulobacteraceae; genus Brevundimonas; species Brevundimonas sp. MEB006b. Next base: position 104,978 of record NZ_JARVRL010000001.1, read on the forward strand.
GACGCCCGGGGCGGCGCCGATCCGTTGTCAGGAAAGCAAACGCGACCTGTCGGGGCGGGTTGCCTGGCGGTCAGTCCGCGTCGCTGAACGGCGGCGGCAGCTGGCCGGACTTGAAGACGATCGTCGGCTCTTCGTCGTAGTCGCCCATTTCGGTGTCGGCCGAGATGGCGAAGGCGACGACGCCCAGACGCAAGGGCGCCAGCCGTTCGGCCTTGCGGCGCGCTTCTTCTGCGTCCTTGCAGCCGACCTGCTGTTCGGCGCGGAGGGCCTTGCCCCGGCCCTGAACATAGGCCTGGACGATGTAGACGGTTTCGGTTGCCATGCGCATTCCAAGTCGCCTGTTCGGCGCTCAGGTCAACAGGGCCGGTCCAGTTTCAGTCCAGCTTCAGTCCAATTTCAGGGCCTCGGCCAGCAGCCGGGCCTCGGCGGCGCGGCTGGAGCCGGCGCGCCAGGCGACGACGATCTCGCGATGGGGCGGGGCGCCGTCGGCCTGGTTCTCGAAGGCGCGAATGGCGACGGAGGGGTTGTCGGCCAGGCCGGCCTGCACCGCCATTTTCGGCAGGAAGGAGACGCCGAGGCCCGAGCCGACCATCTGAACCAGGGTGTGCAGGCTGGTGGCCGCAAAGACGTCGTCGCCGCGCGGGGCCTCGATGTCCAAGGCCGCCAGGGCATGGTCGCGCAGGCAATGGCCGTCTTCGAGCAGGATCAGATCCTCGGCCCGCAGCGAGCCGGGACGGATGGGGCCGGGCGCGGCCAGGGCATGGTCGGCGGGGGCGGCGGCCATGATCTCGTCATCGCCGATGCGGGCGTGGGCGATGCCCGGCGCGTCGTAAGGCAGGGCGATGACGGCGGCGTCGATCTGACCCGCCTTCAGCGCCGCGATGAGGCGGGGCGTCAGGTCCTCGCGGATGTAGAGCTTCAGGCTGGGATAGGCGGCCTTCACCGACGGCAGTTTGGCGGGCAGCAGGAAGGGGGCGACGGTCGGAATGACGCCCAGGCGGAAGCGGCCCGAAAGCAGCCGGCCGGCGTTCTTGGCCGCCTCGACCAGATCCTCGGTGCGGGCCAGGACGTCCTCGGCGCGGCGAACGGCCTCGGCTCCAACGGCGGTCATGATCACGGCGCCTCGCGCGCGTTCGACCACCGGCGCGCCCAGAATGCGCTCAAGCTCCTGCACCCCGGCGCTGAGGGCGGGCTGGCTGACATGGGCGGCCTCGGCGGCGCGCGAGAAGCTGCCGTGTTCGGCCAGGAGCTTGAGATACTGGAGCTGACGCAGGGTGGGGAGCATGGAAGCGAAATAGGCCCGTCCTATGCTGACGCCAAGGATAATCGATTGGCTTTATCCGTTTGACCCGTGTCGTATGACCCCATCATCTACAGGGCGATGGAAAATCGCTCGCCGTCGTGCGCCAGAGCAGCAGGGAGAAAACATCATGACCGACGAAGCCAAATGCCCCTTTTCCGGCCGGACGCCCCGGTCGGTCGCAGGCGGCGGCGTTCAGAACCGCGATTGGTGGCCCAACCAGTTGCGAGTCGATTTGCTGAACCAGCATTCGACCAAGTCCGATCCGCTCGGCGGGTCGTTCGACTACCGCGAGGCCTTTTCCAAGCTGGACTATGAGGCGCTGAAGGCGGATCTGCGCGCCCTGATGACGGACTCCAAGGACTGGTGGCCGGCCGACTTCGGCCATTATGGCCCGCAGTTCATCCGCATGGCCTGGCACAGCGCCGGCACCTATCGCGTCGGCGACGGTCGGGGCGGCGGCGGGCGGGGCCAGCAGCGGTTCGCCCCGCTGAACTCCTGGCCCGACAACGTCAATATCGACAAGTCGCGTCGCCTGCTGTGGCCGATCAAGCAGAAGTACGGCCAGGCCATCTCGTGGGCCGACCTGATGATCCTGACCGGGAACGTCGCGCTGGAGACGATGGGTTTCCGCACCTTCGGCTTCTCCGGCGGCCGCGCCGATACCTGGGAGCCGGATCAGGACGTCTACTGGGGTCGCGAAACGACCTGGCTGGGCGGCGACGAACGCTATGCCCACGGCTCGGACGGGGTGGTGAAGCCGGGCGACGAGGCTGTGCTGGTTTCGGACGATGACGCCGACGGCGACGAGCATACGCGCGATCTGGAGAACCCGCTGGCGGCGGTGCAGATGGGCCTGATCTATGTCAACCCGGAGGGGCCGGACGGCAATCCCGATCCGATCGCGGCGGCGCGCGACATCCGCGACACCTTCGCCCGGATGGCGATGAACGACGAGGAGACGGTCGCCCTCATCGCGGGCGGCCACACCTTCGGCAAGACGCACGGCGCGGGCCCTGCCGACCACGTCGGCGCAGAGCCTGAAGGCGACGGCCTGGAGGCGCAAGGCCTGGGCTGGACCTCCAGCTTCGGCACGGGGCACGGCGCCGACGCCATCACCAGCGGCCTGGAAGTCACCTGGACCCAGACGCCGGCTCAGTGGAGCAACTTCTATTTCGAGAACCTGTTCGGCTTCGAATGGGAGCTGGAGAAGTCCCCGGCGGGCGCGCATCAGTGGGTGGCCAAGGACGCGGGCGAGATCATCCCCGACGCCCACGATCCGAACAAGAAGAAGCGGCCGACGATGCTGACGACCGACCTGTCGATGCGGTTCGACCCGGAATACGAGAAGATCTCGCGCCGGTTCCTGAATGATCCGCAAGCGTTCGCCGACGCCTTTGCGCGGGCCTGGTTCAAGCTGACGCACCGCGATCTGGGGCCGCGTTCGCGCTACGTCGGGCCGGAAGTCCCGAGCGAAGTCCTGTTGTGGCAGGATCCGGTGCCGGAGGTGGATCATCCGCTGATCGACGCGACGGACGCGGCGGCTCTGAAGGCCAAGATGCTGGACTCGGGCCTGAGCGTCGCCGAACTGGTCGGCACGGCCTGGGCCTCGGCCTCGACCTTCCGCGGCGGGGACAAGCGGGGCGGGGCCAACGGCGCCCGCATCCGTCTGGCGCCGCAGAAGGATTGGGCCGTCAATCAGCCCGAACAGCTGGACCGGGTGTTGAAGACGCTGGAGCGCATCCAGACTGAGTTCAATCAGGCGCAGACGGGCGGCAAGAAGGTCTCTTTGGCCGACCTGATCGTGCTGGCCGGCAATGCTGGCGTCGAGCAGGCGGCCAAGGCGGCGGGCCATAACGCCAGCGTGCCCTTCACGCCCGGCCGAACGGACGCCAGCCAGGCGGACACGGATGTCGAATCCTTCGGTTATCTGGAGCCGGTGGCCGACGGCTTCCGCAACTTCCAGAAGGCCCGCTATGCCGTGCCGGCCGAGTCGCTGCTGATCGATCAGGCGCAGCGGCTGACGCTGACGGCGCCGGAGATGACGGTGCTGATCGGCGGCCTGCGGGCGATCAACATCAATACGGGCGGCGCGACGCACGGCGTGCTGACCGAGCGGCCGGGCGTGTTGTCCAACGATGTGTTCGTCAACCTGCTGGACATGGACGTGAAGTGGGCGGCGACCTCGGACGCCAAGGACGTCTTCGAAGGCCGCGACCGCAAGACGGGCGAAGCCAAGTGGACCGGCACGCGTGTCGATCTGGTGTTCGGCTCCAACGCCGTGCTGCGCGCGCTGGCCGAGGTTTATGCTGGGGCCGACGCCGAAGGGAAGTTCGTCTCGGACTTCGTGGCGGCCTGGACCAAGGTGATGGAGCTCGACCGGTTCGACCTGCACGGCTGAGCCGGGGGCAGAGGCTGAAAAAGAAGAGGGCCGGGCGCGTCGCAGCGTCCGGCCTTTTCTTCGCGCGGATCAGCGCAGCTTGATCTCGAACAGCTGCGGCCAGCGTTTGCCGGTAACGAACAGGCGTTTGCCCGCCGCGTCCCAGGCGATGCCGTTCAGGACGTCGTCGTTGGGGTCGAGGTTCGCGCCATTAGGGACCAGGGCGGTCAGATCGATGAAGGCCTTGACCACGCCGGTCTCGGGATCGATGCGCGCGATGCGGTTGTCCTGCCAGATATTGGCGAAGACCTCGCCGTCGATCCATTCCAGTTCGTTGATCTGATCCAGCGGCCGGCCGTCGGCGGTGACGGAGACGCGGCCGGTCTCGGCCAGGGTTTCGGGGTCCAGAAAGCGCAGCTGGTCTGTGCCGTCGCTCATGATCAGCCGGCGCCCGTCGGTGGTCAGGGCCCAGCCCTCGCCCGGATAGGAGAAGCCGCCTAGAGGCGAGAAGTCGTCCAGCTTCCAGATGAAGCCGATGTGGTTTCGCCACGTCAGGCTGTAGAGCTTGCCGTTCAGCGTGGTCATGCCCTCGCCGAAATAGATGGTCGGCAGGTCGCGCTGACGCTCCACGCGTCCGGTCTCCAGATCGACCTTGCGGATGAAGGACGGATACAGGCCCGTGCTCTCGTAAAGGCCGCCGTCGTGGAAGAAGAGGCCTTCGGTGAAGGCCCCTGTGTCGTGGGGATAGGCCCGCACGACCTCGTAGGACTGGACCGGCACTTCGGCCCTGACCGGCAGGGCGACGCCTGTCGTCAGCAGCAGACCGGCGACAAGGCCGGCGAGCCGGGACGACAGGCGCATCATGAGCCTCAGCCCCGCTCGGCGGCGGCTTCGGCCTCGGCCTTCTGGGCGCGGGCCTCGGCGGCGTTCGCCTCGCTGCGGGCCAGTTCGGCCTTTTCCTTCTTGGATGCGGATTTGCGACCCAGCATGTTCAACGCCTCAACACCGGCCGAGAAGGCCATGGCCGCATAGATGTAGCCCTTGGGCACATGATAGCCGAAGCCGTCGGCGATCAACACCATGCCGATCATCAGCAGGAAGCCAAGCGCCAGCATGACGACGCTGGGGTTCTTGTTGATGAAGTTGGCCAGCGGGTCGGCGGCCAGCAGCATGACGGTCACGGCGACCAGAACGGCGACGACCATGATCGGCAGGTGCTCGGTCATGCCGACGGCGGTCAGGATCGAGTCGATCGAGAAGACGATGTCCAACAGGATGATCTGGAAGATGGCCGCGCCCGCGTTGGCGATGACCACGTCCTTCTTGTCCATGACATCGTGGCTGGGGGTGGGATCGACCGTGTGGTGGATTTCCTTGGTCGCCTTCCAGACCAGGAACAGACCACCCGCGATCAGGATCAGGTCCTTCCAAGAGAATTCATTGCCCATGACGGTGAAGACCGGCTGCACCAGACCGACCAGCCAGGCGATGATCGACAGCAGGGCCAGACGCATGATCAGCGCCAAGCCGATACCGATGCGCCGCACCTTCTGCCGCTGATGCTCGGGCAGTTTGTTCGACAGAATTGAGATGAAGATCAGGTTGTCGATGCCGAGCACGACCTCCATCACGATGAGGGTCACCAATGCGGCCCAGGCGGCCGGATCGGAGAGCAGGGGGGTTATGCTGTCGAGCATGGGGTTTCCTGGTGGAGGACAAAGCTTGAGCGGAAAGCGCTAGGGCCGACGCAGGTTCCGATCAAGCGATGGGGTGCGGCGTCATGGTCGCACCCCCCTGGGCGCGGTCGTCCTCCCCACGCTGTATGGAAGGAAACGGCGGTGCGCTTTCTCCCTGCGGCATCGGTGCGCCTTCACGCAATGTTGCGAGCGGCGAAACCCCGTGCTATCAGGCGCCCGGCTTGAAGGGGGCGTATTTACGGATACGGCCTCCGTCGTGCTTTCCGTAAGCATTTCAAGCTTTTGACCGTTGCGAGCCTCGCAGTCGGTTGCGACCCTGACACAACGACCTCGGACCCTAATCAGTGGCTGATGATTTCAGAACGACGGAAGTCGGCGATCGCTACGCACAGGCGCTGTTCGACCTGGCGCTGGAAACCGGCCGCCTGGACGCCGTCCGCGCCGACCTGAAGTCGCTCAAGGCGGCCTGGACCGAAAGCGCCGACCTGCGTCGTCTGGCCACCTCGCCCGTCATCGCCGCGCCCGACCAGGCCAAGGGTCTGGTCGCTATCGCCGTCAAGGCCAAGTTCGAGCAAACCACGACCAACTTCCTGGGTCTGCTGGGTCAGAACCATCGCGCCAATGATCTGCCTGCCGTGATCGCCGGGTTCGAGGCGCGCTACGCCAAACACGCCGGCGTGGTCGCCGCCGAGGTCGTCTCGGCCCAGCCGCTGGACGCCAAACAGGTCGCCGCCATCACCGCCGCCCTGTCCAAGAGCTTGGGCAAGGCGCCGGAACTGACCGCGCGCGTCGATCCGTCGATCCTGGGCGGCCTGAAGGTCAAGGTCGGTTCGAAACTGTTCGACGCCTCGCTGAAGACCAAGCTCGACCAGATGAAGTTCGCCCTCAAGCGCGCCTAAACGCGCTCCCGCCACCAAGAATGCGCGCCTGAACGGCGCACCCGCAGAAGACTGAAGAACAGAGAGCCTGTCATGGACATCCGCGCCGCTGAAATCTCGGCCATCCTCAAGTCGCAGATCGCCAACTTCGGCGTCGAAGCCGATGTCTCCGACGTCGGCAGCGTGCTGTCGGTCGGCGACGGCATCGCCCGCATCCACGGCCTGGACAATGTCCAGGCTGGTGAAATGGTCGAGTTCACCAAGGCCGGCGTGAAGGGCATGGCCCTGAACCTCGAGCGCGACAACGTGGGCGCCGTGATCTTCGGCGCCGACGCCGCGATCGCCGAAGGCGACGACGTGCGCCGCCTGGGCGAGATCGTGGACGTTCCGGTCGGCAAGGGTCTGCTGGGCCGCGTCGTCAACCCGCTGGGCGAGCCGATCGACGGCAAGGGTCCGATTCAGTTCACCGAGCGCCGCCGCGTGGACGTCAAGGCGCCCGGCATCATCCCGCGCAAGTCGGTTCACGAGCCGATGCAAACCGGCCTGAAGGCCATCGACACCCTGATCCCCGTCGGCCGCGGCCAGCGCGAGCTGATCATCGGCGACCGTCAGGTCGGCAAGACCGCCGTCGCCGTCGACACCATCCTGAACCAGAAGAACGTCAACAAGACCGACGACGAGAGCGCCAAGCTCTACTGCATCTACGTCGCCATCGGTCAGAAGCGTTCGACCGTCGCCCAGATCGTCAAGACCCTCGAGGAGTCGGGCGCGCTGGAATACACCATCGTCGTCGCCGCCACAGCGTCGGAACCGGCCCCGCTGCAGTTCCTGGCCCCGTTCGCCGGCACCGCCATGGGCGAGTTCTTCCGCGATAACGGCATGCACGCCCTGATCGTCTATGACGATCTGTCGAAACAGGCTGTGGCCTATCGCCAGATGTCGCTGCTGCTGCGCCGTCCGCCCGGCCGTGAAGCCTATCCCGGCGACGTCTTCTACCTGCACAGCCGCCTGCTGGAGCGTTCGGCCAAGCTGAACGAAGATTATGGTTCGGGCTCGATGACCGCCCTTCCGATCATCGAAACCCAGGCCAACGACGTCTCGGCCTACATCCCGACCAACGTGATCTCGATCACCGACGGTCAGATCTTCCTGGAATCGGACCTGTTCTATCAGGGCATCCGTCCGGCCGTGAACGTCGGCATCTCGGTGTCGCGCGTCGGCTCGTCGGCCCAGACCAAGGCGATGAAGAAGGTCGCCGGTTCGATCAAGGGCGAGCTGGCCCAGTATCGCGAGATGGCCGCCTTCGCCAAGTTCGGCTCGGACCTGGACGCCTCGACCCAGAAGCTGCTGGCGCGCGGCGCCCGTCTGACGGAACTGCTGAAGCAGCCGCAGTATTCGCCGCTGGCGATGGAAGAGCAGGTCGTCTCGGTCTACGCCGGCACGCGCGGTTACATCGATGGCATCGCAGTCGGCGACGTGGGCCGTTTCGAGAAGGAGCTGCTGGCGCGCATCCATGCGAACCACGCCAGCCTGCTTGAAGGCATCCGCACCAAGAAGGACCTGACCTCGGACCTCGAAGCCGAGCTGAAGGACATCCTGGCCGCCTTCGTCAAGACCTTCGCCTGAACCCGTCTGGTAAGCTGAGAGAGTAAGCGCCGGATGGCCAGCCTCAAGGAAATGCGCAATCGGATCGGAAGCGTGAAAGCCACGCAGAAGATCACGAAAGCCATGCAGATGGTCGCCGCGGCCAAGCTGAAGCGCGCCCAGGACCAGGCCGAAAGCGCCCGGCCCTATGCGCAGAAGATGGCCTCAGTCATCGCCAATCTGGCCGCCGGCGTCTCGGGCGCCGACGCGCCCAAGATGCTATCGGGCACGGGCCAGGATCAGCGCCACCTGATCGTCGTGGCGACAGCGGACAAGGGTCTGGCGGGCGGTTTCTCGACCAACGTCATCCGCGCCGCGCGCGAGCGGATCAACAGCCTGATCAACGCCGGCAAGGATGTGAAGATCATCGCCGTCGGCAAGAAGTCGCGCGATCAGCTGGCGCGTCTGTACGGCGACAAGGTGGTCCACACCTTCGAACTGTCGGACCACAAGACGATCGGCCTGCCGTCGGCCCAGCCGGTCGCCGAGATGATCGCCACGGCGTTCGAAGAGGGTCAGGCCGATGTGGTCACCCTGTTCTACAGCCAGTTCAAGTCGGTGATCCAACAGGTCCCGACGGCCAAGCAGCTGATCCCGGCCGTGGTCGAGGGTGACGCCCAGCCGATCGACCTGAACGGCGCGGTCTATGAGTACGAGCCCTCGGAAGAGGAAATCCTGGAGACCCTGCTGCCGCGCGCGCTGACGACCCAGATCCTGGCCGCGCTGTATGAGAACCAGGCCGGCTTCTTCGGCTCGCAGATGGCGGCGATGGACAACGCCACGCGCAATGCGGGCGACCTCATCAACGCCCTGACGCTGCAATACAACCGCAAGCGCCAAGCCCAGATCACCACCGAGCTGATCGAGATCATCGCCGGCGCCGAAGCCCTCTGATCCCGACCGAACAGACATTCCGATACGGACCCTGACCATGACCGACACCGTCGCCCCCAAGAAACCCGCCGCCAAGAAGCCCGCCGTCAAGAAGGCGCCTGTCGCCGCGACCGCGCCCGGCGCGGCCGTCGCCACGGGCAAGATCGCCCAGGTCATCGGCGCCGTCGTCGATGTCGAGTTCGACGGCCACCTGCCGGCGATCCTGAACGCCCTGCACACCCAGAACATCGACCAGAAGACGGGCGAGCCCTTCACCCTGGTTCTGGAAGTCGCCCAGCACCTGGGTGAGAACATGGTCCGCGCCATCTCGATGGACACGACCGAAGGCCTGACGCGCGGCCAGCCCGTGACAGACACCGGATCGTCGATCCAGGCGCCGGTCGGCCCCGGCACCCTGGGCCGCATCATGAACGTCGTCGGCCAGCCGATCGACGAAGCCGGCCCGATCGCCACCACCGAATACCGCCCGATCCACAAGGAAGCGCCCAGCTTCGAAGAGCAGTCGACCTCGTCTGAAATCCTGGTCACGGGCATCAAGGTCATCGACCTGATGTGCCCCTACACCAAGGGCGGCAAGATCGGCCTGTTCGGCGGCGCCGGCGTGGGCAAGACCGTGACCATGCAGGAGCTGATCAATAACATCGCCAAGGCGTACGGCGGTTACTCGGTTCTGGCCGGCGTGGGCGAGCGCACCCGCGAAGGCAACGACCTATATCACGAGATGATCGAGTCCAACGTGAACGTGGACCCGTCCAAAAACGGCGGCTCGACCGAGGGCTCCAAGTGCGCCTTGGTGTACGGCCAGATGAACGAGCCCCCCGGCGCCCGCGCTCGCGTCGCCCTGACCGGCCTGTCGATCGCGGAATACTTCCGTGACGAAGAAGGCAAGGACGTGCTGCTGTTCGTCGACAACATCTTCCGCTTCACGCAAGCCGGTTCGGAAGTGTCGGCTCTGCTGGGCCGCATCCCCTCGGCCGTGGGCTATCAGCCGACGCTGGCCACCGAGATGGGCAACCTGCAGGAGCGCATCACCTCGACCAAGAAGGGTTCGATCACCTCGGTCCAGGCCATCTACGTGCCCGCCGACGACCTGACCGACCCGGCGCCCGCCGCCTCGTTCGCCCACTTGGACGCAACGACGGTTCTGAGCCGCGACATCGCCGCCCAGGCCATCTTCCCGGCCGTCGACCCGCTGGACTCGACCTCGCGGATCATGGACCCGCTGGTCATCGGCGACGAACACTACAACGTCGCCCGTTCGGTTCAGGAAGTGCTGCAGCAGTACAAGGGCCTGAAGGACATCATCGCCATCCTGGGCATGGACGAGCTGTCGGAAGAGGACAAGCTGGTCGTCTCGCGCGCCCGCAAGATCCAGCGCTTCCTGTCGCAGCCCTTCTTCGTGGCCGAACAGTTCACCAACTCGCCCGGCAAGTTCGTCGAGCTGGCCGACACGATCCGCTCGTTCAAGGGCATCGTCGCCGGTGAATACGACCACCTGCCGGAAGCCGCCTTCTACATGGTCGGCTCCATCGAAGAGGCCGTCGCCAAGGCCGAGAAGATGGCGTCGGAAGCCTGATCATGAGCAAGGCTCTCGTCAGCCTCATTCTTCTCGCTCTGGCGACGCCCTTGTCGGCGCAGGCCCAAGTCGGTGGAGAATTCGAGGCGATGGCGGGAGCCTGCGAGGCCTTCGTGGCCGAAGGGCGTTTTCCGCCCGCTTCGGATGAGGCGAGATTCTTTCTCCAGAAGGGCTTCAAGTCAGCCGCATCGACGGTTCAAACGGATGAGGTTTCACGAACCTACACCTTGTCCGGGACGCCGATTGACCCGGTTCGGATTATGGTGGTGCGGCCCTCTCAACCAGGTGGCGAGAGCTGTTCGGCGCTCGACCTGAATGGGCCTGAAGCCGGTGATGGTTACATCACAAAGGCCAGGACCACACAGACTTGGACCTTCGATAGCGATTCAAACGACGTCAACGGCAAGGGTGTTCTTTTCAGGAAGAACGTCGCCGAAAGCGTGATTTACATGGCGATATGGGGCACGGGCGGGACCTATCCGATTTCCGTCGCCACCTATCAAATCGGAACATCGGACTGATGGCTGGCAAACTGAACTTTTCCCTCGTCTCGCCGGAACGCGAGGTCTTCTCGGGCCTCGTGGACCAGGTCGATGCACCGGGCGTCGAGGGCGACTTCGGCGTGTTGCCGGACCACGCGCCCTTCATGACCGCCCTGCGCGAGGGTCTGGTGACCGTCTATAACAACGGCTCAAAGACCCAGTACGACGTTCACGGCGGTTTCGCCGACGTGAACGGCGAAGGCCTGACCATCCTGGCCGAACAGGCCACCGAGGTCGTCGCGGCCTGATCCTGTCGAAGGATCGAACGATTTGAGGCCTCCCGTTTTGGCGGGAGGCCTTTTTCGTGGGCGATGGCCGCGCTAGGACCGGCCCATGACCGATCTCATCGACATCCACGGCGTCTGCGCACCCGGCTACGAGGCCGTGCGCGAGGCGTTCGCCGCCAACTTCACCGACACGCCCGAGGGGCTGAACGAGCAGGCGGCGCGGTTCAGCGTGCTGGTCGAGGGCGAGGCGGTCGTCGATCTGTGGGCGGGCCATGCGGATACGGCCAGGACGACGCCGTTCACCGACGCCACCCTGACCTCGGTGTTTTCGACCGGCAAGGCGGTGATGGCCATCCTGATGGCGAGCGCGGTCGAGGCCGGGCAGATCGACTATGACCAGCCGGTCGCCTCGCTGTGGCCCGAGTTCGGCGCGGCGGGCAAGGCGGAGGTCACCGTCGCCCAGCTGATGAGCCACCAGTCGGGGCTACCGGGCTTTTCCGAGGCGGTCGATCCAACGATCTGGTTCGATGTGTCCGCGGTTCTGTCGCGTCTGGCGGCCCAGGCGCCGATGTGGGCGCCGGGCACCGCCTCGGGCTATCACCCGATCACCGTCGGCTATCTGGCCAATGAGCTCTATCGCCGCGCGACCGGCCGGACGATGGGCCAGGCGCTGCGCCAGGACTTCGCGGAGCTGGACCTGTGGATCGGCCTGCCGGAAAGCGAGCATGGACGGGTGGCGCAGATGCGCAAACCCACGGCGGCGCCCAGCCTGGGGACCATCGATCCGATCAAACAGGCCGCCTTCCTGGATCGCGGCTCGGCGCCGGGCGGGCGCGGTTCTGCGGCCTGGCGCGAGATGGAGATTCCGTCGGCCAATCTGCACGGCACAGCCCTGGGCCTGGCGAAGATGCTGGGCGTGGTGGCCAATGGCGGCGTGCTGGACGGCCGGTCGGTGCTGTCGGCGGGAACGTTGGATCAGCTGACGCGCGAGCGCATCCACGGGCCGGACAAGGTGCTGCCCTATACGATCAGCTGGGCGGCGGGTCTGATGCGCAATGACGGACTGAAGGTGTTCGGGCCGAACGACGCCTTTGGCCATTATGGCTGGGGCGGGTCGATGGTCATGGCCGATCCCTCGCGAAAACTGTCGGCGGCCTATGTCATGACGCGCCAGTCGCCGCACCTGATCGGCGACCCTCGGGCCAAGCGGTTGCTCGACGCGCTTTACGCCGCCTTCTGAACCGGGCCGGGCGCGGTCAGCAGGCCGATCAGGCCGGCCAAGCCCGCGCAGCCGGCGCAGGTCAGGATCACGGCCCGAAACGCCGCGTGGAAGGCGTCGCGGGCGATGGGCGTGATCGCGCCGCCCGACATGCCCTGGGCCAGCTGGGCGCGGGCGTCAGGCAGATTGGCGACCCCGGCGAAGACCGCAGACAGCACCAGGCCTAGGAGGGCGACGGCCAGAAGGCTGGCCACGCGCGCCACTGCATTGTTGACGCCCGAGGCCACGCCGGTGTGGCCCGCCTTGACCGCCCCCATCACCGTCGCCGTCAGCGGCCCGACCGCCAGGGTCATGCCGATCGCCAGCACCGTCATCCCCGCCAGCGGTCCATCGACATAGCCGGCGCCCGGCTCAGGCACAGCCAGAAGCGCCAGTCCGATCCCCGCCAGGGCCGGACCGACGCTGAGCGACAGACGCGCGCCGAACCGATCGGCGACCCGACCCGCGAGGCCGGAAAACAGGCCCATGACGGCGGCGAAGGGCAGCATGGCGGCCCCGGCCTCGGTCGCGCTCCAGCCGTGAACCCGGATCAGATCGAAGGGCAGGAAGAACATCGCCCCGCCCAGGGCGAAATAGAGCAGCAGGGTCAGCAGATTGATCCCGCTGAACACCGAAGACGAAAACAGGCCCAGCGGCATCATCGGGTGGCTCTGGCGCGCCTCGGCCCAGACAAAGGCGGCCAGCAGCGCCGCGCCCACGACCAGCCCGGCCAGGATGACGGGCGATGCGAACCCCAGATCGGGCGCGGCGGTCAGGGCCCAGGTCAGGGCGCCCAGCCCGGCGACGGCCAGAACCGCGCCCAGACCATCCAGACCGCGCGCGTCGGGATCGCGGCTCTCGGGCGTGGCGGCCAGGGTCACAAAGGCGGTCAGGATCGCCAGCGGGACGTTGATCCAGAAGATGGCGCGCCAGTCGGCGGCGTCGGCCAGCCATCCCCCGATCAGCGGCCCGACCATGCCGGTCAGGGCCCCGAACCCGGCCCAGGTCCCAAAGGCCTTGCCGCGCTCCTCGGGCGGGAAGGTGGCGCCGATCACCGCCAGGGCGCCGGGCGTCAGCAGGGCCGCACCGATCCCCTGGATCGCCCGGCCGGCGACCAGGGCTTGGACGGTGGGCGCCAGGGCGCAGCCGATGGAGGCCAGGGCGAAGATCGCGACCCCGATCAGAAAGACCCGCCGCCGTCCGAACCGATCGCCGGCCGCGCCGCCGATCAGAACGAGAGCGCCGAGGGTCAGCAGATAGGCGTTCGACACCCACTGGACCGCCGCCGTGCCGGCCGCGAGATCCCGCTGTACGGCGGGCAGGGCGACGCCCAGCGCCGAGCCGTCGATGAAGGTCAGGCTGGAGCCCAGCACCGTCGCGGCCAGCACCCAGCGTTTGCGCGCCGCCGACAGCGGATGGGCCGGTTCGGCGGCGGCGTGGACCTGTCCGCCTTCGCAGGGGCCCGGTTGGGCGGTCGTCATGGCCTCGCCTCCGTGTGGGCGAAGGCTACGCCGGTTCCGCCGTGGTCTTCAACGCCTCGCGTGCGGCGCGGCTGCGATTGAAGGCGGCCAGGGCGAAGACGCCGGCGCCGGCCCAGATGAAGACGAAGGAGACGATCCGCAGCAGGGTCAGCGGCTCGCCGGTCGCGACGCCGCAGGCGAACTGCAGCGTGGGGGCCAGGAACTGGATGAAGCCGACCGTCGATAGGGGCAGACGCCGCGCCGACCAGGCGAACAGCGCCAGCGGAATCACGGTCGCCGGGCCGTTCACCAGCGCCCAGATCAGGCCGGAGGGCGAGGCGAACCCGACCGCCTGACCGTGGGTGGTCAACCAGGCCAGGAAGACCGCGCCGATGGGCAGCAGCACCAGACATTCCACGAACAGACCGGTCTGGGCCGAGGCGGGCACGCGCTTTCGGATCACCGCATAGGCGCAGAAGGTGACGGCCAGTGTCAGGCCGATGATCGGCAGATGCCCGAGGGCGATGGTCTGGATCACGACCCCGATGGCGGCCAGACCGATGGCGAGCGCGCTCCAGCGGTCAATCTTCTCGCGGAACAGCACGGCGCCGGCCGCCATGTTGAGCAGGGGATTGATATAGTAGCCGAGGCTGGCCTCCAGCGTCGCGTGATGCGTGGTGGCGAAGACGTAGAGGCTCCAGTTCGTGCCGATCAGCAGCGCGGACAGGGCCAGCCAAGCCAGGGTGCGCGGCGTGGCCAGCACCCGGCGCGCCTCGCCCCATTGCCCGGCCAGCAGCAGGACCAGGCCGGCAACGAAGACCGACCAGACCGCCCGGTGCGCCAGGATTTCGGGCGCGCCGAAGCCGTGCGCCGCCATCGCCATGAACAGCAGCGGCAGAAGCCCCCACAGGGTGTAGCAGGCGATGGCCGTGCCGACGGCGCGGCCGTCGGCAGGGGGTGCGTGGGCGTTCATGACGGTTGAGACCGCCTAGACCGTGATCGAACGATATCCCGATGACGACTTGATCACGCCGGTCTCGTCCAGCAGTTGGGCGATCTGGACCGCGTTGAGGGCGGCGCCCTTGCGCAGGTTGTCGGACACGACCCAAAGGTTCAGACCGTTCTCGACGGTCGTGTCCTTGCGGATGCGGCTGACATAGACGGCGTGTTCGCTGGCCGCGTCGACGGGGGTGATATAGCCGTCGTGCTCCTGTTTATCGATGACCAGCACGCCCGGCGCCTCGCGCAGGATAGCGCGGGCCTCGTCGGGTTCGATGGGGCGGTTGAACTCCACATTCACGGCCTCGGAGTGACCCACGAAGACGGGCACGCGCACGCAGGTGACGGTGACCTTGATGTCGGGGTCCAGCATCTTGTGCGTCTCGTCCGACATCTTCTTCTCCTCGTCGGTGGAGCCGTCCTCGAGGAAGGAGCCGATGTAGGGGATGACGTTGAAGGCGATCTGTTTGGGGAACTTCTTGGGCGTGGCGTCGCCCAGGCCGTAGATGGCCTTGGTCTGGTTCCACAGCTCGTCCATGCCTTCCTTACCGGCGCCAGACACCGACTGATAGGTCGAGACCACGACCCGCTTGATCTTGGCGGCATCGTGCAGCGGCTTCAGCGCCGTCACCAGCTGGATGGTCGAGCAATTGGGGTTGGCGATGATGTTCTTCTTGGTCGCGTCCTTGATGGCGTCCGGATTCACCTCGGGCACGATCAGCGGCACGTCGGGGTCCTTGCGGAAGGCCGAGGAGTTGTCGATCACGATAGGACCGGCCTTGCCGATCTTCTCGGACCATTCCTTGGACACCGCGCCGCCGGCGGACATCAGGACGATATCGACCTTTGAGAAGTCGAACTGCTCGATGTCCTGGCATTTGATGGTCTTGTCGCCGAAGGAGACCTCGACGCCCTTGGACTTGCGCGAGGCGATGGCGTGGATTTCATCGACGGGGAATTCCAGCTCCTCGAGGATGTTCAGCATTTCGCGGCCCACATTGCCCGTGGCTCCGACGATGGCGACGCGATAACCCATGATGCTTGGTCCTTCGGACGCGCTACCGCTCGGCTCAGCGGAGCCTTGCTGCATGAGCGCGGTTTGGTGTGTGCTGTGCATTTAGGCGTTCGCAGCCGCGAAGCAATCGCTTTTCACTGTGCCGGGCTTTAAGCAGTCCTCCCATGACCTCCCGTATCCGCAACGCCTACGACATCCGCGTGGAAGAGGGCGTGCTGACGCCCGATCCAGCGCAGGAGAGCGTGATCACGGCGCTGGAGCGTCTGGAGGTCGATCTGGCCAAACGCGGCCTGTTCGGCAAGGCGCCGGAGGTGCGGGGCATCTATCTCTACGGCCCGCCCGGACGCGGCAAGTCGATGCTGATGGACCTGTTCTATTCGGCGACGCCGGAGCCGCGAAAGACGCGCGCGCACTTTCACGCCTTTATGGCCCGCATCCACGATCTGGTGAAACAGTGGCGCGAAGGGGATGCGAAGACCCGCAAGGCCGTATTCGGAACCCATAAGGGCGACGACCCCATCCCGCCGATCGCCAAGCTGATCGCGTCGGAAGCCCGGCTGCTGTGTTTCGACGAACTGCAGGTCACCGACATCGCCGACGCCATGATCCTGGGCCGGTTGTTCGAAGCCCTGTTCGAGGATCGGGTGGTGCTGGCCATCACCTCGAACCGCGCGCCGGAGGAGCTCTACAAGAACGGCATCAACCGCCAGCTCTTCCTGCCCTTCATCGACATCATCCGCGAGCGCTGCGTGGTCGTGGAGACGGCCGGGGCGCGGGACTGGCGGCTGGACCGGATGACCTCGGCCCAGGTCTGGCACACGCCGGACGACCGCGCGGCGTTCGAGGCGTTATGGCGCGAGCTGAAGGGGGGCGAACCAGAAGAGCCGGCGCACCTGAGCGTGTTGGGCCGCGATGTGGTGGTGGAGCGCACCGTCGGGTCGATGGCGCGGGCGACGTTTAATGACCTGTGCGCCAAGCCGCTGGGGCCGCAGGACTATCTGGCCATCGCCCAGCGGTTCCACACCCTGTTTCTGGAAGACGTGCCGATCCTGGGTTCGGCCAACCACCACGAGGCGCGGCGTCTGGTGACGCTGGTGGACGCCCTCTATGAGGCCAAGACCAAGCTGATCGTGCTGGCGGCGGCCAAGCCCGAGGCGCTCTATACCGAAGGGGTGGGGGCGTTCGAGTTCGAGCGCACCGTGTCGCGCTTCAACGAAATGCAGAGCAAGGACTGGCTGGCGCACGTCCGCGAATGACAGCTAGGGTAAGGGCTGACCCTCGGAGTGTTTCCATGCGCCGTCTCGCCCTCGCCGCCGCCATTTCTTTGACCTTATCGCCGCTGACGGCGGGAGGAGCGTTCGCCCAGACGGCGCCGGCTGCGGCCAGTCGCGGGCTGACGCCGGCCGAGGTCGCGACGTGGATCACCGGGCTGGGCGGGCGGGTCGGGCCGGTGCAGACCGAGAACGGCCTTACCTTCTTCACCGTGACCAATGCGGGCCTGACCTGGGCGGTCTTCTTCTACGGCTGTGAAGCGTCTGGCTGCGGCGAAGTTCAGTTCAGCGCGGTGGTGCCGGGCGCCGGGGCCACGCTGGACAAGGTCAACGCCTGGAACCGCGACAACCGCTATCTGAAAGCCTTCCATACAGCGGCCGAAACGCCGACGGCGACGGTGCAGTACGATATCGTCGTGCTGTCGGGCGAAGGCGTGGCGCAACTGGCGGACCCGCTGACGGTCTGGCTGCAACTGCTGCCCCAGTTTGCGGCAGGCATGGGCTACGTCCCGCCGCCATGATGTCCCTCTCCCGGTGGGAGAAGTGAAAAGAAAAAGGGCCTGCGGATCGCTCCGCAGGCCCTTCGTCATTCGATCGTCGCGTGGCTTACGCCAGCGAGCCGTCGATATCTTTACAGGCCTGCAGCAGGCCCTGGACCGAGGCGACGGACTTTTCAAACATCGCCTTTTCTTCGTCGTTGGTGGTGAACTCGACGATCTTCTCGACGCCGCCGGCGCCGATCAGGGCGGGGACGCCGACGTAGAGGTCCGACAAACCGTATTCGCCCGACAGCCAGACGGCGCAGGGCAGGACGCGCTTCTGGTCCAGCAGGTAGGACTTGGCCATCGCAATCGCGCTTTCAGCCGGGGCGTAGAAGGCCGAGCCGGTCTTCAGCAGGGCCACGATCTCGCCGCCGCCCTTGCGGGTGCGCTCAACGATGGCGTCCAGTTCGTCCTGCGACAGGAAGCCGGCGGCGACGGCGTCCGGCAGGGGCAGGCCGCCGACGGTCGAGTGGCGCACCATCGGCACCATGTCGTCGCCGTGACCGCCCAGGGTCCAGGCGTGGATGTCCTGGACCGACACGCCGGTCTTTTCAGCCAGGAAGTAGGCGAAGCGGGCCGAGTCGAGCACGCCGGCCATGCCGACGACCTTCTCCTTGGGCAGGCCCGAGAACTTCTGCAGAGCCCAGACCATGGCGTCGAGCGGGTTGGTGATGCAGATGACGAAGGCGTTGGGGGCGTGGGCCTTGATGCCCTCGCCGACGGCCTTCATGACCTTCAGGTTGATGCCGATCAGGTCGTCGCGGCTCATGCCCGGCTTGCGCGGCACGCCGGCGGTGACGATGCAGACGTCGGCGCCCGCGATGTCGGCATAGTCGTTGGCGCCCTTCAGGGCCACGTCCTGGCCGAAGACGGCCGAGGCCTCGGCGATGTCCAGCGCCTTGCCCTGCGGGGTGCCTTCGGCGATGTCGAACAGGATCACGTCGCCCAGGGCTTCGCGCGCGGCCACGTGGGCCAGGGTTCCGCCGATCATGCCGGCGCCGATAAGGGCGATCTTCGCGCGAGCCATGGATGTCTCCGTTTATTGCGTGTGCGAAAGGGGATTAATCGTGCGGGCGGTCTAGACCCCTCGCGCGGCTGTCGCAAGAACCTCGCTTTACGGCCTTGGTCAGGCTTGCGAAGGTCCGGCGACAACCGGAGGATTTCGATGCGCCGTTCATTCGCTTTCGCCCTGCTGCTGGCCTCGGTCGCCACGCCTGTGCTGGCCCAGACGCCGCCCGCGACCATCGGCGACCGCTATATCCCCGCGCCCTGGTGGATGCGCGATCCGGTCATCGCCTCCGTCGGCCAGGTGCGGGTGGAGATCCAGGCCAACCGCGCCTTCGTTTCGGCCAGCTTCCAGTCGGTGGACCGCAGCGTCGCCGAGGCCTCGCGCGCCGCCGCCGATCAGGTTCGGGCGCTGAGCCAGGCGATGTCGGCCTATGGGGCGGACAAGGTGCGCGTCGAGACCAGCGTCACCACCCGGCCGCTCTATGACCAGTACCGCGACGAAAACGGTGTGATGCGCGACAACACCCGCGCGGACCGCGTGGCCCGCTATCAGGCCGACGCCTCGGTCAGCGTGACGGTGCGCGATGTGCGCCTGATCGAGCGGGTCTATGCGACCATCGTGGCTTCGCGTCCGACCTCGATCGGACAGGTCAATTTCAACCTGGAGCCGGACAACAGCTGGAAGGCCAATCTGCAGGCCGAGGCGATCAAGGATGCGCGCCGCCGAGCCGAGGCGGCGGCGACCAATGCGGGCGCCACCCTGGGCCGGGTCAAGATCATCGATCCGTCGGGGCGGGTTTGCCAGACGGACGTGCTGGCGGGCTGGCCTTCATACGCCGCAGGGGGCGGGCAGGAGACGACGGTAGACGACATCGTGGTGACGGGGTCGCGATCGGAAGCGCGCATGGAATATGCCGCGCCGCCAGCGCCGCCCCCTCCGCCCGGAGGCGGGGCGCCCAGCGAGGCCCAGATCGAGGCGGCGCGTCTGGCGCTGCAACCGCCGTTGCAGGTGATGACCGACAGCGCCTGCGTCATCTATGGTCTGAACTGATGGGGTTTTCCGTTGCGCCCGCCTTCGAGGCGGGATCGGTCGCCGCCGCCGAATGGCCCTTGTGCCATGTGCGGCTTCAGGACGACGCCCGCTTCCCCTGGCTCATCCTTATCCCCCGCGTCGAGGGGGCGGTGGAGCTGGAAGACCTCAGTGTCGAACAGCGGACTATGTTGATGGAGGAGACGGTGCGGGCCGGGGCGCTGGTTCGGCGGCTGGGCGCGGTCGAAAAGCTGAACGTGGGCGCCATCGGCAATGTGACAGCGCAGTTGCATGTGCATGTGGTCGGCCGCCGACGCGACGACGGTCTCTGGCCCGATCCGGTCTGGGGGCGCGGGCGGGTTGTTCCGTATACAGACGGTGAGCGGGCCCGGCGGCTGACGATCGTCGCCGGCGGCTAGATAATATCCAGCGGCACGGCGTGTTTCGGGGGCGGGAAGGCTGCATCCAGCCGTTCCAGATCCTCCAGGTCGAACTGGATGTCCAGGGCGTCGGCGTTGGCCTCGACGTGTTCGACGGAACTGGCCTTGGGGATGGCGATGACGCCGTCGTGGCGCAGGACGGCGGCCAGCGCCACCTGGGCCGGGCTGGCGGAATGGCGATTGGCGATGTCGCGGATCAGGGGCTGCTCCAGCAGTTCACCGCGCCCAAGCGGCGAATAGGCCATCATCGGCATGTCGCGCGCCTGCATCCACGGGAAGAGGTCGAACTCCACCCCGCGCGAGGCGAGATTGTAGAGCAGCTGGTTGGCGGCGCAGTCCTCGCCCCCCTCGATCTCCATCAACTGCTCCATGGCGCGCAGATCCAGGTTCGACACGCCCCAGCGGGCGATCATCCCTTCGTCGACCAGATCGCGGAAGGCCTCGACGGTCTCTTCCAGCGGCACATGGCCTTCCCAGTGCAGCAGATAGAGGTCCAGCCGCTCGACGCCCAGCCGTTCCAGCGACTTCTCGCAGGCCAGCATCATCTTCATTTCCGACGCATTCTCAGGCCGGACCTTGGAGACCAAAAAGACCTCATCGCGGCGTCCGGCGATGACCTCGCCCACCAGACGTTCCGAGCGGCCGTCGCCATACAGTTCAGCCGTGTCGATCAGGGTCATGCCCAGGTCGATGCCGCGCGCCAGAGCCTGCTGCTCCTCATCGCGCCAGGCCGCGTCGTCGCCCAGCTCCCAGGTGCCTTGGCCGAGGGCGGGAACGGTCGTACCGTCCGCAAAGGTGACGAGGCGGGTCATGTCCGTCCTGACGATAATGAGCGGCGAAGACGCCGTCGGAGGAAGCGATGCGAACCCGGCATATCAAGACCGACGGTCTGGTCCAACAGGTT
Source organism: Brevundimonas sp. MEB006b (assembly GCF_030209705.1). Lineage (NCBI taxonomy): Bacteria > Pseudomonadati > Pseudomonadota > Alphaproteobacteria > Caulobacterales > Caulobacteraceae > Brevundimonas > Brevundimonas sp. MEB006b. The sequence goes on from NZ_JARVRL010000001.1 coordinate 126,043, forward strand.
CTGGAGGCCGGGTTCGAGGATGACAACGCGCCGCTGGTCCTGCTGATCCACGGCTTTCCCGAACTAGGGATCAGCTGGCGCGCCCAGGTCGAGGCGATGTCGCAGGCGGGCTATCATGTCGTCGCCCCGGACATGCGGGGCTATGGCGGGACGGACAAGCCGGCGGGGGTGGAGGCCTACTCGATCCTGCATCTGGTCGGGGACATGGTCGATCTGGTCCGGGCGCTGGGCAAAGGGCCTTGCGTCGTCGTCGGGCATGACTGGGGCGCGCCGGTGGCCTGGCATTGCGCCTTGTTTAGGCCGGATCTGTTCACGGCGGTCGCGGGGCTGTCTGTCCCGTTCCAGCCGCGCCGACCCAAGGGACCGCCCACGGCCGCCATGGCCGCCATCTCGAAACGGGCCGGGCTGGGCGACCTCTACATCAGCCGATTCCAGGCGCCCGACGCGCACATGGCGTTGGACGCCGATCCGGCGATGGCGCTGAGGAAACTGTTCTATGCCTACGACAGCGCGACGCCGGCCGAGCGCAGATCGACCGGCTTCATGCCCGAGGGCGTGGCTCTGCTCGACACCATCGCCGACGACGCGACCCTGCCGCCATGGATGAGCGAGGCGCATTTCGACGAATATGTGCAGGCTTTTTCGGCGGGCGGGTTCGAAGGGCCGCTGAACTGGTATCGGGCGATGGACCTGAACTGGTCGCTGACGGCCTTAGTGCAGGACCAAAAGATCACCCCGCCTGCCCTGTTCATCGTCGGCGAGGACGACCCGGTGCGCCACTACGCCGGCGGGCACGAAGCGGGCCTGAAGGACTGGGCGCCGAACCTGATCCGCTCGGTCGTCGTGCCGGGCGCGGGTCACTGGATCCAGCAAGAACGGGCGGATGAGATCAACCGCCTGCTGCTGGACTTTCTGGCCGAGGTTCAGGCCATGGGGGCGCGTTCCAGCCTGTAGACTCGTCCAGAGGCGTCGCGGCCTTCGAAACGATCGACGTCGATCCGGCGAAAGCCGATCAGCACGGCGTCCCCCTTTGTCAGGAGATCGAAACCTTCTCTCGTCACACGCCAGTGTTTGGCCGACGACAGGTTCGCCGACCCGCATCGGCTAGCCAGAATCGGCAGCTGACCAGCGTTCGAAACCGGATCGAGCGTCAGACGGCAGGTCGTCGGTAGATCGGGTCCGACAAGCTGATAATGCCCAAAGACATCCCGGATCGTCAGCGAATTCGCCTCGGACATTACGGCCTCCTTTGCGCTGCACGCGCCCGTAATCAATCCAACGACTGTTGCGAGAGCAACGACTGCGACCAAGTTCGGCAAGGACTTCAATCTCATCGCGCGCAACCCCATGCGTTTCGCTGGACGATCGGACAGTTGGACATCAACCATCGCTACGCCATTATGTCATGTCTATGGTCGCCGTCACGGTTTGCGTAGCCGTGTTGGACATGGAGCCGAAAGCCCGTCGTGTTGAAGTCACTGCTTCCAGAACGTCCCGGCGCGGGACCGTTAATCGAGGCCTTCAGGGCGTGTCGGGTTCACTTCGTCTGGGCGGCCGTATTCAGCGCCCTGATCAACTTCCTCTATCTGACGCCGACCCTTTACATGATGCAGGTCTACGATCGCGTCGTGCCGACCGGCGGTTTGACGACTCTGACGCTGATGACGGCGGTCGCGGTCTTCGCCCTGGCCTGTCTGGCGGCGCTCGACTGGCTGCGGGCGCGTCTGTTGCTGAGGGCCGGGCTACGGCTGGACCGGCTTTTGTCCACGCGTATCCTGTCGCGGGTCGTCAACCTCCAGAGCAAGGCGCCCAATACCCAGGCGCTGCGAGAGTTCGACAATGTCCGAGGCGCCGTGTCGGGTTCCGGAGCCCTGGCCCTTTTCGACGCGCCCTGGACGCCGCTTTATCTGGCCTGCTGCTTCCTGCTGCATCCCTGGATCGGGGTGCTGACCCTGGTCGGGGGCATTGTCCTCTTCATTCTGGCCTGGCTGAACGAACGCGACAGTCGCTCCAGATTGTCAAAGGCCATCCAGTCCAGCACGGCGGCCTATGCAGCGCAGGAAAGTGTGGCTGCCCAGTCCGAGGTCGTGCGCGCCCTGGGCATGAGGAAAGCCAGCATCGCAGGACAAATCGAGCAGCGCCGCAACGCCGTCGCTCAACAGTCTGAAGCGCAGCTGGCCGGTGGAAAATACTCCGGCGCGATCAAGTTCGTTCGGCTGGTTCTACAATCCGCCGCCTTGGGCTTGGCGGCCCTGTTGGTGGTGAAAGGCCAGATTTCGCCAGGATCGATCATCGCCTCATCGGTGCTGCTCAGCCGCGCCGTCGCGCCGGTCGAGCTTCTGGTGGGGGCCTGGCCCGGTCTGGTCCAGGCGCGGGCGAGTTGGAATAATCTGGTCGATCTGTTCGGCCAGACGGAAGGAGAGGAACGACCGCGCACGGCCCTGCCACCGCCGGCGGGTCGGCTGAAAGTCGAGGGGCTCGTAGTGCGGTTGCCTGAGATCGAGCAACCGTTGCTGAAGGGTGTGAGCTTGGCGCTGGAGCCGGGACAGACCCTGGGCGTGATCGGCCCCAGCGGGTCGGGCAAGACGACACTGGCGCGCGTCATCGCCGGTGCGCTGCGGCCCACAAGCGGAATCATTCGCTTGGACGGCGCCGAGTACGATGCCCGCGACGGCGATGACCTAGCTCAGTTCATCGGATACCTCCCGCAGAATCCCAGTCTGATGGCGGGCTCGATCCGTGACAACATCTCCCGGTTCGCCGCCGCTGTCGGTGTCGAAAAGGCTATCATCGACCAAGGCGCGGTCGCTGCCGCCATGGCGGCCGGTGCGCACGACATGATCCTGCATCTGCCCAAGGGCTATGACACCGTGCTTGGCCCGCTGGGGTCTGGCGTCTCCGCCGGTCAGGCGCAGCGGATCGCATTGGCGCGCGCCCTTTATGGCGACCCCAGCCTGCTGGTGCTGGACGAGCCCAACTCGAACCTGGATCAGGAAGGCGAGAGCGCCTTGATGGTTGCGGTCGTGAAGGCCGCCGCCAGAGGCGCGGCGGTGGTCATCGTGGCGCACCGCGCCGGCGTATTGGCCCGCGTGGATCGCCTGTTGATGATGCGTGACGGCGCCTTTCAGATGGAGGGCCCGCGCGACGAAATCCTGGCGCGGATCAGTCGCCCCTCGATGCCCGTTGCGGCGTCTGCACAAAGAGGCGCCGCGACATGAGCAGCCTGATCGATAGCTTCATGCGCAAGAGCGCCGACGATGCGCCCGATTCCCCCCGGCCGGAGTTGATGCTCGGCATCGGCATCATCGTCGTCTTCTTCGTCGGCTTTTTGGGCTGGGCCGCGTTCGCGCCGCTGGATGCGGGCGCTTTTGCACAGGGTCAGGTTTCCGTTTCGGGTAATCGTCAGGCCGTTCAGCATCGCGACGGCGGCGTGGTCGGCGCTCTGATGGTCGCCGAGGGGGACAAGGTGCGGCGCGGACAGGTGCTGGTCAGGCTGAACGCCGGTGAGTTGACCGCCAGCGAACGCGGCGCCGCCAGCCAGGTGTTCGCGCTCCTGGCTCAACGCTCTCGGCTGATCGCCGAACGCGATCGGCTGCCGACCCTGCCGATCCCGCCCGAGTTCGCGGGTCTGCCGCCCGAGGACCAGGCGTTGGCCGACGAGGCCATGCGCCTTCAGCGGCTTCAGTATGCAGCACGCGGCGCGGGTCGTTCGACCGAGACTGGGGTGTTGAACCAGCGAATCGGCCAGCTTCGCGATCAGATGGACGGCTACCAGCGCCAGATCGAGGCGAACGCCACGCAACAGCGCCTGATCGCTGAGGAACTGGAAGGCCTGCGATCCTTGGCTGCGCAGGGCTATGCGCCGCTGACCCGTGTCCGGGCGCTGGAACGGACGGCGGCGGCTCTTGAAGGCGAACAGGGATCCTTGCGGGCGCAAGTGGCGCGCACGCGCGAGCAGATCGGCGAGGCTCGCCTTCAGACGCTGGGCGTGTCCACCAAGCTGAACGAGGATGTCGCTGAACAGCTGAGACAGGTGGAAATCCAGCTCAATGACCTGCGTCCCAAGATGATCGAGTTGCGCGACCAACTGGCGCGCGCCGAGATACGCAGCCCCGCGACCGGCCAGGTCGTCGGCCTGTCCGTGTTTACACCCGGCGGGGTCATCCAGCCGGGACAGACCCTGATGGAAGTCGTGCCCGACGAGGCGTCTCAGGTCATTGTGGCGCAGGTCGATCCTGCCGACATCGACAATCTGCGCGTCGGTCTGGATACGGAGGTCAAATTCCCCGGCCTGCGAGAGCGCAACCCACCCATCGTCCACGGCCGGGTCACGCGCATTTCCGCCGACAGCTTTACAGATGAGAAGACCGGGCGAAGCCACTACCGCGCCGAAGTCGTGGTTCCGCAGTCGGAACTGGAGAAGCTGGGGTCCGCCGCCCGCTCCATACGCGCCGGCATGCCGGTTCAGGTCGTGATGTTGACGCGCAAACGCACCGTCCTGGCCTATCTGGTCGAACCTCTGGTGCAGAGCCTGTGGCGATCAGGCTCCGAACAATAGGAGGCTAAAGCTGCTCGCGAATCTCGCCCACGATCTCCAGACTGCGGATGTGGGCGGCGTTGTCGAACATCATGCCGGTGATCATCAGCTCGTCCACGCCGGTCAGGGCGATGAAGTCGGCAAGCTGGCGTTTGATCGTCTCCGGGCCGCCGATGGCGGAATAGAGCAGGCGGCCCTTGGCGCCCGCGATCTGCTGCGGCGTCAGGATCGTGGTGATGTCGTCGACGGGCGGCGGCAGCTTGCCCGGCTTGCCGGTCGAGAGGCGGGCGAAGCTCTGCTGCATCGACGTGGACAGGCGCACGCCCTCGGCGTCCGTGTCGGCTGCGAAAACGTTGATCGCGGCCATGGCGTGGGGCTTGGCCAGGCGGTCCGAGGGGACGAACTCGCGGCGATACAGGGCCAGGGCCTCCAGCAGCAGTTCGGGCGCGAAATGGCTGGCGAAGGCGTAGGGCAGGCCGAGCTGACCGGCGAGCTGGGCGCTGAACAGGCTCGAGCCCAGAAGCCAGATCGGCACGCGCAGGCCGGCGCCGGGCACGGCGCGGACGGGCTGGTTCTCAGACGCCGGTTCGAACCACTGGATCAGTTCGACGACGTCGCGCGGAAACTGATCGGCGCCTTCGAAATAGCGCCGCAGCGCACGGGCGGTGGCGCCGTCCGTGCCGGGCGCGCGGCCCAGGCCGAGGTCGATGCGGCCAGGGAACAGGGTCTCCAGTGTGCCGAACTGTTCGGCGACGACCAGGGGCGCGTGGTTGGGCAGCATGACGCCGCCGGAGCCGACACGGATGCGCTCGGTCCCCGCCGCGACATGGCCGATGACAATGGCGGTGGCGGCGCTGGCGATGCCGGGCATATTGTGGTGTTCGGCCAGCCAGAACCGCTCATAGCCGAGCCGGTCGGCGGCCTGGGCCAGGGCCAGGGTTTCGTCCAGGCCGCGTCGGGCGTCGCCGCCTTCGACGATGGGGGAAAGGTCGAGAACTGAAAACGGGATCATGACGCCTAGATCGGGTCTGTCCCTCGGGGTTCAAGGGCGAGGGTCTGGAACCGCAACCGGATCAGGCGCTTTAACCTCATCTCGACGAACGGAGACTGCGTCATGACCGACACCGATCCCACCAAGCCCGAAGCGGATTGCGACGACGCCCGCGAAGCCGCCGACATGGGCGAAAAGCCGGATCTGGGTCACAAGGCGGATACGCTGATCGACGCGCTGGACGGCAGTGACTCGGGATCGGACACGCGGGCAGGCTCGCTGCGCGGCGGGTCGGCAGCAGGCACGGATGACGACCCCGATTCCGCCAAGATCAATGCGCGTCTGGCCCAAGAAGGCTCGGCCGATAAAGGGGCGGCTGACCAGGACGACGCCGCAGACTGAGCGGGCGCCTTGTCGCCGCCGCAACCATGCGCCACGGTGGCGCTCTGACCCTCTCGGTCCAAGGACGATCTCTCGATGACGCTTCGCTTGGCGGCCTCTGCGGTCGTGGTTCTGTTTTGCCTCGCAGGATGTGATCGCTCGGCCCAACCGGTCGAGGCCAAGACTGCGCCCGAAGCGTCGGCGCCGACCGTCGCCGATGCGACGCCTCCAGCAGTCGAAGCGCCCGCCGTTGTTGGGGGGGCTGCGCCCGCCGCCGCCGCCGACGGCGCGCCGTCCTTTGCGGTCCTCTATCCCGGCGCTCAGGTGGACGGACAGCCGCTGGCCGCTGGCGGCGAGGCCGGGCCGGGCGGCCTGGTTACCTTCACCACGACCGCTTCGCCGGACGATGTCGTCGCCTTCTATCGCGAGCGCGCCGAGAAGGCGGGCCTGCGCTCCGTCGCCGGAATGAACCAGGGCGACACGCGCGCCTATGGCGCGGCGGCGGACGCTGTGAACGGCGCCTCCCTGCAGATCGTCGCCACGCCGACCGAGACCGGCGAGACCTCGGTCCAGCTTGGCTGGAGCGCTGGTCAGTGAAACGGGTCGCCGCCCTGGGTGCGGCGACGGCGATCCTGCTGGCCGTGGGGTGCGCCGGGGCGCCCAAGCCGGACGGCGCGATGCCGACAACGGGCTTTCTGGGCGATGAAGCGATCGCTCAACTGACCGATGCGGTCCCGCCAGCCCCGGTCCCGGGGTCCGTAGCGGACCTGGCGGACAAGGCGGCCTCGGCGCGGTTTGTGGCGCTGGAGGACGGCGACCGCTGGCTGCTGGCGACCGCCCATGCCGAGCTGCGCCCGCCCCTGGCCTTACAACATTTCGACTGCGCCTTGGGCGTGCGGCTGGGGTCGGCCGACACCCCGGCGCTGGACCGCGTGATGGCGCGGATTTTCCATGATGCGAACAGTGCGGCCGAACGCGTCAAGGCGCGCCAGGTGCGGCTGCGGCCGGTCGGCGACGATCCCGATCGCCGCGCCTGCCAAACCCTGACGCCGGCGGCGAGACGCAGCGCCTCCTATCCGTCCGGCAGCGCAGCGGTCGCGACGGCCTATGGCGAGGCCTTCGCGGCTCTGGAGCCGGACCGTGCGGAGGCCGTGCGCCGGATTGGCCACGAGATCGGGGTCAGCCGCCTGATTTGCGCCATGCACTATCCGACCGATGTCGCGGTCGGCGAACAGATCGGGCGGGATGTTGCGGCCAGGGCTGTGGCCACCCCGGCCTTCCAGGCGGACATGGCGGCGGCAAGGGCTGAGCTGGCGGCCGCGCGTCGTAGCGGCCTGACCAATCCCGGTTGTGCGGCCGAGCGCGCGGCCCTGGCGATCCCTCTGCCCTGATATGACGGCGGCGCTGGCTCTCGCCCTCCTGACCTTTCAGGCTCCGGCCGACCGGCCGTGCACGCCGCAAGAGGTGGCGGCGCTGACGGCGCCATCGACGCAGCCGTATCGCCTGACGTGCCAAGCCGACCTGTCGGGCGTCGATATCCGCCGCCGCGTGCTGATCGAGGGCGCGGAAGGCTCAGGGGCGTCACTGGATTGCGGAGGCGGGTCCATCCGCGCGCCGGGCCCGGCGACGACCGCCGCCCCGACCATCGCCGTCTGGTCTCGCCGCGAGGGCGATCGGTGGTCGCGGCCGGTCGATGTGACGATCCGAAACTGCACCGTCGTCGGCAATGTGCGGATTTGGGGCATGGGGGCGGGCGGATCGATGCGCGATCTGCTGGCCTCTTCACGCACCGCGGGACATACGCAAGCCGCCCAGTCCGCCGCGCCGATCCGCGTCACCCTGGACCGGGTCCGGTTCGAGGGCGTGGGGACCATTCCCCTCTATGTCGGACCGGGAGTGACGCGCACCACGGTGACGCGGTCCCGCTTTGTGGGCCGTTCGACCTCGACCGCCGTCTATCTGGACGCCGAGACCGCAGGCGCGCTGATTCAGGACAACGATTTCGATATCCGCACCGGGCGTGAGCTGATCGCGGTGGACGGGTCGGGCGCCAACCGCATCGTCGGCAATCGGTTGGCGTTGCACGGCAAGGGCGGGGTGTTTCTGTACCGCAATTGCGGCGAGGACGGCGTGATCCGCCACCAGACGCCGTCGTATAATCAGATTACGGACAATCTGTTCACCGGCGCGGGCTGGCTGAGGCCACGCACGGTTGTGATCGGGTCGCGCGAGGGCGGACGACGCTACTGCGGCGACGACCGCGGCTGGCCGTTCGGGTCCAGCGCGGACGACGGCGACGGGGCTACGGGCAATCTGACGGCGCGGAACATCGTGCGGCGCTGATCGGATGCCTTGCGCAAAGCAGTGGTTCGGGGCTGATTGCGGGATAGAGCGATCCGGGGGATTGGATATGCGGTGGGTGTTGTTTCTGGCGTCCCTTGTGGCGGCCCTCGGCTTGGCGGTGCTGACCGCCCAGACGCCCAAACCGCTGCCCGCCTCGACGCCTGCGGTTCAATTCTCGGCCGCGCGCGCCATGATGGACGTGAACCGGATCGCACGAGCGCCGCATCCGGTCGGCTCGGCCGAGCATCGGCAGGTTCAGACCTATCTGGTCCAAAGGCTGACGGCGCTGGGACTTCAGCCCAGCCTGCAGACCGGCGCCCTGTCGCCCGCCGCCGTCGCGCGGCTCGAGCGTGAGGGTGGAAATGCGGGCGGCGTTCAGGCCGTTAATATCGTCGGTGTCCTGCCGGGACGGAATCCGGCCCTGCCTGCCGTCGCCATCATGGCGCATTACGACACCTCGCCGACCTCGCCCGGCGCCGCCGACGACACCTCCGGCGTGGCCGCCATTCTGGAGGCCGTGCGCGCGATCAAGGCGCGGGGCGTCGCCGAGCGGACGCTGGTTGTCCTGTTCACCGACGCCGAGGAGCTGAATCTGGACGGGGCGCGGGCCTTTTTCAGCGAGCATCCGCTGCGCGATGACATCGGCGCGGTGATTAATTTGGAGGCGCGGGGCGGCGGCGGGCGCGCCATGATGTTCGAGACCGGACCCGGCAACGCCCAGACCATCGCCCGCTATGCTCAGACGACCCAGAGGGCGATGGGCGGGCCGTCCAGCAACGCCCTGGCCATCTTCGTCTATCGGCTGATGCCCAATGGCACGGACTTCACCGTGGCGGCGGGTCGCAAGCTGGCGGGGATCAATTTGGCCTTCATCGGCCGCCCGGCGCAGTACCACGCGCCGTCCTCGACGCCGCAGGCGCTGGATCAGGGCAGCGTGCAGCACATCGGCTCCCAGGCGTTGGAAATGGCCGATGACCTGTTGCGGGCGCCGACCCTGCCGCAGGCGACGCAGAACGCGGTCTATGCCGACGTCTTCGGCCTGTTCGTCGTGCAGCATTCGCCGGCGATCGGCTGGCTGCTGCTGACCGTCGGAGTCCTGGCGACGGCCTTTGCCGCCTGGGGCGCGCGCCATGTCACGGGCTTGCGAGCGACGTCGGTCGTGCGGGGTGCGGCGGATGGTCTGTGGCTGTTGGCGAGCGCGGTGGTGGTGGGACAGGCGGTGCGCGTTCTGGCCGGGCCGATCGGCCGTCGCGTGGATTCGGCCGACCTCTATTACACCTTGCTGCGTCGCCTGCCGGTCCTGGAAATCGCCGTGGCTCTGGCCATGCTGGCCCTGGTTATGATGCTGACCGCGGGGCGACGCCTGATGGGCCGGTGGGGCGCAGCTGGAGTGATACTGGCCGCATTCGCACTTGCAGCGGCGCTGGGCGGTTTCAGCCTGCCGGTCCTGGGGGCGACGGTGATCGCTCTGGCGCTCAGCCTGACGCGGCCTAAACTGCAGGACGTAGACGCCGTTTGGGGCGGCTGGCTGGGACTGATCGTCCTGGTTCTGGCCTTGGGCGGCGGGGTGCAGACGGTGGCGCCGGAAGCCGCCTTCCTGCTGCTGTGGCCCGGTCTGATCGCCGCCCTGGCCGCCGCATCGACGGCGGTTATCGGCGCTCGCCTCGGCTCGTGGGCGTCCTTCGCACCCGCCGTCGTAACGACGGCGGTGGCCGGCGGGTGGTTGCTGGTTCAGGGGCATGGCGTCTTCCTGGGAGTCGGCATGGACATGCCTGGCGCGGTGGGGCCGATTGCCCTGATGATCGCGATGCTGGTCCGCCCGCTGGCGCCTCGCTTGGGCCGGGCCTTGCCAATCTTCGCCGCCGCCGGTCTGACGCTGGCCGTCGCGGTCGCCGTGGGCGCAAGGTTGGTCGCTTGATCCGGATGCGTTTCGCAGTCGTCCGAGCGATGAAACCCGGCTAAGGCTATCGCTGCTGTTTCTTGGGGCTTCGGCGCGCTTGCACCACCTTCACGTCAATGCGTTCACCGTCCTGTCGCTGGCGATCGCGATTTTGGGCGCATGGACGGCTCTGGATCTGTTCAATCGAACCCGCGACCAGATCGGCGCGACGCGGTTGCGTTGGCTGGGCGTCGCCGCCCTGGCGCTGGGCGTCAGCATCTGGTCGATGCATTTCATCGCCATGCTGGGGTTCGAGGTCGAAGGCCCCGTCTTCTATGATCCCGGCCTGACGCTGGTGTCGTTCCTGCTGGCGACGGCCGGCACGTCCGCGGCCTTCGTGACGGCGGGGACGGCGCAGGCCAGCCCCCTGCGGCTGGCGCCGGCGGCCCTGCTGATGGGCGGCTCGATCGTCGCCATGCACTATGTCGGGATGGCGGCGATGCGGATGAACGCCGTCCTGAGTTACCAGCCCGTGCTGGTCGCCCTGTCGGTCGTGGTGGCGGTCGCCGCCGCCTATGCCGCTCTGATCGCGGCCCGTCAGGAGCGGGGTCTGGCCTGGCGCGCGGTCGCCGCCGTGATCCTGGGTCTGGCCATCGTCTCTATGCACCATATCGGCATGGCGGCCCTGATCCTGACCCCGATCGCCGACGCGGGGCCGGTGGAGGGCGGGGCGTCGCCGGTCGTCTTGGCGGTCGCGGTGACGACCGGGGCGGTGACGCTGCTGTTTCTCGCGCTCGGCGCCTCGATCGTGGATCAGCGGGCCAATGTTCTGGCGGCCGTGGACGCCGGCGGCGTCGGCTTCTGGGAAGCGACCCTGCCGATGAAGACGACGATGATGTCAGGCCGCGCGCGCGAAATCCTGTCCATCGATCCGTCCTGCCGCCTTGGCCCGAGCGAGGTCGGCGACCGTCTGTCGCCCGAGGATCTGCCGTTGCATCGTCAGGCGCTGCAGCGCGCCCTGGCGGGGGAGGGCGAATACGATCAGGAATGGCGTCTGCCGGCCTCTGGCCGGTGGATCCATCTGCGCGGACGCCTGATCCGCAGTCGTTCGGGCCGGCCGATCAAGATGTCGGGCGTCATCACCGACATCACCGATCGCCGCGAGGCCTTCGCCGCCTTGGCCGACAGCGAACGCTTGCAGCGATTGCTGATCAACGAACTGAATCACCGGGTGAAAAACACACTGGCCACGGTGCAGTCCATCGCCCACCAGACCGCGCGGCGCACGCCGGATGTCGCCACCTTCACCGCCCTTTTCGAAGCGCGGCTCGTGGCCCTGTCCAACACTCAGAACCTGCTGACGGCCGCGAACTGGGAGCATGTCGATCTGCGCGCCATGCTGGCTCAGGAACTGGCCCCTTATGCCGAGGAACAGGTCCGGCTGACCGGTCCGGCCGTCGATCTGAACGCGCAACAGACGTTGGGGATGGGGATGGTCTTTCACGAGCTGGCGGTGAACGCCGCCAAATACGGCGCCCTGTCGAACGCCTCGGGCTGTGTGCGGATCGACTGGTCCGTGGCGGAAGGCCATCTGCTGCTGGATTGGGTGGAAAGTGGCGGGCCGACGGTGTCGCCGCCTCAGCGCAAGGGCTTCGGTTCGGTGCTGATCGACTCGACGATCAACCGCTCGCTGCACGGCTCGGCGGTCATGACTTATGACCCCGAGGGCGCGAGCTTCAGCCTGCGCCTTCCGCTTTAGATGGCGTCAAAAACGGTCGTAGGATTTGGCTGTTCTCGTTTTGATCAATGAGAACATCTTGTGAACCAGAACAAACCATGCACATAGTCCGCCTCACGAAACGGGGGCGGGTCCAGGCGGGTCTCTCCCAAGCTGAATGACGGGAATCATGGCAAGGGAGACGAAGGCAATGGCTTCACAGGCGGCACTCAAATTGGTGGGCAAGGACGACGGCGACAAGCAACGCGCCCTGGAGGCGGCGATCGCGCAGATCGATCGCGCCTTCGGCAAGGGCTCGGTGATGAAACTGGGCAAAGCGGGCGTGGTCGCCGAGATCGACAGCGTCTCGACCGGCTCGCTGGGCCTGGACATGGCGCTGGGCATCGGCGGCCTGCCGGTCGGGCGGGTGATCGAGGTGTTCGGCCCGGAATCCTCGGGCAAGACGACCTTGGCTCTGCACACCGTCGCGGAAGTGCAGAAGAAGGGCGGGGTCGCCGCCTTCGTCGACGCCGAACATGCGCTGGACCCGGTCTATGCCCAGAAGCTGGGCGTCAATCTGGATGATCTTCTGGTGTCGCAGCCGGACACTGGCGAGCAGGCGCTGGAGATCGTGGATACGCTGGTTCGGTCGGGCGCCGTCGATATTGTGGTCGTCGACTCCGTCGCGGCCCTGACGCCGCGCGCCGAGATCGAGGGCGAGATGGGCGACAGCCTGCCGGGCCTTCAGGCGCGCTTGATGAGCCAGGCGCTGCGCAAGTTGACGGCCTCGATCTCCAAATCGAAATGCATTGTGCTGTTCATCAACCAGATCCGTCACAAGATCGGCGTCATGTACGGCTCGCCCGAGACGACGACGGGCGGCAATGCGCTGAAGTTCTACGCCTCGGTGCGTCTGGACATCCGCCGCACCGGCGCGATCAAGAACCGTGACGAGGTGGTCGGCAACACCACCCGGGTCAAGGTGGTCAAGAACAAGGTCGCCCCGCCATTCCGCGAGGTCATCTTCGACATCATGTACGGCGAAGGCATCTCCAAGCTGGGCGAAGTCATCGACCTGGGCGTCAAGGCCGGCATCATCGAGAAGTCGGGCAGCTGGTTCAGCTATGACTCCACCCGGATCGGTCAGGGCCGCGAGAATGTGCGCGAGTTCCTGAAGCAGAATCCGGACATCGCGGCCTCGATCGAAAAAGCCGTGCGCGCCTCGACCAACAAGATCGCCGACGAACTGCTGGGCACGCCCGAGCCGGACGAAGGCCAGGACCTGGAAGGCTGACGCCGGCCTCCGAGGCTGGGCGGACTTTCAGAGTTCGTCTTGTCTCGGTCCGGTCTTTTCACCGCTACTCCGTCGCCCCTAGCGACCCGCCACCGACCCCGCGAAGGGCGGCGGAGCGACCCGCTCGACCTCGCGTCGAGCGGGTCTTTTTCTTTTGTGAGCGGTGCTGATCTTTCTTTCGTCATTCCGGGCGAAGCGTAGCGGAGACCCGGAACCCAGCGGCGCGCATAAGCGCGAAGCTGTCGCGGACTCGACGCCCCGAGATCCTGCGATGGAACGATCGCCGCCGGCGCCGCTGGGTCCCCCGGTCGCGCTTCGCGCGCCGGAGGATGACGAAAGTCAAACGCCAAACGAAAACGGGCGACCCGAAGGCCGCCCGTTCCGTCTGTGGACGTCCGCGACCGATCAGGCGGCGGCCTTCTCCGGGGCGAACTTGCCATAGAAGGTTTCGTTCTTCGCCGCCATGTCGCGCAGCAACTGCGGGACCTTGAAGCGGTCGCCATAGGTCGCGGCCAGACGGTCTGCGGTTTCGACGAATTTGGCCAGGCCGATGCCGTCGATCATGCTGATCGGACCGCCGGTCCAGGGCGCGAAGCCCCAGCCCAAGATGGCGCCCAGATCGGCTTCGCGCGGATCGTCGATGACGCCTTCTTCCCAGCAACGCGCCACTTCGACGGCCTGGCGATACAGCAGACGTGTCTTCAGCTCGTCGATCTGAGCGAAGGCGGTCGCCTCTTCCGGCTGATCGATGCCCTTGGTGGTGGGGGCCAGTTCGCCCAGACCCTTCCAGATCGTCTTGGGCTTCTGATCGTAATCGTAGAAGCCCTTGCCGTTCTTGCGACCGAAACGCCCGCCCTCGACCATCTTGGCGACGATGTCGGCGCCTTCCGACGGAACGTATTTGTCGCCCAGATCCAGCGCCGTCTGTTTGGCGATCTTGTAGGACAGGTCCAGGGCGACGTCGTCGTGCATCTCCAGCGGGCCGCGCGGCATGCCGGTCATGCGACCGACATTGTCGATCAGCGCGGGGCCGTAGCCCTCTTCCAGCATCGCCATGCCCTCCATCAGGAAGGTGGAGAAGCAGCGCGAGGTGTAGAAACCGCGGCTGTCGTTGACGACGATCGGCGTCTTCTTGATCTTCAGCACATAGTCCAGCGCCTTGGCGATGGCGGCCTGACCCGTCTTTTCGCCCAGGATGATCTCGACCAGCATCATCTTGTCGACGGGCGAGAAGAAGTGGATGCCGATGAAGTCCTCGGGCCGCACCGAGGCCTCGGCCAGGCCGGTGATCGGCAGGGTCGAGGTGTTGGAGCCGAAGACGGCGCCCTCGGCCAGTTGCGCCTCGGCGCGCTTGGTCACGTCGGCCTTGATCTCGCGGTTTTCGAACACGGCCTCGACGACCAGGTCCGAGCCCTTGATCAGATCATAGTCCGTCGTCGCCGTGACCGAACCCAGCAGGGCGTCATACTTCTCCTGCGTCAGCTGACCGCGCGACAGGCGCTTCTTCAGCAGCTCCTCGACATGGGCCTTGCCCTTGTCGGCGGCTTCCTGCGTCTGGTCGATCAGGATGGTTTCGATGCCGGCCAGCGCCTGCACATAGGCGATGCCCGCGCCCATCATGCCGGCGCCGATGACCGTGACCTTCTTCGGATCGGACTTGGGCACGCCGGCCGGGCGAACGGCGCCCTTGTCCAGCTCCTGCTTGGACAGGAACAGCGAACGGATCATGGCCTGCGCCTGCGGCGTCATCAGGGTCTTGATGAAGTAGCGGGTCTCGATGCGCAGGGCCGCGTCCATCGGCACCTGGGCGCCTTCATAAACGGCCTTCATCAGGTTCACCACGGCCGGATAGTTGCCGTAGGACTGCTTGCGCAGCATGGCGTTGCCGACCATGAAGTTCTGGATGCCGGCCGGGTGATAGGGGCCGCCGCCGGGCAGTTTGAACGACTTCTCGTCCCAAGGCTGGACGGCCTTGCCGCCGTTCTTGATCCAGGCCTTGGCGGCCTCGATCGACTGGCCCTTTTCGACAACTTCATGGACGATGCCGGCGCCCTTGGCGTCGTTCGGGCGGAAGGACTTGCCCTCGCTCATCGCCATCATGGCGTTCTGGACGCCGACCAGGCGCGTCAGGCGCTGGGTGCCGCCGCCGCCGGGGAACAGGCCGACCTTGATCTCAGGCAGGCCCAGCTGGATCTTGTTGTCATTCTCGACCACGCGGTAGTGGGCCGCCAGGGTGAACTCCAGCCCGCCGCCCAAGGCCAGGCCATTGATCGCAGCTGCGATCGGCTTGCCCGAGGTTTCCAGCGCACGGAAGGCGCCGTTCAGCTTCCAGCCGGCGTCGAACGCCTTTTGCAGGTCGCCGCCGCCCGACAGCACGCCGCCGGCCATGTCGCCCAGGTCCGCGCCGGCGCAGAAGCCCGAGGCCTTGCCCGAGGTGATGACGGCGCCCTTGATGGCGTCGTCGGTCTTGATGCGTTCGACCAGCTCGGGGATTTCCTTCATCACCGAGGAGGTCAGGGTGTTCATCGAACGGCCCGGAACATCAAAGGTGATCAGGGCGATGCCGTCGGCGTCGACGTCGATCTTGAAGTTTTCCATATCCATTTGCTCCTGGATCAGACGCGTTCGATGACGGTGGCGGTGCCCATGCCGCCGCCGATGCACAGGGTGACCAGGGCGGTCGACTTGTTCGAGCGCTCCAGCTCGTCCAGCGCGATGCCGGTGATCATGGCGCCGGTGGCGCCGAGCGGGTGGCCCATCGAGATGCCGCCGCCGTTCACGTTCATCTTGGCGTGGTCGATGTCGAGCGCCTGCATATAACGCAGGACGACTGCCGCGAAGGCCTCGTTCAGCTCCCACAGGTCGATGTCGTCGGGCGTCATACCCAGCTTGCCCAGCAGTTTGCGGGTCACATATTCCGGGCCGGTCAGCATGATCGACGGCTCCGAACCGATCGAGGCGCCGCCCAGGATCTTGGCGCGCGGCTTCAGGCCCAGGGCCTGACCGGCTTCCAGCGAACCGATCAGCACGCCGGCCGAACCATCAACGATGCCCGAGGAGTTGCCCGGCGTGTGGACGTGGTTGACGCGTTCGACCTCGGGGTAGCGCTGGTTGATCACGCCGTCGAAGGCCATTTCGCCCATCATGGCGAAGGAGGGGTTCAGGCCGCCGAGCGCCTGCATGTCCGTGTTCGGACGGATCGTCTCGTCATGATCCAGGATGGTCAGGCCCAGCTGGTCCTTCACGCTGATCACCGAGTTCTTGAACCGGCCCTCGGCCCAGGCCTTGGCGGCGCGCTTGTGGCTCTCGACCGAATAGGCGTCCACGTCGTCGCGGCTGAAGCCGTATTTGGTGGCGATCATGTCCGCCGAGACGCCCTGCGGCACGAAATAGGTCGGGAAGGCCGAGGAGGGATCGGTCGGCCAGGCGCCCATGTCCGAACCCATGGGCACGCGGCTCATGACCTCGACGCCGCCCCCGACGGCGAAGTCGGCCTCGCCGGACTTCACCTTGGCCGTCGCCATGTTCACGGCTTCCAGGCCTGAGGCGCAGAAGCGGTTGATCTGGACGCCCGCCGTATATTGCGACCAGCCGGCCGAGAGTACGGCCGTGCGCGCGATGTCGGCGCCGAGTTCGCCCACGGGCGTGACGCAGCCCAGGATGACGTCATCGACCTTGGAGGTGTCCAGGTCGTTGCGGTCGCGCAGGGCTTCCAGCACCTGGGTCGCCAGGCTGAGGCCGGTGATCTCGTGCAGCGAGCCGTCCTTCTTGCCCTTGCCGCGCGGCGTGCGGACGGCGTCGTAGATATAGGCGTCAGCCATGGAAGTGCGTCTCCATCTTTGGGCCCATCCTCAACATGCGGCAGGTCGCGGCACGACGGACAAGGCGGTTCCAAGCGTGGACGCCAAGAACCCTACGTTTACGTCAACGTCAAGTAATAAGCCGCGTGATCGCGACCGGTTGCGGCGGATGCTTTGACGGACTGAAGGTATGAGAGCGTGGGAACGCCGGCCGAGCGCCCGCTGTCAGCGAGGTGGAATACGGGTGGCGCCGCCAGTGATCTTGCAGGCGTATTCGGTCTGGGGACGGCCGGTCTGAACGCCAGTCGGCGTCAAAATGCCTTGGTCACGCGTGCAGGCGGCCTCCAGGGCGTTCAGCTCCTGCTGATAGCTATTGGTCGCGCCCATCGTGCTGCAGCCCGAAAGCAGCGGCAGGACAATGGCGGCGGAAAGGATGAGGATACGCATGGTTCGCTGCTCCCTTTGGAGCGTCAACCGCTCCGCATAGCCCCCCGGCCCTCGAAGACTACTGCGTCGCCGACAGCCTGACCAGCTTGCCGTTCTGCTCGTCGGTGATGGCCCAGACCGACCCGTCGGCGCCGACCGCCACGTCGCGGATGCGCTCGCCCAAGTCTGTCAGCAGGCGTTCCTCGCCCACCACCCGGTCATTCTGGATGACCAGACGCGCAATATGTTTTTCCTTCAGGCCCGCGACCAGGAGGTTGCCGTCCCAGCCGGGGAACATGGCGCCCTGATAGAAGGTTGCGCCGCCGGGTGCGATCACCGGATCCCAGTAATAGACGGGCTGTTCGGTGCCATCCTTTTGCGTCGCGCCGCTGTTGATCTTACCGCCCGCATATTCGACGCCGTAGGCCGCATCCGGCCAGCCGTAGTTGGCGCCGGCCTTGTCCAGATTGACCTCGTCGCCGCCGCGCGTGCCATGTTCGATGGTCCAGATGGCGCCCGTTCCCGGCTGAACGGCAACGCCCTGGACGTTGCGGTGTCCCAGGCTCCAGATTTCCGGCAGGGCTCCGGCGCGGCCAACGAAGGGATTGTCTTGCGGGACCGTGCCGTCGGCGTTGATGCGGATGGTCTTGCCCATGTGCGAGCCTAGATCCTGCGCCTGGGGCCGCATGGGCTTGTCCGAGCGCTCGCCCAGGGTGATGAACAACTTGCCGTCCGGCGCGAAGGCCAGGGACGACCCGAAATGCTTGTCGCCGTCATAGACGGGCAGGGCGCGGAAGATGACCTGAACATTCTCGACGCGCGATCCGTCGTCCAACAGTCGACCGCGCGCGACCGAGGTGGCGTTGCCGCCCTCGCGCGGTTCGGCATAGCTCCAATAGATCATGCGATCCTGCGCAAAGCTCGGCCCGACGATCACATCCAGCAGGCCGCCTTGACCGCGCGCATCGACAGCGGGCAGGCCCGCGACCGGTTCGCTGACCTGGCCTTGAGCGGTGATGATGCGCAGACGGCCCGGCTTTTCGGTGACCAGCCAGCGGCCGTCGGGCAGGGCCGCCAGACCCCAGGGGTGGACAAAGCCCGAGGCGACAACCGTATGGGTCATGGCCTGTTCGGTCTTGACGCCCGGCGCGCGGGTCTGGCCGGCGAAGGCCGCTTGTTGATCGGGATTGTTCGCCGGACGGGTTTCCAGCGGGGCCCCGGCCTGAGGCGCAGCACCGGCGCTTTCGCTATTTGCGCCACAGGCGGCGGCGAGAACGAGCAGGGATGTCGAGGCGGCGGCGACGATCAGGCGCATGAAGGGCGAGCTCCGGCTGGGCTGTGGGCGGTCGCTAGGAAACGGCAGGGCCAGCGTTACCGTTCCTGTGGCAGGGCGTCTTGCGCTCTATCGCCGCAGGTTCTGGTCCGAGACGACTTGAACCGCGCGCCCGACGGCGATATAGGCACCCCTCTTTCGCGCTGGCCCCCGGCCTCGCGCAGGGCCCGGGACTGGGTAGCTCAGATGGTTAGAGCGGTGGATTCATAACCCACAGGTCGGCGGTTCGATCCCGCCTCCAGTCACCACCTCATTCCCGCTGCAACCTGCGCCGTTGTGCTGCGTTTTCCGGTCGAGATTTCAACCTTGACCGGAGTTTCGTCGTGACGATCCGAACCAAAGCCCTGATGGCGGCCGTCGCCGCAATGACGCTGGGCGCAGCCGCCTGCACCCAGGCCGAGCAGGAAAAGACCGAGGCGCATGCCGAGGCTGCGGCCGACAAGACGGCCGATGTGGCGTCTCAGGCCGGCGAAGTGATCGAGGGCGGCGCGATGAAGGCGGCGCAGGCGGTCGAGAGCGGCGCCGGCAAGGTCGCCGACAAGCTGGAAACCGAACAGGCCGAGGCTGCGGCCGAGGGCAAGCCTGGCGCGATCAATCCCGCGACCGACCAGCGCGTGCCGGCCAATAACAACTAAAAGTCGATCAGGCGGGAGGCGGCGCGCCGCCCTCCGCCAGGATCGCATCGATCAAAGCGCGGGCTTCTTGGCTGGACCAGTCCGCCTCACCCTTCATGACAGCCCGAATGCGGCCCTGACGATCCAAGATAATGGTCTGCGGCATGGCGCCCTTGCCGGGGAACTCGAACGGCAGCTGGAATTTGGCGTCGCTGTAGAAGGGCAGGGGCGCGTGATCGGCCAAAAAGCGTTTCCCCTCGGCTGCGGCTTCGGGTGTGGCGTCCACGTTAATAGGCAGGACGACCAGATCCTCGTTCGCCTCATAGGCTTTCGCCAGCGCCTGGAGCGTGGGCATTTCCGCCTTGCACGGCGCGCACCACATCGCCCACAGGTTTACTACGATGACCTTTCCCTGAAAGGCTGAGAAACGAACGGCTGTGCCGGTGCCGTCGCGGAACGCGTATTCGGGCGCGGGCTTCGCCTCGGCCGGGGTCGACAACGCGGCCAGGGATCCAACCGCGAAGCGCGCCAGGTCGCTTTTTGGCGCCGCAGCGGCGGTTGTGGTCTGTTCGACTTGCGCCTTCTGGCGATGATTGGCGTATAGCGACATCGCCATGCCGCCGGCGCCGGCGATGGTGCTGACGACGACGACCGCGCCGACGACCGCCCAGATCGCCTTTCTTGAGCCGCTCATGACCGAAACACCTTCTTCCGACGCCAATCCATCCGGCGGTTCGACTGCGCCGGTGAAGCCCGCGGGTCAAGACATGTGGGGCGGACGCTTTTCGTCGCGCCCCGCCGAGATCATGCAGGCGATCAACGTTTCCATCGGCGTGGACCAGCGCCTGTGGCGTCAGGATCTGGCCGGATCGCGGGCTCACTGCCGCATGCTGGCCAAGCAGGGCATCATTGCGCAGGCCGATGCGGACGCGATCCTGGGCGGGCTGGAGGTCATCCAGTCCGAGATCGAGGCCGGGACCTTCCCCTTCCGCGATCAGTTCGAGGACATCCACATGAATGTGGAGGCTCGCCTCAACGAGCTGATCGGCGAGCCGTCGGGGCGTCTGCACACGGCGCGCAGCCGCAACGATCAGGTGGCGGTCGATTTCCGCCTGTGGGTGCGCGACGCCTGCGATCGCTCGGTCGCGCAGTTGAAGGCCTTGCAGGCTGGGCTGCTGACGCGCGCCGAGCAGCATGCGGGCAACCTGATGCCCGGTTTCACCCATCTGCAGACCGCCCAGCCGGTGACCCTGGGTCACCATCTGATGGCCTATGTCGAGATGTTCGGCCGTGACGCGGGGCGTTTCGCCGACGCCCGCGCCCGGATGAATGAGAGCCCGCTGGGGGCGGCGGCCCTGGCCGGTTCTCCCTTCCCCATCGATCGCCAGGCGACGGCGGCGGATCTGGGTTTCGACAGGCCGATGGCTAATAGCCTGGACGCCGTGTCGGACCGCGACTTCGCGCTGGAAAGCCTGGCCGCCGCTTCAATCACGGCCGGGCATCTGTCGCGCTTGGCCGAGGAGATCGTGGTCTGGATGACGCCGATGTTCGGTTTCGCCAGCCTGCCCGACGACCTGACCACCGGCTCGTCGATCATGCCGCAGAAGCGCAATCCGGATGCGGCCGAACTGGTGCGGGCCAAGACGGGTCGGATCATGGGGTCTCTGGTCGCCCTGTCCACGGTGATGAAGGGCCTGCCGCTGGCCTATTCCAAGGATATGCAGGAGGACAAGGCGCCGGTGTTCGAGGCGTTCGACGCCCTGGACCTGGCCCTGGTCGCCATGACGGCGATGGTGTCGGCGCTGCAACCCAACACCGAACGGATGGCCCAGGCGGCGGGCGCAGGCTTTTCCACCGCGACGGATCTGGCCGACTGGCTGGTGCGCGAACTGAACCTGCCGTTCAGAAAGGCGCACCACGTGACCGGCGCGGCGGTCAAACGTGCGGAAGGCCTAGGCGTGGATCTGTCGCAACTGCCGCTGGAAGAAATGCAGAAACTGGAGCCGGGGATCACCGAAGCGGTTTACAAGGTGCTGACCGCCGGGGCTTCGTGCCAAAGCCGCCAAAGCTATGGGGGAACCGCGCCGGAACAGGTCCGTGCGCGCATCGCCGACTGGAGAGACCGCCTGTGAAGAAGACCCTCATCGTCGCGGGCGCGCTCGCCCTCCTGACCTCCGCCTGCGGCCGAATGGCCGATCTGGAATCGCCGGTGCGCGAGACGGAGCGTGCGCCGCGCAGCAGCCGCGCGCCGGGTCTGCCCGAGCCGGCGACCATGAACCGTCCGTCCAGCAGCGTGCCGATCGACGGCGGCCCGTCCAACCCGATCGGCGCCGGCGCCGCCCAGAACGACCCGCGGTAAGTTGCACCATTTCGACCTGAAGGACGGCGCCCTCCATGCCGAGGGCGTGCCGCTGGAGCTGATCGCGGACGAGGTCGGCACACCGGCCTATGTCTATTCGACCGCGACGCTGAAGCGGCACTACGGCCTGCTGCGCGCCGCCGCCGATGCGCATCGCGACGCTCTCGGCGAGGCCCTGATCGCCTTTGCGGTCAAGGCCAACTCCAACCTGTCGGTGCTGGCGACCCTGGCGAAACTGGGGTCGGGCGCAGACACGGTGTCCGAGGGCGAAATCCGTCGCGCCCTGGCCGCCGGCGTGCCGTCCGACCGGATCATCTTCTCCGGCGTCGGCAAGACCGATGTGGAAATGGCCTTCGCCATCAGCGTCGGCGTGCGTCAGATCAACGTCGAATCCGGCGCCGAGCTGGATCGGCTGATCGCCGTCGCAGCCATGATGGATGCCTCGCCGGCCATCGCCATCCGGGTCAATCCGAACGTGGGCGCGGGTGGTCACGCCAAGATCACCACGGGCGGCAAGGGCGACAAGTTCGGCGTGCCGGTCGAGGAGGCGATGGATCTCTATGCCTGCGCCTCGGCCTCGCCCCATGTCACGCCGGTGGGGCTGGCCTGTCATATCGGCAGCCAGATCACTGACCTTAAGCCGCTTGAGGCCGCCTTCGAGGTCTTGGCGGACATGACACGCAAGCTGCGGGCGCAGGGTCATGCCGTGACCCGCCTGGATCTGGGGGGCGGGCTGGGCGTGCCCTATTCCGGTGGGACCGAGCCGCCGTCGCCGGCCGAGTATGTCGCCATGGCCGCGCGGGTTCTGAACGGGCTGGACGTTGAGGCGGCGTTCGAGCCGGGCCGGCTGCTGGCCGCCAACGCCGGCGTGCTGCTCAGCCAGGTGATACAGGTCAACGAACGCTCGGACGGACGGCGCTTTCTGGTGCTGGACGCGGCGATGAACGACCTGATGCGGCCGGCCCTGTACGACGCCTTCCACGACATCCAGCCGGTCAATCCGCGCGAGGGCGGGGCGACGGCCTATGACGTGGTCGGGCCGGTGTGCGAGACGGGCGACACCTTCGCGCGTGACCGCGCGCTGCCTCCGCTGGAGGCCGAGGACCTGATCGTCTTCACCGGCGCGGGGGCTTACGGCGCGGTGATGTCCAGCGAATACAACAGCCGGCCCCTGATCCCCGAAGTGCTTGTGGATGGCGATCAGTGGGCCGTGATCCGGCCACGCCCGACCTATGAAGAGATGCTGGACCGCGAGCCGTTCGCCGATTGGCTTTGATCGCCGATTCTTCTCGACCGTTATAAAGTAACACGCTATAGGGCCGGTCATGTCTCCCGGTCCCGAACAGTCCGTCATGCTTTCCCTGCTGGGCGGCGGCTTCGTTGCGGCCTTTCTGCATGCGGCCCTGCCGACCCACTGGCTGCCGTTCACCCTGGTCGGGCGGGCGCAAGGCTGGCGACCGTCGCGGATTCTGATGGCGGTGACGGCGGCGGGGTTGGCCCATATCGCCACGACGGCGGTGGTCGGTGGCCTGATCGTAGCGGCGGGTCTGGCGCTGGATCAGTGGATCGAGGGCGTGCTGCCTCACCTTGCGGCAGTGCTGCTGTTTCTGTTCGGCGCCTTCTATCTGGCGCGCGCGACCCTGAAGCGCCCGGCCATGGCTGGTGGTCCCGCCGTCGAGACGCCCGAGCCGGCCGTGTCCGACAAGGCCGCCTTCCTGGGTCTGGTCGCCATGATGGCGGTCTCGCCGGGTGAAGTGCTGCTGCCCATCTATCTGTCTTCGGCCTCGGCGGGGCTTGGCGCCCTGGCGCTGCTGACGGTGGTGTTCGCGGCGGGGACGATCGCCGGCATGGCGGTCTTCACGGCCCTGGCCAGCGCTGGCGCCTCGATCCTGCGGCTGGAGCGATGGGCGCGATATGAGGGAGCGGTGCTGGGCGTGGCCTTGATCGCTCTCGGCCTCGTTGTCGCCATGCACCAACACTGAAGCGATATTACATGATAACATTCAACGCGTTATCATGTAGCGGCTTGGCTGTTTCGCCAGAGGGCGTATAGGCGAGCCATGAAGGCCGCGCACGACCACAGCCCCAGCCACCGGCATGACCACGATCATGCGGATCACGGCCACGGGCATTCTCACAGCCATCACGGACATAGCCACGGCCACGGCGGTCATAGCCACGGCCCGGTGGACACCGGCGACTGGCGCTATGCCGTCGGCTTGGTGGTCAATCTGCTGTTCGTGGCGTGCGAGTTCGGCGCGGGGCTGATCGCGGATTCGACCGCCCTGTTGGCCGACGCCGGGCATAACCTGTCGGACGTGCTGGGTCTGGCCATGGCGGGCGGCGCGGCCTGGCTGGCGCGACGCGGCGCACATGGGGCGGCGGGCGGTCGGCGGACCTATGGTTTCGGCAAGGCGACGGTGCTGGCGGCGCTGGGCAATGCGTTGCTGCTGATCTTCGCCTGCGGGGCCATCGCGTTCGAGGCCGTGCGGCGATTCAACGAGCCTGCGCCGGTCGGCTCGGGCGTCATCATGGCGGTCGCCGGCATCGGCTTCGTCATCAACCTGGGCACTGCGCTGCTGTTCATGAAGTCGCAGCACGATCTGAATGCGCGCGGCGCCTATCTGCACATGATGGCTGACGCGGGCGTGTCGCTGGGCGTGGTGCTGGCGGGCGGGCTGATCATGATGACCGGCTGGTCGGTGGTCGATCCGCTGGTCAGCCTGGCGATCGTCGTCGTGATCCTGTGGTCGACCTGGGGCCTGCTGAAGGACTCGGTCAATCTGGCCATGGACGGCGCCCCGACGGGCGTGGACGTGCCGGCTTTGGAACAGGCGCTTGTCGGCTTGCCGGGCGTACGAGCCGTGCACGATCTGCACGTCTGGGGACTATCGACGACCGAGACGGCCCTGACCGCCCACCTGGTCCACGACCGCGCCGACACGGCGGCCCTGATCTGCGAGGCTCAGGCCGTGGCGAAGCGTTACGCCATCGGCCATACGACCTTGCAGCTGGAGACCGAGCCGCTGCCGGATTGCCCGGGCTGCTGAGCCCTTAGGCCTGTTCGAACGTCACCGGCGCGCCCCAGAATTGGGACACCAGTTCCGACTGCGGCCCGGCCTGGCCGGTGGTCAGGAAGTCGCGACGCCCGCTGTCGCCCAGATCGTATTCGGGGTGCGCCTTGAAATAGCGCTCCAGCGCGTCAGCCACCGCCGTCGGCTGTTCGATCAGAACGGTGCCGGCCGGCAGAGCCTGGGCGAACAGTTCGGCGACGATCTCATAGTGGGTGCAGCCCAGGATGGCCTTGTCCGGGTGGCGGCCGATGCGGCGACGCAGCGCATCGACGTGGTCGTCGATCACCACCTTCAGCTCCTCCGGCGGCGCGCCCAGCTCGATCAGACCCGCCAGGCCGGGGCAGGGCTCGGAAAAGACGGCGATGTCCTCGCGCCGCTTGTCGATCTCGATCTCATAGACGCGGCTGATAGCGGTGGCGGCGGTGCAGAAGACGCCGGTGATGTCGATGGAGGCGACCTTCTCGCCCTCCTGCGGGCGCTCGGCCTCGAAGCTCCAGGGCTTGCCGGTCGCCGCCTCGATGGTCGGGACGATGATGCCGAGGATATTGACCGGGCGGCCAAGACGCTCGCGCAGACCCGGCAGCCAAGTCTGTTGCAGACGGCGAAGCGCAATGGCGCTGGCGGTGTTGCAGGCCAGGACGACGACGGAGGCCCCGGCGTCGAACAGCCGCTCGCAGCCGGTTTTCGTCAGTTCGACGATGTCTTCGCCGCCGCGCCCGCCATAGGGGGCGTGGGCCTGATCGGCCAGATAGACGAAGTCCCGCTGGGGGAAGCGTCGGGTCAGTTCGCGATGGACAGTCAGGCCGCCCACGCCGGAGTCGAAAACGCCAATAGCCATGGCCCGGCTTTAGAACAGTGCGACGACGTATCCAACCGGATTGGCGACAAGTTTATCCCCGCGTCAGGTGACGGGGGCGATTCGTGCGCCTAAGTGTATCGCAACCATGATCTTGTTTCGGAGCATTCCATGCATAGACGCCAGCTTCTCATCGCGGGCGGCAGCCTGATGGCCCTGTCGGCCTGCGCTTCCACAGGCGCGACCTCGGGCGGGTCTGCTGCGGCGCCGTCCGCCGCCAGCGTCGCCGAGGAAGCGCGCATCGCCCGCGCCGTCCTGCCCAGCCAGACGCCGCGCGCCGAGCTGCTGCAGGCCTGGACCGGGGAGTATGATGGCGTTCCGCCCTTCGACAAGGTGACGCCGGCCAAACTGCGCGAAGCCATGCTGGAAGGCATCGAACTGCAACGCGCAGACATCGCCGCCATCGCGAACAACCCGGAGGCCCCGACCTTCGCCAACACCATGGCGGCGCTGGAGCTGGCCGGCGAGCCGCTGGACCGGGCGTCCAACGTCTATGGCGTGATGACCTCCAACATCGGCGGCGAAGCCTATGACGCGGTCGACACCGAGCTGTCGCCGCTGCTGTCGGCTGCTTCGGACGAGATCACCTTCAACGAGAAGTTGTTCCAACGGGTCAAGACCGTCGCCGACACCGCGGACGTAGCAGGCCTCAGCGCTCAGCAGAAGCGTCTGGCCGAGCGTCGCCGCGACGCCTTCATCCGTTCGGGCGCCAATCTGGACGCGGCCGGCAAGGCCGAACTGGGCCGGATCAACACCGCCCTGTCCAACGCTTTCACCCGCTTTGGCCAGAAGGTCGTCGCCGACGAGAACGCCTGGACCCTGATCCCGAACGAAGCCGGTCTGGCGGGCCTGCCGGCCTCGAACAAGGCCGCCGCCGCCGGCGCCGCGCGCAGCCGCAATCTGCAAGGCTGGGCGATCCTGAACACGCGTTCGGCGGTCGATCCCTTCCTGACCTTCGCTGACGACCGGGCCCTGCGCGAGCAGGTCTGGAAGAAGTTCGTCAATCGCGGCGACAACGGCGACGCCAACGACACCAACTCGACCATCGCCGAGATCGTGAAGCTGCGCGACCAGCGCGCCAAGCTC
This sequence comes from Brevundimonas sp. MEB006b, assembly GCF_030209705.1. Taxonomy (NCBI): domain Bacteria; kingdom Pseudomonadati; phylum Pseudomonadota; class Alphaproteobacteria; order Caulobacterales; family Caulobacteraceae; genus Brevundimonas; species Brevundimonas sp. MEB006b. The sequence goes on from NZ_JARVRL010000001.1 coordinate 152,733, forward strand.
TTGGGCTATCGCAACCACGCCGAACTGCGCATGCAGGACACGATGGCCAAGACCCCGGCCAATGCTCAGGCCCTGATGGATCGCGTCTGGGCGCCGGCCAAGGCGCGCGTCGCCGAGGAAGTCGCGGACATGAAGGCGATCGCCGGTTTCGACATCGAGCCGTGGGACTACCTCTACTTCGCCGAGAAGGTGCGTAAGGCCAAGTACGATCTGGATCAGAACCAGCTGAAACCCTACTTTGAGCTGAACGCGGTCCGCGCCGGCTCCTTCGCCATGGCCGAGCGCCTGTACGGCTTCCAGTTCAAGAAGCTGCCCAAGGGATCGGTGCCGACCTTCGAGCCCGACGTCGAGGCCTACGAGGTCTATGACAAGAGCCGGGACGGCCGCCTGATCGGTCTGTATTACACCGACGACTACGCCCGCCCAGGCAAGCGTTCGGGCGCCTGGATGACCACCTACCGGTCCTTCTCGCAGCTGGACGGCGCCAAGGTCATTCTGGCGTCGAACAACAACAACTTCACCAAGCCGGAGCCGGGCGAGCCCGTGCTGATCTCGCTGGACGACGCCGAGACCCTGTTCCACGAGTTCGGCCACGCCCTGCACTATCTGTCGTCGGTGGTGACCTATCCGTCGTACGGCAATACGCCGCGCGACTTCGTGGAATATCCGTCGCAGGTGCACGAGCACTGGGTGCTGAGCCGCCCGATCCTGGACGGATATCTGAAGCACTATCAGACGGGCGCGGCCATGCCGGCCGAACTGGTCAACAAGATCGAGGCCGCCGCCACCTTCAACCAGGGCTATGCGACGGTCAGCTACCTGTCCTCGGCCATCGTCGACATGGACCTGCACACCCAGGCCGTGCCGCCGACCGACATCGACGCGTTCGAAAAGGCCAGCTTGGCGCGAATCGGCATGCCCAAGGAGATCGTGATGCGGCACCGCCTGCCGCAGTTCAATCACCTGTTCACGTCGGACGCCTATTCGGCGGGCTACTACAGCTATCTGTGGTCCGAGACGATGGACGCCGACACCTGGGCCTATTTCGAAGAGTCGGGCGACGTGTTCAATCCGGACATCGCCGGCCGCTTCAAGTCGATCATGCTGGCCCCTGGCAACACCACCGATCGCGCCGAAGCCTATCGCGCCTTCCGCGGTCGCGACCCGGACGTGGCGGCCCTGCTGAAGGTCCGGGGCTTCCCGGTTTCCTGATCAAGGGCGCTACCGCGCTTCGCGCGAGTTGAGCGCATTCGTAAACCTAACGGCCGGCGGAGCGATCCGCCGGCCGTTTCGTTTGGCGGAAACCTGGCCTAGAGCAGGTCGAGACCTGCGCAGATCCCGGAACCCCGCATGACCGTCGTCGCCTCCTACGTCTATCGTGACGGCCAGCGCGTGCGAGAGGCGCCGCTGACGCCCGAGGGGTTGGCGCTGGAGCCGGGCGAGTTCGTCTGGGTGGGGCTGTACGATCCGACGGACGCCGAGATCGACGTCCTGGTGGAACGGTTCAAGCTGCATCCGCTGGCGGTCGAGGACGCCCTGGCGGCGCACCAGATGCCCAAGGTCGAGGTCTATGGTCGCGAACTGTTCGTGGTGGCGCGCACAGCGATGAAGATCGATGACCGGCTGGCCTATGGCGAAACGCACGTCTTCGTCGGCGACGACCATGTGGTCAGCATCCGTCACGGCTCGGCCCGCGCCCACAACCATTTGCGCACACAGCTGGAAGCCTCGCCCTTGCAGCTCAAGAAGGGTCCCGATTTCGTCCTGCACGGCATTCTGGATTTCATCGTCGACGCCTATGCCCCCATCGTCGACGATGTCGAGGACAGCGTTCTGGAGATGGAGCAACGCACGCTGGACGCTTTTCTGTCACGCCTGGAAATCCGCCGGCTCTTCACCCTTCGCCGCGAGCTGCTGAAGTTTCGGCGCATCCTGGGGCCGATGGAAGAGGTGCTGGGACGGCTCCAGTCGCTGGACCTGCCCTGTATCGATCCGGACGTTCGGCCCTATTTCCGCGACGTGGGCGACCACGTGCGGCGGGTGAACAGCCGGCTCGGGGGATTGAACGACATCCTGTCGTCGGTGTTCGAAGTGGCCAACCTGCTGGAGCAGCAGCGTCAGGGCCTGATCACGCGCAAGCTGGCCGCCTGGGCCGCCATCCTGGCCGTGCCGACGGCCATCGCCGGCATCTACGGCATGAACTTCGAGCACATGCCCGAGCTGCGCTGGGAATACGGATACTATGCGGTCCTGGGCGTAATCGCGGCCATCTGCGCGGCGCTGTATGTGACGTTCAAACGGACGAAGTGGCTGTAGTCAGCCGCTGTTTCGCAGGCCTGCCGCCACGCCGTTGATGGCCAGAAGGATGCCCTCGCGGACGCGGGGGTCGTCGTCGCCTGCGCGGCGGCGGCGGATCAGTTCGATCTGGACGTGGTTCAGTGGCTCGACATAGGGCATGCGCAGCCGGATCAGCCGGTCCAACTCGGGCTGGCCGCCCAGCAGGGCGTCATGGCCGGTGACGGCCAAGATGGCGTCGTGGGTGCGCTGCCACTCCTCGCGGATTTCACCATAGATGCGCGACGCCAGAGAGGCGTCGGGGACCAGGGTGGCGTACCGGCGGGCGATGGTCATGTCGGACTTGGCCATGACCATCTCCATGTTCTGGACCAGGGTCTTAAAGAAGGGCCAGGCCTCGGCCATCGCCTTCAGCTCGCCCATGTCCTTGCCCTGCACCGCCGAGCCGAAGCCGAACCAGCCGGGCAGCATGACCCGGCTTTGCGACCAGCTGAACACCCAGGGAATGGCCCGCAGATCCTCGATCCGCGTCGAGGCGGTGCGCGACGACGGGCGCGAGCCGATCTTCAGATCGGCGATCTCGGCGATGGGGGTGGCGGCGCGGTAGTAGTCGACGAAGCCGTCGGTCTCATAGACCAGCTTGCGATAGGCGGCCATCGAACGCGCCGACAGGTCCGACAGGGTCGCGCCGTGTTTGGCGGTGAAGGCGTGATCGGTGCCCTTGCCCAGCGAGGCCAGCATGGCGCCGCAGGTCAGGGCGTCCAGATTGCGAAGCGCGATTTCCGGCTCGCCGTATTTGTTGGCGATGACCTCGCCCTGCTCGGTGGTGCGGATGCGGCCCTGGACCGTGCCTTCAGGCTGGGCCAGGACGCCGGCGAAGGACGAACCACCCCCGCGCCCGACCGTGCCGCCGCGCCCATGGAACAGTTGCAGCTTCAGCCCATGCTTCTGCGTCACCTCGACCAGGGCGCGCGAAGCCTCGTGCAACTCCCAGCCCGAGGTCAGGTAGGAGCCGTCCTTGTTCGAGTCAGAATAGCCGATCATCACCTCCTGCACGCCTCGCGCCTTGGCGACTGCGAGGGCCGACGGCTCCTGCAACAGCCGCTCCAGGGTGGGGCGCGCGGCGCGAAGGTCTTCGATGGTCTCGAACAGAGGCGCGGCCTGGATCGGGCAGGCGGCGGGGTCTTCGGGTCGGTAGAGACCGACCTCCTTGAGCAGCAGATAGACTTCCAGCAGGTCGGAAGCCGCGTCGGTCTTGGACACGATATGAGTGCGGATGGCCTGCGGGCCGAAGGCGGCGAGCGCTGTCGCGGCGGCCTGAAGGATGGCGCGTTCCTTCAGCGTTTCCGGCTCATAGTCGGCATAGGGGCTGAACAGCAGGCGCGACGAGGCCAGTTCGGCGGCCAGCACCTTCAGGCGGCCTTCTTCGTCCAGCGCCAGATAGTTGAGTTCGACGCCCGCGACCTTCAGCAGGTCGGCGACAACACGTTCATGGACGTCGGCGTTCTGGCGCATGTCCAAGGTCGCCATGTGGAAGCCAAACACCTCGACCGCCGTGATCAGATCGCTGAGCCGGTCGTCGGCGAAGACGCCGCCGTGGTGCGACACCAGGCTGTCGTGAAGCGTCTTCAGATCGGCTTCGAAGGCGTCGGGCCCCGGATAGGGTTCGGCCTTGACCGCGGGGCGACGGGGCGGGGGGGCGTCGCCCAGCTTCTCGTGCGTGGCGGCGAGGCGGGCATAGACGCCGGTCAGGGCGCGGCGATAGGGCTCGTCCGCGCGGTGGGGCGAGGGGTCGTGGGCGGCGTCGGCCAGGGCCTGAAGCGCGGGCGACACCTGGGCCAGTTCGGCCGCGAGGCTGAGTTCGGCGCCCAGGGCGTGCACCTCGTCCAGATAGAAGGTCAGCACGGCCCGCGCCTGGGTGCGGAAGGCGGCGGCCATCACCGTGGCGTCCACGTTGGGATTGCCGTCGCGGTCGCCGCCGACCCAGGTGCCGACGCGCATGAAGGGCTTCAGCTCGGGCGCCTCCAGCAATCGCCGCCAAGCCGACAACTGCTTTGGCGCGACGTGCAGGAAGATGCGGTCCAGGAAGGAGACGACGGTGTCGATCTCGTCCTGCACCACCAGGCCCTGGGTGCGGACCAGGCGCGTGGCCCACAGGATGACGATCTGGCGGCGCAGCGGTTCTGCGATGGCGTCCAGGGTGCAGGCGTCGCCGGCCTTGTCGCAGGCGTCCAGCAGGTCGGTGATGGCGGCGATGCGGTCGATGACGCTCTTGCGCCGGACCTCCGACGGGTGGGCGGTCAGGACGGGCGAAATCAGCGACTGATCCAGTAGGGCGCGCACGGCCTCGCGGTCCACGCCTTGATCGGCCAGACGCTTCAGCGCGCCTTCGGGCGTGTCGGGCCGGGCGCCGGCCTCGGCCTGGCTCTGGGCGCGGCGGCGGGTCGAGCGGTCCTCGGCGATATTGGCCAGCAGAGAGAATAGGGCAAAGCCGTGCGCCAGACCGGCCGCCTGATCCACCGACATGGCGGTCAGCAGCTTCTCCAGCCGCTTGGCGGGGTGCGAGGCCGGGTCGCGGTGATAGGCGATCGAAGCCTGTCGCACCGCCTCGACATGGTCGAACAGGGCCTGACCGCCCTCGTCGCGGATGATGTCGCCCAGAATGCCGCCGAGCAGTCGGACCTCGTCACGCAGGGCGTCGTCGGCGGCGGGGCTCATCATCTCAAATATCCTGGGACCGCTCTGGGTCGGCGCGGGGAGGTCGGCATCTGGAAGGGCAAAGTCGCCCGCGTCAACGCACGATCCGTGACAGCCGCTCCCGGAAATCACCGCGGCGATCATGGTGAACCGCCCGTTAGGGTTTCTTAACCGACGGCGCCCGATGATGCGGGCGTAGGATTCCAGATCGGTTCCACTCTTGCCCATGTTCGCCAAACGCCAATCCGCACTCGCCGCCACCGCCGGGACCGCCCCGCGCGCCAAGGACGGCCCGAGCCTGAAGCCTGTCGTCGACGCCCTGAGGAGGCCGCCGGTCGCGGCTGGTCTGGCAGGCTTGCTGCTGCTCAGCACCAGCGCCCTGTTCCTGACGGTGCTGGGTGATCCCAAGGCGGGAACACCGTCGGCCCATGTCGCGCTGGAACGCGAGGCACCCGCAGCGCAAGCGCCGGCGCCGACGGGCTTCGAAGCCTTCTCCATGGGCGCGATGGGGCTGTATCAAAATCTGGCGGGCGGCGCTGATCCGGCTGCGGGCGGCGACGCCGTCATCACCCTGCCGGACGGCGGCAGCGTCTCGGGTCAGGGCGCGCCCATCACGGCGCCGGTCCACGCCGCCTCGCCCTTGGCCAAGGCCCCCATCGCCGGCCTGTCGCAGCCCGGATCCAACGGTCCCCTGCCGATGATCGCGCCCGACGGCCGCGTGCCGGCCCAGGCCTATGCCCGACCTTTCCGACCGAACGGCAAGCCGCGCGTGTCGTTGATCGTTGGCGGCTTGGGCCTGAACGCCGTCACCACCCGCGCGGCCATCGAACGGTTGCCGCCGGAGGTCACGCTCAGCTTCGTGCCCTATGCCGACAATCTGCAGGGCTGGATCGACCAGGCGCGCGCGCAGGGCCATGAGGTCATGCTGGAAATGCCGATGGAGCCGACCGGCTATCCCGACAACGACCCCGGCCCCTATACGCTGCTGGCCGACGGCGGCGCCGACGACGTGACCGCCAAGATGGACTGGCTGCTGAGCCGCGCCACCGGCTATTTCGGCGTGACCAACTATCTTGGCGACCGTTTCGCCGGCTCGGACACGGGCATGAACGCCTTCCTGAGCGTCCTGCGCCAGCGCGGCGTCGCCTTCCTGGACGACGGCTCGTTCCAGCGTCGACCGGGCGCTTGGGCGCGGGCCAGCGCGGATCGCGTCATCGACCGGACCCAGTCGCCCGCCGCCATCGTCGCCGCCCTGAATGGTCTGGAAGCCCAGGCCAAGCTACGCGGTTCGGCCCTGGGGGCCGGCTTCAGCTATCCGGTGACGGTCGAGGCCGCCGCCCGCTGGACCGCCGGTCTGGAACAGCGCGGCCTGCAACTGGCGCCGGCCTCGTCCATGTCGATGCGGCCGGGGCGCTAGTGTCCGATCTCGACGCCTATCGGCCCAATGTCGGGGTCGTGCTGTTCAACCGCGAGGGCCTGGTGTGGTACGGCCAGCGCCACGCCACGCCCGGCCCGCATAACTGGCAGTTCCCGCAAGGCGGCGTCGATGCCGGAGAGGATCTGGAAGCGGCCGCCCGCCGCGAACTGCATGAGGAGACCGGCGTCACCTCGATCGAACTGCTGGCGCGGACGGACGACTGGATCCTGTACGACTTCCCGCCCGAAGCCATGAACAACGCCAAGGCCTGGCGCGGTTTCAAGGGTCAGAAGCAGCGATGGTTCGCCTTCCGCTTCACCGGCGACGAAGCCGAGATCGATCTGGCGGCCGACGGCGAAGTCGAGTTTGACGCCTGGCGCTGGGGGCCGCTGTCGGACGCCTGCGACCTGATCGTGCCGTTCAAACGCCCGGTGTATGAACAGGTCGTCGCCGCCTTCTCGCACTTGGCGGCATAGAAAAAGGGCGACGCGAACGCCGCCCTTTCATAGTTGGCCTTGAAACGGCTTAGGCCGCTGCAGCCTTCTTCTCGGCCTGGCCTTCGATCAGCGGCTGGCTGGCGCCGATCTCGACACGGCGGGGCTTCAGCGCCTCGGGCAGTTCGCGCTTCAGCGAGATCGACAGCAGACCGTTGACCAGATTGGCGTCGTTGACGACGACATAGTCGGCCAGCTGGAAACGGCGCTCGAAATCGCGCTCGGCCAGGCCGCGATGCAGATAGGTCTTCTGCGTCGCCGTATCGTCGTTGGCGGTCTTGCGGCCGGTCACGGTGAGCAGGTTTTCCTTCACCTCGATGTTCAGCTCGTCGGGGCTGAAGCCGGCGACGGCGATCTCGATGCGATAGGCGTTCTCGCCCGTGGTCTCGATGTTGTAGGGGGGATAACCCGTATCCTGGCTGGTCGCGCGCGAGGCGTTTTCCAGCAGATTGGCCAGACGGTCGAAGCCGACGGCCGAACGGTACAGCGGGGTGAAATCATAGGTACGCATCAGCATCCTCCTGAGGATCAGCAAGGTTGAGCCGCCCGGCGTTTTGGCCCGGGCGGTAGGGGATCAGATCGACGACCCGAAACCGGCGCCGTCAGTCTGGAGAACCCGAAATCGGCGTCCTCGGAAGCAAAGATGGGAACCGGCGAAACGGCGTCAAGGGCGCCGCCCGCACGATTTTGCTTGCGTCAAATCCGCCTGTGTCTCGTGAAGTTCATTTGCGCGGGCGGCCCGTCTGCCTATGGAGAACGACCTGAACCTGGAGCCCTCGATCATGCGCCTTGCCGTCTACGGCCTCGCCGCCGTCCTGCTGTCCGCCGCCCCCGCCCTGGCCCAACAGTCGCCCCAGACCCAGGGCGCGTGGACGCCGCCGCGTTCGGCCCTGTCCAGCGCCATGCCGACCTTCTCCGACGACACGGCCTTGCAGACCGCCATCGCGGCCGAGACCCGGCCCGCCGCCGACCGGGCGCGCGACGTCTATCGTCATCCGTATGAATCCCTGACCTTCTGGGGTCTGACGCCGGGCATGACGGTGGTGGAGATCGAGCCGGGCGGCGCCAGCTGGTGGCGGCACATCCTCGAACCCTATGCGGCGGCGACCGGCGGGCGTTATGTGCCGGTCAATCGCCCGCTGGAAAGCATGGGCGTGGCGGATGGAACCGCCGACTTCATCCTGGTGGCCCGCGCCTTCCACAACTGGTCGCGCGACGGCCGGACCCAGCCGTATCTGCAGGCCTTCTTCAAGGCCTTGAAGCCCGGCGGCGTGCTGGCCGTCGAACAGCACCGCAGCGCGGAGGGTCTGAATGTCGCTGACGTCGCCTCCACCGGCTATGTGCCTGAAAGCTATGTGATCCATGAGGCGCGCAACGCCGGCTTCGTGCTGGAGGCGCGCAGCGAACTGAACGCCAATCCCAAGGACGACCACGATCACCCGTTCGGGGTCTGGACCCTGCCGCCGATCCGCCAGTCGGCCGCGCGCAACGATCCGTCCGGCCGCACTCTGACGCCCGAGGAACGCGCCGCCTTCGACGCCATCGGCGAGAGCGATCGGATGACCCTGCGTTTCCGCAAGCCCGAATAGGCCGTCTTGCGTTTTGACCGGACCTGCGAACCCGATTAAGCCCAAGGCGTCAGGGTGCGTCGGATGCGGGTCCCGGCGTCCTGCGGAGGTTTTGAATGGCTGATCGTCTGGCGAGCGCGAGCGGATTGTCGCGTCGGTTTCTGCTGAGCGGCGCTGCGGCGCTGGGGCTGACCGGCGTGGCGGCTTGCGGGCGTAAGGACGAGGCCGCAAAGGCGCCCGCTGCGCCGCCAACATCTGCCGGGCCGCCGGAAGGCTCGCTGGAATGGGCAGTTGAGGGATCGTGGCGCTCGGCCCAGGACAAGGCGCGTGACGCCTTTCGTCACCCGATGGAGACGCTGCGGTTCTTCGGCCTTCAACCCAAGATGACGGTGGTGGAGTTCTGGCCCGGCAGCGGCTGGTACACCGAAATCCTGGCCCCCTATCTGGCCAAGGGGGCGGGAATCTATGTCGCCGCCCTGTTCCCAGAAGGACCGACCGCCGATCCGGCCCAGGCCGTGCTGAACACCGCCTTCCGCACGCGGTTCTCCAGCGACAAGAAGCTCTATGGAGAACCGCAGTTTTCGGTCTTCGGCGCGGGGTCCGGTCCGGTAATCGCAGCGGGCACGGCCGAGATGTGCCTGTTCATGCGAACCCTGCATGGCTGGATGGCGGCGGGCATTGCGGAAAAGGCCTTCGCCGACGCCTTCGCCGCCCTGCGCCCCGGCGGCATCCTGGGTGTCGAGCAACATCGACTGTCCCCAGCGGAGGATCAGGATCCGGTCGCGGCCAACGGCTATGTCCAGGAAGCCTTCGTGCGCCAGTTGGCGGCCGAGGCGGGCTTCGTCTTCGTCGAGGCGTCCGAGATCAACGCCAATCCGGAAGACACCAAGGATCACCCGTTCGGCGTCGACACCCTGGCGCCCACGCGCCTGACGGCGCCGCGCGGCGAACCGGCGGACCCGGCCTTCGATCGATCCAAATACGACGCGATCGGCGAGAGCGATCGCATGACCTTGAAGTTCAGGAAGCCCGAGTGAACCGCGCCCAAGCCTTCGCCGCCAACGCCCCGTTGATGGGGGTTCCCGGCGCCGCCCCGCCGCCCGGCGGAAAGGGCGACTGGTTTCGCGGCGCGGGCGGAATGCGCCTGCGCGCCGGGCTGTGGAAGCCGTCTCATCTCGCTGCGGACAAGGTGCGCGGCACCGTGGTGCTCAGCCCCGGCCGCACCGAGCCGATCGAAAAATACTATGAGGTGATCGGCAACTTCCTGGCGCGCGGCTGGTGCGTGCTGACCCACGACTGGCGCGGCCAGGGGCTGTCGGCCCGCCTGCTGCCCGACCGGCTGAAGGGTCACGCCCGTGCGGTCGAGGAGTTTCTGGACGACTACAACCGCCTGCTGAACGCCTATGAGGACCAGTGCCCCAAGCCCTGGATTATGGTCGGTCACTCGATGGGCGCGTGCCTGAACCTGCTGTCGCTGGAGAGCGGCGAGGACCGGTTCGCCGGCGCGGTTCTGTCCAGCCCCATGCTGCGGATCAAGACCGGCAAGCGGTCGATGTGGTCGGTCAAGCTGGTGGTGCGCTGGAACATTCGCCACGGCCAGGCCGGCGACTATATCCTGGGCGACCCCGACGATCCCTTCGACCACAACTTCGCCGAAGACGCCCTGACCTCGGACGAGACCCGCTATGAGATGTGGCGTCAGCAGCTTTACGCCTGCCCGCACCTGGCCATCGGCGGTCCCACCTATGGCTGGCTGGCCTTTGCGCTGGACGCCGGCGAGCGCGCGCTGAAGCCCAAGGCCCTGAAGGCGGTCAAGGCGCCGGTCGTGATCGTCCAGGCCAGCGCCGACAACGTGGTGTGGAAACAGACCAACCAATGGGCCGCCAAACGCATCCCGCGCGGCCGCTACGTCGAGGTCGCCGGCGCCAAGCACGAGGTCATCATGGAGGCCGACGACCTGCGCGCGGTCTTCCTGAACGAATTCGACGCCATGGCCGATCTGGTCGCCCCTGCGGCCGACGCGGTCACCGTTTCATCGGCGAGGACTGCGGACGTGACGGCGGAGACGTCGTCGGTCGGCTAGGCGGCTGTCGCGGTGGCCAGAACGCGACGGCCCGCCGCCAGAATGTCCTCGGCTTCGGGCACAGCCACGTCCGGCTGCATCAGCCAACGGGGCTGGCCTTTCACGTCATAGACGGGTTCGGCGGAATACTGGGCTTTGAGGCCGGTGCGGTCGAGGGTGATGGGAAAGACCGCCGCGCCCAGCCCCATCATGGGCGTGCCGACGACCGTGGCGCGACCCAGCCCCCGCATGCCCATGGGAAAACCCTCGGCCATGCTGCCGCTCCAATGGTTCGTCAGGACGACGACCGGGCGGGCGTAGGTAAACGGCCCGCGCGGCTCGACCGTCTCGGTCCAGAAGTCGCCGAGGCCTCGCCCCTGCCGCCGCCGCATCAGCGCGTAGGGCTTCGTCTCGTTGATGAACCGGCCCATGATAGGGCGCGCGATGGCGGTATCGCCGCCTCCGTTGTCACGCACGTCGATGATGAGGCCAGGCGCGTCGCGGAACTGGGCCAAGGCTTGATCAAAGCTTTCCGTCACCGCATCGTCCGCAAAGCTGCGGATGGCGACATAGCCGACGCCGTCGTCCAGCCTGCGCCATTCGACATTCGGCTTGGGCGCAGATTGGCGGATCGGAAGAAGCAGGTCGCGCGGCGCGGCTGATCCGGTCGCCACCTGATAGCGACGCGGCTGACCGCGACGGCCGGCGACGGCGCTGTTCAGGGCATAGGCCTGGGCCGCCTGATCCGGCCGGCTCAGGCATTTCGGCAGCAGATCGTGGGCCGCAGCCGCGACCGGGCGGTCGTCCACGGTCAGGATCACGTCGCCGAGACGAAGGCCCACCTCAGACGCCACGCTGTCCTCATCAATGGCGGTCACCACGGCCTGACCGTTGCGCCAATCGGCGATCAGATCGGAAATCGGCAATCTTGGAGAGCCGGCGGGCGGATCCGCTAGCGAGGTATGGGGATCGTAGAGTTCGGCCAGGGTGCGACGCAGGACCTCGCCGAAAGCGTCGTCAGACTCCGCCGATCGCGCCAAGGGGCGATAGAGGGACCGGACTCGATTCCAGTCCGTGCGCTTGTCCGAAAAGAAGCAGTAACGATCCCGTAGAGTTTCCCACAACTCATCAAAATCGTTTAGGAAGGTGACGTCGTGATCGGGTTCGGCCGCCCACGCTGCGCTACTTATCGCCGGTGTCACCGCAGCCCCCAGCGCGGCCTTTAACATGAGGCGCCGATCCATCTTCGTCCCGCTCCATAAGCGATTGTATCGCCACCTTGTGGACCGCGGGCGCGGGATTGAACCAGTCAAACTCTTGTAAGACCCTCGGCGCGCCAGCGTCGGTCGATCGTCTGGGTGACGCCGCATAGCTGCAGGAAGGCGACGGCGACGCCGGGGCCGGTCTCGGCCTTGATCAGCAGCGGCAGGACGATCCATGCGCGCGGGAAGCGCATGACCATCACATCGTCGCTGGCGCGCAGGTGCGGGCAGTATTTCATCGAGCGGTCGACGCAGCGACGGTGCAGGGGCGCGATTGAGCCGGCGTCGATCATCACGCGGTCGTCGGCGATGTCCGCTCGAACCTGACCGCCGCGCGCCCTGAGCTGACCGGCGCAACGTCGCGCGGCGATCTGGGTCCAGCGATCGCCCTCCTGGGTCGGCTCGCCGCACATCGGGCACAGCATGCGCGCGACGGTGAGGCGCTGTCGGACCAGATGGTTCTTCGAATATTGCGGCTTGCCGGCGCCGGGCGCACTGGCCTGCATCAGGGCGAGACGGCCGCCGACGGTTCGGCATGGCGCGGCGCCCGTAATCTCTTCGCCGCTCCAACTCGTGACCCAGGGCACGTCGACGCCGACAACCAGTTTGGACTGCCCAGTCATCGAAATCCGTCCCCTCAACCGTTCGCACCCTGACGCCGTCTCTCGACCTGCGTCAATATGCGCCAGGTGAGAGCTTCATGCGGCCGCGCGTTTCAGCGTCACCAGGGCCTGGTCGATCAGACGCGCATCGCCGACGGCGAGGACCTGACCCCTGTCGTCCGGCGCTGCGCCGCGCCAGTTCACGACCTTGCCGCCCGCCGCCTCGATGACGGGTACGAGGGCCGACCAGTCCCAGGGCTTCAGGCTGGTCTCGGCGACCAGATCCATCTTGCCCGCCGCCACCATGGCGTAGGCGTAGGCGTCGCAGCCCAGGCGCGCCAGGCGGGCGGTCGCGCGCACTTGGGTCCAGGCGCCCAGTTCGGCACCGTTGAAGATGTCGGGGTCCGTGGTCGAAATCACGGCGTCGGTCAGCGTCTCACAGGACCGCACGGCCAGCGGCGTCTCGGTATCGCCGCGCAACAGGCGCGCGCCGGACGGGCCGCCGATGAAGATTTCATCCAGATAGGGCTGGGCGATGACGCCGACGGTCGGCTTGCCGGCCGTGCGAAGGGCGATCAGGGTCGTCCACAGCGGCAGACCCGAAATGAAGGCGCGCGTGCCGTCGATGGGATCCAGCACCCAGACGTGCTCCGCGTCCGGCCGATCCTCGCCATACTCCTCGCCGATGACGCCGTGGTCGGGATAGCGGGCGGCGATCAGGCGGCGAATGGCGGCCTCAGCCTGTTTGTCGGCCTCTGTGACGGGATCGAAGCCGGCCGCGCCGCCCTTGTCCTCATGCCCGATGTCCGAGCGGAAGAAGGGCAGGGTCACGCGCGCGGCTTCGCGCGCCAGTTCGATGGCGAAGGCTTCGTATTCGGTCATGGGATTCCCTTACCGCGCTTTCGCCGGAATGGGCGCCCCTTGAGACGTGCAGATCGGGGAGACGCGCAGATCAGGCAGCGGCTGCGTCGCCCGCATGCAGGGACCTGGCCAGGTCCAGCAAACGCCGGCGGGGCCGTTCGTCCAACTGATAGTAGGCCTGGATCAGATCCAGCGTTTCCTTGCGCGAAAAGACTTCGCCGCCCTTGGGCGTCGGTGCGTCGGCCTCCATCGCCTCGGCCAGGCCATCGTAGAAATAGGCGATCGGCGTTTCCAGCGCCTCGGCCAACTGCCACAGGCGCGCGGCGGAGATGCGGTTGGCGCCGCATTCGTACTTCTGGATCTGCTGAAAGCGGATGCCGACCTGGACGGCCAACTGCTGCTGGGTCAGGCCCAGCAGGCGGCGACGGCGGCGCAGGCGGCGGCCCAGATGAAGGTCGATGTCGTCGGCCATGACGGTGATCCTCGTCTCAACGTCTGTCCCGATGCGGGACGACACACGTCAATCACGGCAATCGCCGTGCCGGATCGCGTCACGGGCGAATTCGACCTTATTGCGGCAAGCTTTGAACGATGACGCAACCGTATGGCCCGAGCCGCATTTACTGCAACAGCTTGGCTTTTAAAGGAAGGAACCACAGCATGGGTCTCGGAATCATTGGTTGGCTCGTCATAGGCATCGTCGCCGGCTGGCTGGCTGAAAAGGTCATGGGTCGCAATCACGGCCTGCTGACGAACCTGATCGTCGGCGTCATCGGCGCTCTGCTCGGCGGCTTCATCTCGAACAACATCTTCGGCACGCCGGTTGGCGGCTTCAACTTCGTCACCCTGATCGTGGCGTTTCTGGGCGCCTGCCTGCTGCTGTTCCTTCTGGGACTGGTCAAGCGTCGCGCTTGATCCGACAGTAGGTCGATAACGAAAAGGGCGGCTCTTACGAGCTGCCCTTTTTGCTGAGCCACTGTCGCCGCTGGGTTGCGAACAGACGAAAGGGCGGCCGGGAAATCCGACCGCCCTTTATCATTCAGCCTTGGAAGACTGACTTACTGCGGCTCGGTCGGAGCCGGCGAGGCGCTGTCCGGAGCCGGGGTCGCCGGTTCCGTGGTCGCCGGTTCCGTGGTCGCCGGATCGGTCGGCTCAGCGGCAGGTTCCGCGGTCGGCGCGGGCGCGGCTGCCGGATCAGCGGCGGGGGCCGCCGGGGCGCCGGCGATCGGAGCGGCGGCGTCAAACTCGGCCTTGGTGTAGGCCACCACGACGCCGGTGCCTTCCTGACGGATGCCGCTCAGCGGCACGGCGCGAAGTTGGCCGTCGGCGCCGCGAACGGTGAGTTCCTGCTTGCCTTCGGCATTGTTCTGAACGCCTTCCAGCTTGCCCAGCTCGCCATCAGGACCGGAAACGCTCGATCCGGGGTTCAGCGACAGCGATTGCTGCGAAGACGCAGCGGCGGAAGGCGCGGCTGCGGGAGCGGGCGTAGTTTCTTGCGCCAGAGCCGGCGCGGCGGTCATGAAGGCGGCGGCGGCGCCAGCCAGAAGAGCGGTCTTGATGGTCATGGGTCATCCCCAGTTGCACGGGCCCGACGCCCGCACCCCTATATACTCGCTCTGTTACGGATTGTTTCGTATGCCCCGAAATGACCTTGGCAGCGCCCCGGTTGGACGATTCTTGGTCTATGTTCGGGCGATCCGCGATTCGAGAGGCCACGTTTGTCCAGCCGCCCCCGGCACACATCCGGTCTGATCCGCCGACTGGCGGGCCTGGCCTTCGAACTGACGCCTCAGATCTTTGCGGTGCTGGCCTTTGGCGCAGGCGCGCTGATGCTGGCCTCTGCGGTCACGCCCGAGTTCGACAGCCGGCTGCGCCAGCTGACAGGCGTCGTCTCTCCCATCCTGATCGACCTGTCGCACTTTGTCGGCAGCATCGCCGGATTTCTGCTTCTGCTCTTGTCGGCGGGTCTATGGCGGCGTCGGCGCGGCGCCTATTGGGCCGCCCTGCTGGTCCTGGCGGCCGGGGCGGTGTTTTCGGTGCTGAAGGGGCTGGATTGGGAACAGGCGACGGATCTGCTGGTCGTCGCCGCGCTCCTGGCGCCGTGCCGTACGGCCTTCAACCGACGCTCGCGGCTCAGCGAGCCGCTGCGGCCGAGCTGGCTGTTGCTGTTGACGGCGGTGGTGGCGGCCATGCTGTGGCTGGGCTTCTTCGCCTATCGCGACGTGGCCTATAATGACGAGTTGTGGTGGCGCTTCCTCAGTGATCGCCAGGCGTCCGGCTTCCTGCGGGCCGGGCTGGTTCTGGCGATCCTGACGCTGGTGGTGGCCGGCCGCTCGCTGTTGAGCTCACCCGGCGCCCACAGTCACGGCCCGGCCAGCAAGACCGACATCAATCGCGCGCTCCAGGCGCTGCAGACGGCCGATACGGCCACGCCCGAGGCCTGGCTGGCCATGTTGGGCGACAAGGCGCTGATGTTCAGCCCATCAGGTTCCAGCTTTCTGGCCTATCGCGTGCGGGGGCGGCGCTGGATCGCCATGGGCGAACCGGCGGGGCTAAAGAGCGAACGGCTTGAGTTGCTGTGGTCCTTCGCCGAAATGGCCGACAGCTACGGCGGGGCGGCGGTCTTCTATTCGGTCAGCGAAGAGGTGCTGGGCGATCTTGCGACCATGGGGCTGGCGGTGCGCAAGGTCGGCGAGACGGCGGTGATCGACGCCCACCGCTTCTCCATCGAGGGTAAGGGCAAGCAGAACCTTCGCACAGCCATCAATCGCGCCGAGCGTGAGGGCTCCTCATTCGAGGTTTTGCCGCCTGGTTCGGCTGCTACGATCGCAGAAGAGCTGCGCGAGATTTCGGACGCCTGGCTGGCCATGCACGAGGGCTCGGAGAAATCCTTCTCCTTGGGGCGCTTCGACGTCGACTATCTGGACCTGACGCCGCTGGCGGTGGTCAAGGAGGGCGGCCGCATCGTCGCCTTCGCCAATCTGCTGACCTCGCCGGACGAAGCGGCGGTGGATCTGATGCGCCATCGGCCGGACGCGCCGCATGGGGTGATGGACTATCTGTTCATTCGCTGCGCCCAGTGGGCCAAGGCCGAGGGCTTGGCCAGCTTCGACCTGGGCATGGCGCCGCTGGCCGGGCTGGAGGATCGTCGCATCGCGCCGGTGTTCGCCCGCGTCGGCGCCCTGGTGTTCGAAGAGGGCGGGGCGCTCTACGGCTTCCAGGGTCTGCGCAGCTACAAGGCCAAGTTCGGCCCGGACTGGCGTTCGCGCTTCATCGCCGCGCCGGTTTCGACGCCCCTGCCGCTGGCCCTGCTGGATGTCGCTTTGCTGACCAGCGGCGGCTGGCTGGGGATGCTGGGGCTGAAGAAGGCCTAGGTCAGCAGCGCCTTCAGCACGCCATCCAGCACAGGTCGGCCGCGCTCGGTTGCGATCAGTCGCTCGGCCTTCAGCATCAGGAATCCGTCGGCGATCAGGTCCGCGACCGGCGCGCATTCAGCCGACAGGCCGAGCGCCGACAGCAGGGCGACAGGCGCGCCTTCGGTGGTGCGCAGGGCCAGCAGCAAACGTTCTTCAGCGGCGTCGACTGGGGTCTGGGCGTCGCGCTCGGACCAAGGCGTGAGGCCCGAGACGCCCGCCACATAATCGGCGATGCGGCGGTGGGCGACGGTCGCGCTCCTGACGCCGTCCAACGTCAGCCGGCCATGGGCGCCGGGGCCAAGTCCCAGATAGTCGCCGCCGCGCCAGACATGCAGATTGTGCGACGACCGGGCGGCGGGACCGCGCGCGTGGTTGGACACCTCATAGGCTTCGAAGCCGGCGGCCGAGAGGACATCCTGGGTGGTTTCGTACAGCGAGGCGGCCCGGTCCTCGTCAGGCGGGGTCAGGGTTCCCCGTGCGAAGGCTCGGCCAAAGGCGGTCGTCGGCTCTATGGTCAGCTGATAGGGCGAGACGTGTTCGAACCCGAGCGCCAGCGCCGCCGTCAATTCGGCGGCCCAATCTTCAGGCGTCTGGTCCGGGCGGGCGTAGATCAGGTCGATGGACAGACGGTCGAAGGCGCGGCGGGCCAGATCGACCGCGCGCAGGGCCTCGGCCGCCGCATGGTCGCGACCCAGAAAACGCAGGGCGGCGTCGTCCAGCGCCTGAACCCCCATCGACAGGCGGTTGATCCCGGCGTCGGCCAGGGCGGCGAACCGGCCGGCCTCGGCATCCGTGGGATTGGCCTCCAGCGTGATCTCGATGTCGCCGGCGGGCGGGAACAGGTCGCGGGCCGCCGCCACGATTCGCGCGACGGCGTCGGGCGCCATCAGCGACGGCGTGCCGCCTCCGAAGAAGATTGAGGCCAGGCGTCGCGAGCCCGTGAGATTTCTCTGTGCGCGCAGATCGGTCAGGATCGCCTCGACCAGCCCGGCCTGTTCCTCGGTGCGCCCGCGATCGCGCACGACGTTGAAGTCGCAGTAGGGGCAAATGCGCGCGCAATAGGGCCAGTGGACGTAGAGGCCGACGTCCGATCCCGGATCAAGCGGATCAGTCAATCAGGGCGGCTCTCAGCTTGGCGAAGGCGACGGTGCGGTGGCTGATGGCGTCCTTGGCCGCCGGCTCCATCTCGCCAAAGGTCTGATCGCCCCCATTCGGAATGAAGAGCGGGTCGTAGCCGAAGCCGCGATCGCCGCGTGGGGGGAAGGTCAGCTGGCCGTGAACCTCGCCCTGCACCACCACACAGGGGCCGTCCGGCCAGGCGACCGCCAGGGCCGAGGTGAACCAGGCGGTGCGGTCTGTCGCGCCGATCTCTTCCAGCCGCTCCTCGACCTTCTTCATGGCGACGGCGAAATCCTTGCCCGGCCCGGCCCAGCGCGCAGAGAAGATGCCCGGCGCGCCATCCAGCGCCGCGACCGACAGGCCGGAATCGTCGGCCAGCGAAACCTCGCCCGACAGTTCCGCCGCGTGGCGCGCCTTCAGCATGGCGTTGCCGGTGAATGTGCTCTCCGTTTCGTCGGGTTCGGGCAGGTTCAGCTGGCCGGCGGTGACGAGTTCGTAATTTCCGCCGAGCAGCGCCGAGATTTCGGGAACCTTGCCGGCGTTATGCGTCGCCACGACGATCCGCATCCCTTTGATAAGCTTGAGATTCATCGTCGATCACGCTCCTGAAACAGTCTATTGCCAAAGTTTAATATCGTTAAACGATATGTAACGTGCCTTTTTCGCCCGCACGGCCTATCTATTGATCGTCAGGAACGAGGTCGCAGCGTTCAGGACTTCCGGAAAACCGGGAACGATCATGCGGCTAACAAATCCAAACGGCGATAATCGCCCAAACACGAAAGACGGAGAACCACAATGCATACGATGAACACCTCGATGTGGCTCGACAAGGTCGGCGCTGCTTTTGTCAGCACCGTTCTGATCGCCGCCCTGCCCACCGCCCTGGTCGTTACCCTGTTCCAAGCCCTTTGATCCCTCGCTTTTCGATCACTGGAGCTTTGACGACCTGCATGAAGACCGCGATGTATAGAGCCGCGCGCGGGTTCGCCGGACCCCGCGTGGCCATCGCCCCGCCTTCCCCGGCTTGAGATCAAAAAGACCATGCGCCTGCCCCTGCCGCCAAATCCGCTGAAGCGAGGCGAGGCAAGCGTTCCGAACTGGCTGGGCGCGCCGATCAAGGCGCTAGGCCCAGGTTCGGTGTCCAGCGTGTTGAAAGTAGTTCTGGACGTCGCCCATATCCTTCTCTGGTTGATCACCGGCATTCTGCTGCTGCTGGTCATCGCCGCGATCTTCATTCCCCTGGACAATGTGAATATCACCGTCAGCGGGGATTCCGGCGGCAAGCAACTGCCGCTGACGCGCACCCTGCTGCTGTTCGGCTTGGGCGCCGCGACCGCTTACTTCGGCGGGTTCATGCTGATCTTGCGCAGCCTGCGCCGCATCATCCGCACCCTGACCATGGGCGACCCGTTCCAGCCCGATAACGTGCGCCGTCTGCGCCAGATCGGCCTGATCCTGGCGGTCGTGACCGGCGGCGTCTGGGTGGCCCAGGGCTTCGTCGCCAAGCGGCTGGCGCCCGGCGTCATGGATCCGCAGGGCTTTGGCGAACTGCTGACCCCCATCTTTTCCGTGCTCATCGTCTTCGTGCTGGCGGAGGTGTTCCGCGAGGGCGCGCGCCTGCGTCGCGAATCCGAACTGACGATCTGAGCCGTTTCGAAGTAGGATTTCCGCATGGCCATTCGCGTCCAGCTCGACCGCGTCCTCGTGGAACGCCGCATGTCGTTGACCGAACTCGCCGACCGGGTCGGGGTGACGGTGGCGAACCTGTCGATCCTGAAGACGGGCAAGGCGCGCGCGGTGCGGTTCTCGACCCTGGACGCCCTGTGCCGAGAGCTGGACTGCCAGCCCGGCGATCTGCTGGCGCATGAGCCCGGCCCGGGCGACACCATCGAGGACGACGGCGAGGCATGAGGCGAAAGGGCCCGAGCCGTGACGAGAACGGACTGACGCCCGAAGACCGTCGCATCTGGACCCGCGTGGCCGGATCGGTCGTGACGCCGAGGACGCGCAAGGCCGCCCGCGTCACGCCCGGCGCCGAAACGCCTCCCGAGATCGTAGTGACGCCGGTCGAGCGGCCGCGCCCCTTGGTCAAGGCGTCTCCCAAACGCACCGCTGTCGCGCCGCCGGCGGAAAAGCGACCTTCGCCCAACAAACCCAAGCCCGCGCCCGAGGATCTGGAGCCGCGTCGCAAGCAGCGCCTGTCGCGCGAACGCGATCCCATCGAGGCGCGCATCGACCTGCATGGCTTCGGCCGGTTCGAGGCCGAGGATCAGCTTCGAGGCTTCCTGACGTCGTGCCAGGCGCGCGGAATGCGCGCGGTGCTGGTCATCACCGGCCAGGGCCGGATGGGCGGCGGGGTGATCCGTTCGGCCTTTGCGGAATGGATGCATTCGCCCGCACTGCGCGGCGTGGTGTCAGGCTTCACCATCGCCCACCAGAAGCATGGCGGGAACGGCGCCTTCTACGTCACCCTGAAACGCCGGACCTGACGCTCACGAAAAAGGCCGGACCCGCGCTGGCGGACCCGGCCTTTCGAAAAGCGGCTTTGCTCTGGCCTATTTGGCGGCGATGGCGCCGGCCAGGATCACGTCGATCTGCTTGCCCATATGATCCGACAGGGCCTGCGCGTCCCATTCGTCATAGGCGGCGCGGCGATAGTTCGACAGATAGGCGTCCCAGATCAGCTCGACCAGCAGACGGCTGTCGGCGTCCTTGGACAGCTCACCCTTGGCCACCGCATCCTGAAGGATGTTGCTGATGGCGAGCAGCAGGTTCTTGGTCGCGGCGCGGGCGCGCATTTCGGCGGCCAGGGGCTGGAACCACGAGCGCGCCACGATGGCCTGGAACAGGGGCAGTTGGTCCAGCGACGAGTGATAGCCGGCGCTCAGCGCGCTGACGAGGCGCTGGCGGACGGGCTCGCCTTCAGGCGCCGCGGCCTCGACCACCTCGGCCAGACGCGTCATGTCCTCGGTCAGGACCGCTTCGAACAGTTCGGCCTTGTCCTGGAAGTTGGCGAAGACGGCGCCGGTGGACATGCCCGCGCCCTTGGCGATGTCGCGGATCGTTGCGGGCTCATAGCCGCGCTCGGCGAAGAGCGAGCGGGCGGCGTCCAGAACCTTTTGTCGCGTGCGGATCTTGGCGGCCTGGCGGCGGTTCAAGCGGGGCTCGACAGCGAGGGAGGCGACGGTATCTGTCATATAATCAGGCTTTTACTCTACTTTCGGCCTTTGGTCGGGGCGGGCCCGGCAGCGACCTCGAATGAATATCTGAGCCCTTGGATCGAACCGAAAGGGCGCTTCTGCTCCGCAGATGCAGTCATGGAGAGGCGCGCTTGCATCACGGAACCATGACGAAAATGGGTCCGGCGACAGTCTGTAAGGGGCTTCCCTTACTCCGGCGCGGGGTCGACCCGCGCCGGGCGCAGCGTGCGGCGCAGTGCGCGGCTGGGGCGATTGCGACGCTCGATCGGGATGGCCGACTGGAAGGCCTTGCGAAACTGATCGCGACGTTCGTGGACCGAGGCGAGCACCAGCCCCATGGGCACGCCCAGATCGACCAGGGTGTTTTCGGCCAGCTGCAGACTGGCCTCGGTCGTCTCCGGCACGGCGTCGGTGACGCCCAGTCCATAAAGCCGAATGGCGTGCTGATCGTCGCGAGCGCGTGCGATCAAAATCAGGTCGTCGCGCATCGACCGCGCCGTAGTGACCACCTCGTCCACCTTCGTCGGCGCGTCCATGGTGACGATCAGGGCGCGGGTGGATTGAACGCCGCAGTGCTGGAGCATCTCGCGCCGCCCCGCATCGCCATAGAAGACATCGAATCCGTCACGTCGGCCCGCAGCGACGGCGCTGGAATCGGTGTCCAGGGCGATGAAGGGCTGATCGTGCGCCTTCAGCATTTCCCCGATCAGCCGGCCGACGCGCCCGAAACCGACGATAATGACCGCGCCGTTGGCCGCCTCCAGCTTTGGAAGCTCGACAGGCTGGCCTGCGGCAGACGACTTGCGCGCCAACTTCTGGCCCAGCAGGGCGAGCAGGGGGATCGAAAAGATGCTGACGGTGGCAGACAGGGCCACGGTGTTGGTCAACTGCGGCGGCGCGAGGCCCTCGACCAGGCCGGTGGCGAAGACCACGAAGGCGAACTCGCCCGCCGGCGCCAGAACGAGCGCCGTCTCCAACGCCGGTCGGGCGCCCAGGCCCCAGAAGCGGGCCAGGCTGAAGATGACGCCGGTCTTCACGATCGTCAGGGCCAGGGCCAGGCCGAAGACGCCGACCGGATCGGCGGCGATGGCGTCCAGGTCCAGGCCCAGGCCAACGCCGACGAAGAAGACGCCCAGCAAAAGCCCCTTGAACGGCTCGATGGAAACCTCGACCTCGCGCCGGAACTCGGTCTCGGCCAGCAGCACGCCGGCCAGAAGCGCGCCGATACTCATCGACAGGCCGCTGGCCTGGGCGGCGAGACCTGCGCCGACCACCACCAGCAGGGAGGCAGCGACGAACAGTTCGCCGCCTTGGTCGGCCTTGCGCGCCTTGGCCACCGATCGGAACATCGGCCGCAGCACCACGCGTCCCAGCAGCACCATCAGACCCAGGCCGATGGCGGCCGGAACCAGGGTGAACAGGGCGCGTCCCAGCACGGCGGGATCCAGCGCGCCGCCCTGCTGGGCCAGCGCCGCCAGGACGGTGACGGTGATCAGGATCGGGGCCACCGACAAATCTTGGGCCAGCAGAATGGCGAAGGTGGACCGGCCGACGGTCCCCTTCAGCCGTCCCCGCTCGGCCAGCACAGGCATGACCACGGCCGTTGAGGACAGGGCGAGGCCCATGCCCAGCACCACGGCGCTGGCCAGGGTCTGGCCCATCAGCATGAAGCCGCCCGCCAGCACGGCGGTGCAGACGACGACCTGCATCAGGCCCAGGCCGAACACGAGACGGCGCATGGCGCGCAACCGCTCCCACGATAGCTCCAGACCGATCATGAACAACAGGAAGGCGACGCCCAGTTCCGACAGCTGCGCCAACTGGCCCGGATCGCCGATGGTCAGCCACGACAGCCAGGGCAGGCTTTGCGCGAACCGGCCCAGGCCGTCCGGCCCCAGCAAAACGCCCGCAGCGAGGAAGCCCAGGACGGGGCTGACCTTGAGCCGATTGACCAGGGGCACGATGACGCCGGCGGCCGCCAGAAAGACCACCAGATCCTTATAGTCGCCGCCCTGACCGTGCATCCGCCCTCCTCGCGTCGGCGTATCTGACCCTGATCCCGGCGCTGTGGCGAGAGGCCGCATCGGAATCATGAACTTTTTTTAAGGCGACACCCCCCCTCGCCGGACTAGGGTCTGCGCCGAACCATCCAAATGCCGGGTGGGAACAGGGACATAGTGATGAAACGTCTGCTTATCGGGGCCGCCGTCGGCGCCCTTCTTCTGCCCGCCAGCACGGTTCTGGCTCAGGATATCGGTCACGACCACGCCTGCATCGACGACGCCTGCACCATCGTTTCGCTGTTCTCGGGCGAAGAGACGGCAGCCGGTTGGCAGGGCACCGAGGCGCCCCGCTATGGAACTTGGGGCTTCGACATGGCCGGCCGCGACACCTCGGTGAAGCCAGGCGACGACTTCTTCCAATACGCCAACGGCAAGGCGCTGGAAAAGCTGGTCATTCCGTCGGACCGCACCAGCTATGGCTCGTTCGCCCTGCTGCGCGAACTGTCGGACAACCGCATGAAGGAACTGGTGCTGGGCTTGGCCAACCGCACCGACCTGGCGCCCGGATCGGACGAGGCCAAGGTCGCCGACGCCTATCGCTCCTACATCGACGAGGCGCGCATCGAGCAGCTGGACGCCCAGCCGCTGCAACCCTATCTGGCCGCGATCCGCGCCGCCGACAGCCACGACAAGATGGCCGTCTATATGGGCCAGACGGCCGGCCGCTTCGGCTCGTCCTTCTTCGGCACCGGCATCACGATCGATTCCAAGCAACCGACCCGCTACGTCGTCTCGACGGGCCAGTCGGGCATCGGCCTGCCGAACCGCGACTATTATCTGGACGCCCGTTTTGCCGACAAGAAAGAGAAGTATCAGGCCTATGTCGGCCGGATGCTGGAGATGATCGGCTGGACCAACCCGACCGAGACCGCCGCCCAGATCGTCGCACTGGAAACCAAGATCGCCGAGGCCCACTGGACCCCGGTGGAGAACCGCAACCGCGACCGGACCTATAACGAGTTCACCATCGCCAAACTGGCCGAGGACGCGCCGGGCTTCGCCTGGCAGGCCTATTACGATGCGGCCAAGCTGGGCGGCGTGCCGCGCCTGATCGTGCGTCAGGATACGGCCATGCCCAAGATCGCGGCCATCTACGCCGAGACGCCGGTCGAACTTCTGCAGGCCTGGCAGGCCTTCCACACCGCGGACGACATGGCGCCGCTGATGTCCAAACGCTTCGCCGACGCCCAATGGGAGTTCCGTTCGCGCGATCTGTCGGGTCAGCCTGAGCAGCGCACCCGCGAAAAGCGCGCGATCTCCTTCGCCGAAGGATCGCTGGGCGAGGCTACGGGCCGGCTCTACGTCGCCCAGTATTTCCCGGCCGAATCCAAGGCCAAGATGGAAGAGCTGGTCGCCAATCTGCGCACCGCCCTGTCGCACCGGATCGACAACCTGACCTGGATGGGGACCGAGACCAAGGCGGCGGCGCAGGAAAAGCTGCGCAAGTTCACCGTCAAGATCGGCTATCCTGACAAATGGCGCGACTACTCCGGCCTGGACATCCGTGCGAACGACTTGGTCGGCAACGCCGAGCGCCGCGGCCTGTTCGAATGGAACTATGATCTGGCCCGTCTGAACGAGCCGGTCGACAAGTCGGAGTGGGGCATGACCCCGCAGACCGTCAACGCCTACTACAACTCGGCCAACAACGAGATCGTCTTCCCAGCCGCGATCCTGCAACCGCCCTTCTTCGATCCGAATGGCGATGCGGCTGTCAACTATGGCGGCATCGGCGGCGTGATCGGGCACGAGATCGGCCACGGCTTCGACGACCAGGGCTCCAAGTCCGACGGCGACGGCGTGCTGCGCAACTGGTGGACGCCGGAAGACAAGGCCAACTTCGAGGCCCTGACGGCGCGTCTGGGCGCGCAATATGCGACCTACGAGCCGATCGCCGGCTATCACATCAACCCTGGCCTGACGATGGGCGAGAACATCGGTGACGCGTCTGGCGTGGCCGTCGGTCTTGAGGCCTATCACCTGTCGCTGAACGGCCAGCCGGCGCCGGTTCTGGACGGCGCGACCGGTGACCAGCGCTTCTTCTACGGCTGGGCTCAGGTCTGGCAGTCGAAGTACCGCGACGAGGCGCTGAAGCAGCAGGTCGCCACCGACCCGCACTCGGCCGCCCAATTCCGCGTCATCGGCCCGCTGCGCAACGTCGACGCCTGGTACGACGCCTTCGACGTTCAGCCGGGCACGAAATACTATCTGACGCCCGAGGAACGCGTCCGCCTCTGGTAAGGCGACGCTTGTTCGAGAATGGAAAGGCCGGGGTTCGCCCCGGCCTTTTTCATATCGAGAACCAGATGCTCGATCTCGACGTCGCATAGAGAATTTGTCGAGATTTTATCATGATTTGTCTGGGCTCCAGACGCGAAAAAGCCCGCTGCGGGGGATACATCGCAGCGGGCTTTCGCGCTCTTTAAAGAGCGGACGTTTCCTCCCCGAAACGCCTTCGAGTGCTGCGCGCTTGAGCAACGCTTGCCCTCGAGTGAGGTCATTTGACGCAAGGGCCGGTCGGTCGTCAACGACCGGTTTCACAAGAGTCGAACTTTCTTCGACTTATCACTGATAACCCATTTCAGGGACGGGTCATTATCGAAGCCTATTCGATAATGGACTTTATGGCGGCGACCAAGCCTTCGCGGGCGATCTTCATCTGGCCGGGGCGTTCGGCCTTCCAGGCGTCGTTGTCCGTGATGGCGGCGGCGGCGGCGCGGCCGGCGTCCAGATCCTTGATCGTGACCTCGCCGGCGGCGATCTCGTCTCCGCCCAGGATGACGACAGCCGGGGCGCCGCGCCGGTCGGCGTATTTCATCTGCGCCTTCATGCCGGCGCGACCCAGATAGAGCTCGGCGGCGATCCCGGCGGCGCGCAGTTCGGCGACGGCGGTCAGATAATGAGCCATGTCGTCCTCGGAGAAGACGATGATGACCACGGGGCCGCGCACGGCGTCCTCGGCGCCACGTCCCGCCGCGCGCAGGGCCGAGGCCAGACGCGAGACGCCGAAGGAGAAGCCGGTCGCCGGCGTGCTCTGACCGGTGAAGCGGGCGACCAGATCGTCATAGCGGCCGCCGCCGCCGATCGAGCCGAAGCGGACGGGACGACCCTTGTCGTCAACCGTGTCGAGCAGCAGTTCGGCCTCGAACACGGCGCCGGTGTAATATTCCAGGCCGCGCACGATGGTCGGATCGAACTTTACGGCGTCCTGACCGACCGACATGGCCGTCAGCGCCCGGTCTATGGCGGCCAGTTCATTCAGCGCCGCCTCGCCCGCCGCGCCGAGGTCGCCGGAGCGCGCGACGGCGTCCAGCGTCTCGGCCCGCGACAGGCCGGGGGTATTGGCCGAGGCCAAAAACGCCTCGATGGCGGCCGTGACCTGGGCGGGTAGCTGGGCGCCCTTGGTGTAGTCGCCCGAGTCGTCCAGACGCCCTTCGCCCAGCAGCTGGACCACGCCCTCCCAGCCCAGGCGGTCGAACTTGTCGATGGCGCGAAGCGCCGTCAGTCGCTGACCGGCCTCGGTCACGCCGCCGGCGTCGAACAGCCCGTCGAACAGCTTGCGGTTCGAAACGCGGATCTGGGCCTGGCCGGCGTCCAGCCCGGCGGCGCGCAGGCCTTCGCAGCCCATGGCGATGATTTCGGCGTCGGCCTCGGGCCGGTCCGAGCCGACGGTGTCGGCGTCGCATTGCCAGAACTCGCGGAAGCGACCTGGGCCGGGCTTCTCGTTCCGCCAGACCGGACCATAGGCATAGCGGCGGAACGGCTTGGGCAGGGTCTCCCAAGTCTGGGCCGCGAACCGGGCCAGGGGCGCGGTGTGGTCGTAGCGCAGGGCCATCCATTCGCCCGGCTCGTCTGATCCGGCGTCGTCCTGTAGTGCGAAGACGCCCTCGTTCGGCCGATCGGCGTCGGGCAGGAACTTGCCCAGCGCATCGGCATATTCGAAGGCTGGCGTCTCCAGCGGCTCGAAGCCCCAGCGCTCGTAAACCTCGGACACGCGCGCGACGATGCGCCGCTCGGCGGTCAGGTCGCGGCCGCGCTTGTCGGCGAAGCCGCGCGGGTTGCGGGCGAGGGGGCGGGGAGGCGCGGCGTCGGTCATGGCGCGCGCTTAAGCCAAGGGGGGATCGATCGCAAATTCTCCCATCAAGGCGGTGCAGGCGTCGTGGCCTCCTGCGTCGCACAATGTTTTGTTCCTAAAGGCAAAATGTCGAGTTCGAAGGAACCGAAAGGGGCAATGTTTCGTTGATGGCGCATGACGCCCCACGCCCTTCTCGTTCCGCGCACCTGCAACACCTCGGATCGCCGCACGATCCGGTGGTGGGAGTGCGAACTGATCGATGACGCCGGATCGCGTCGCTTGCAGAACCAGGCCTTCTTCTCGATCCGTGAAGCCCGGTCATGGGCGTCGGCCCAAGGCTATCCCGTCAGCGACGACGCCGCCGCTGCGGCCGAGCTTTGATGTCCGAGGCGGCGCCGAGCGGCATTCTGACCGCCGAAGCTTTCGATACGCCCCGTATCCTGCTCGCCGGCGCGGTCGATTACGCCATGTACGACCGCTTCCGCCAGCAAATGGCGGAAGCGCCAGACACCGGGCTGACCGTCATCGAACTGTCGACCCTGGGCGGTGATCCGGAGGTGGCGCGCATGATGGGCGAGGACGTGCGCTTTCAAAGCGACATCAATCCTTCCCGCCGGTTGGTCTTTCTGGGCAAGGCGGCGATCTATTCCGCCGGCGCCACTTTCATGAGCTTCTTTGCCGTAGAAAACCGCTATCTCACGCGTGGCGCCCGGGTGATGATCCACGAGCGCAAGATGGACACGCAACTGCATGTCACGGGACCGCTGACGACCTGCATCGCCTCGGTTCGCGCCATGCTGAACGAGCTGGAACACTCCATCGCCATCCAGAACGAGGGTTTCGAGAACCTGGTGCGCGGATCGTCGGTGACGATGGAGGAGGTGCTGAAACGCGCCCCTGCCAACTGGTACATCGAGGCCCAGGAGGCCAAGGCGCTGGGGCTGATCGCCGAAGTGATCTGACCCGCTCGCCGGATCAGGCCTGGAGCGTTTCCACAGTCAGATTGCCGTTGGTGTAGACGCAAATTTCGGCGGCGATCTTCATGGCCTTGCGGGCGACCTGTTCGGCGTCGAGATCGGTTTCCTCGATCAGGGCGCGGGCGGCCGACAGAGCGTAGTTGCCGCCCGAACCCACGGCGGCGACGCCATACTCCGGCTCCAGCACATCGCCGACGCCCGTTACGGTGAAGATGGACGACTTGTCCGCCACCAGCAGCATGGCCTCCAGCCGGCGCAAATAGCGGTCGGTACGCCAATCCTTGGCGAGGTCGACGCAGGCGCGCGCCAGCTGATCAGGATACTGCTCCAGCTTGGCCTCAAGCCGTTCGATCAGGGTGAAGGCGTCGGCCGTGGCGCCGGCAAAGCCGGCCAGCACCTTGCCGCCGGCCAGAGTGCGCACCTTGCGGGCCGCGCCCTTGACGATGGTCGGGCCCATCGAGACCTGGCCGTCGCCGGCGATCACGGTGCGTCCGTTCTTGCGCACCGCCAGAATGGTGGTGCCGTGCCAATCGGGGAAGTTGGATGCGGTCTGGGTCATGACGATCAGATGGCGCGGCCGGGCGTCGGCATCAAGTCTGTCGCGCCTCGGTATAACGCTGTCTTATTTTGACCCCAATATTGGCTAGAAGGCGCAATCCGCTTTCGCGGTTCTTTGAAATCGAGGGACAGGTTTTGCTTTATCGCGTCGTTTTCGTGAGTGAAATGATCGGTGGCGCGAACCACACGACCCAATCGCTTGCCGAAATCCTCGGCGCGTCGGAGCGAAACAACCGCCGCGACGAGATCGGCAGCGCCATGCTGTTCCACGAGGGCGAGGCGGCCCAGGTGATCGAAGGCGCTCGTGCGGACCTGGACCGCTTGATGTCGCGCCTCTGGAAAGACCCGCGTCATCATAACATCCGCGTCCTGGATGATCGGCCCGTCATGCAGCGGCGGATGCGCGAACCCGCGCGGCTGTGCGCCCTCAGCGCTCAGCAGGCCGCTGACATTCTGCGCGGACGGCGCCTGAGCGATCTGTCCAGCGCTGGTCTGGAAAAGCTGCTGTCGTGCGAACACGTCCGGATGGCCGCTTAAGGCGACAGGCGACAGGCCCCTCGCGCCGGAACCTCTGCGGCGCTAGATAGGGCGGTGATCTTTCCCGAAGACGAAGTCGAACGCTATGCGCGCCATCTGGTCCTGTCCGAAGTGGGCGGGCCTGGGCAGCAGGCGCTGAAGCGCGCGCGGGTGCTGATCGTCGGCGCGGGCGGCGTGGGGTCGCCGGCGGCCCTCTATCTGGCGGCGGCGGGCGTCGGGACGCTTGGGTTGATCGACGACGATGTCGTTGGCTTGTCCAATCTGCAACGGCAGATCGCCTTTTCGACGGTGCAGGTCGGCCGGTCGAAAGTCGAGGCGGCGGCGGAACGGCTGGTCGGCCTCAATCCGCATGTCGCGGTCGAAACCTTCGCCGAACGGATCACCGCCGAAAATGCGGCGACGCGGATCGGAGCCTTCGACATCGTGCTGGACGGGACCGACGATTTCCAGACCCGGCTGTGGGTCAACGCGGCCTGTGTTGCGGCGAGCAAGCCGCTGGTGTCTGGGGCGCTGGGCCGCTGGAACGGGCAGGTCGGGGTGTTTTCGGGCCAGCCCTGCTATCAATGCCTGGTGCCCGAGGTTCCGCCGGACGCCGAAACCTGTGCGCGCGTCGGCGTCGTGGGCGCCCTGACCGGCGTGATCGGATCGATGGCGGCGCTGGAGGTCATCAAGCTGATCACCGGCGCGGGCGAGGCCCTGACGGGACGGCTGATGCTGTATGACGGTCTGGCGGGCTCGGCGCGGACCGTGCGGGTCGCCGCTGATCCGGAATGCCCGGTCTGCGGCGGCTGACGATCAGGCGGCCGTCGCGAAACGGATGTCGGCCAGATCCAAGTCAGGCAGGGGCGGAGCGAAGCCCAGCGCCGGGTTGCTGAGCACCGTGACCAGACGTTCGCCGCAATAGAGATAAAGGGTCTCGAACCCGACCCAGTTGCGGGCGATCGCCTCCAGCGCCTGATTGGCTGCCGTGTCGTTCGCCGCGTCGAGGACGCAGATGTCCCGCACCGGAACGCCGGGCAGGTTGACGATGCAGTAGTAGGAGTCCAACGCACACTTCCTCGATCAGGACGCCGGAAACGAAGCGCGTTTACGACGGTTCCTCCCCTGCCAGCGGTTTTCGACAGCCGTGTGAGTTCGGTCCGACAGACTTGTGAAAAGGAGGCCTGATGGCCCGACGTCCCGCCTCGCCCAAACGCTTGAACGCCGCAAATCTCAGCGGCTTAGGCGCTGAGCGTCTGGGCGAATTGCTGATGCAGGCGGCGGATGCGGATGCGATCCTGAAGCGGCGGCTCAGGCTGGTGATGGCGGCCGAGACGGGGCCGGACCTGCTGGCCCTGGAAATCGACAAGCGCTTGACGACCATCGCGGCCAGCCGCGCGCGCGTGTCGTGGCGAAAGCGGCCGGACCTGCTGCGCGATCTGGAAATTCTGCGGTCTGCGATCGTCGAGGATCTGGCCGAGGCCGCCCCGGCGATGGGGTTGGAGCGATTGATCGGCTGGTTCGATCTGTTTCGCGGTCTGGCGTCGCGGGTCAAGGATCAGAAGGGCGAACTGGCCGATGCGTTCGAAACGGCGGCTGCAGATTTGTGGCGGATCGCGGAGGACGCGGTTCGGACGGACGAAAGCACAGTGGGTCTGCTGGCGGAGGCGGTGGCGCGGCAACCGCTCGAATACGCCCGCTGGATAGGGGCGGGCGGCGACGATCTGACGGCGGACATGGCCAAGAGGCTGCTGGATCGTCTCGATACCGCATCCACCGCGCGCGGCATGCGGACGGTCGTCCGACGGCTGGCCGACCGGGCGGGCGATCTGGACCTGTGGCTGTCGATGACGACGCCGGACGAACGGGGCTCGCCGGATTTCGCGGCGGTGATGGCCAAGCGGCTGCTGGTGGCCGATCGCATTCCAGAAGCGCGTCAGGCGCTGGAGGCGGCGCTGAAACCGTCAGCGGGCAACCGGCGCTGGACCTTCGGGCGATCGCCGCAAGCCGGACCGCCGGTCCTGACGCCGGCATGGGAGGCGACCTCGATCGACCTCTTGGAAGCCGAGGGCCGCAAGGACGAGGCGCAGGACCTGCGCTGGGCGATGTTCGCGCGCGACCTGTCCGCGCCGGTGCTGCGGGCCTATCTGGCGCGCCTGCCCGACTTCGACGATGTGGAGGCGCTGGACCGCGCCCTGGCTCACGCCGCGACCTACGCCGATGTCGAGACGGCGCTGGGGTTTCTGATGGACTGGCCCGCGCACCGCGAGGCCGCCGCCCTGGTCGAGCGCCGCATTCGCGAGGTGCGCGCGCCGCTGCCGCTCAAGGCCGACTGGGCGGCGCGGCTGGCGCAAAAATATCCCGATGCGGCCGAGCGTTTGCTGGCTGCGCCCTAAAGCATTGCGGGGATGACCCGATCCGGCGGGCGGTGGCCGTTCTGATAGGTCATGACGTTGGCGATGACGCGGTCGCCCATGTCCTGACGCGCTTCCAGGGTGGCGGACCCCAGGTGGGGCAGCAGCACGACATTGGACTGGCCCAGCAGGCCGTGATGGATCGCGGGCTCGTTCTCGAACACGTCCAGGCCGACGCCGGAGAGGGCGCGCATGGCCACCGCCTGGGCCAGGGCCGCCTCGTCGATCAGCTCGCCGCGCGCGGTGTTGATCAGGATGGCGTGGGGCTGAAGCCGGGCCAGGCGTTCGGCCGACAGCAGATGATGGGTGTCCTTCGTCGCCGGGCAGTTCAGCGAGACGATGTCCATCCGCGCCAGCATCTGGTCCAGGTCGTCCCAGTAGGTCGCGCCCAGCTCTTCCTCGATCAGGGCCGGGACGGGCTTGCGATTGTGATAGTGGACCTGAAGCCCGAAGGCCTTGGCGCGGCGGGCCAGGGCCTGGCCGATCCGGCCCATGCCGACGATGCCCAGTCGCTTGCCCCACAGTTTGCGCCCGCACATCCAGGTCGGGGTCCAGCCCTCGAACCGGCCTTCGGCCACCACCTGGGCGCCCTCGACGATGCGGCGGCTGACGGCCAAGATCAGGCTCATGGCCAGGTCGGCGGTGTCCTCGGTCAGGACGCCGGGCGTGTTGGTCACGATGATGCCGCGCGCCACGGCCGCATCGACGTCGATATGGTCCACCCCCGCGCCGAAGTTGGCGATCATCTTCAACTGCTCGCCTGCGCCATTGATCAGGTCGGCGTCGATGACGTCGGTGATGGTGGGCACCAGAACCTCGGCCCGCTGGACGGCGGCCTGCAAGGCGGCGCGATCCATCGGCTGATCCTTCAGGTTCAGCTCGGCGTCGAACAACTCGCGCATACGCGTTTCGACCGCGTCGGGCAGGCGTCTGGTTAATACGACCTTAAGCTTGCGGGGGGACATTCTCGGCCTTGGTTAGCGGGCGGCGATTCAGACGGATCAAAGCCCGCGCGACGGGTCGTTCCAATCAGTGTCTAGCAAAGCCGCCGCCATCTTCCAAAGCCTGCGACGCCGCATCGCCCTCGTTGGAGCCATTCTCGGCCTCGGCGTGATGGCCAGCGCCGGCGCGACCATGCCCGACGGCCGCCCGACGCCGACCGGGCTTGAGGTGCCGCGCTGGATTTCGCTGAAGTCCTCGCACGTCCGCGCGCGCCAGGGGCCGGGCCTGGACTATCCGATCCTGTGGGAATACCGGGCCGCCGGCCTGCCGGTTCAGGTGATCGCCGAGACGACCGAGTGGCGCAAGATCTGCGACCCGGACGGGGCCGTGGCCTGGATCCACCGCACGGTGTCGTCGGGCCGGCGCTATGTTTTCAACACGACTGCCGAGGAAGTGCCGATCCGGTCCGGCCGATCCGAGACGGCGTCGGTGCGGGCGCGCCTGTCGCCGCGCGCCCTGGTGATGCTGGACGAATGCGAAGAGGGCTGGTGCAAGGTCCGGGCGCGACGGCTGGAGGGTTTCGTGGCCCAGCGGGCCGTGTTCGGCACCCAGGAACGCGCACTGTGCAACGCCAATCGCCCCGCAGGCACGGGTCGCAACTGACCGCACGCTGTTGAGCGAAGCGGCGCGGTCGTGTAACCCGCGCGCAACGTATCAAGAAACGGAAGCGCCTTGACCCAGTCCCAATATCCTTCGTCCTTCGATCATGAGGCCCTACTGGCCTCGGGCCGCGGCGAGCTGTTCGGTCCCGGCAACGCCCAGCTGCCTGCCCCGCCGATGCTGATGTTCGACCGCATCACCACGATCAATGCGGACGGCGGAGAGCACGGCAAGGGCTATGTCGAGGCCGAACTCGACATCCATCCCGACCTCTGGTTCTTCCAGTGCCACTTCATCGGCGACCCCGTCATGCCGGGCTGCCTGGGCCTGGACGCCATGTGGCAGCTGGTCGGCTTCTATCTGGGCTGGATCGGCGGTCCCGGCCGCGGCCGCGCCCTGGGCGTCGGCGAGGTCAAGTTCACCGGCCAGGTCACCCCGGACGTCAAGAAGGTGGTCTATAAGATCAACCTGAAACGCGTCATCAACCGCAAGCTGGTCATGGGCATCGCCGACGGCGTGCTGGAGGCCGACGGCCAGGTCATCTACACCTGCAACGACATGCGGGTCGGCCTGTTCGGCGCCAAGGATGAGGCGGCGGGCGGTTAACGCCCCTATATAACCGCGAACAAGGCGGACGGTCCTCGGACCAGGAAGCATCAAGAAGGAAACACCATGCGTCGTGTCGTCGTCACCGGCCTGGGCATCGTCTCTTCCATCGGCCACGGCGCCGAGGAGGTGACCCAGTCCCTGCGCGAAGCCCGGTCGGGCGTCGTTCATGCCCCCGACCACGCCAAATACGGCTTCCGCAGCCAGGTCTGGGCGCCGCCCAAGATCGGTCCGTGGGAAGAGCTGGTCGACCGTCGCGCCGCCCGCTTCCTGGCCAACGGCACCGCCTGGGGCCACATCGCCTTCGAAGAGGCGCTGAAGTCGTCGGGCATGACGGCGGACGAGATCAAGGATGACCGGATCGGCCTGATCGTCGGCGAGGGCGGTCCCTCGACCCAGGTGATCCTGCAGGCTGCCGCGACCACGGTCGAAAAGGGCGCGCCCAAGCGCATCGGCCCGTTCGCGGTGCCCAAGGCGATGGCGTCGGGCCCGTCGGCGGTGCTGTCGACCTGGTTCCAGATGCGCGGCATCAACTATTCGATCAGCTCGGCCTGCGCGACGTCGGCCCACTGCATCGGCGCCGGGGTCGAACAGATCCAGTGGGGCAAGCAGGACGTGGTCTTCGCCGGTGGCTGCGAGGACATCGACTGGTCCATGTCCAACATGTTCGACGCCATGGGCGCCATGTCGTCGGACTTCAACGACAATCCGTCGGTCGCCTCCAGAGCCTATGACGCCAACCGGGACGGCTTCGTCATCGCCGGCGGCGCCGGCATTGTGGTGCTGGAAGAGTACGAGCGGGCCAAGGCGCGCGGCGCGACCATCTACGCCGAAGTCACCGGCTATGGCGCCAACGCCGACGGCTACGACATGGTCGCCCCCTCGGGCGAGGGCGCCCAGCGCTGCATGAAGATCGCGCTGGAACAGGCCGGCAATCCGAAGATCGACTATCTGAACCCGCACGGCACCTCGACGCCGGTGGGCGACGCCAAGGAGATGGAGGCCGTGCGCGCCGTCTTCGGCGACCAGATGCCGATGATCTCCTCGACCAAGTCGCTGACCGGCCACTCGCTCGGCGCGGCCGGCGCCCAGGAAGCCATCTACTGCCTGTTGATGATGCAGAACGGCTTCGCCGCCGAAAGCGCCCATATCGAAAATCTCGATCCGGCGTTCGAAGGCATGCCGATCCTGCGGGAGCGCCACGACAGCGAACTGACCCACGTCATGTCCAACAGCTTCGGCTTCGGCGGCACCAACGGCACGCTGATCCTGTCCAAGGTCTGATACGCGAACCTTCGGCTCCGTCATCCTTTGGTCAAGCTTGAGGATGACGGGAGGCGAGATCGACGGCTTTATTGCGCAGGCAAGCCCGCGATCATGCTTGCTGCGTTGATTTTTCCGTGGTCAGCCGTTTACACGACCGGTTCTCACCCTTAGAGAGCGTCGCCGTGACGCAGCGCCTGACCAAAGCGATGACCCTGAAAACCACCGGCTTCGGCGGGGCGGTTTCGGGTGCGCGCACGGTCTAGCGTCAAACCCGATCCCAAGCCCCGCCGATGCGCGGGGCGGTCGATCCGGCTGAACCCCGCGCCCTCCATCCTGTCAGGAGACGCCTTCATGTCCTTTTCCCCGTCCAATCCGCCCCACGTGGGTATCGCTGGCGCCACCGGTCTCGTCGGCGAGATGATGCGCGGCCTGTTGGCCGAGCGGAACTTCCCGCTGGCTTCGCTGCGCCTGTTCGCCTCGGCCCGGTCGGCGGGCAAGACCATCCGCTTCGGTGACAACGACATCGTGGTCGAGGATGCGGCGACGGCGGATTATGCCGGTCTGGACATCGTCTTCTTCTCGGCGGGGGGCGAGACGTCCAAGGCCCTGGCGCCCAAGGTGGCGGCCGCCGGCGCCGTGGTGATCGACAATTCCTCGGCCTGGCGGTCTGACCCCCAGGTGCCACTGGTGGTCGCCGAGGTGAACCCCCACGCCCTGGCCGACCTGCCCAAGGGCATCATCGCCAATCCCAACTGCACCACCATGGCCGCCATGCCGGTGTTGAAGCCCCTGCACGACGCGGCGGGGCTGAAGCGTCTGACGGTCTCCACCTATCAGGCCGTCTCGGGCGGCGGGATCGAGGGCATCCGCGTGCTGGAGGATCAGTCGCGTATTGCCGTGGGGCAGGGCGCGGCCTTGGCCCGCGACGGCGGGGCTGTGGACTTCGGCGCGCCCGAGAAGTGGGTCGTGCCGATCGCCGCCAACGTCGTGGCCCTGAACTATACGCTGGGCGAAGACGGCTATACCGACGAGGAGCTGAAGCTGCGCGACGAGAGCCGCAAGATCCTGGAAATCCCCGGCCTTCTGGTTTCGGGCACCTGCGTGCGGGTGCCGGTCTTCACCGGCCATTCGCTTTCGATCAACGTCGAGTTCGAGCGCCCGCTGTCGGCGGCTCAGGCGCTGGACCTGCTGGCCCAGGCGCCCGGCGTGGTGGTGACGGCCGTGCCGAACCCGCTGGAGGCATCGGGTCAGGACCCGGTCTTCGTCGGGCGCGTGCGCCCCGATCCGACGGTCGAACACGGCCTCGCCTTGTTCGTCTCCAACGACAATCTGAGGAAGGGCGCGGCTCTGAACGCGGTCCAGATCGCCGAGGTGCTGGTGCAGCAGCGCGGCTGACCGGCGAGCTTAGTCGTAGCGCACGCCGCTGAGATAGAGCCCTGCCGAGGGGGCGACGGGGCCGCACCGGGCGCGGTCCTTCGCCTCCAGCGCGGCCTTGACGTCGTCGGCGCTCCAGCGGCCAAGCCCCACCTCGACCAGGGTGCCGGCCATGGACCGAACCTGGCGGTGCAGGAAGCTGCGCGCCTGAAACACCAGATGCACCTCCTCGCCGAAGCGGGACACGCGCGCCACGTCCAGCGACTTGACCGGTGATTTGGACTGGCAACCGACATCGCGGAAGGTGGTGAAGTCGTAATGGCCGACCAGCACCTGGGCCGCGTGATGCATGGCCTCGGCGTCCAGCGTCTTCTTGACGTGCCAGACCCGGTCCCGTTCCAGCACCGGCTGGGGGCGGCGGTTCAGGATGCGGTACAGATAGCCCCTGCCGGTAGCCGAGAACCGGGCGTGCCAGTCAGGATTAGGCGCGTATTCGGCCGCCAGGACACAGACGTCCTGTCGCACCAGATGCGCGTTCATGGCATTCAGCACCGTATCGACCGGCCAGTCGCGCTCCAGATCGGCATGGATGACCTGGGCCGTCGCATGGACCCCGGTGTCGGTGCGGCCGGCGGCGGCGATGCGGATCCGCTCGCCGGAAAAGGCGTGGATCGCCGCCTCAAGCGCGCCCTGCACCGTCGGCTGGCCGTCCTGCGCCTGGAAGCCGTTGTAGGCCGTGCCGTCGTACTCGATCGTCAGTTTGTAGCGCGGCATCAGCCGAGCACGGTCCCGGCCGGCAGGGGAAAGCCGCGCAGCATCTCCTCAGCCGATTGCGCCGCCTTGCCTTCGCGCTGGACGCGGATCAAACGCACCGCGCCGTCGCCGCAGGCCACGGTCAGGGCGTCATCCAGCACGGTTCCAGGCGCGCCCGATGCGTCCGCCAGACCCGACAGCAGCGCCTTAATCCGCACGGGGCCAGCCTCTGACGGGGCCTCGAACCAGGCGCCGGGGAAGGGCGACAGGCCTCGGATATGGGCGTCCACCTCGGCGGCGGCGCGGGGCCAGTCGATCCGGGCCTCGGCCGCGGTGATCTTCTTGGCGTAGGTCGGCTCTCCGACCTGCTCGGACGGCGTGACCCCGCCCCGGTCGATGGCGGCCAGCGCGCGCGGCCACAGGCCCGCGCCGACATGGGCCATCCGTTCGGACAGGCTGGCGGCCGTGTCGTCGGGCAGAATGTCCATCAGTTCGCTGAGCAGGATGGGGCCTTCGTCCAGACCCAGGCTCATCTGCATGATCTGGACGCCAGTCTGTTTGTCGCCGGCCATGATGGCCCGCTGGATCGGGGCAGCCCCGCGCCAGCGCGGCAGCAGGGAGCCATGCAGGTTCAGACAGCCCAGGCGTGGCGCTTCCAGCACCTCGGTCTTCAGGATCTGGCCATAGGCGACGACGCAGGCCGCATCGAGATCCAGACTTCTGAAGGTATCGATCGCCTCGGCGTCCTTCAGGCTTTCGGGCGTGAAGACGGGCAGGCCCATGGTCTCGGCGAAGGCGTGGACGGGCGACGGCGTCAGCTTCTGCCCCCGGCCCTTGGGGCGTGGCGGCTGCGAATAGACAGCGACGATCTCGTGACCCGAGGCGATCAGCTCGGCCAGGGACGGCACGGCGAAGTCGGGAGTTCCCATGAAGGCAAGGCGCATGGGCACGCCTTTAGAACTTTAGGCGGCTTACTGCCAGCGGGTGAAGACGCCGCCGCCCTCGTCCCATTCGCCGCCCGCGTCCAGGGCGTCGTCGAAATCGAGCAGCCGGTCCAGCAGCAGGCCCGCCACCACGCCCAGCAAGGCCACGCCGGCCAAGGTCGCGACGCCGGCGACGCCGACCTTCTGGCTGCGCGTCAGGCGACGACGGCCCGAGGCGTCGATGATCAGCGAGCGGCCGCGCGGGATGGACGGCGCGATCCGGCGCGCAGCGCGTTCAATACGTTCGGGGCGGACGATCTTGGTCATCAGGCGGCGATCCTGTCGCGGGCGGCCTTCTTGACCTTGGTCACGGCGCGGTCCCGCTTGAGACGCGACAGATGGTCGATGAAGAGCACGCCGTTAAGGTGGTCCATCTCGTGCTGAATGCAGACGGCGTAGAGACCCTCGGCCTCTTCCTCCACCGACTGACCGTCACGGTTCAGATAGCGAATGCGGACACGGGCCGGGCGTTCCACCTTGTCGAAATACTCGGGGATCGACAGGCAGCCTTCCTCGTAGGTGTAAAGCTCGTCCGAGGTCCACAGGATTTCCGGGTTGGCGAAGAAACGCGGGTTCTTGCGCGCCTCGGCGTTCTCGGCCGCCTCTTCCTCGGTCTCACAGACCACGCCGTCCTTGTCGCCCAGGTCCATGACGATGACCCGGTCCAGGGCGCCGATCTGAACCGCGGCCAGGCCGATGCCTGGCGCATCGTACATGGTCTCCAGCATGTCGTCCATCAGGGCGCGGACGGCGTCCTCCACGGCCGCGACGGGCTTGGACACCTGCTTCAGGATCGCCAGGTCGGCGGCGTTGTCGATGGTGAGGATGCGTCGAATGGCCATGGCCGGGACGTAGGCCCGCCCCGGCGCTAGGTCAAGATTTGCGCCCCTTGCCTAGCTTTACGCCTTGACGGGCAGAGCGCGGGGTTTGCGGTGCTCGTCGATGGCCACATAGGTGAAGACGCCCTGGGTCACGCGCACCGACGCGGCCTGGGGCTGGCCCCGCGCCCGTTTCCACGCTTCGACCTGGACGCGGATGGAGGTGCGGCCCGAGCCGATGACATGGGCGTAGATGCTGACCTCGTCGCCAACCGAGACGGGCTGGTGAAAGACCATGCCGTCCAGCGCCACGGTGGCGCAGCGCCCGCAGGCCAGTTCGAACGCCGGGGTCGCGCCCGCAAGGTCCATCTGGGCCAGCAGCCAGCCGCCGAAGATGTCGCCCTCGGGATTGGTGTCGGCGGGCATGGCGATGATGCGACCGACGGGCTGATCTTCGGGCGGATATTCGGGGGCGTCGGACATAGGAGGAGCCTGCAGTTCGGGGAGGCCGGCTCTCTAGCGCGGCCTTGGCGGCTTGTCGCCCTTGAGCGCCCTGGGACGTGCGGGCTCTGGCACGGACAGGGTGAGACGGGATGTGCGAAAAGCCTGTGCATCGCGCAGGGCGCGCCAGGCGGCGCCCAGTTCCATGGCGGTCAAGAGATGATCGTGGGTCAACACGCCGCGCCGAGACGCCCGCAAGGTCGCGACATCGGCCATGAGACGCGCAGCGGCTTGAACATCGTCGCGGTCCGACCGCGCGCCCAAATCCTCCAGCCGGGCGAAGCGCCATCCCTGTTCGGGCGGATAGCGCAGGGCCAGGGCGAAGCGTTCGGACGGCTCGATCTGGCGGGCTATGAAGATCCAGCCCGCCGTGTCGGGATCGCGGCGATAATGGCCCGGCTGGGTGGGAAGGCCGGCCTGCGCATAGATCTCCAGCGCCCCGGCCTCAATTTCAGCCAAGGCCAGGCTCAAGGCGTCGGGTTCTTCCGGCTCAAGCTCGGTCGGCCGCTCGAACGCGTCGATCGTGTCGTCGACGGGCGCAGCCGGTGACTTGCGTGAAAACAGTCCCGAAAGCAGCGCCCGCCGTCTGGCCATGACGTCAGTTGTTGTTGAGCGTGCTGGTCACCGACACGTCATAGACGACGCGGGTCAGGCTCTGAACGACCTCGAAGAACTTGCGCATCTCCGCGGCGCCGGCCAGGGGCACATAGATCACGTCCTCGGGCATGACCTCCATGTTGGTGGCGGCGAAGACATTGGCGGCGTCGCTGAAATCCAGCTCATAGACGACCGGCACGCCGCGCGGGGTGGCCGGCTGATTGATCCCCAGCGCCTGGGCCACCTCGGGACGTTCAAAGCGGAAGATCAAAACGCGACGCGCATTGGCCGTATTGGTGTTCAGGCCGCCGACCTTGGACAGGGCGCCGGTCAGGGTCACGGGACCGGCCGGCATATCGACCTGGGCCACGGCGTTCAGGCCGCCGAAGGTCGAGAAACGACGGGGCTTGTACTGAACATTGACCACGTCGCCGCGCTGCAGACGCACGTTCTCGCCGAACTCGGTTGTCACCGCCGACAGGGGCGCGGTGTAGGTGCGGCCCTCGCGCTGGATCGAGATGGTCAGGTCGTCGGTGGTGCGGGCCGAGCCGCCGGCTGCGGCGATCACGTCCAGAATGCGGTCGCTGTTGACGCCCAAGGGCGCGCGACCCGGCTGGCGCACGTCGCCCAGCACGTTGACCGTGTTGGAAGCGTTGCCGGCGATGGACACCAGCACCTGCGGATTGGCGACCTTGCCGACCAGGGCGCGCCGGATCGCGGCCGCCGCCTGTGTCGAGGTCAGGCCCTGAACACGAACCTGGCCGCCGAAAGGAATGGTCACGGAGCCGCTGCGATCGACAGTCGCGCCGGGAAGGGCCTGGTTGCCGCCCGACAACGTTGTGTTCGTGCGGCTGGACGAGGATCCGGAGCCCAGGGTTCCTCCGAACAGCGCGCCCGACGGGTCGAAGATCGAGATCGCCAGGGTGTCGCCCTCACCAATCACGTCTGCGGGCTGATCGCTCGATCCTGCGGCGAGGCTGCCGAAGAACTGCGGCGGAACCTGCTTCATCCGTTCGGTCGCTTCGAACGTCAACGGCACCAGCGCATAGCTGCCCAGAGCCGAGGCGGTCGTAGCCCCGGCGTTGACCGAGGCGCCCGAGGGCCCGTCGCGAGGCAGTGTGGAGCAGCCGCCGAGAATGGCGACAATGGCAAGCGGCAGGATGGTGCGCGTCATGAAGCTGGATAGCCCTCGTTCGCGGATTGATTACAAGCCTTTGGGCGCGCTCGCCAGTGACGAAACGGGCGGAAGGCCGATGACGTCGGCGACGATGCGGAAATGCTCGGTCCAAGACGGTGCCTGGTAGGAGGGGGGCGGTATCGGCGCCGCCTTGGTCGTACGCTCGATGGCGGCCAGCCAGCCGAGGCCGTCGAGCGGATCAATCAGTTCGGCGTTCGGCGTCAATTCGCGGTGCGGCGGGATGTCGGAGGCGATCAGCGACAGGCCCATGGCGCACGCCTCTACGGCGGGCAGGTCGAAGCCTTCGACGGACGAGGGGGCGAGTATGGCGCGGGCCCCGCGCATCAGCCGCGCCAACATGGCGTCGGACAGGTTGGATGCCTGGTGGACGACCCCTTGCAGATTGGGCGAGCGCTGCAGATGATCCAGCACCGCCTCATTCTCCCAGCCATAGCGACCGACCAGCACCAGGGACGGCGTCTGATCGCCCATCCGTTCTTCTAGTCGCCGCCATAGGGTCAGCAGCAGAGCCAGATTCTTGCGCGCCTCGATCGTGCCGACGTGGACGAAATAGGGACGCGGCGCCTCAATCGCGTCGCCGGCGACGAAGGCCGGCTCGAGCCCGAGGTGGGCGACGTGGACCGGCGGCAGAGGCAGGCCCTCGCGCTCGGCGAAGGCGCGGAGTTCGTCGCCCGTATAGGCGGAGTTGACGATGATCCGGCTGGCCAGGCGCAGGGTGTTTGAGACCCGCGCATGGTGTTTGTCGCCGTCGCCGGGTCGGCAGAACTCAGGATGGGTGACGGGGATCAGATCATGCAGCAGGACGACGCGCTCGATCCCAGCGGCCTTCAATTCTTCCAGCGCCGTCGGCTGGTGCAGGGTGGTGTGGCCGACGGTCAGATACAGGTCGGCCTGCGGCAGCGGGGCGACGTGGCGCGAACGGAAGAACTGTTTGAACACCCGCGTCTTGTCGGCGGGCTTCTCCTTCTCGGGAGCGGGCGCCGGGCAAAGCACCGAGGCGGCCGGCCGTCGTTCCGCCGTCAGGGCGGCGAGCAGCCGCTGTTCGTGCGCCAGATCTGCGGCTGTGCTGGCGGCGCCGTTCCATTTGGCGCGCAGGTCGGCCACGAACCGCCGGAACCAGCCGATCTCGACGGCGACCAGCCGGTTCTTGCGGCCACGCACCGGGATGGTCGTGATATCGGGCGAGGCCAGCAGCCATTCGGCATAGGCCAGACACACCCGGTCCACGCCCGTCGGTGCCGACCGTTCGGCCCGGCTCATCAGCCGGCTGGCGTCGTAGAGAATGCGCATTCTAGGCGACGTAGCCGGCCTGCATCAGTTCGGCGATATGGACGATGGCTGTGGGTTTGCCGTCCTCGACCACGAACAGATTGGCGATCTTGTTGGCGGTCAACAGATCGACGACGTCGCTCATGCGCGCATCCGGATCCACGGTGATGGGATTGGCGCCCATGATATCGGCCGCCGTAAGATGGGTGGTGTCGCGCTGGAAGGCCCGGCGCAGGTCGCCGTCGGTGACGATGCCTGCAAGCGCGCCGTCGGCGTCGAGCACGGCGACGGCCCCCTTTCGGCCCTCGGTGATGGCCGACACCACGTCGCCGAAGCCGGCGTTCAACGGGACGCTGGCCGGGACGGCGGCATTGTCGCCCATCCATTCGCGCACGCTTTGCAAGCTCATGCCCAGGGCGCCGCCGGGGTGGTGCAGGCCGAAGTCCATGGCCGTGAACTTGCGGCGATCCATCAGCACCATGGCCAAGGCATCGCCCAGGGCCAGGGTCATCAGGGTCGAGGTGGTGGGCGCCAGGCCATTGGGGCAGGCCTCGGCGACCTTCGGCATGGTCAGGCAGACCGCTGCGTTGCGTCCCAGGAAGCTGGCGGGCCGCTGCGTGATGGCGATGACGGGAATGCCGTTGCGTTGGCAATAGATCAGCGGATCGCGCAGCTCGCGGCTCTCGCCCGAGTTGGAGATGGCGAGCACCGTCACGTCGGGACGCAGCATCCCCAGGTCGCCGTGGCTCATCTCGGCGGGGTGAACGAAGAAGGCGTTGGTGCCGGTCGAGGCCAGTGTGGCGGCGATCTTGCCGCCGATATGGCCCGACTTGCCCATGCCGGTGACGACGACATAGCCCGGCCGGCTCATGATGACATCGACCGCGCGCGCCATCGACACGTCGATCGAGCGTTCCAGCGCCTCCAGCGCCTCGATGTTCAGACGCATGACCTCACGGGCGCGGTCGGTCATCACGGCGATGTCGTCGGGGGTCGAGTGAGCGATCTCGGTCATAGT
This sequence comes from Brevundimonas sp. MEB006b, assembly GCF_030209705.1. Lineage (NCBI taxonomy): Bacteria > Pseudomonadati > Pseudomonadota > Alphaproteobacteria > Caulobacterales > Caulobacteraceae > Brevundimonas > Brevundimonas sp. MEB006b. The sequence continues at coordinate 196,317 of NZ_JARVRL010000001.1, forward strand.
GTTCTGGCCCGCAGCCGGGCTCTCCTTCTTTGACGAGCGCGATCCGCCATGAGTGCGTTTCGCGCGCCGCCTCCCTTTCAGACGACTTTGTCGGTTTCTGGTCAACCTTTGCCGCTCTGGCGCGTTACGCCGACCGGGGAACTAAAACAAAGAGTTTGATCGTCAATGCCGTCTCATGCCGGAGCCGCTTCGCTATTGCTCCCGACGCCGCCCGTGGTCGCCGACGGGATCGCGCTGTTCCTAGACATGGACGGCGTGTTGGCCCCGATGGCGCCGACCCCCGATGCGGTGGTGCCGACCGCCCGTCGTACGGCGGCGCTAAAGGCGGTTGAGGCGCGACTTGCAGGCCGTGTCGCCATCGTCAGCGGCCGAACGATCGCCGAGATCGACCGCATTTCCGATCATGCCCTTGTCTCGGGCTCGGGCGTGCATGGCCTGGAGCGGCGTCTGAAGGATGGCTCCATTGAACGCAAGACGCCCGACGCCGGCGTCGCCCAGGCGCTGGACGCGTTCGAGGAATTCGCCGCCGATCGCCCCGGCGTGATCGTCGAGGACAAAGTCGTCTCCGTCGGTCTGCACTATCGGCAGGCGCCGGATGAAGCCGGCGCGGCCAAGGGCTTGGCCGCCGAGCTGCAGGCCGAAACGGGATTGACGCTCCAACCCGGTCATATGGTGCTGGAGCTGAAGACGCCCGGCGCCGACAAGGGCACGGCCGTCACGGCCTTTATGCAGGAGGCGCCGTTCAAGGGTGCTGTCCCGGTCATGCTGGGCGACGACCTGACCGACGAATATGGGTTCGAGGCTGCGGCGGCGCTGGGCGGATACGGCGTGCTGGTCGGCCCCGAGCGCGAGACGGCGGCCCGATACCGGCTGGACGATGTGGATGCTGTGCTCACCTGGCTTGAAGCCGTAGCGAAGGCCTGAACCGATGAAGCCCAATCTGGATCTGTTTCCCATCGGCAACTGCGGCGTCAGCGCCCTGATCGACCGCCAGGGGCGTTTCGTCTGGGCCTGCGCGCCGCGCGTGGACGGCGACCCGGTCTTTTCCGCCCTGATGGATGGCATGGAGCCCGAGCACGGCTTCTGGGCCATCGAGATGGAGGACGTGAAGTCGATCGATCAGGCCTATGTGCGCAACACGCCGGTTTTGCGCACGGTCATAACGGCCGAGGACGGATCGTCAGCCGAGATCATCGACTTCGCCCCGCGTCATCCGAAACATTCGCGCACCTATCGCCCGCTGGCCTTTGCGCGCATCGTGCGGCCGCTGTCGGGGACGCCGCGCATCCGTGTGCGGTTGCGGCCCTCGACAGACTGGGGCGCGCGCCCGGCGCCGCACACCTCCGGATCTAACCACATCCGCTATATGTGCACCGATGTCACCTTCCGCCTGACGACCGATTGTCCCGTGTCGCATGTGCTGGAGGAGCGCGTGTTCCGGCTGGAGCGGTCGCACGCCTTCTTCCTGGGCCCGGACGAGGGCTACGACCAGGATGTCGGCCACGGCGTTCAGGGCGCGCTGGATCGCACGGTGGCCTATTGGCAGGACTGGGTGCGCAAACTCTATCTGCCGCTCGACTATCAGGAGGCAGTGATCCGCGCGGCGATCACGCTGAAGCTGTGCGCCTATGAAGAGACCGGCGCCATCGTCGCGGCCATGACGACCTCGGTGCCCGAGTTCAAGGAGAGCGGGCGCAACTGGGACTATCGCTACTGCTGGATCCGCGACGCCTATTACACGGTGCGGGCGCTGAACCGGTTGGGTGCGGTCGACATCCTCGAGAACTACCTCGTCTATCTGAGGAATCTGGTCGACGATTCCGCCGGCGGTCATGTCCAGCCGGTCTATGGCGTGGGCCTGGAGCCTGGAATCGGCGAGAGCATCATCGACAGCGTCGAGGGCTACCGCGGCATGAAGCCGGTGCGGATCGGCAATCAGGCGCACGAACATCTGCAACACGACGTCTACGGACAGATCGTGCTACCTCTGGTTCAGGCCTTCTATGACGCACGGCTCCTGCGTCCGGGTACGCTGGAGGATTTCCACGCGCTGGAGGCGATCGGCGAGCGCGCCTTCGCCATGCACGATCAGACCGACGCGGGCCTGTGGGAGTTCCGCACCATTGCGCGGGTCCACACCTATTCATCCGTCATGTGCTGGGCCGCCTGCGATCGTCTGGCCAAGGCGGCGGACCATCTGAATCTGCCGGATCGGGCCGTCTTCTGGCGTGAGCGGGCGCAAATCATCCGTCAGCGGATCGAGGCGGAGGCCTATCTGCCCGACGAGGGCCGGTTCGCCGCCAGCTTCGGCGGCCGCGAGTTGGATGCCTCCCTGCTGCAGATGACCGATCTGGGCTTCCTGGAGGCGCACGATCCGCGTCAGGTCGCCACCTTCGACGCCATCGAGCGCGACCTGAAGAAGGGCAGCCACCTGTTCCGCTATGTGGAGCCGGACGACTTCGGCGAGCCGGAGACCGCCTTCAACTTCTGCACCTTCTGGTTCATCGAAGCCCTGCACCAGAACGGCCGCATCGAGGAAGCCCGCACCATATTCCAGGAAATGCTGAGCCGACGGACGGCCGCAGGTCTGCTGAGCGAGGACATCTCGATCGACGATGGCGAACTGTGGGGCAACTATCCGCAGACCTATTCCCTGGTCGGCATCATCAACTGCGCCGTGCTGTTGAGCCGTTCCTGGACCGATGTGCGTTAATGTCTGGACCCCGGGGCTGGGGTCGCTGTGTGAAGTGAAGTCATGAGCCGCCTGATCGTTGTTTCGAACCGGGTTTCGGCCCCGACCGACCCCGCCGCCGGGTCCGCCGGCGGCTTGGCGATGGCCCTGTCCGCCGCCCTCAGAAAATACGACGGCCTGTGGTTCGGTTGGTCGGGCGAGCGGGTGGACCACTACACCGGCGAAGTGAAGATCGAGGACCGGGCCGGCGTCACCGTAGGGCTGGTCGACCTAGAGGGGCAGGACGTCGACGAGTACTACAACGGCTACGCCAACAAGACGCTGTGGCCGCTGTTCCACCACCGCATCGACCTGGCCCAGTACGAGCGTTCCTATGGCGAGGGCTATGAGCGGGTGAACCGGCGTTTCGCCGAGGCGCTGGCGCCGTTGATCCAGCCCGACGACATGATCTGGATCCACGATTATCACATGATCCCGATGGCGCGGGATCTGCGCCGCCTCGGTGTGCGCAACCGGATCGGCTTCTTCCTGCATACGCCCTGGCCGGCACGGCAGTTGCTGGTGACCCTGCCGCATCACCGGCGGTTGGTGGAATCGATGTTCGATTTCGACCTGATCGGTTTCCACACCCAGGAATGGAGCGATCTGTTCACCGACTATGTGGTGTCTGAGGCTCAGGGCGAGTTGGACGGGACCGGCGGGCTGGAGTGTTTCGGTCGCAAGGTTCAGACTGGCGTCTTCCCCATCGGCATCGATGTGGACGGGTTCCTGGCGGCGCGAAACTCGGCGCTTGGGGCGCGGACCTATGACCGAATGGCGGCGTCTTCGGCTTTCCGCTCGATGATCGTGGGGGTGGACCGGCTGGACTATTCCAAGGGGCTGGAAGAGCGGCTGCTGGGTTACGAACAGTTCCTGCACGACAACCCCTCGATGCGGGGCGAGGTCTTCCTGTTGCAGGTCACGCCCATCTCGCGCGACGACGTGGACAGCTATCAGGACATTCGTTCGCGGCTGGACGCCCTGGCGGGACGGATCAACGGCGCCTTCGCCGACATGGACTGGCAGCCGATCCGTTATCTGAACCGCACCTATCGCCGGGATCAACTGGCGGGCATCTACCGCGCGGCGCGGGTGGGGCTGGTGACGCCGTTGCGCGACGGTATGAATCTGGTGGCCAAGGAATATGTCTGCGCCCAGAATCCGGACGATCCCGGCGTGCTGATCCTGTCGCGCTTTGCCGGGGCGGCCGAACAGATGGGCGAGGCGCTGCTGGTCAATCCCTACAGTCGCGAAGAGCTGTCGGACGCCATCCAGAAGGCGCTGACCATGCCGCTGGCCGAGCGGATCCGAAAATGGGAGGCCTTGATGGATGTGGTTCGCGCGACCGATGTCGGCATCTGGCGCGATGATTTCGTGCGCGCCCTGCAAGCCGATGAATCGACCTCGCAACCGACGCAGTGGGCCGGCGCGGCCTGACGCCTAGCGCAGGTCGAAAGCCAGCATCAGGGTGCGCTGGGCCGGATTGAAGTTGTCGTCGGACAGGATGTAGAGGCGGGTCCTGCCGTTGCGCGTCTCTGCGGCGATCCCCTCGAAGTTGTCGGTCGTGCCGGGCAATTTCAGCTCGATCAGCACAGGCCCCAGCGTTCCGTCAGGGGTCATGCGGCGCACGCGCGCGCGCATGTCGATGGGCGCCCGGTACAGGCGCTGGACCACGAACCATCCAACGCCGGACGGATCGCGATCCAGACCGGTGATGCGGTATTCGCTGTCGGGGATAGGGGTTGCAGGCGGCGCGATCACGACCGTGCATCTCGCCGCCGCGCAGTCCCAGACGCCGCCGGCCTCGCCAGAGACGCGCCAGCCGCCGGGCGCAATGGCTAACCCTTCCATCCCGTCGTTCTCCGTGAAGGCGAAGTCGGGCGACCGCACTGGCGTCGGCCGCGTCCGCAGCGCCGATAATGGGCCGTAGTTCCAGATCCGGTGACGCCGCTCGAAACTGACCAGCAGATCACCGGAGGGGGTGATGGCCAAGCCCTCGGCGTCGCCGTCCGACTTGTCGGAAATCGCGGCGCCGTCCTGAAGCGTCAGCCGGCGCGAGCGGAAATGATCCAGCCCGACCAGCCGTCCCCGGGCGTCCAGGCGAATGTCGCCGCGCACCAGATCGCCGGTGTCCGATACCGTGACGAAGCCGCCGTCGCCGGTCAGCTTCAGGTCCGACAGGCTGTGAAGAGGCGAGGTCGGGGCCGCGCTGATCTGCAGGCCGCCGGCGAACGTCACGCCGTCGGCCAACTGCGTCCCGCCTGGCAGGCCCAGGCTGACGCTTCGCAGTTCCGCGACCTGGGGCGTCCAGCCGTCCGATGACAACGGATAGGGACGCGGCGCGCCCAGCGAGGCGGCGCAGGCCGACAGCGACAGGGCGATCCAGACACTGGCCAGCCGGCCGAAACGGCTCATGCCGCCAGCTTTCGCTTGGTGCGACGGGCGGGACCGGCCGCGCCCTCGTTCTCGAACAGTTCGGCCAGCTTCTCGGTCATGGCGCCCGCCAACTGCTCCACGTCCACGATGGTCAGGGCCTTGCGATACCAGCGGGTCACGTCGTGGCCGATGCCGATGGCCAGCAGTTCGACGGGCGAGCGATCCTCGATCTCGGCGATCACCTGGCGCAGGTGTTTGTCCAGATAAAGCGCGGCGTTGGCGGATTGGGTCGAGTCGTCCACCGGCGAACCGTCGGAAATGACCATCAGGATGCGGCGCTGCTCGGTGCGGGCCAGCAGGCGGCCGTGGGCCCATTGCAGGGCCTCGCCGTCGATATTCTCCTTCAGCAGACCTTCGCGCATCATCAGGCCCAGGTTCTTCTTGGCCCGGCGCCAGGGCGCGTCGGCGGCCTTGTAGATGATGTGGCGCAGGTCGTTCAGGCGGCCCGGATTTTGGGGCTTGCCGGCGGTGATCCAGGCCTCACGGCTCTGCCCGCCTTTCCACGCGCGGGTGGTGAAGCCCAGGATCTCGACCTTGACGCCGCAGCGTTCCAGCGTCCGCGCCAGGATGTCGGCGCAGACCGCCGCCACCATGATCGGCCGCCCGCGCATCGAGCCGGAGTTGTCGAGCAGCAGGGTTACGACCGTGTCGCGGAACGGGCTTTCGCTCTCGGCCTTGAACGACAGGGGGGCGGTCGGGTCGGTGACGATCCGGGTCAGCCGCGCCGTGTCCAGCATCCCCTCTTCCAGATCGAAGACCCAGGAGCGGTTCTGCTGCGCCAGCAGGCGGCGTTGCAGCTTGTTGGCCAGGCGCGACACGACGCTGGACAGGATGGCCAGCTGGCCGTCCAGCAGGGCGCGCAGCCGGTCCAGCTCGACCGGATCACACAGGTCGGCGGCGTCCACCACCTCATCGAAGGCAGTGGTGAAGACGCGGTAGAAATCGACCGCGCGGCCGTCGTCGGCCGTCTGCTGACGGTTCGGCTGCTGGCCTTCCTGAAGTTCCGGGCCATCGTCGGCGCCTTCGCCGTCGGGATCGGCGGGCGCGCCTTCGGGGCGACTTTCGCGCTCTTGCTCGGAAGATTGATCATCGGCGTCGCCCTCCATCGACTGGGAGCCTTCGCCGCCGTCCTGCTCTTCCTCCTCGTCCTGATCGTCATCGGCGGCCGGATCCTGGGGATCGGGTTCCTCGTCGCCGGGATCTTCGGAAGATTCCTCGCCGCGCCCGTCGCCGGGGTCGAGGTCCAGGGCGCGCAGCACCTCGCGCATCTTCAGCGCAAAGCCTTCCTGATCGCCCGCCGTGCCGGCCAAGGCGTCCAGCTTGGCGCCGGCCTTGGCCTCGATGTTGGCGCGCACCAGATCCAGCATGGCCCGGGCGCCGTCGGGGGGCGGGCGCCCGGTCAGCCGCTCGCGGACAAGCAGGGCCACGGCCTCGGACACGGGCACGCGGTCGGCGTCGCTGATCCGCAGGGCGCCGGTCTTTTCCAGTCGCGTGATCAGGGCGGCGCCCAGATTGTCGCGCACCCCGGCCAGATGTTCCGAACCGAAGGCCTCGACCCGCGCCTGTTCGACCGCGTCGAACACCTCGGCCGCCTTGGCGTCCGCCGGCCGCATCCGGCTGTTCACCGCCGCGTCGTGATTGGCCAGACGCAGCGCCAGCCGGTCGGCCTGGCCGCGCAAGGACGCGCTCTCGGGCCCCGATGGGTCGCGCGGCGGATGGGGCAGCGTCAGGACGCCGTTCGACAGTTTGGGCCCGTCTGACCCGAACACCACCTCCAGCTCGGGCTGTTCGGCCAGCGCCCGCGCGGCATGACCCAGCGCGCGCTTGAAGGTTTCGGCGGGAGTATCCTGGGCGGCCATGGCCCTCAATTAATCGCTTCGCGCCTGCGATAAAAGCGCCGTCAGCCGCCTTTTGAAATCGGCACGCGACGGCCGTAGGTCAGACAGCGCCAAACCCACTCCAGCGGCCCCATGCTGAACCGCGACAACCACAGCGGCGACCAGATCAGTTGAAGCGCCCAAACCGCCAGGACCAGGCCCCACATCTGCACATAGTCGGCCCGTCCGAACAGACGCGGACCCCACGGCATGTAGAAGATCGACGTCATGATCAGGGTCTGGGTCAGATAGTTGGTGAAGGCCATCTGCCCTACCGGCCGCAGCGCCGCCGTGATCCACGCCAGCCCCCGGGTCGTCGCCAGCACGATCAGGCTGACGTAGGTCAAGGTGACGAAGACAGGGAAGGAGGCGACGACCTCCGCCAGGCCGCGCGTCGGGTGGGTTCCGGCCGGGGCCAAGGCCTCGCGCCATTCCAGCACGCCCAGCAGGGCCAGTACGGCTCCGCCGACGCCGATCAAGGCGACATAGACCCCGTTGGGCGCCCGGCCGCTGAACACGCCGGCCTTGAACAGGCCCAGTCCCAGCATCATCAGGGCCACGGTCGAGAAGACGAACATCGTCAGGCTGGCGCCCTGCAGCAGCAGCCAGTTCTGAATGTTCTGGCCCATCGCCCCGGTCCAGCCGCTGCGATAGGCGGCGATCGACTCCGTCACCATGGCGGCGGTGTAATGCGGCCCGCCCTGGTTCATCGCCTCGGTGATCGCCGGCGGCCCGGCGACCATCAGCCAGGTCGCGCCCGCCTGCATTGCGCCTAGCAACAGGGTCACGCCCAGGCCGATCCCGATCAATGTCCCGGCCCGCATGGACCGCATCAGCATCACGAACAGGCCCGACCAAGCGTAGAGCAGCAGCACGTCGCCATACCAGAAGGCCAGGCCGTGGATCAGGGCGATGACGGCCAGCCAGAACAGGCGGCGTCGCAGCAGTTTGCCACGCGCCGCATCGCCCCGCTCGCCCCCGACCAGATAGATCGAGGCCCCGAACAGCATCGAAAACAGGGTGATGAACTTCTGATGGAAGAAGACGTCCATCGTCCAGCGCGCCACGGCGTTCGCGCCGGTGACCGGAAACGGGCTCAGGCTGGCGTCCTGATAGACCATGACCGGCAGGCCGAACGAGACGACATTGACCGCCAGGATGCCCAGCACCGCCAGCCCCCGCATGACGTCCAGGCTGGCGATGCGCGAGGTCGCCGCGACGGGCGACAGCATCTCCGCCGCATCCTTGTCCGTGTCGTCCATGGTCATTCTCGGATCCCCCAATCCTCGAACTCAGGCGTCAGGCGCAAACGCCAACCCTGTGTCTCAGCCCTTCGGCATCAAGCCGAGTCTGTCCTTGACCGCCGGCCGCGCCTCGAAGGCGATGAAGGCGGCGCACAACCCGGCCCACAGGGCGTAGCTGACGCCCACGATCATGGCGATGGGCAGGCCGCCGACGCCGAAGATTAGCAGGGTGGTCTCGGTCGCGCCCAGGGCCTGCATGACGTCGCCAGCCTCGAACCAGCCCATCACGCTCATGCCCAGGGCGACGACGATCTGGACCAGGGCCGCCGCCAGGCCGCCGTACATCATGAAGCGCCAGACGACGCCCAGCCGCGTGCCGGGCCGGCCGTCGCGCTTGCGCTCGTTCAGCACGCGATACAGCGCCAGCGGCACGGTGATCAGGCCAATCAGCATCACCACCAGCCGCCAGTCCATGTCGCGACCCGGCAGATAGGCGTGCGGCCGCCAGAAGGGCAGGGTCAACCACAGGGGCGGCCAGGCCGCGCCGGCCAAACAGGCCAGAATCCGAGGCGTCCGTCCGGGCCGCGCGGCGATGGTCGCCTGACCGGGCAGGTCGGAATAGCTCTCGAACCGGCTCATCGCGTCGGCGCCGGCGCAGCGCCGGAATAGTCATAGAAGCCGCGTCCGCTCTTCCTGCCCAGCCAGCCGGCCTCGACATATTTCACCAGCAGCGGGCAGGGACGATATTTGCTGTCGGCCAGGCCGTCATACAGCACGTTCATGATGGCCAGGACGACATCCAGACCCATGAAGTCGGCCAGTTCCAGCGGGCCCATCGGATGATTGGCGCCCAGGCGCAGCGCCTTGTCGATCGAGGCGACGTTGCCGACCCCTTCGTACAGGGCAAAGATGGCCTCGTTCATCATCGGCACCAGGATGCGGTTGACGATGAAGGCGGGAAAATCCTCGGCGTCCGTGGTGGTCTTGCCCAGGCTTTCGGCGAAGGCGACGGCGGCGGAATGGGTCTCGGCCGAGGTGGCGATGCCGCGGATGATCTCCACCAGCTTCATCACCGGCGCCGGCTTCATGAAGTGCAGGCCGACGAACCGGTCCGGCCGGTCCGTCGAGGACGCCAGGCGGGTGATCGAGATCGAAGAGGTGTTGGACGCCAACAGGGTCTGCGGCCCCAGGTGCGGCACCACCTGCGCATAGATGGCCTTCTTGACCGCCTCGTCTTCCAGCGCCGCCTCGATGACCAGATCGGCGCCGGCGACGGCCTCGGCCATTGCGTCGCTTGTCGTGATGCGGGCCAGGGCCGCATCGGCGGCGGCCTGATCGACCAGACCGCGTCCGACATGCCGCGCCAGGCTGGCCGCGATCTCGCCCTGCGCCAGCGGCAGCCGGTCGGCGACGACGTCATAAAGGCGAACCGAATAGCCCCCGAGCGCGACCGCCTGCGCGATGCCTGCGCCCATCTGTCCGGCGCCCAGAACGGCGACTGTGGTGATCGAGGTCATGAACCGTGGTCGAAAGTGGTCGGGCGGGCACCTTTAGAAAGGAAGGCGCGCGGCGCAAGAGCGGATCAACCCTCTCGCATCAGATTTCCGCCCGCCGTGTCGCCTCAGCCGAGCAACTGGATCAGGGCCGGCGCCGCCGTGCGGTTGAACAGCACGCTGATGAACTGCAGCAGCAGGATCACCACGATGGGCGAGATGTCGATGCCGCCCAGGTTTGGGATGATGCGGCGGAACGGCTCCAGCAGGGGCGCGGTGACCCGGTCCAGGAAGGTCCCGACCGAATAGACGAAGCGGTTGCGATAGTTGACGACGTCGAACGCCACCAACCAGCTCAGAATGGCCTGGGCGATGATGAACCAGATCATCAGACTGATGATGGTGTTGATCAACCAGACGAGCGCATAGCCCATGAACGGTAACTCCTGCTTGGATCGGCGCTTCTAGCCTGTTCGCCCCTGCTCCGACAACGGCCGTGTCCGACCTGCGCGCTTTGCGCGCACAAGCCCGTTGACACCACGCCCGCCCGCCTTCTATGTCCGCCACGCCTGTGAAACCCGATCCCACGCTGGAAACGGGGCCGTAGCTCAGTTGGTAGAGCGCGTCGTTCGCAATGACGAGGTCAGGGGTTCGACTCCCCTCGGCTCCACCAGGCGTTTTCAATCAGAGCCGAGCTACCAGCCGCCCGTGCGGCCCCTGGCTCAGTTGCCGCGGTAGGTGCTGTAGCCGTAGGGGCTGACGACGACGGGGACGTGGTAGTGGATGCTCGGGTCGCGGACCTGGAACACCACGTCGATCTCGGGGAAGAAGGGCTGGGCGTCCTTGTCGCCATATTGCGACATGTCGAACGTCAGCTTGTAGGTCGCGGCCTGCGTCGTGACCTGATCGCCGAACGAGCGGACGCGGCCGTTCTCGTCGGTGCGCGCCGTCGCCAGTTGTCTCCAGCCGCCGTCGCCGTCCTTGATCGCCAGGGTGACGGGCACATCGCGGCCGCCGACGCCGCGCGCCAAATCCAGGACATGGGTCGAAATCGTCTCGGCCGAGGCCGATCCTGCGGAGATCAGAAAGGCGGACAGGGCGGCAAGCGCTGCAATACGCATGGAAGAGCCTTGAAGACGGGTTGGCTTCGGGGCGGCGTGAGCCGGGCGATCAGTGGTGGGTCGGCCGGACCAAGGTCAGGTCGTAGCCCAGGGCGCGGGTGCGGTTCAGGATGGTTTCGCGTGTCTGGGCCGAGGGTTGCGCGGTGCGGCTGAGCAGCCAGAGGTAACGGCCCGACGGCTCGCCGACGATGGACCAGGAATAGTCGTCGGCGTGGTCCAGCACCCAATAGTCGCCGACGTAGAAGGGGCCGAAGAAGGACACCTTCAGCTTGGCGTTGTCGCTGCCCTCGACGATCTTCGCCTTGCCCTCGGAGGTCTTCGCCGGACCATCGACCGCGCCCCGGCGGCAGGTGTTCAGCACCCCGACCAGACCGTCATCGCGCACCGTATATTGGGCGGTCACGCCTTCGCAGCCGCGCTCGAACCCGTTCTCGTAGCGCCCGATTTCATACCAAAGACCGGCGTAGCGGTTCAGGTCGACCGGCTTGGCGGGTTGGGGCACGGCGGCGTTGCCGACGGGACCGCGTTGCAGGGTGGCGCAGGCGCCCAGCGCCAGGGCGGCGCCGACGATCAGGGCGATGGAAGCGGTGCGAGCGATTTTCATGGCCGCAGAACGACGATGAAGGCGCCCGGTTCCGGACACTCGGTCTCGTCAGATCACCGCAGCGCGACGTAGCCCCGTTCGATGACCCGGCGCAGCGCCTCGTAGGCTTCGGCCAGTTCGTCGTAGGCGGTGCGGGCGGCGGTCAGGCGGGCGACCTGGTCAGGCGTGACAGCCGAGCCGGAGTGGGCCAGGCGCAGCGATTCCGCGACCCATTTGGCGCGGGCCGTGGCGGTCATGACCGCCAGCTTTTGCAGCGATGCGGCGTCCACGCCGGTCAGGGCGTGACCGATCACCTCCTTGTTGGCGACGTAGGCGGCGTAGTCGATCTGCTCCAACTGCCCGCGCAGGCGACGCTGTTCGTGCGGATCGGTGTCCTGCGGCTCGAAATGGTCGCTGTGGCGGCGGGTGCTGGACGTCATCTTGGTCGACATGGGCGAGCCCTCCCCGGCCTGTCCTGGCGGTCTAGGCGGCCGCTCGACAAAGAAGGTGCGCCGTCTCGGTTAACGCCGCGTTGCGCTGGGGACCCACGCATCCGATATCGGGGCTACACAGGATCGGAGAAAACCATGGACCTGAAACTGAACGGCAAGCGCGCCCTGATCTGCGGCGGCTCATCCGGCCTTGGCCGCGCCGTGGCGACGGCCCTGGTCGCGGAGGGCGCGCACGTCGCCCTGCTGTCGCGCGATGAAGGCAAGCTTCAGGCCGTGGCAAATGCGTTGAATGCGGCCGGGCCTGGCCGGGCGGTCGTGGTTACAGCGGACCTGGCGGACCATGAGGCGCTGTTGAAGGCGACGGACCGGGCCGAGGATCTGCTGGGCGGGCACATCGAAATCCTGTTGAACAACACCGGGGGGCCGCCGCCGTCGGGCGTGTCGGGGCTTGAGCCGGCGGTGTGGCGCGATCATTTCGAGTCGATGGTGCTGTCGATCTTCCGCCTGACGGACCGGGTGCTGCCGGCCATGCGGGCGGCCGGCTGGGGGCGCATCCTGAACGTCGCCTCGATCACAGTGGTCGAGCCGTCGGCGGCGCTGGGCGTGTCCAACACCCTGCGAGCCTCGGTCGCGGCCTGGGCCAAGACGCTCGCCAATGAGGTCGGACCGGACGGGGTGACGGTCAACACCCTGCTGCCTGGTCGGATCGATACGCCGCGGATCGAAAGGCTGGACCAGGCGACCGCCGAGCGCACCGGCACGACGCCGCAAGACGCGCGAGCTGAATCCGTCAAATCCATCCCCGTCGGCCGTATCGGCACGACAGAGGAGTTCGGCGCCACCGCCGCCTTCCTGGCCAGTCCGCTGGCGGCCTATGTCACCGGCTCGCTGATCCGGCTGGACGGCGGGGCGATCAAGGCGATCTGATCAGCCGGGCGCACGACGGCGCAGCACACCGCCGAAGGCTACGCGGCTGCGGCCGTAATCCAGGGTGATGCGGCTGAACCGGCTCAGAATATCGGCGCCCAGCAGCAGGGCCGGCTTGTCGATCAGGTCCATGACCTGAAACACATGCAGGTCGGCGAACAGCAGCGGGGTCGGTCCCAGCGATCGTCCCGCGATGTGCAGGGCGGGCGTCGTGCCGGTGCGGGCCGTCACCGCCCCGCCGACGATGCCAACCATGCGCACAGGCTCGGACGGGGCGGCGGCCTGGCCGATGTTGATCGCCTGCATCAGGGCCAGATTGCCGATCGAATATTGCGCGCCGCTGTCGATGAAGGCCGCGACCTCCACGCCGGCGACCTCGATCCGTGTCAGGATCAACTGACCAAATCGGCCGCGACGACCGGCGACCAGCACGTCCTGTTGCTGGGGCCGGGTGGCGTCGGGGCTGGTCGTCAACGCGATGCTGGTCGAGCCCGAAGGCGACAGGGCGACCTGGCGGGCGTTGACGTCCAGCGTCAGGCGAAAGCGCGACAGCAGGTCCAGCCCCAGCAGGCCGTCGGCGTCCAGGGCGTCGCGCGGAAAGACCGGCAGGGTCAGGTCGGTGAAGCGTCGGCGTCCGATCTCGATCTGCGCCAGTTCGACGGTCGGCGTGACCTCAGACGCCGTGATCCCGTGCACCACGACCGGGCGGCCGGGCGGCAGAGACAAGGCCTGGGCCAGCTCGGCCGAGACCGCGCTTCGCTCGGCACCGGTGTCGATGACGAAGACCTGCTGGACGCCCTCGTTTAGACGCACGCCGACGCCCATCCGTGTCAGCAGATTTTGCAAGAGCCGGACCTGATCGGGCGGGTCCGCCGGGACGGCGGTCTGGGCGGACACAAACGGAACAGCCGCCAGCAGGCCCAGCGTCTTGCGCCGCGACGTTTTCACGCTCGATCCTTCGCCAAACCCTGGCCGCACTTGCCTGTCCTCCTCGGGCCGTCGCCAGGGCAGGGCAGGCTACGCGCTTTTGGCGAAGAGCCTGAGACATATTCTTGTCCGTCGTGTCTCAGCGAGGCTGCGCCTTCCCGCCCGGCGTTCGGCGCCGTCTGGCCAATCGGGGGTTGTCGACGTATCGTCCCAGCCGAAACAGGAGGATGCGATGCTGACCTTGCTTATGCTGGCCCTGTCCGACCCCGCGGCGGCGTCTTCCAGCGCGATTACCAGCCGTGATCTTGTCGTTGTTTCCGCACCAAGGGAGGCCACGCAGCGTTGTGGCGATCCGCTGATGCAGGCTCGGCAAAGCGGCGTCGGCGCCATGACGCTGGATCGATCGCTCGATGACGGACAGGTCCGGCGCTATCTGCTGCTGGATCGGCGCGACCAGAACAACTGTCCCCTGCCGATCAGCTACGCCGTGCCGGATCAACGGGCGCTGGGTCGAAACCTGATGCCGGCCCAGCCCGACGTCGGCGTGCCACCGGCTCCGCCCGCGCCGCGTCGCTAGGAGCGGGGATGGGCGGCCGCATAGGCGTTCAAAAGGCGATCCGCATCGACGCCGGTGTATTTCTGGGTCGTCGACAGGCTGGCGTGGCCCAGCAGTTCCTGAATCGACCGCAGGTCGGCCCCGGCGCCCAGCAGGTGGGTCGCGAAACTGTGGCGTAGGGCGTGAGGCGTAGTGCGCTCCGGCAGACCTAGCCGGCCGCGCAGCCGCTGGACCGAGGCCTGGACGTGACGGGGGCTCAAGGGGCCGCCGCGGCGCGCGCGGAACAGAGCGTCGGCAGGCTGGACCGGGAAGGGCAATAGAGCCAGATAGGCGTCCACTGCGGTGCGCACGGCGGGCAGGATCGGCGCGATCCGCGTCTTTGACCCCTTGCCGACGATACGCAGGGTTTCGCCCAGCGGCGCATCGGCGCGGGTCAGTGACATGGCCTCGGAGATCCGCAAGCCGCACCCGTAGAGGAGGATCAGGACGGCCCGGTCACGCGCGGCCTCCCACGGTTCGGCGTCGGGATCGGCGTCCGGTTCGGCCAGCAGGCCGCGCGCCTGATCTTCGGTCACCGGCCGGGGCAAGGACGGCTTGACCTTGGGACCGCGCACCAGGGCCAGCTGCGGGGCGGGCGTGTCCAACCGCCGGTCGAGGAAAGCGTGAAAACCGCGAATGGCCGACAGGCTCTGGCTCAGCGACCGGGCTGCCAGCGGGTGATCGCCTGAGCGCCGCTCGGCCATGTGGGCGCGGACCTCGGCGGCGGTGATCGTCCCCATGTCTTTCAGCGACAGCGCCTCGCCGCGATGGTGTTCGAGGAAGGCGACATAGAGCCGGCCGATGTGGCCATAGGCCTCCAGCGTGCGCGGCGACAGCCGACGTTCGTGCGCCAGGTGATCGAGCCAGGCGCGCAGGGCGTCGGAGGCGGTCAGTTCAATACCGGCCATCGCTCGGCCATCCGCTCCGTCACCCGCGCCAGGAAGGCGGCCAGTTCGCAGCCCATGTTGGGGGTGAAACCTTCGGGCTCGGGCGAGCCGAAGGCGCAGATGCAGGGGCGCGGCGGTCCGCCCGGCGTCAGGTGCGGAGCCATGCGGACCAGGGCGATGGACCGCACCTGATCCTCGCTTGCGCCGAAGAAGTTCAGTCCCGGGATCATCGGACCCAGCCAGGTCAGGCCGTGCTCGCCCAGCAGGTTGTCGACGTCGCCCTCTTCCAGGGCGCGCCAGCCGAAGGGCACGCCGCCGGGTTTTTCCAGGGCGATGGCGGCGCCGGCTAACCCGAACCGTCCCTGCGCCGCCGCGTCCAGACGCCGGGCCAGGTCGGAATGGTTCTTGGCCTCCATCAGGTCCAGGGTCGCGACGTGCGTCTGGGTCTGGGCGGCGAAGTTGGCGCGGGCGATCAGTTCGATCTCGCGCCGGGCGCCGGTCTCGCGCTCGACCACGGCCTCCAGCCGCGTCAGGGCGGCGGCGCCGAACTCGACCACGTTGCGGCCGTGCGGACGCAGACCGATCTCTTCCAGCAGGGACCGGTCGTCCAGCAGGGTCTGGGGATGGGTCTGAAGCCAGCCGCGCACGTTGGGCCAGTGCAGGCCGTCGCCGATATGGGGCGTTACGTCCGATTCCGACGTTTCGAAAAGGTCCAATGAGCCGCTCAAACAGACCTCTCCGGGACGTGAATGCTACAGAATCGACTGACCGGTCTTGGCCCAGTCCGCCACGAAGGCATCAAGACCCTTGTCGGTTAACGGGTGGTTCACCAGGGCCTTGAAGGTGTCGGCGCCGAAGGTGGCGGCGTCCGATCCGGCGACGGCGGCGGCGGCCACATGGGCGACGTTGCGCAGGGATGCGGCCAGGATCTGGGTGTCGAACCCATGCACGTCATACAGGACGCGGATTTCTTCCAGCAGGCCGATGCCGTCGGCGCCGTTGTCTTCCAGACGTCCGACGAAAGGCGACACGAAGGTGGCGCCGGCCTTGGCGGCCAGCAGGGCTTGGGCGGCCGAGAAGCACAGGGTGACGTTGGTCTTGATCCCCTTGTCGGTGAAGACGCGGCAGGCGCGCAGGCCATCCCAGGTCAGGGGCAGTTTCACGACCACGTTCGGAGCGATGGCGGCCAGCTTGTCGCCTTCCTTGACCATGGTCTCGAAATCAAGCGAGACGGCCTCGGCGGAAATCGGCCCCTCGACCAGGGCGCAGATTTCGGCGATGACCTCGGCGATGTTCCGACCCGACTTGGCGATCAGCGACGGATTGGTGGTGACGCCATCCACCATTCCGGTGGGGACCATGTCCTTGATGACGGCGACGTCGGCGGTATCGAGAAAGAGTTTCATGGGCGGCTTCATAGCCGAGGGCGCAGTTCGGTGAAAGTCGCCTCGGTCCTCATTCCCCTGCCGGTGCCGGAGGCCTTCGACTACGAGGTTCCCGAGGCGCTGAGCCTGGCCCACGGAGATTTGGCGCGGGGCGATCAGGTCGCCGTGCCGCTGGGGCCGCGCCTGATCCGGGGCGTGGTGTCCGAGGTGTTCGAGACCACAGGCTCAAACCGGCGGCTGAAGGCGATCGACAGCGTGTTGGACGATCCGCCCTTGCCGGCGGGCGTCATGGATTTTGTGGAATGGGCCGGACGCTGGACACTGTCGGCGCCGGGCGAGATGGCGGCGACGGCGTTGAAGGGCTTGCGCGCGCCTCGACCCCGGCCGGAACGCCGGGTGCGACGCCTGGGCGAGCGGTCACCGTCGCGCGCCACCCCGGCCCGGACGGGCGTGCTGGAGACCCTGGGCGATCGCGCCATGCCGCCGGCCGACCTGGCGCGGGCGGCGGGCGTGTCATCGGGCGTGGTCAAGGGCCTGATCGATGAGGGCGTGCTGGAGATCATCGAGATCGCGGCCGAGGCGGCGTTCGACCGGCCCGACCCCGACCATGCGCCCGCCGCGTTGAACGGCGACCAGGCGGCGACGGCGACGGCGATGGCGGATGGCGTGGCGGGTGGCGGCTTCCGCCCCTTCCTCCTGGATGGGGTGACGGGATCGGGCAAGACCGAGGCCTATCTGGAAGCGATCGCGCGGGTGCTGCGGGCCGATCCGGCCGCGCAAATCCTCATACTGCTGCCCGAGATCGCTCTGACCCAGGCCCTGATCGAGCGGATCACGGCGCGGTTCGGCGCCGCCCCGGCCGAATGGCATTCCGGCGTCGCCCCGCCGCGCCGTCGCCAGGTGTGGGAGGCGGTGGTCGCCGGGCGCTGCAACATCGTGGTCGGGGCGCGCTCGGCCCTGTTCCTGCCGTTCGTGAACCTCCGCCTAATCGTCGTGGACGAGGAGCATGACGGCTCGTTCAAACAGGAGGAAGGCCTGGTCTATCACGGCCGCGACCTGGCCGTGGCGCGGGCGCGGATCGAGGGGGCGGCCGTGGTCCTGGCCTCGGCGACGCCGTCGCTGGAGACGCTGTGGAACGCGCAGAGCGGGCGCTACGACTGGCTGAAGCTGGGCGCGCGGCACGGAACGGCGGTCCTGCCGGACATCGCCCTGCTGGACCTCCGTCAGAACACACCCGACCCGCAGACCTGGCTGTCGCAGCCTCTGCGCCTGGCCATCGGCGAAACCTTGCTGCGGGGCGAGCAGACCCTGCTGTTCCTGAACCGGCGCGGCTATGCCCCGGTGGTCCTGTGTCGCGCCTGCGGCCATCGGCTGACGGCGCCGGACACCGACAGCTGGCTGGTCGAGCATCGCTATACCGGGCGGCTGGTTTGTCACCTGACCGGCTTCTCAATGGCAAGACCCAAACTGTGTCCCTCGTGCGGGGCCGAGGATTCGCTGGTCTCGGTGGGGCCGGGGGTCGAGCGGGTCGAGGAAGAGGTGCGCCAACTGTTCCCCGAGGCGCGCACGGCGGTCTTCAGCTCCGACACCGCGCCCGACGCCCGGTCGGCCCGCGCGCTGATCCAGAAGATGACGGACGGCGAGATCGACATTTTGGTGGCGACCCAGGCCGCAGCCAAGGGCCACAACTTCCCGCGCCTGACGTTGGTGGGCGTGGTGGATGCGGACCTGGGGCTACGCGGCGGCGACCTGCGCGCGGCTGAGCGGACCTATCAACTTTTGGCCCAGGCGACCGGGCGAGCAGGGCGTGCGGATCGGCCGGGGCGGGCGCTGCTTCAGACCTGGACGCCCGAGCACCCGGTGCTGATGGCGCTGGCAGCCGGTGATCGTGACTCCTTCGTGGAAGCCGAGATGGCCGAACGCGAGGCGGCGTCCCTGCCGCCCTATGGCCGGCTGGCGGCGATCATCCTGTCCAGCGAGAATGCGGCCGCCGTCGAGAAGGCGGCGAACGACCTGGCCCAGGCCATTCCCAACGCCGAGCGGCTGGAGGTCTATGGCCCGGCCGATGCACCGCTGGCCCTGGTGCGGGGGAGGCGGCGCAAGCGGCTGCTGGTGCGGGCCGACCGGGATGTGAACCTCCAGGCCTTTTTGAGAGCCTGGCTTCAGCGGGTGAAGGTGCCGGGGTCGGTCCGCCTGACGGTGGACGTGGACCCCTACTCGTTCCTCTAGAGGCGGGAGTTCAGACCGCCATGACGGTGCCGAGCAGCAGGCGGGCGCCGGGGCGGCCCAAGGTGGCGTTGGTCGCCGCCTGCAGCTGGGCCGACAGCTGGTCGATGTCTGGCACGACGCCGGGACGCAGGCCGTTGGCGAAGCGCTGGGCGGCGGTGTTGTAGGCGGCGCGCAGGCGCGGGGCGGACTGCTGTGCGCGGGTGCGAAGGGTCGCATCGGGCACATCGACGCCGGTTTCGATGGTCAGCACGCCCCGACGTCCGTTCGCCTGAAGGATTGAGGCGGTGATTACTGGCAGC
This sequence comes from Brevundimonas sp. MEB006b, assembly GCF_030209705.1. Lineage (NCBI taxonomy): Bacteria > Pseudomonadati > Pseudomonadota > Alphaproteobacteria > Caulobacterales > Caulobacteraceae > Brevundimonas > Brevundimonas sp. MEB006b. The sequence continues at coordinate 215,503 of NZ_JARVRL010000001.1, forward strand.
CGGATATAGGTGTCGGCCGACGGCGCCGCGCCGCCGCTCGAAGCGCGGGCGGAGGTTGAGGCGGCCGTCGCGACGACGGCGAGACCGAGAAGAGCGCGGCGTTCCATGGTGAGGTCTCTACCGGCCAGGATTTAAGAAACTGCTGAGCCTGGATCGCATAAGGATATCTTTATGTGTTTGTTGATACTCGACGCGCGCCGGGCTATGAGGGCCCAAACTCATTGCGGCCGGGAGCCCAAGCCATGACCGACTACATCGTTCGCGACATCACCCTGGCCGATTGGGGCAACAAGGAAATCGAGATCGCCGAAACCGAAATGCCGGGCCTGATGTCCCTGCGTGACGAGTTCGGCGCCAGCCAGCCGCTGAAGGGCGCCCGCATCGCCGGCAGCCTGCACATGACGATCCAGACGGCGGTCCTGATCCAGACGCTGGAAGCCCTGGGCGCCGAAGTGCGCTGGGCCTCGTGCAACATCTTCTCGACCCAGGACCACGCCGCCGCCGCCATCGCCGCCAACGGCACGCCGGTCTTCGCCACCAAGGGCGAGACGCTGGAAGAATACTGGGACTACGCCCACAAGATCTTCGAATGGGCCGACGGCGGCTATCCGAATCTCATCCTGGACGACGGCGGCGACGCGACCCTGCTGTGCGTGCTGGGTCCGAAGGCCGAGAAGGACATCTCGGTTCTGGCCAATCCCCAGAACGAAGAAGAAGAGGCTCTCTTCAAGGTCATGAAGCGCTATCTGGCTGAGAAGCCGGGCTTCTATTCGGCCATCCGCGACGCCATCGGCGGCGTGTCGGAAGAGACCACCACGGGCGTTCACCGCCTGTACCAGATGGCCGAAAAGGGCGAGCTGCCCTTCCCCGCCATCAACGTCAACGACAGCGTCACCAAGTCCAAGTTCGACAACCTGTACGGCTGCCGGGAATCGCTCGTCGACGCGATCCGTCGCGGCACCGACGTCATGCTGTCGGGCAAGGTCGCGGTGGTCTGCGGCTACGGCGACGTGGGCAAGGGCTCGGCCGCCTCGCTGCGCCAGGGCGGCGCCCGCGTGATCGTGACCGAGATCGACCCGATCTGCGCCCTGCAGGCCGCGATGGAAGGCTATGAGGTCCAGACGCTGGACGACACCGCCGGCCGCGCCGACATCTATGTGACGACGACCGGCAACAAGGACGTCATCACCGTCGACCACATGCGGCAGATGAAGAACAACGCCATCGTCTGCAACATCGGCCACTTCGACTCCGAGATTCAGGTCGCCGGCCTGAAGAACTTCAAGTGGGACGAGATCAAGCCGCAGGTCCACCACGTCGAGTTCCCGGACGGCAAGAAGATCATCCTGCTGTCGGAAGGCCGCCTGGTGAACCTGGGCAACGCCACGGGCCACCCGTCCTTCGTGATGTCGGCGTCCTTCACCAACCAGACGCTGGCCCAGATCGAACTGTGGACCAACGCCGACAAGTACGAGAACAAGGTCTACACCCTGCCCAAGCACCTGGACGAGAAGGTCGCCATGCTGCACCTGGCCAAGCTGGGCGCCAAGCTGACCGTCCTGACCAAGGACCAGGCCGACTACATCAACGTGCCGGTCGAAGGCCCGTTCAAGGCGGATCACTACCGTTACTAAGCTCTCCCCGAGGCTGGAACCGCGAGGTTCCCAGTGACAAGGGCGTCTTCGGACGCCCTCGTCGACGTCCTGGTGGTCGGGGCCGGCGCGGCCGGGATGATGGCCGCCATCGAGGCCGGGCGACGCGGGCGGCGGGTCAGGGTCGTGGACCATGCCGACCGACCGGGCGAGAAGATCCGCATCTCGGGCGGCGGGCGCTGCAACTTCACCAATCTGGGCTGCGGACCGGCGAACTTTCTGGGCGAGAACCCCCGGTTCGCGACCTCGGCTCTACGCCGCTACACCCAGCACGACTTCGTCAAGCGGATCGACAGGGCCGGGATCGCCTGGCACGAGAAGACGCTGGGCCAGCTGTTCTGCGATGACAGCGCCAAGCAGATCGTCCGTATGCTGACCGACGACATGGCGGCGGCGGACGTGACCCTGAGCCTGAAGACCGGGGTGTCGCGGATCGCGCGATCCGGCGACGGCTTTACCGCAATCCTGTCGGACGGATCGCAGGTCACGGCGACGTCGTTGGTCGTGGCGACGGGCGGCAAGTCGATCCCCAAAATGGGGGCGACCGGCTGGGCCTATGAGGTGGCGCGCCAGTTCGATATTCGCGTCACCGAGACCCGACCGGCGCTGGTGCCGCTGACCTTCGAGGCCGGGCTGCTTGAGACGCTGACGCCGCTGGCGGGGGTGGCGGTCGACGCCTCGGTCGCCTCGGCGCCCGAAGGGGCCAAGGCGCGCAAGGCCAGCTTTGATGAGGCCATGCTGTTCACCCACCGCGGCCTGTCGGGTCCGGCCATCTTGCAGATCAGCTCCTACTGGCGCGAGGGCGAGGCGGTGGTGGCCTCGATGGCGCCCGGCCGCGACGTGTTCGAGGAGTTGAAGGCGGCTAAGGCGTCGAACGGCAAACAGGCGGTGCATACAGCGCTGGGCCATATCGTGCCGCGTCGTCTGGCCGAGAGCCTGTGCCAGCGCGAAGGGGCGGCGGGCAATCTGGCGGACCTGTCGGACAAGGTGCTGCGGCGGCTGGATCAGGCGGTCAACGGTTGGGCGGTCAAGCCTGTGGGATCCGAAGGTTACAGGACCGCCGAGGTGACGTTGGGCGGGGTCGATACGGCCGCGCTGGACCAGCAGACGATGCAGGCCAAGGCGGTCCCGGGGCTGTATTTCATAGGAGAGGCGGTGGACGTGACCGGCTGGCTGGGCGGTTATAACTTCCAGTGGGCCTGGTCGTCGGGCTGGGCCGCCGGGCAGGTCTGCTAGAATTTTCGAGTGCAATCCGTGCACATCGGCCGGCGGGTCCGCTGACAAAAAACACCGTCTAATTCGTCTAATCTGTCTAATTAAGCGCGGGTTCTGGCGGCGCGCGAAGATGTCAAAGACCGGGGCGCCATTCTAACACGGTTTACGACCATGACAGGCAAAGGGTCGTTGGTCGGTCGTAACCCTTGGTAAAGGCGCGCAATCGTCATCGCCGATAGGATGGCAGGGGCGGTCGAAGTCCCTGCGGCCCCGCGACGCATGGCGGCGGCCGGCGACGGCGCCTAGCTTGAAGAGGCGGAACGGGCCCCTCTGGCGTTCTCGCGGTCCGGCGTCCCCCTTCCTTGCGCCGGGTCGTGCGACGCGATGTCGGACCGCAAGGGCGTGTCGATGCGGCGAAGCTTTCCCCTCCTGGCCTGTCGCATCGACCGCCCATTCTTTTTCGATCGGAGCCCGACATGCCTCTTCTGATGTGCCCCAACGACAACGCCGCCATGCAGACGCTGGAGCGCAACGGCGTCCAGTTCGACATGTGTCCCGAGTGTCGGGGTGTCTGGCTGGATCGCGGCGAGCTGGAAAAGCTGATGGCCGCCGCCGTCGAGGAGGGCCGCGCCACGGCCCCGGTCGCGCCCGCGCCGCAGGCCTATGCGCCGCCGCCTCAGCCCTATGCCCAGCCTCATGCTCACCCTCAGCCCCAACCGTGGGGCGGCGGGGCGTCGCAGCCGTATCGCGACGATCGTGGCTACCGGAGCGACAAATACCGCGACGACCGGCATCGCGACGACGACTATCGCTACAAGAAAAAGAAGCGCGACAGCATCTTCGATATCTTCGACTGAGGTCGGCTAGGCCGCCAGACCCGCCTGCTGCATCAGACCTCTCAACGCCGCGACGTTTTGCGGGGCGGCGGTCAGAGCGGTGCGGACGTCGGGCGAGCGCAGCAGCTTGATGGCCTCGGCGCGGGCGCGGTCGGCCACGGGGCCCAGCGGACCGGCTTCCCCGGTAGCCAGTTTCAGCAGGGCTGTCAGCTTCTGAGGCGCAGCCGCCTGGGCGCGGACGATCTGGGCGACCAGATGGGCGTCGGCCTCCAGATTGGCGCCGACCGCGCCGATGGCGTCCATGATCTGGGTCTGGTCGTGGTCGGCCAGATGCGCGGCCTGAACCGAGCGTTGAAGCCGGGCCAGCGTGGCCAGCTTGTGCGAGGCGCTGGGGCCGCCGGGGACGGACTGGCGGATCTCGGTTTCGAAACGCAGCGAGCCGATACAGGCGCTGAGCCACCGCGCGGCGGCGCGCTTGTTGGCCCCGCCGGTCACGTTCTCGCACAGGCGGGTCAGCTGCTCGGCCTCGGCCAGGACCGTCGGGCAGGGGTTGACGTAGGCGCCGACGAAATCGGCCGTCACCAGGCTCTTGGAGCGTTCGACGAAGGCGGTCTGAACCTCTTCCAGCGTCAGCAGACGGCCGGCCGAAGCCGTCAGGGCCATGGCCAGCAGACGCAGGATGTCGATCTCTCCGACCGGATCATGGGGGCGAAGGCGGCGCTGGCTGGTCAGTTCGCGGGTGACAAGGCGAGCCAAGGACGCGGCCAGCAGCGGAAACTCACCCGAGGCCAGATGCAGGCCCAGGCGCGCGGCCGGTCCCTCGACCTGCGGCATCATCAGGGCGAGGCGCGGGTCCATCCGCAACAGGGCGTCCATCTCGTCAGGCGCGACCATGCGCACGATGGCCGCCAGATTGGCGCCCTGGTCCAGCGACGGCCCCAAAATCTCGGTCAGGTTCGTGCGCACGGCCAGCATTTCGGCGACGATCTGCTCGACCACCACCACGACCAGGGCGCGCGGCGGGCCGTCAGCGGGCGCGGCGTCCATCAGATCCATCAGTACGGTCAGGCGATCGCGGGCGCCGCGCCGATCCTTCAGCGCGCCGGCGACCACCCCGCCCATGCGCAGCGCCCGATCCGGCGCGCCGGTCAGCCGATGCGCCAGATCGGCGACGGAACGGTCGTCCAGCGTGGGGAACAGGCCGTCGCGTCCGGCCTTGCGCAGCCGGGCCATCGCCTGTTCGGTCAGCTTTTGATAGTGGCGCACCACGCCGTGCACCTCCTGCCCCGTGGCCTGGCTTTCGGGGACCGCGACCTTCTGGATGGCGTGCTGAAGCTCGACCCCGGCCGCCTCGAGCCGTTCGGCGACATCGGGGCGATGCAGCAGTTCGAAGGCGGTCACGCCCTCGCGTTTCAGCCAGTCCTCCAGCACCCGGCCGATCAAGGCGCGGGCGTGGGGCGAATAGAGTTCGGCCGGACTGCTGCAGGCCGGCGGGACCGCCTTGTCGGCGACCTTCTTTTTTCGCTCCTCCGGCGCGCCCAGCGTCAGGATGGTCAGGGAGCTGAACTCCATGGTCTCTGGGTCCAGCGTCTCCTTGGTCACGCGCGAGGCGATGGCGAGACGATCCCGAAGCTGCTCCTCGGCGGTCTCGATGGCGTGTTTGCGATCTTCGGTCGCGATCAGCAGCGTCCACGACGACGGGGCGCTCTTGCGGACATAGACTTCGTAATGGATCGGACCCGCCATGGGGCGATCCTGCATCCCAAGCCTTTAAGGCGAGGTTTTCGAAGGCGGAATGTTTCTGCCGCGCCGGAGGAAGGCGGTGCGTGCGTTGAAATGAGGCGGCGCCGTGACCATCTGGATGTCACCGAACCGCTTTCGGGTTGCAGGCGATTTTCATTCGGCCCGAAACGCTCTAGCCCTAATGTGACCGAGATCGAACGGTTACGCTTGCTGTGCGTTCTTGCTCGCGGGAACGTAAAGTTCAGGAGAAGACACCCTTGGCCAACATCACTCTGGTCGATGACGACGAGAACATCGTGGCGTCCGTTTCGCTGGCGCTGGAAAGCCATGGCCACAAGATCACCGCCTATCACGACGGGGCCTCGGGTCTGGCCGCGCTGGAATCCTCGCCGCCCGATCTGGCGATCCTGGACGTGAAGATGCCGCGCATGGACGGGATGGAGGTGCTGCGTCGTCTGCGCCAGACCTCGCAGATTCCGGTGATCATGCTGACGTCCAAGGACGAGGAGATCGACGAGATCCTGGGCTTCAACCTGGGCGCCGACGACTATATCCACAAACCCTTCAGCCAGCGTCTGCTGATCGAGCGGGTCAAGGCGCTGCTGCGTCGCACGGGCGCTGACGGCGGCGAGCCGGAAACGGCGGCCGAAGTCTCGGGCCGGGCGATCAAGCGCGGCAAGCTGTCGATGGACCCGGCGCGCCACGAGTCGACCTGGGACGGCAAGCCCGTCAAGCTGACGGTGACCGAGTTCCTGCTGCTGCAGGCCCTGGCCCAGCGTCCCGGCTTCGTGAAGAGCCGCGACAACCTGATGGACGCCGCCTACGACGATCAGGTCTATGTCGACGACCGCACCATCGACAGCCACGTGAAGCGGATGCGCAAGAAGTTCCGCGCCGTGGACAATGAGTTCGACGCGATCGAGACCCTGTATGGCGTCGGCTACCGCTACCGCGAGAGCTGAACCGGGCGGGCGCGAGCCCGACGAGGAGCCCCAGCGCCGGCCGTTGTTCCGCTTCGGCGGATCGCGGCTGGGCGGCTTCATCCTGGTGCTCAATCTGCTCAGCCTGCTGATCCTGTTCGGCGGGGCGTTGGCGATCAATGAATGGCGTCCGGGCCTGATCGAGGCGCGTCAGGAATCGCTGACGGTCCAGGCCGAGCTGCTGGCCAATGTGTTGCGCGAAGAAGGCGTGACGCGAGGCGAACCGACGCCTGAACTGGACCCCATCCGCGCGTCGATCTGGCTGACCGACCGATTCATCCCGGCGGGCCAGCGGGTGCGACTGTATGATGTGAACGGCCTGTTGCTGGTCGACAGCTATCAGGTGACCGAGGCCATCGGCGGGCGGCCACTGCCCGACGCGCAGCCGGCGGGGACGGCGACCGAGGACGCCGCCAAGGCCAATCTGCTGTCCGAGCGCCGGGTCGCGCGCGCCGACAGCGAACTGGCGGCGGAGGTGGCGGCGGCGCTGGACGGCTCGCCCCAATCGACCCTGCGTCGCAACGAATCCGGCGACCGCGTCGTCTCCGTCTCCATTCCGGTGCGCCATGTGCGTCAGGTGCTGGGCGTGCTGACCGTCGAATCCGGGGACGTGGATGAAATCCTGGGCGCTCAACGGCAGGCGCTGTTCCCGTTCGCCCTGGTGGCGTTGGGGGTCAATCTGCTGGGCTCGCTGCTCCTGCATCTGTTCGTGGCGCGGCCGATCATGCGGCTGTCGGCGGCGGCGGATCAGGTGAAACTTCAGCGCGCGCGCGCCATCTCCCTGCCGGATCTTGAGGATCGCAAGGACGAGATCGGCGATCTGGCGCGATCCTTGGAATCCATGACCGACACCCTGTCGACGCGGATGGACGCCATCGAACGGTTCGCGGCCGATGTGTCGCACGAGATCAAGAACCCCCTGACCTCGATCCGTTCGGCGCTGGAGACCCTGCCGCTGGTCAAGACCGATGCGCACCGCGAGAAGCTGACGGCGCTGTTGCAGCAGGACGTGCGTCGGCTGGACCGGCTGATCACCGACATCTCCAACGCCTCGCGGCTGGATGCGGAGCTGTCGCGGGATCGACCGCGGCCGGTCGATCTGAACCGTCTGCTGGTCGATATCGTCGGCATCTATGAAACGACGGCCAAGCCGGGCGACATTCCGGTCGTGCTCACGGCGCCCGAACAGGCCCTGCGCGTCATGGGGCGCGATGGGCCGCTGGGGCAGGTGTTCCGCAACCTGATCGACAACGCCCGCTCGTTCAGCCCCTCAGGCGGCGTGGTGCGGGTGACGCTGGAGGACATCGGGGACGATCTGCCGATCCGCGTGCGGGTCGAGGACCAGGGGCCAGGCATTCCGGCCGAGAATCTGGAGACGGTGTTCGAGCGGTTCTACACCTCGCGGCCCAAGGGGGCGGTGTTCGGCTCCAACTCGGGCCTTGGGCTGTCCATCGTGCGTCAGATCGTCGAGGCGCACGGCGGCCGCGTCCACGCCGAAAACAAGTCCGAAGGCGGGGCGCGGTTCGAGATCGTCTTCCCGGCGGTCGGCCGCTGGTCGTGACCCCGGGCCAGCCAGTCCACGCCACCACCGTCGCCGTGCGCCGACGTGGGGCCTGGCAGGGGGTGATGATCTTGGGCCCGTCGGGCGCGGGTAAGAGCGATCTGGCGCTGCGGCTGATCGCGCGCGGCTGGCGACTGGTCAGCGACGACTACACCCAGGTCTGGGCCTCGGACGGGGCCGTTCATGCGTCGGCACCGGCCTCCATCGCCGGTCGGATCGAGGTGCGCGGCCTCGGAATCGTGGCCGCCAGAACACGGCCGGTCTGTCGCGTGGCGCTGGCCGTCGCCTGTATGGCGGAAGGGGTCGAACGGCTTCCGGAGCCGCAGACACAGGCTTTCGCGGGGGTCGATCTGCCCCTGCTGGCGCTCGATCCCCGACCGGCCTCGGCAGTCGATGTGGTCGCAGCGGCGTTGGAGACGCTTTGAAACCCCGAAAGACGGGTCTATGACACGCCCCTTGCGGTCCATAGAGGGCGGCGTCCGGCCTCCCTTGCCGGGCGGGGGAATGCCTGGGACGGTTCGGGGCGGGATGCGAGTGAAGTCCTCATGATCGGTCTGGTGATCGTCACCCACGGCGGGTTGGCGTCCGAGTTTCTCTCCGCCATGGAGCATGTGGTCGGCCCGCAGCGCGGCGTCGCGGCCATCTGCATCGGGCCTGACGACGACATGGAGCGTCGGCGTCGCGACATCGTGGACGCGGCCGCGGCCGTGGACGACGGCGAAGGGGTCATCCTGCTGACCGACATGTTCGGCGGCACGCCGTCGAACCTGGCCATCTCGGTGATGGAACAGACGCGCGCCGAGGTCATCGCCGGGCTGAACCTGCCCATGCTGATCAAACTGGCCAGCGTGCGGGGGCGCGAGACGCTGGAATCCTGCGTGGCCCATGCGCAGGACGCGGGGCGCAAATACATCTCTGTGGCGTCCTGGGTGCTCGCAGGCGAAAAATGACCGTCACCGCGACCCTGAACATCTGCAATACGCGCGGTCTGCACGCCCGCGCCTCGGCCAAGTTCGTCAAACTGGCCTCCAGCTTCGAAAGCGAGATCCACGTCACCCGCGACGGCGTGACGGTGGACGCCCGCTCGATCATGGGCCTGCTGATGCTGGGCGCCGGCATCGGCTGCAGCATCGACGTCTCCGCCGAAGGCCCTGACGCCGAAGAGGCCATGGAAGCTCTGACCGACCTGGTCGCGCGGAAATTCGACGAGGATCAGTAGGGCGTCGTCATCCCCGGATATGGAACCACTTCGATTTTTGAGCGGTCCATTGCCAGGCGGCTGCTTTCAAAACGAATCTACGAAACGGCGGGGATCCAGATCTCGATCCTGGATCCCAGGCGAGCGCCGGTCAAGTAACGCGCCGATCCGCCGTGGGCCTCGGCGATTGCGCGGACCGCGGCCAAGCCCAGGCCGGTCCCGCCGTTCTCGCCTGACCCGTGTTTGAAGGCGGTGAAAACGGATCGGGTCATGGCGTCGGGCAGGCCTGGGCCGCTGTCCTCCACGGCGATGACGGCGAAGCGTTCATCGGTGATCAAGCTGACCGAGACAGGGCCGGGATCGGCGTGGCGACGCACGTTGTCGAGCAGAGCCAGGACAGCCTGCTGAATGCGGTCGCCGTCGCAAACAACCACAGTGGCCGGCGTCGTCCAGGTGATCGGATAGCCCTCCGCCTCAGCTTCCGTGCCGACCAGGGCGCGGACATCGTCCAATCGCTGACCCAGGTCCTGGGGCGTCAGGCGCAGTTGCAAACGACCGCTATCGGCCAGACTGACGACGCGCAAATCCTCGATCAGGCGGCCCAGGGCGTCGACCGGCTTGAGCAAGGTCAGGATCATCTCGCGGTCCAGCGGCAGGACGCCGTCGGCGGCCGCTTGCAGACGGCCTTTGACGATCGTGACGGGCGTTCGCAGTTCGTGCGCGATCGAGGCGTTCCACGTCGTCATGTCGGCGGCGAGCGTCTCCAGCCGCGCAGCCATCAGGTTGAAGTCGTCCACCAGGTCGGCGGTCTCCGAAAAAGACCGATCGCCAGCCAGGGCGCGCGCGGACAGGTCGCCATCGGCGATCGCACGCGCGGCGCCGGACAATGAGGCGAGAGGCATGACAAGGCGGCGGGCCAACTGCAGCCCGGCCACGGTCGCGCCGATCAGGGCCACGACGGCGGCTGACGCCAGAGCGACATAATCCACTGACTGCGGTCGCCAGGCCTGGGGCGAGGCCACCGCATCGGGATAATTTTCGAAGACCCAGCCGTACAGGGCGAATGCGCCGGCGGCGCTAAGTCCAAGCACCCCCAGGATGACCAGAGCCGTACGCACGGCGATGCGACGGCCGAGCGCGCGGGCGGCCCTCACGCCAGGACCTCGAGGCGATAACCCACGCCACGAACGCCGACGAGAACGCCGTCGGCGCCTGCGTTTCGTAACTTGAGCCGCAGCTTGCTGAGGTGGCTATCTACCGTGCGATCGAGCACCTCGTCGCCTTTCAAGCAGGCGTCGGCCAACTCGGCGCGGGAAAAAACCCGCATCGGATAGCGCGCCATGTGGGCCAGCATGCGGAACTCGGTCAGGGTCAGGGGCAGGCGCTGCGGCTTGTCCAGCCCGCACCACTGGACGATGTGCGCCTCCAGATCGATCTCGAGCGGACCCAGGCGGATCACGCCGCCTTGGCCCGATCCGCCGCTGCGTCGCAGTATGGCGTGGGCGCGCGCCACGACCTCGACCGGATTGAACGGTTTGACGACATAGTCGTCCGCGCCGATGCGCAACGCCTGAAGCTTGTCGATGTCCTGATCCAGCGCAGTGAGCATGATGACGGGCGTCTCGCCTCGGCGCCTCAGTTCACCGAGCACGCCCCAGCCATCGACGCGCGGCATGCGCACGTCCAGCAGCATCAGATCGGGCCGAAGGGCGGCGTGCAGGTCCAGAGCGATCTGGCCATCCAGGGCGCGGACGGTGCGAAACCCCTCGCGCACGAGATAGGCGTCGAGCACGGCGGCGATCTCGGGTTCGTCTTCGGCGATGATGACCAGGGCGCTCATTGTGTCTCCACGACATCGCCCAGCGATGGACGGCGATCCAGACCAGATGGGGTGTCTCCACGATTTCTCCATCAAGTCCACACCCAGGCCCCACGGCCCCGTGCGAAGCGGCCCCAAACCGAAACCGCTTTTGAGGTCCAATGAAGTTCAGCGCCCACCAGATCTTCGTCGCCGCCATGACCGCCGTGAACGTCGCCGTGCTGGCCGCCTGTGGCGTGTTCATCCTGGCGATGCTGTGAAGCGGAGGGATCTGCATTGGGCGCGGGTTGCGGCGGCCGCGAGCCTGATCGTGCTTATTGCGGGGTGCGCCAAACCGGTCGAACCGCCTGCGCCGCCCCCGCCTCCGCCACCTTCGATTCAGCTGGACGACAGTGTGGCGCAGACGGCGTCGGTCTATCTGGTCTTCATGCGGGATGTCGCCACATTCGAGGGCGGCTTCGTCGATGCGGAGGCGGTGCAGGCGGCGTTGCAGCGCGGCGCGACCTCCAACGCCGAGCAGTTGGCGCGGGGTCTGGTGGCCTATGGAGCGGTGCTGGCGATGCAGTCGCCGGACTTCGTTGCGGGGGTGCGGGCCTATGCCGCCGATCCAGCGCAGCGACGCGAAATTCTGGATCGTCTGACGGCCGACCCCGCCTATGCCGTGACCTTGCCTGGCGCAGAGGTGGCGGCCGGGCTGATCGCCGAGGTCATGGAGGAGGGCGCCGCAGCCATCGAGGCCGCAGCGGATCGGGTGGAGGCGGATGCCTATACGATCCAGGCGCGTAGCGATCCGCGCCGTCGATGGGCGGGCCAGCCCGTCGCGGACCGACAGGGGCGGCTGGAGCGTGCGAAGGCCGCGTCCGCCGCAATGCAGCTGGCGTCGGACGTCGAGAGCGAGACGCTGCTGAAGGCTGCCCACGCCGAACCCTCTCGGATCCCGACGTCGCCTCTGGCGGCTCCCTATAAACCGGCGGTGGCCCGATCCCTGTCCGTCGCCGCGCGGGCGCTGCTGGGCGAAAGCGTGAAAGATGACGGAAGTGACGGTGTCCTGCAGGATCCAAACGCCACCTTCTGCCTGCAGATGTCCAAGCTGAACCTGTTCCAGTGTCTGGCCGCCGCCAAGCCCAGCTACGAAGACATGTTCTGCATCGGCCGACACATCGTCAGGGACATGGCCGACTGCACCCGCACGGCGCTGAATGCCGTAGGATCTTGATGAAAGAGACGTGATCGAGGGCGACCGCCGCCGAGGGGCCGCTACAGCCCCAGCGCCCGTCGGATGTCGCGCCAGTCGACGTATTTGAAGTTCTGGGTTCCCACGTCGTTGACGTCGTCCTGGATAACGACAAGGCCGTCGGGGAAGGGGCCGACTTGACCGCTGGCGGCCGCCAGGCCGTCGGTGCCGGTGACGCCGTCGACCGCGCCGTCCACGATCTTGAACCGGCCCTTGTACTCCGGCGCCGGGCCGTCGATGCGCCAGACGGGGAAGGTGGAATCGCCTTGGCTGGAGGCGATCAGATAGCGGCCCGAGGGGTCGGTGATCGTGGTCAGGCCTTCCGCGTCGGCGACCAGGATGTCCTTGGCGATGGGCTGGATCAGGGTGCGGGCCGCGCCGGACGCCGGGTTCAGGCCATAGCGCCACAGGCCGACATTCTCCTCATTGATATAGAGGGCGTCGGTCGCTTCGTCGGCGGCGCAGCCTTCGGAGATGGTTCCGATCTCGGCGGTGCGGACCAGGCGCGCCGTGGGCTGGCCGGCGGCGTCCACGCCCAGGATGAACTGGCGAAGCTCGCCATCGTGCCCGACCAGGATGGCGTGAACCTCGGCGCCGCGCCGCGCAAAGCAGAAGCCGTAGGGTTCGACCACGTCGGTGGCGACCGCGCCCCAGTAGCGCACGCCATTCTGGCCGGTCCCGGCCGGGTCGAAGGTGTAGAGGGAGATACCGGTCTTGCCCGGCGTGCGGTCGCTGGCGCCCAGCACCACCTGCGGACGGCCGCCGACCGACAGGCCCTCGACCACATCGACATTGTTCAGCAGGCCCTCGGGCAGGAACTGCAGGATATTGCCGTCGAAGCCGTAGATGTAGAGGCCGGATTTCTTGTCCGTGCCGGCGACGAAGCCGGGCGTGGATTGGCCCATGATCGTGACCGGCGAAGCGCTGGCCCAGACGGCGGGGTCGTCGGCGGCGTCCTGACCCGCCGTGCCGACCGACGGGGTTTCCAGCACGGCCATAACCGGGGCGCCCGGACCGACGAAGCCCGCGCCCTCGCCCTGATAATCAACCTCGTGCGTGGCGCAGGCGGCGAGCAGGGCCAGGGCGGCGCAGGCGGTCAGCGAGCGGGCGAGGGAAGGGCGCATGTCGGTCTCCGGACGATCTGGACGCGTCCCTGTGGCCAAGCCGCGTGTGGGTCAACGGCGCGGGCGTGACGGTTCGGCGTCGGTTCGATGACTGATGTTCCGTCAAGGGATCAAGCGTCGCCGTTCCATCGGAAAACCGCGAACTGGGCGTCGTGGAATCGTCGCGGTCGCGTCGCCCCCAAAGGTTAAGCGGCCCCTCCATCGGCTGAAGCGAAACGTTGCTCGCCGAAGGGGACCTGACATGAAACTGAACCTGCTGATGGGCGCCGCGATCGCGCCGATGATCCTGGCGCCGCTGGCCATGCCCGCCCATGCCGATGTCGACGCCGTGGCCTCGGCGTCAGCTGCGGTCGCCGGCGACGTGATCTACGGCCGGGTGACTAACGCCGCCGGCGCGCCCCTGCCGGGCGCCGAGGTTCTGGTGCGCGGCACTAGCCAGCGGGCCGTGACCAATACCCAGGGCGAGTTCACCCTGCCGACCGCCAGCGGCTCCATGGTGCTGGAGGTCAACTATCTGGGCCTGCCCTCGACCAGCCAGACGGTCGTGACCACGCCGGGCGAAGACGCCAATGTCGCCATCGTCCTGGGCGCCCAATCGGCGACGGACGTGGCCGATGTGATCGTGACCGGCGTCATCACCGACGGCGTGGCCCGCTCGCTGAACCAGCAGAAGAACGCCGACGGCACGGTCAACGTCCTGTCGGCCGACGCCATCGGCCGCTACCCTGACCCAAACGTCGCCGAATCCCTGCAACGCGTTCAGGGCATCGCCATCCAGCGCGACCAGGGCGAAGGCCGCTACATCAATGTGCGGGGCGCGCCGGCCGCCTTCACCGCCGTGTCGGTGGACGGGGTCGCCATCCCGGCCGTGTCGCCGACGACCCGCGCGGTCGATCTGGACACCCTGCCGTCAGACATCGTCTCCAGCGTCGAGGTGTCCAAGACCCTGACGCCCGCCCAGGACGCCGATTCCATCGCCGGGGCTGTGGACATCAAGACCCGCTCGCCCTTCGACAAACGCCGTCTGGCGCTCAGCGGCTACGCCGGCGGCAGCTACAACGATTACGGCGGTTCGGACACACGCGCGGGCGCCACGGCGTCCAACGTCTTCGGCCCGGATCAGACCTTCGGCGCCCTGGTGTCGGTCAGCTATTCCGAAACCAACCGCCGGCCGGACAACGTCGAAAACGGCTGGGTTCTGATCAACCGCAACGCCGCGCAGGGCGGCGGCCAGATCTGGGGTCTAGAGAACACCCTGTTCAAGGACTACGAGACCGAACGGACCCGCAAGGCCGTGACCGGCGCGCTTGAATGGCGGCCCAGCGACGCCATCCGTTTGTGGGTCAAGGGCTCCTACGCCCAGTTCCGCGACGACGAGTTCCGCAACACGCTGAACTTCACCTATAGCGACGGAACGCTGCAGCCGGGTTCGACCGACACAAGCGCGACCTTCACCAACGCCCGCATCTACAAGCAGCTGCGTCACCGCACCCAGGAGAACGACATCTCCACCCTGGTGCTGGGCGGCGAGCAGACGTTCGGCAATGGGGCGGTCTGGGACGGCGCCCTGTCGTTCGCCAACAGCAAACAGACCTATCCGCACCGCGACGAGCTGGTCTATCGCTCCAGCGCGACGACCCTGTCCTACAATACGACGGACCACTATCATCCGACCTATTCGGCCTTCAGCGAGCCGACCGGCTTCTATCTGAACGCCAACAACTACAGCTTCCGCGAAAACACCTTCCGCTCGAACACGACCGAGCAAGACGATGTGGCGTTCACGACCAATCTGTCGCTGCCCACCGTCATCGGCGGCCGCGAAGTCGAGCTGAAGTTCGGCGCCAAATATAGCACCCGCGACGTCACGGCCGATGAAGAGCGGTTCCGCGACCGGAGCGCGGCCGCCAGCTCTGGCACGCTGGCCCCGCTGCTGAGCGATCGTCCGTCGCAGAACTACGACTACAATCTGGGCTTCAAGTTCGATGCGGGCTTGGTAACCGACTATTTCGATCGCGTCCGGGCCGGCTCGACCAATCCCGACCCGGCCGCCGGCGTTCGCCGCATTCCGCAGTCGATCACCGCCGACTATACTGCGCAGGAAGATATTCTGGCGGGTTACGGCCAGGCTCGGTTCGATATCGGCGCGACCAATGTGCTGATCGGCCTGCGTGTCGAGAAGACCGACTTCGAAGGGTCGGCGACCAGCGTGGCCCTGTCCGGCGGGCAGACTCCGGTCAAGGTTGAGCGCGACCAAACCGATTTCTTCCCGAACCTGACGCTGCGCCACAGCTTCAGCGATCAGCTGGTCGGTCGTTTCGCCCTGACCCGCGCCATTTCGCGCCCGGACTATACCGACATCGTTCCGCGCGTTCTGGAAACCACCGACAGCGGCCGCACGACGGTCACGCGCGGCAATCCCGATCTGAAGCCGACCCTGTCGAACAACATCGATGCGGGACTGGAATACTATCTGCGTCCGCTGGGCGTGATTTCGGCCAACGCCTTCTACAAGGACCTGTCGAACTACCGCTTCACTCTGGTGACGGACGGCGTGCCCTATGTCACCCCGACCACCACGGTCGCCCAGGTCACCGAGGCCCGCAACGCCCCTGACGGCCATATCGCCGGCATCGAGTTCAACTGGCAGCAGACGTTCGACTTCCTGCCGGGCTGGGCTTCGGGCTTCGGCGTCTTCGCCAACTACACGCTGACGGATGCGGAGATCAAAACCAGCCGCGCCTTCGCCGGTCGCGACACTTTCGTGCTGCCGGGTCAGTCGGACGAGACCTATAACGCCGCCCTGTTCTACGAACGGTACGGCTTCAGCGCGCGCGTCTCCTACACGCACCGCAGCGACTTCCTGGAGGCGATCGACGCGACCAACCCCGGCAAAGACCTCTATGTCGAGGGTCGCGGCCAGCTGGACTTCACCGCCAGCTACGACTTCGACAACGGCGTGGAAGTGTTCGGCGAGGCCAAGAACCTGACCGACAGCGCGGGCGTCCGCTACTACGGCGTCAAAGAGCGGACCTACGAGTACGAGAAGTTCGGCTACAACGTCTTCCTGGGCGTGCGCTTCAAGCTCTGAGCGCGCGGTTCAGACATGATCGAAGGGGCCGGGCGGCGACGTCCGGCCCTTTTTCATGGTTTCCGCCTCTGCAATTGCTCGAAACGCGGCCCCATATGGGGTCCAGCGGTTGACCCGTGCGGGGTCGGCGCTAGTGTCCGCGCGCCTTTCCCCGCGCGCCAGAAGACCAGAGGATACCATGGCCGAAGCCACCGCCGCCTACGACGTCGTCATTATCGGCGGAGGCCCTGGCGGCTATAACGCCGCGATCCGGGCGGGCCAGCTGGGCCTGAAGGTCGCCTGCGTGGAAATGCGTTCGACGCTGGGTGGCACCTGCCTGAACGTGGGCTGCATGCCATCCAAGGCTCTGCTGCATGCCTCGGAACTGTGGAACGCCGCCAATACCGAATTCGCCAAGATCGGCATCGAGGTCCAGCCCAAGCTGCACCTAGACCAGATGCACAAGGCCAAGGACGACAGCGTCACCGCCCTGACCAAGGGGATCGAGTTCCTGTTCAAGAAGAACAAGGCCGACTGGATCAAGGGCAAGGGCAAGATCGTCGGAAAGGGCAAGGTCGAGGTGATCGCCGCCGACGGCTCGGTCCAGACGCTGGACGCCAAGAACATCGTCATCGCCACCGGCTCCGAGCCGACCCCGCTGCCGGGCGTCGCCTTCGAAGACGGCAAGGTGATCGATTCCACCGGCGCCCTGTCGCTGCCGGCCGTGCCCAAGAAGCTGATCGTCGTCGGCGCCGGCATCATCGGCCTGGAGCTGGGTTCCGTCTGGCGTCGTCTGGGCGCCGAGGTCACCGTGGTAGAGTTCCTGGACCGGATCACGCCCGGCATGGACACCGAGGTCGCCACCGCCTTCCAGCGCACCCTGACCAAACAGGGCATGAGCTTCAAACTGGGCGCCAAAGTCACCGGCGCCAAGTCGGGCAAGGACGGGGTGGAACTGACTGTCGAGCCGTCCGCCGGCGGCGCCGCCGAGACGATCAAGGGCGACGTGGTGCTGGTCGCCATCGGCCGTCGTCCGTACACGGACGGTCTGGGCCTGGAGAGCGTCGGCGTCACGCCGGACAAGCGCGGCTTCATCGACCATGACCACTTCAAGGTGGCGGATGGCGTCTGGGTGATCGGCGACGTGACCCACGGTCCGATGCTGGCCCACAAGGCGGAAGAAGATGCGGTCGCCGTGATCGACACCATCGCCGGCAAGTATGGCCACGTCGACTATGCCCTGGTGCCCAGCGTCGTCTACACCTTCCCCGAAGTGGCCTGGGTCGGTCAGACCGAAGACCAGCTGAAGGCCTCGGGCGTCGCCTACAAGAAGGGCAAATTCCCCTTCACCGCCAACAGCCGCGCCAAGATCAATCACGAGACCGACGGTTTCGCCAAGATCCTGGCCGACGCCGCCACCGACAAGGTGCTGGGCGTCCACATCATGGGCCCGCAGGCCGGCGAGATGATCCACGAGGCCGCCATCACCATGAGCTTCGGCGGCGCGTCGGAAGACATCGCCCGCACCTGCCATGCCCACCCGACCCGTTCGGAAGCCGTGCGCCAGGCGGCCATGGATGTCGAAGGCTGGATGATGCAGGCCTGATCCGAAACGGATAGACACTCAAAGCAAGGCCCGGACGGCGACGTCCGGGCCTTCGTCACATCAGGCCAGACCCTTCAGCCGATAAAGCGCCTCCAGCGCCTCGCGCGGGGTAAGGTCGTCGGGGTCCACGTCGCGAAGCGCCAGTTCCACGGGAGAGGGGCCGCGCATCGGTTCCGGCTCGGCGACGGCGAACAGGGGCAGGTCGTCCAGGCGGGCGGCGGCGGCCTTTTCGCCTTCCAGCCGGTTCAGCACCGAGCGGGCGCGGGCGACGACGCAGGCGGGGACGCCGGCCAGTTTCGCGACCTGGACGCCATAGGAGCGGTCGGCCGCGCCGGGCGCCGCTTCGTGCAGGAAGACCAGTTCGCCGTTCCATTCGCGCGCGACCATGGACAGGTTGCAGACGTGATCCAGCCGCGTCTCAAGCTGGGCCAGCTCGTGATAGTGGGTGGCGAACAGGGTGCGGGCGCGGTTGGTCTCGTGCAGGGCCTCGGCCGTGGCCCAGGCGATGGCCAGGCCGTCGTAGGTGGCGGTGCCGCGCCCGATCTCGTCCAGAACGACGAAGCTTTTCGGCGTGGCCTGGGTCAGGATGGCGGCGGTCTCAACCATCTCCATCATGAAGGTGGAGCGGCCGCGCGCCAGATCGTCGCCGGCGCCGACGCGGCTGAATAGCCGGTCCACCACGCCCAGCCGCATCGACCGCGCGGGCACAAAGGCGCCCGCCTGGGCGAGGATGACCAGAAGCGCGTTCTGGCGCAGGAAGGTCGATTTACCCGCCATGTTCGGGCCGGTGACGATGGCCAGGCGCGATCCGTCCTGGCCCGACCCGTCCAGCCGGGCGTTGTTGGGGGTGTAGGGATCGCCGCCCGCCTTGACCGCCGCCTCCACGACGGGGTGGCGGCCGGCCTCGACGCAGAAGGCCAAGGTGTCGTCCACCACGGGCCGGGTCGCGCCGACCTCCTGGGCCCATTCGGCGAGAGCCGCATGGGCGTCCAGTTCGGCCAAGGCCTCGGCGACGGCCTGAAGCGGCTGGGCCAGGCGGGCGGCCTCGCGTCGCCAGCCCTCGAAGGTTTCGCCCTCGATGGCCAGGGCGCGGTGACCGGCCTGGCTGATCTTGGCGTCCAGTTCCGACAGTTCGACGGTGGTGAACCGGACCTGGCTGGCCAGGGTCTGGCGGTGGATGAAGGGGCTGTCGGGACCGGCGCGCAGCAGGCCCTCGGCGGCCTTGGCGCTGGTCTCCAGGAAATAGCCCAGGACGGCGTTATGCTTGATCTTGAAGGGCACGCCGGACTCGGCGACGGCGCGGGCTTCCAGGTCGGCGACCACGCGGCGGCTGTCGTCGCGCAGGGTGCGGGCGGCGTCCAGTTCGGGACGATAGTCGGGGCGCACATAGCCGCCGTCGCGCGCCAGATGTGACGGCTCGTCCACCAGACCGTCGATCAGGTCGGCCTTCAGTCGTGAGACGTCGGGCGACAGGGTCAGGCGGTCAAGCGCCGAGGCGATGCGGCGCGGCTGGCCGGTTAGAGGATCGACCTGACCCACGAACAGGCCGGCGACACCCTCGGCGATCGACAGGCCGATGCGCACGGCCGCCAGGTCGCGCGGTCCGCCACGCCCAAGCGCCAGCCTTCCGACGGCGCGGGCGATGTCGGAGGAGGCCTTCAGCGCGTCGCGCAGGTCTCGCCTCAGATCGCGCCGTTCCAGCAGCCATTCGACGGCGTCGAGTTGTTCGTTGATGGCCAGGGGATCGCGCAGCGGGCGGGCGATCCGTTCGGCCAAAGCCCGCGCGCCGCCCGAGGTGACGGTGCGGTCGATGCATGCCAGAAGCGACCCCTCGCGCTCGCCGCGCTGGGTGCGGTCGATCTCCAGACTGGTGCGGGTCGCCGGGTCGATGGCGAGAAAGCCGCTCTCGCCCAGACGGCGCGGCGGGGCCAGGGCGGGCACCTTGCCGGCCTGGGTGGTCTCCAGATAGGCGGCGATGAGGCCGAGCGCGGAGACCTCAGCCTCCTCGAAGGCGCCGAAGCCGTCCAGCGCCGAGACGCCGTACAGGCGTTCGACGCGGGCGCGCGCGGCCTGGGGTTCGGCGATGGCGCCAGCTAGCGCCTGGACCACGCCGCCCGATCCGTCCAGGGCGTCACGTGTCGCCTCGTCCGAATACATCCGGTCGGTGACCAGGACTTCGGACGGGCGGAAGGCGGCGAGCGCCGCGCCCAGATCCTCGATAGCGCAGGCGACAGAATCGACCGCGCCGGACGACAGTTCGACCACGGCGACGGCCGCCCGACCTTTACGCACCGCGACCGCCGCCAGACGATTGGAGCCGCGCGCGTCCAGCAGGCTGTCTTCGGTCAGGGTGCCGGGGGTGACGACCCGGACCACGCCGCGATGCACCACGGCCTTGCCGCCGCGCTTCTTGGCCTCGGCTGGGTCTTCCAGCTGTTCGCAGATGGCGACCTTGTGGCCGATGCGGATCAGGCGGGCGAGATAGCCCTCCATCGCATGGACCGGCACGCCGGCCATTGGAATGTCCTCGCCCTGATGCTTGCCCCGCTTGGTTAGGGTGATGCCGAGCGCCGCCGCCGCGACCTCGGCGTCCTTGAAGAACAGCTCGTAGAAGTCGCCCATGCGGAAGAACAGGATGGCGTCCGGCTGGCCCGCCTTGGCTGTCAGATATTGCGCCATGAACGGCGTCGCGCCTTCCAGCGAGGCGGCGATTTCCGGGGGATGCCCATTTTCGGGGAATTTGGCAGGCGCGTTCATGTGGCCACAGGGTGACGGATCGCGCCCGGCGGCTCAAGGCCGTTGACCGGCTCTTGCACAGGCTTGTCGGCCCTGCGATAGGCCCGTCAGGCGGTTAAGGGAACACGGTGTGACGCCGTGGCTGTGCCCGCAACTGTAGGCGGCGAGAGCGTCGTCCGTCCGGGGTTTCGATCCCGGCGCCACTGGGAAACTGGGAAGGCGAGGACGGCGGTTTACGACCCGCAAGCCAGGAGACCTGGCCGCCGACGTCGCTCGCTTCTGTCCGGGACCAGACAGCAGCGCGGTTTCTCCGTGGAAGCGACCCGACCTTGCGCCGTCCAGACCCCTAAGCGGTCTGGCGGGTCGGTTCGCTCATGACGGTCTCTCGCGCGCATTCGCGGGACCGAACACGGGGGTATCGCTCAATGAAGCGTTCCATTCTTCTCTCGACGGCCGCGATTGCGGTCACCTTCGCCGCGCCTGCCTTTGCCGAGGACGCGACCCAGCTGGACGAGGTGATCGTCACCGCCACCCGCATCCCGGCCATCGTCGCCGACACGCCCGGCGCCCGCGTCATCGACGCCAAGACCATCGAACAGCGCGGCGCGATCTTCGCCGCCGACATCCTGGCCGATGTGCCGGGCCTGTCGGTGACGCGTTCGGGCGCCTTTGGCGGCGTGGCCCAGGTGCGGATGCGCGGCGCGACGCCGGGCAAGACCCTGGTCCTGGTCGACGGCGCGCCGGTCAACGATGCGGCCGAGCCGAACGGAGCCTATGACTTCTCCAGCTTCGAACTGGCCGATATCGCGCGGATCGAAGTGCTCAGCGGGCCGCAGTCGTCGCTGTGGGGATCCGACGCCATCGGCGGCGTGATTTCGTTCACGACGCAAGAGATCGACGGCCTGCGCGCCGAGGCTGAGGCCGGCAGCTTCGACACCGTGCGCGGCCGCGTCTCGGCCGGGGTCGCCAACGAGACCTACGCCTTCAGCGCCTACGCCTCGCGCTTCGACACCGACGGCATTTCAGCGGCAGACGAGGCGGATGGCAACACCGAGGCCGACGGCTTCCGCAGCACGACGCTGGGCGCCAAGGGGCGATATGTCCTGTCCGATGCGGTCAAGGTCGATGGATCGGTGCGCTGGAACAAGTCCAAGGCCGATATCGACGGCTTCCCGGCGCCGAACTATGCGCTGGCCGACACCGCCGACACCCAGGAAAGCGAGCAGTGGTCGGGCTTTGGCCGGGTGACCGCCCAAGCGTTCGGCCTGAACCATCAGTTCAGCGTCTCGGCGTCGGATCTGGACCGCAACTCGGTCAGCGGCGGCTTCGGCTCGACCTTCACCGGCGACCGTCAGGCCTATCGCTGGCAGGCGAACGGTCAGGCGCAGGACATCGACTATGCGTTCGGCGTCGAGCGGAACGAGGCCTCGGCCGCTTTGTCGTCGGGCCTGTCGCGCGACCTGTCGATCTCCTCGGTGTTCGGCGTGGCCCAGTACGACGTCGGCGCGCTGAACCTGACCGGCGGACTGCGTTACGACGACACCGACGATTTTGGGTCGAAGACGACGGGGCGGGTCTCTGCGGCCTATGATCTGGCCGGCGGCTTCATCCTGTCGGGCGCCTACGGCACGGGCTTCAAGTCGCCGACGGTCAGCCAGGCGGTCTGCGACTTCTGCTTTGCGCCGCGGCCCTATCCCGAGCTGAAGCCGGAAACGGCCGACAGCGTCGAGATCGCCCTGGGCTGGGCCTCGGCCGACGGTCGGTTCGATGGGCGGGCGACCCTCTATCGCCTGAACGTCGAAGACCAGATCACCTATTCGGCCGGTCGCTATATCAACGTCGCCAAGACGCGTTCGGACGGGTTCGAGCTGGAAGGCCGCGCCCTGCTGGGCGGCGGGTTCGACCTGACCCTGGCCTATGCCTGGACCGACGCGACGGACCGCACGACGGGCGCGCGCCTGCTGCGCGTGCCGGAACACGCCGGTTCGGCGACCCTGGGCTGGACGGGCGACCGTCTGTCCGGCGCGCTGACGGTGCGGGCGGAAGGCGATCAGGACGATTCGGGCGGCTTCTCGACGGTGGCGCGCGACGGCTTCGTCACCGCCAATCTGAACGCGGCCTATGAACTGACCGACAAGGTCACCCTGACGGCGCGGATCGAGAACCTGGGCGACGAACACTATCAGCAGGTGTTCGGATACGGCGAGCCGGGACGGTCCGGCTATGTCGGGATCAGGCTGCGCTACTGATCCGGGCGCGGGCGTCGGCGGTGAAGGCCGCCGGCGCCTCGAGCGCCAGGGCCGCCCAGTCCAGATTGGGATAGGGGGCGTGGGCGGCGGCCAGGATGGCGCGCAGTTCGGCGGCGGAGGCGACGCTGGCCACGACCTTGTCGACGCCGGGTAGGGCCAGGGCGTAACCCAACGCCGCCTGCATCGGATCGCAGCGCTGCTCGGCCAGACGCCGGCGCGTGCGCGACAGGGCCTGGGCATGACTGGCCAGTTCGGCCGGAAGATCGTCGCCGCCTGCAAACAGCAGGCCGCCGGCGAAGACCGAAGACAGATGAACCGAGGCGCCTGTGTCGGCGATGGCGTCCAGAACGCCGTCCTGCGCCGCGCGCTGGTCCAAGAGGCTGCACGGCACCTGGACCACGTCGGCTTCCAGACGGCGGGCCAGAAGCGCGGGACCATCCTCGATCGTGGCGCAGAAACCGATGCGGCGGAACAAGCCGCGATCCTTGAGGCTGCGGGCGCGATCCCACAGGGCGCGGCCTTCGGCGCCGGCCAGATCGGCGGCGTTGGAAATCAGCAGAACATCGCCGCGCGGCAGGCCCATCCGTTCCAGCGAGCGACGAGCGCGGGCCTCGACCCGGTCCAGACCTTCGCTGAGCGCAACGGTGCGGACCGTGACCTGGAAAGGCGAGGGGAAGGGCCAGGCCTGACCCAGCAGGCGTTCGCCGTCGCCCTCGGGCCGGGTGGCGATCAGCTTGACCCCGGCGTCGGCCCCGGTTTGCAGCAGAAAACGCATGGCTTCTTCGCGGGCGCCGGAGGGCGCGCTCATGAAGGCGCCGGGCGCGCGCTCGGGCTCGGTCACCACGGCGAGGGCCAGGCGATGGATGGGCGACGACGCCGAAGGTGTGGCGGGGGAATACGACACGCCCGACACTATGATCGCCAATGCTTAAGGGACGCTGAGCGAGACCTTAAGCGAACCCTACTTATCCACCGCTGATATGCGCACTGAGGCGAAAATCAGGCGTCGGCGTCAGGCTGCACGTCCGGGTGGGCCGAGGCGAAGGCGGGGTGGGCCAGGGCGGTCTGTTCGACCGCCAGCAGACGCGGCCAAGGCGACAGGTCCATGTTGAAGCGCCGTGCCGAATACATCTGCGGAATCAAATAACAATCGACCAGGGTCGGGGCGTCGCCGAAGCTCCAGCCGGCGCCGTGGCGGGCGACCAAAGCCTCCAGCGCGTCGAAGCCCGGTGCGATCCACCGGGCCGCCCAAGCGTCCACGGCGGCCTGATCGGCGTTGAACTCAGACCGGATGGCCTTCAACACGCGCAGATTGTTCAGCGGATGAATGTCGCAGCCGATCAGCGCGGCCATGGCGCGCACGGTCGCCCGGTCGTTTGCGCCCTTCGGCAGCAGGGCCGGTTCGGGGTGGGTTTCCTCCAGCCATTCCAGAATGGCCGGGCTCTGGGTCAGGACCAAGTCGCCGTCTTGAAGCGCGGGGACCATGCCCTGCGGGTTCAGCGCCACATAGTCGGGCGTCTTCTGTTCGCCCTTGCGCAGGTCGTGAGCGGCGTTGTCGTAGGTGATCCCCTTCAGGTTCAGGGCGATGCGAACGCGGTAGCTGGCGCCCGAGCGCCAGTAGCCGTGCAGGATCACGACTGCACCTCGAAGCTGAGCGTCTCCAGGCCATCGATGGTGACAACGACGCGGTCGCCCGGCTTGACCGGACCGACGCCGGACGGCGTGCCGGTGAAGATCAGGTCGCCGGGTTGCAGCGACCACAGGGCGGCGGCGGCCGCGACGATCCGGTCGGGGTTCAGGATCATGTCGTTCAGGACGCTGTCCTGCCTGGTTTCGCCATTGACGCTGAGGCGGATGGCGCCGTCGGGCGACGGCAGGTCGCCCAGGGTGACGGGGCCGCAGGGCGCGGACTGATCGAATCCCTTGGCGGCGTCCCAGGGGCGGCCCGCCTTCTTGGCCTCGGCCTGAAGATCGCGACGGGTCAGGTCGCAGCCTACGGCCCAGCCGACGATGTTGACCCCGCCGTCCTCGCCCGGCCCGATCGCGGCGACCAGTTCGGCCTCGTAGTGCAGGTTCGCGGTCGCCGACGGATAGGATGGGTTTGCGCCGTCAGAGACGATGGCGTCGCCCGGCTTGGTGAAGAAGAAGGGCGTCTGCTTGTCGGGGTCCGACCCCATTTCGCGCGCATGGGCGGCGTAGTTCTGGCCCACGCACAGGATGCGGCGAACGGGGAACCGCTGGTCCGATCCGACGATCGGCAAGGACGGGGCGGGGCGGGGCGGGAACAGCCATTGGGTCATAGCCATCGTTCTAGTGCGGCGAAAAGCCCGTGGCGAGAGGCGCGCGCCCTTCCCAACTAAAGGAACCTCGTTGCGCATGTGGCGTTGCAACACGGGGTTCTCTATTCTACCGCCAAGCTTTCAACGGAGCGCGCACCATGGCCACCACCAAGGCCCGAGAAGACATCAAGGCCGACCTGAAGACCCTCAAGGAGGATCTGAAGACCGGCGCCCGCGAAGAGACCCAACGCCTGCGCGACAAGGCCGCCGAGGCCGAAGCCAAGCTGCGCGCCAAGAGCGACGAAGTCCGCGAGCAGGCCCGCAGCTATTACGACGAGGCCCGCGTGAAGGGGCGCGAATATTACGACGACGCCGCCGAACGCTTCGACGAGGCGCAACGCTATGTCGTCGAACGCGTGCAGGAGCGTCCGCTGCAATCGACCGCCGTGGCGCTCGGCGTCGGCGTCATCCTCGGCATGCTGCTGGCCGGCCGCCGTCGCTGATGTTCAAGGGCATCATCAAAAAACTGGTGGCGACGGCTGTCGTCGCCGCCAGTGCGTTTCTGGCCGTCGTCTTCCTTGGCGTGGCCATCTTCTATGCGCTCAGCCTGACGCTGACGCCGCTCGGCGCGGCGGCCGTGACGTTTGGTCTGTTCGCCCTGGTCGCCCTGATCGTGACGCTGGTCTTCCTGAAGGGCGACAAGCACGACGACGCCGAAGAGGAAGATGAGCCTGAGGGCCTTTTGGGCAAGGTGATCCACAGCGTTCGCGAGCGGCCGATCGTCGGCGCCGTGGGCGGTCTGGGCGCCGCCTTCCTGCTGCTACGCAACCCGGCTCTGGCGGCGATCGTCGCCAGTATGGTCGCGGATCGCAAGATGGATCAGGGCGGCTATTCGCGTCGTCGCCGTCGATAGGCGATGGAACGGCCGGGTGACCCTGGCGTTGATGATGCAGACCGACGAACGGCTCCCGGGTCGCCGACGGCAACATCAACTCAGGAGAGCTAAACCCATGATGCGCTGGGCAATTATCTTCCTCGTCGTGGCCCTCGTCGCGGCCGTTCTCGGCTTCGGCGGCATTGCGAACTTCTCGTTCGAGATCGCGAAGTTCGTCGCCGTCGTCGCTATCATCTTGTTCGTCATCGCCTTGGTGGCCGGCGGACTGCGTGGACGCGGCGCGCCACGACTTTAGGCTAAATACATAAAGTCGAACGAGGGGCGCAGCCGAAGGCTTCGCCCCTTTTTCATGCGCAGCGTGGCCCAATAAGAAAGAACTTTACAACACAAAGCAAATGGGTGATGTTGTCTCAACGGTTCGAGGAGGAGAGCATCATGACCCGCGAGACCCAAGCCATTCAGGACGACATCGCCTATATGCGCAGCCTGGCCCACGAAGGGCGGCACGCACCCCTTCTGGCCGGGCCGATCCTTATCGCCGCGGCCGTGGTTTTCGGTGGCGCTAGTCTCGGGGAGTGGGCGATTCAATCGGGCGCCGTTCAAGTGAATCCGTGGGCTCAGTTGTGGTTGTGGATCGGCGCAGGCGTCGTCTTCGCAGTCGCCCTGAGTCTCTTGATCGCGCGGATGAAGGGAAAGCCCGGCATCAACTCAGCGGGAAACAAGGCAGTGGGAGCAGCTTGGTCCGGCGTAGGCTACGGAATCTTCGTCACCTGGCTGGCGCTGGTTGCCCTGTCCGTAAAGACCGGAAACTGGTCGTGGATGGCCGTTATGCCGACGACGGTGCTGGTTGCCTATGGCTCGGCCTGGATGATTGGCGCAGCGATGACCAAAACGCGCTGGATGTCGTTCACGGCCCTTGCGGCCTATGCCGGCGCGGTTGCCGTGGCTTGGTTCATCGACAGCCCCATGATCTATCTGGTCTTCACGATTGTCCTCGTCGCCATCGCGCTGATCCCAGGGATCATCCTGATGCGTCAGGAACCGTCGGAGGTGGTCTGAGCATGGCCGACGACTTCGACATCAGCCGGATCGACGACGTCATTCACGGGCGCATCCGGCTGGGGATCATGGCTTTTCTGTCCGGGGCCGGATCGGCCGACTTCACCACCCTGAAGACCCGGTTGCAGACGACGGACGGCAATCTTTCGGTCCATCTGCGAAAGCTGGAAGAGGCGGGGTTTGTCGCCGTCTCCAAGAGTTTCAACGGTCGCAAGCCGCTGACGGAGGCCAGTCTGACCGATCAGGGACGCGACGCCTTCGTCGCCTATCTGGATGCGATGGCTGGCCTGCTGCCAGAGCGGTGAACATAGGCTAGAAACGCGGTCATGACCGACCGCCTTCACGCCTTCGAGGCCATCGACAACTTTCGGGACTACGGCGACTACGCCACGACGGCAGGGCGGCGCGTGAAGCCCGGCCGACTGCTGCGTTCGGCCCACCACGCCCGGGCCAGCGAGGCGGACCTTGAGCGGCTGAAGGCGCTGGACATCGGGACCGTGGTCGATCTGCGCCGACCCAGCGAGCGCCGCGACCAGCCGTCGCGTCGGCCTGAAGGCTTCAGCGGGCAGATCATCGAAGGCGGCGTGGACGACGGCGCGGAGGCGCCGCACATCACCTTTCTGAAAACCGCCGACCTGACGCCGGACTCCGGGCGGCGCTTCATGACCCAGACCTATCGCAGCCTGCCGTTCGACGCCTCGCATCAGGACGTGTTCGGCCGCTATTTTCAGGCCCTGGCGGATGAAGACCGGCCCGTGGTGATCCATTGCGCGGCGGGCAAGGACCGGACGGGTTTTCTCGCCGCCCTGACCCACCATCTGCTGGGCGTGTCGCGCGACGACATGGTCGAGGACTATCTGCTGACCAACGCCGCCGTCGATCTGGCGGGCCGGTCACCCGGCATCGCCAAACAGCTGCACAAGATGACGGGTCGGGTGGCCTCGGACGACGCGATCGTGGCCTTCCTGGGGGTCGAGGCCGCCTATCTGGACGCCGCCCTTGCCGAGGTCGAGGCGCGGCATGGATCGGTGGACGGCTATCTGAAGGAGGCGCTGGGCGTCGATGCGGCGCGCCGTGACCGGATCGTGGAGCGGCTGACCGCGTGAGCGAGGTTTTCAGCCACACCGTCACGCGCGACGCGCCCTGGGTCGATCCGGTCGCGGTGGCGGCGGGTCTCGGCGGCGGCGACGGCGCGCTGGCCCTGCTGTCGGACGGCGGGCCGGGCGGCCGCTGGTCCCACGTCGCCCAGGCGCCGGACGTCGCGCGGGTCGGCCCGGTGGATGACGCCGCGCCGTTCGAGGCGCTGCGGGATCCGCTGTTTGCCGCCGGCGCCGTCGGTCTGGCCGCCTACGACGCGGGCGCCCGGCCGGCCACCGGACGGCGCGAGACGGTTTGGCCCGATCTGATGCTGGCCCGCTATCCCGCCATGCTGAGCTTCGATCATCTTGAGCGCTCAGTGTGCGCCACGGGAAGAGGCGCGACGGCGGAGCAGGCGACGGCGGCGGCCGAGCGGGCCCTGATCTGGCTGGCGACGGCAGCGCCGGTCGTGACCCCCTCCGCACCGGCCGATCGTTTTGAGGCCGAGGCGCCGGCGAGCGCCTACCGCGACGCGGTCGCGAATGTGGTGGAGCGCATCGGGGCGGGGGAGCTGTTCCAGGCCAATATCGCCCGGGCCTGGTCCGGCGCGCTGAAGCCTGGCCGCGATCCGTTCGAGGTCTTCCTGCGGCTGCAAAAGGAGCGGGCGTCACCGTTCGGGGCCTATTGGCGGGTCGGGGATCGGGCGCTGGTGTCGAACTCGCCCGAACTGTTCCTCGCCTTCGATCCCGCCAGCCGCCGCATCGAGGCGCGTCCGATCAAGGGCACCCGACCGCGTGCGGATGACCCCAATCAGGACCAAGTCCTAGCAAAAGAGCTTAGGGCCAGCCTAAAGGATCGGGCGGAAAATCTGATGATCGTGGACCTGATGCGCAACGATCTGGCGCGCGTGTCACGGCCCGGATCGGTCCAGGTGGAGACGCTTTTCCAAGTCGAGCACCACCCGACGGTGCATCATCTGGTCTCGACCGTGACGGGCGAGGCCCAGCCCGCAATGGGTCCGGCCGACTTGCTGGAGGCGACCTTCCCGCCCGGCTCGATCACCGGCGCGCCCAAACATCAGGCGATGAAAGTGATCGCCGCGCACGAGCCGCCGCGCGGACCCTGGTGCGGATCGTTGTTCCTGATCGGCGACGACGGCGCCCTGACCGCATCGGTCTTGATCCGGACCGCCGGTTTCCAACGGAAAGACGGCGTCTGGAACTATCGCACCCTCGCCGGCGCCGGCATCGTGGCGGACAGCGATCCAGTCGCCGAGGAAGCCGAAACAGACGTGAAGATTTCAGCGATGCGACAGGCGCTGGTCGGTGTCTGAGCTCAACAGTTGCTGCAGGTGATGGTGTCCACGGTGCGTGGTCGCAGATAGGACATGCGGCTGAACTTGGTCACATAAGGCGCGACCTGATCGAAGGGGGAACTATAGTCGTAGAAGGCTTCGGCGACGATAACGGACTCGCCCTCTTCCAGCATGTCCGAAGGAATCTTGGCCTCTGCAACGGTCAGTTTGGACGCGACGCCCTTACCAACGCTCCAATCCACCTTATAGGTCGTGGCGTTGACGCGCGTGACGCTGCTGACGCGCTGGGTCAGAGGAGTGGCGGAAAAGGGAGCCATGATCAGGTCGCCGATGGCGAAAATGTCCGTCAGATCGGTCTTGGTCACGCTGTCGCTTTGAGACACCAGGTCGGCGACCATGGACGAGACGTGGCCCGTGCGCTTCAGGGCCATATAGCCCTGACAGAACTCCACCATGCCGAAGTAGAACAGGATCAGGATCGGTGCGAGGAACGCGAACTCGACCGCGGCGACACCCCGAACGTCATGCCGGAGCGCCCGAAGATGGGCGCAGTAAGGCTCCAGAACGCGCCTCATTGCCACGGCTCGTTGCGGAAGGCGGTCGTCGCGGTCATCAACACCTTGCCCGGACCGACGCGCGAAACGGCCTGGCTCAGCAAGGGCGTGACCAGCGGATGGGTGTACCAGACGCGAACCAGGATCAACGACCCTGCCTGACCGCCGTCATAGGTGGTCTTGGAGGGGTCCATGGCGTTGTTGGTGATGGGGTCCGGCACGTTCGGAGATGAAAACTTCGGTACGACGCGCACGTCCACCGTCATTCGGTTTGCGCAGTCGGACTTGAAGACCACCATCTTGTCGCAGACCTGGATCTTGAACTTCTCCTTGTCGAAGTTCTGGTCCTTGGCCTGACCCGTGCGGATCAGGCGGCCGCTTTCCATAGTCGCCGTCTCCAGAACCGAGTCCAGCACGAAGACAACGCCCAGCTCCAGGATGGAGAAGATCATCAGAAAGAAAGGAATGGCCACCATGGCGAATTCCACGGCGGCCGCGCCTTCACGCCTGCGCTTAGAGCGCGCCGTTCGTGACAGCGGTGATCTCAGGGGGGGCATCGGCCGAAATCAGGGCGCGGTGGATGCTGCGGCGGCCGCCGACGAGGATGAGGATCGGACGCTGGGCGTGCAGGAGGCGCCGCAGGCCATTTCTGTGGCCTGGGCTCCGCGCCAGACCCGAACCGAACCGGTCGAGCCGCCGGTCACCACGATTTCGCGTTTGAATAGGGTGCGACCCACTCCATCGACGGCGACCACTTCGGTGACGCCATAGCCCTTGCCGACGATGAACATGGTGTTGGCGTCCACCAGCGAGACGTCGGCGATCTGAGAGTTGCCGACGATGATGGAGGCCGCGGCGCCGCGCAGCTGAACGCGCGCCGAGCGATCGATCTCGACGTTCAGCGCACCGTCCTGGGCGTTGGCTGCAAACGGCGAGGCGACGAGGACGGCGGCGATCAGGAAGGACGGGATGCGAGACATCGGCGGCTCTTGATAGTGGCGCGTGTGAGCGCGGACGCGCGCATGATGCAGCCATGATCCTCAACAAAGGCTGAAGCGCCGGTATGAGAATCTTCTTTGGTAAATCTGCGCGTAACCAAACCTCGTGACTTAGATTTAACGGGCCTCGTGCATTTTGATCCTGCGTTTGGGGGTCAAGCGGGCTACCGGCTCCCCCCGCCAAGTTGCTCGCTAGACCATTTGAAAAAGGAACTACCCATGACCAAGTTCATCTCGCGCTTCGTCAAAGACGAATCGGGCGCCACCGCCATCGAATACGGCCTGATCGCCGCCCTGATCGCCGTCGCGCTGATCACGGTTCTCGGCACCATGAGCACCAGCCTGAAGAACACCTTCACGAAGGTTTCGACCTCGCTGAACACCGCCAACACCTAAGTCTAACGACTGTGTTGCAGGGAAGGGCCGGAGCGAAAGCTCCGGCCCTTTTCGCATGCGGAAACCCAAACTTAAGTCCTGCTGGGCGAGAGTGTCGCCATGGATATTCTGCTGCTCACCCTGCTCGGCGTCTTTCCGGCCCTGGTCGTCGTCGGGGGTCTGCACGACCTGATCACCATGAAGATCCCGAACTGGATCTCGTTGGCCCTGATCGGCGCCTTTTTCCCCATCGCCTTTCTTATCGGCGCCGCGCCGATGGATGTCGCCATCCATGTCGGCATCGGGTTCGCGGCCTTGCTGGTCGGCATGGGCATGTTCGCCGCCGGCTGGATCGGTGGCGGCGACGCCAAGCTGCTGGCCGCCAGCTGTCTGTGGATGGGGATGAGCGGCGTCGCGCCGTTCTTGATCTACACCGGCATTGCGGGCGGCGCCTTCTGCCTGCTCCTGATGACCGCCCGTCAGTATTTTCCGATGGTCGCCCCTTCGGTGTCGCAAGTCTGGGTCATCAATCTGATGCAGCCCAAGGGCGACATTCCTTACGGCGTCGCCATTGCCATCGGCGCCTTGCTGGCCCTGCCCGAGAGCGGGCTTCTGCTGACCTTCGCCTCGGGTCGCTGACACCCCGTTGACCGGCGTTCACGGCGCTTAGGAAGCGTTAACCCGCAGGGCCCATGATCGTTAACGGTAGGCGTCGGGGGATGAATCCGAAACAGAGCGCCTGCTGGAGACATCCTGGATGAAGCCCGCCCGCATCGTCGTCATCTGCATCGCCGCCGTCTCGGCCATCGGCCTAGCCCTGGTGGTCCGGGCCATGGGGTCGTCATCTAACGAGCCCACGACACCCGCCGCCGCCGCTCCCGTCGAAGTCCGCCCGATGGCCAAGGTGCTGGTAGCCGCCAAGGATCTGGAACCCGGCAAGCGTCTGGTGGAAGCTGACCTGGAATGGAAAGATTGGCCCGTCGATGAGGTCAATCCCGTCTTCATCACCGATGGCTCCACCCCGGTTCCGGCCAAGCCCGCTGCGGAAAGCGCGGCAGAGAAGGCGACGGACGCCGTGAACCGCGTGACCAAGGCGGCGACGGAACTGGCCACGACCGGCGCCAAGTCCGACTACATCGGCTCGGTGGTCCGCGAACCCATTCTGGCCGGAGAGCCGATCGTGTCGCGCAAGATCGTGCGCGCCGGCGACAGCGGCTATCTGGCCGCCTATCTGGAGCCCGGAATGCGGGCCATGGCCATCGCCGTGACGGTCGAATCTGCGGCCGGCGGCTTCATCCTGCCGGGCGACCGCGTCGATGTGGTGCTGACCGCCGAAACCAACCGCGACGGCGCCGTCGAGGGCGCGACCAAGTCCAAGTTCGCCTCGGGCGTCGTGCTACAGAACATCAAGGTCCTGGCCATCGACCAGGCGACCCGCGTCGGCGACGACGCCCAGGCCGTCGTGGGCGCCACCGCGACCCTGGAAGTCCGACCGCAGGACTCAGTTCTGCTGGCCCAGGCCAAGTCCGAGGGCGAACTGTCGCTGTCGCTGCGATCGTATGCCGACACCGCCGGACCATCCGGCGCCACACGCCGCCCTGTCGCGGCCGTTTCCCAACCCCAGGCCGTGCGCATCTATCGCGGCGGCGCGCCCGAAGTGGTGGCCGTGCCATGAGAACTCAACCGATGCGCCGACCCACGATGCGCAAGGCCGCCGCCGCAGCCTGCGCCCTTCTGGCCACCTTGGCCGCCGCGCCTGCCGGCGTCGCCCAAACCCGCGCCGCCGTCTCGACGGGTGCGGCGCAGCGCTTGATCAACCTGCCGCGCGGCACCTCGTTCGCGGTGGATTTGCCGGCCGACGCCCGCGACGTGATCGTCTCCAATCCGCAGGTGGCCGAGGCCATGCTGCACTCGCCGCGCCGCATCACCGTCATCGGCATCGCGCCGGGTGAAACAGACGCCGTCTTCTTGGACGCGGCAGGCCGCACCATCCTGAGTCTGCGGGTCCGGGTGGACGCCGGCACCAGCGCGCTTCAGGACACTCTGGATCGCATGATCCCCGGCGGTCAGGTCAAGGCGGAGGCCGTCAACGACAGCATCATCCTGACCGGCGTGGCGGAAAATCCCGGACAATCGACTCAGGCCAGCCGCATCGCGGCCGCCTTCGTCTCGGCGCCCGAAAAGGTTCTCAACCTGATCACCGTCCCAGGATCCGATCAGGTGACCCTGAAGGTCCGCGTGGTCGAGGTTCAACGCAACGTCATCAAGCAGTTGGGTTTCGACACCCTGGCCGTTGCGGGGCAACTGACCGACACGCGGTGGTTGCTGCGCTACGCGCCGACCTGGGGGATAAATGGGTCGCAGCTAGGAGGCATCAGCGCCGGTGCGGCGACGCAAGATCCGACCTCGGGCGGACTTCAGCAGGGCCTCGCCACCGTGCAAGCCTTCGAACGTGTCGGTCTGCTGCGCACACTGGCTGAACCGAACCTCACCTCTGTCAACGGTGAGGCCGCAAGCTTTCTGGCCGGCGGTGAATTCCCCGTTCCGGCCAGCCGTGATGCTGAAGGCCAGATCACCGT
Source organism: Brevundimonas sp. MEB006b (assembly GCF_030209705.1). NCBI lineage: Bacteria > Pseudomonadati > Pseudomonadota > Alphaproteobacteria > Caulobacterales > Caulobacteraceae > Brevundimonas > Brevundimonas sp. MEB006b. The sequence continues at coordinate 249,657 of NZ_JARVRL010000001.1, forward strand.
CCAGTACAAGCCATATGGCGTGGGCCTGTCCTTCCGTCCCGTCGTTCTGTCGGGCGGCCGCATCAGCCTTCAGGTCAAGGTCGAGGTGTCCGAACTGTCGTCGCAGGGCGGCTTGACGATCGGCGCCGGAACGGCTTCGTCGATAACCCTGCCGGGCCTGACGGTTCGCCGCAGCGAGAACACCATCGAAATCCCCTCGGGCGGATCGATGATGATTGCTGGCCTGCTGCAGGAAAACAGCCGTCAGGCGATCGACTCTCTGCCGGGCGTCACAAATCTGCCGGTTCTGGGTCAGTTGTTCCGGTCGCGCGATTATCTGATGGGCGAGACCGAACTGGTCGTCATCGTCGAACCCTATATCGTCAGCCCGACCTCGCCGTCACGGATGCAGACGCCTGCGGACGGCCTGCGGATCGCCAGCGACAGCCAGACCATCCTCTTTGGCCAGTTGAACCAAGTCTACGGGTTGCCGAACGCGCCCCCCGCCGGTTCGGTCGGCTATGTGATCGAGTGAGCGCATCATGAACCGCACCCCGATTGTCGCCCTTCTCACCACCACGGCTCTGGCGCTGGGCGCCTGCGTCGGCGGGCCGGCCAGCCTAGGCGGAGAGCCGCCTTTGACGCCGACCTCGCGTTATCAGTTGCAAGTCGAACCGGACCTGGATCGCATCGCGCTCGCGGTTCACGACACCGGATTGTCCGCTGCGCAGAATGATGCGCTGCGGGCGCTGGTCGCACGCTACAGCTATGTCGACGCCGTTCCGATGGTGATCGAGGCGCCGGCGGGGAACGACGCCGTCGCACTGAAGACGGCCTATGACGTCAAATCAGCCCTAGCTGCTTTCGGCGTCTCGCCAGATCGGATCAACCTGGTCAGCTACGCGGCGCCGGACCCCCGCGCGCCGGTCGTGGTCGGCTATCAGACAATCCGGGCCGCCGTGCCCCAGTGCGGCGCGGTCTGGGGCAATCTCGGCCGTTCCGGCGACAACCAGTCAGCGTCGAACTTCGGATGCGCGGTCACGGCCAACCTCGCCGCCCAGATCGAGGATCCGCGCGATATCCAGAGACCCCGCGCAATGACGCCGAGCGACGCAGGGCGCCGTACGGTCGTGGTTGACCTGTATCGCGCGGGCAAGCCGACGTCCGCTGAACCCGAAACGCTGATCAGGGATACCGCCATTTCCAAGGCGGTGAACTAAGCCCATGACCACAGCCCCCGCATCCCACGAGTTCAATACGTTCGACGATGTGTTCGACGTGGACATGGAGTTCGCGCCGCCCATCGACGACAGCGAGGTCGATCACGCGAGAACGCCTCTGCAGTTTACCGCCGCTCCGTCGGCGGCGCCGCCGCAGCAGCCGGCGCCAGTCCCCGCCGCGCCCAATGGGTCTTTCCAAGCCGCCGGATTCAATCCTGTCGGTGATGTGGTCGCCCAGGCGCAAGCCAGTCTGGTGGAAACGGGTCTTGCCTTCGCCGGTCTAGCCCCCGCCAGCAACATCGGCGAAGTGTCAGTGCCGCGCATCGCCATCCATGTCTTCGCCGAGCGCCAGGACACCCTCGCCTCGGCCGAGCGTGCGGCCCAGGACCGTCGCCTGTCGCGCGCCACGACCCAGATCCGTGTCGGCGGCGTCGCTGCGGCCGTCGAGACCTATCAGCACGAGCCGACACCTCCGCTGATCATCGTCGAGTGCCTGAAAGATCCCCAGACCCTGCTGTGGGAAGTCGATCAGCTGGCCGAGGTCTGCGACGCCGGCACCAAGGTTGTGGTGATCGGTGCGACGAACGACATCATCCTGTTCCGCGAGCTGATGCGGCGCGGGGTCAGTGAATATCTGGTCGCGCCCTTGCAGCCGCTGCAACTGATCGCGGCTATCGGCGGCCTGTTCAACGACCCGGCTCAGCCTTTCGTCGGTCGCACCATCGCCTTCGTCGGCGCGCGGGGCGGGGCGGGGGCCTCGGCCGTGGCGCACAACACCGCCTATGCGATTTCCGAGCGGATCGGCGCCAATACGGTGATCGTTGACTATGACCTGCCGTTCGGCACCGCCGGCCTGGATTTCAACCAGGATCCGCTGAACGGCGTGGCCGACGCACTGGGCCAACCCGACCGGCTGGATTCGACGTTGCTGGACCGGATGATGGTCCGCTGCACCGACAAGCTGAGCCTGTTTGCGGCGCCCGCCAGCCTGGATACGGACTGGGACATCTCGACCGAGGCGTTCGAGGAGGTCACCAATCAGATCCGCGCCACGGCGCCCTTCGTCGTGCTGGACCTTCCGCACCTGTGGTCGCCGTGGATGCGCCGCACCCTGATCAGCGCTGACGAGGTGGTGGTCGTGGCGACGCCGGACCTGGCGTCCCTGCGCAACGCCAAGAACATGATCGACCTGATCCGTCAGGGCCGCCCCAATGACGCGCCGCCGCGCCTGGTGTTGAACCAGGTCGGCGTGCCGGGACGCCCCGAAATTCCGGCCAAGGACTTCGGCGCGGCGCTCGGGGTGCACCCCAGCCTGATCATTCCGTTCGACGCCAAGACCTTTGGCGCGGCCGCCAACAACGGCCAGATGATCCTGGACGCCGGCGCGAAGACCAAGTCGGCCGAAGCCTTCCAGACCTTGGCCCAGATCGTGTCGCGCCGCGAACTGCCGATGGTGGCGGGCCCCAAGGCCAAGCCGGCAAAGGCTGGCAAGGCGGAGAAGGCCAAGCCGGCCGATGGGGCGTCGAAATCCTTGTTCGCCAATATGTTCAAGAAGCGCTGACGCATGTTCGGCAAACGCACAGGTCAACCGGGCGCCGCCCCTGCGCCCCTGCGGCCGGCTCCGGCCCCCGCTGCGGCATCCGCGCCCGGCGGCGAACCTGTGTCCGTGTTCAGCATGCAGGCGGCCGCCGCCCCGATGGCGGCGACAAGCAAGACGCCGGCCTACGCCTTTGCTGACGAGGAACTGGAGCCGGCGGCCGACGCCTTCGACCGCGCGTCCGCGCCGACCCAGCCCGCGCCGGCCGATCGTCTGGACGCCCTGGCTTCGCGTCCCAAGCCCAAGCCGGCTCCTGAGGCACCGCGTCCCACCGGCAATGTCGCCGGCACGGGCCCGAAGGCCACGGCGGGTCTTGAGCAGCTGAAGAAGGCCCAGGCGGTCGCCGAGATCGTCCGGGAACAGAGCGACTACTATCATGCCACGAAGACGACGATCTTCAACGCGTTGATGAACACCATCGACCTGGCCCAGCTGGCGCATCTGGACCAGAAGGCGGCGTCGGAAGAGATCCGCGACATCGTCGCCGAACTGGTGGCGATCAAGAACGTCTCCATGTCGGTCGCCGAGCAGGAGCATCTGGTTCAGGACATCGTCAACGACGTCCTGGGCTATGGTCCGCTGGAGCCGCTGCTGAGCCGCGACGACATCGCCGACATCATGGTCAATGGTGCGGGCCGCGTCTTCATCGAGGTCGCGGGTAAGGTCCAGCTGACTAATGTCCGTTTCCGCGACAATACCCAGCTGATGAACATCTGCCAGCGGATCGTGAGCCAGGTCGGCCGCCGCGTGGACGAAAGCAGCCCCATCTGCGACGCCCGCTTGCCGGACGGTTCTCGCGTCAACGTCATTGCTCCGCCGCTGGCCATCGACGGTCCGACGCTGACGATCCGGAAGTTCAAGAAGGACAAGCTGACGATGAAGAATCTGGTGGAGTACGCCTCCATCAGTCCCGAGGGCGCGCGCGTTCTCGGCGTCATCGGCGCCTCGCGATGCAATCTGGTCATCTCGGGCGGCACCGGATCGGGCAAGACGACCCTGCTGAACACCCTGACGGCCTTCATCGACCCGACCGAGCGCGTCATCACCTGCGAGGACGCCGCCGAACTGCAACTGCAGCAGCCGCACGTCGTCCGTCTGGAAACCCGCCCGCCGAACCTGGAAGGCCAGGGCACGATCACGATGCGGGACCTGGTCAAGAACTGCTTGCGGATGCGTCCCGAGCGGATCATCGTCGGCGAGGTGCGCGGACCCGAGGCGTTCGACCTGTTGCAGGCCATGAACACGGGCCACGATGGCTCGATGGGCACGCTGCACGCCAACAGCCCGCGCGAAGCCATCAGCCGGATGGAGTCCATGATCACCATGGGCGGCTACGGCCTGCCGTCCAAGACGATCCGCGAGATGATCGTCGGCTCGGTCGACGTCATTATCCAAGCCGCCCGTCTGCGCGACGGCTCGCGCCGCATCACTCACATCACCGAGGTCGTGGGCCTGGAAGGTGATGTGATCGTGACGCAGGACCTGTTCGTCTACGACATCACTGGCGAGGACGAGAACGGCAAGATCATCGGCCGTCACCGCTCGACCGGCATCGCCCGTCCGCGCTTCTGGGACCGCGCGCGCTATTACGGGCTAGAGCGAGAACTGGCCGACGCTCTGGACGCGGCGGAGTAGGACGATGCTTCCAATTCTAGCCGCCGTTCTGGCCTTCATCACCATAGGCGGCCTGGGTTGGGTCTTCGTCGGGGGAGACAATTCCTCGGCCCAGGCGGTCAAGCGCGCCCAAAGTCTGGGCGAACCCAAAAAGAGCGCTGCGCTCGCCCGCAAGGCGGCCGCCGCCAATACGCCAGAGGCGCGCCGCAAGCAGATTCTGGTTCAGTTGCAGGACGCCGACCGGCGCGAGCGCAAGGCGCGCACAACCCTGGCGGCCCGCCTGAAACAGGCCGGCCTGAGTTTGAGCGTCCGCACCTTCTACATCATCTCGGCGCTGGTCGGGCTGGTGACTGGCTTAGGCGCGCTGATCTTCGGACTGCCGATCCTGGTGGTGCTAGGGATCGCCTTGATTTTCGGCCTGGGACTGCCGCGCTGGGTCGTGGGCTTCCTCGGCAAATCGCGGATGAAGAAGTTCTCGCTTGAGTTTCCCAACGCCGTCGACGTGATCGTGCGCGGCATCAAGTCGGGCCTGCCGGTCCACGAATGTTTCAAGATCATCGCCCGCGAGAGCCCTGCTCCGTTGGGGCCGGAGTTTCAGACGCTGGTCGAGGGGTTGGGCGTTGGCCTGACTCTGGAGCAGGCGCTGGAGAAGATGTACGGCCGGATGCCGACGTCCGAACTGCGCTTCTTCACCATCGTCATCGCGATCCAGCAGAAGACCGGTGGCAACCTGGCCGAGGCGCTGGGCAATCTGTCGGCCGTGCTGCGCGCCCGTCGCATGATGGGCGAGAAGATCAAGGCGTTGTCGTCCGAAGCGCTGGCTTCGGCCGGCATCATCGCCTCTCTGCCGCCGGCGGTCATGACAATGGTCATGTTCACCACCCCCTCCTACATGATGCCGCTGTTCACCGATTTCCGCGGTAACTTCATGCTTCTGATGGCGGCGCTGCTGATGGCGACCGGCATCTTCGTGATGAAACGCATGATCTCGTTCAAGTTCTGAGGCCGGGATCATGGAAAACTTCATCCGTTTCATCACCGATCCGCAGAACCTGCTCAGCATCGGCGTGGGTGTGCTGGTCTTCGCCACGGTCGTCACCCTTTTGTCGTCAATGACGGGCGGCGTTGCGCTGGACAAGCGGATGAAGGCCGTCGCCGAACGCCGTGACGACCTGAAACGCCGGTCACGCGCGAACATGGCCGGCGGTCAGGGGGCGCTGCGTCACACCGACGACGGGTTCAAGAAGCGGATCGTGGATCGGCTGAACCTCAGCAAGCTGCTGGAAGATCCCAAGGTCGCGGGTCAGATGGTGCAGGCGGGCTATCGCGGGCCGCGTCCGCTGACGACCTTCTACTTCTTCCGTTTCACCTCGCCCTTCATCTTCATGATCGTAGCGGCCTTCTACCTTTTCGTGATCAAGGTCGTGGACTGGCCCACGATGAACAAGGTGACGGCGACCATGGCGGCGGCGGTTGCGGGTTTCTATGCGCCGAACCTCTATCTCAAGAACCGGATCGACAAGCGCCGCGCCTCGATCATGCAGGCCTTTCCGGATGCGCTGGACCTGTTGCTGATCTGTGTCGAGGCGGGCATGTCAATCGAGGCGGCGATCGCCAAGGTCAGCCAGGAGATGGGGCCGTCGTCGATCGATCTGGCCGAGGAGCTTTCGCTACTGTCGGCGGAGTTGAGCTATCTGCCCGACCGTCGCATGGCCTACGAAAATCTGGGCAAGCGCACCAACCATCCGGGCGTGAAGTCGGTCGCGACCGCCATGACGCAGGCCGAAACCTACGGCACGCCGCTGGCCACCGCTTTGCGTGTGATGGCGAAGGAAAATCGCGATTTGCGGATGTCCGCCGCAGAGAAGAAGGCCTCGGCCCTGCCGGCCAAACTGACTGTGCCCATGATCCTGTTCTTCCTGCCGGTCCTGTTCATCGTCATCCTGGGGCCGGCGATCTTGAACGTCATCGATATGATGAAGGACGGGCGTTAGGCGCGCTCCGCCGCCGCCTTCAGCCCCTCGGCGGCGCTTTCCAGCGCCTTCTTCATCGCCGGGCGGTGCTTGTCATGGAACAGCTCGCCGCGAATGCCTGAAAAGCGGATGCCGATGGCGACGATGCAGTTGCCGGGCGCCAACTCCTCGATCTGGATATAGCGCAGGCTTTGGAACAGGAAGCCGCGCCGTTCGGCCCAGACCAGCCGAGCGCGCGGTTGCCATTCCACCACCTGGGCGGCCGACTGGCGCTCTGCCATGTCCGGCCACGCCTCGGTCATGGTCAGACGGCCGCCATAGGCGATGGCGCCCTCGACGTCCTTGTCGATCGGGTTCCAGGCGCCCCAGCCAGACAGGTCCGCGACCAGATCCCAGATGCGGTCCGAGGTCGCCTGAACGCCGACGCGTTTTTCGATGCGAGTGTCATCCATGGTTTCGCTCTGACACGGCTGGCCGCCGGAAGAAAGGCGCCGAGCCTCAGTCGGCCGCTTCGATCCGCTTCAACCGCCGTCCGTCGTCCAGCGCCAGCCGCGTTTTGACCTCGAACAGATCGGCGCCGGCCGGAATGATCAGCAGCTTCTTGGGCTGGGCCGTGTTGACGGCGACGACGGCGCCCTTTGGACAGATGTCGAAACAGTCGGCGCCGACGACCGTCAGCTCGCCCTTGCGACCCTGTTTGCCCTTCTTCAGGTGCAGATATTTTCGCAGCGCCTTCTTCAACGTCAGATCGCCGCCGGGGCCGAAGCCGCCGTCCAGCTTCTTGGAGCATTTGCGGCAGACTAGAACGACGTCGCGCCATTCGGTCTTTGCGCTCTTGAAGGCCTTCTCACCCATGCGGACAGAAATCGCCGTTCGCGACGGCTTGCACAAGCGGGTGCGGCGCCGTCACCTGTCGTCGGGCTGAAAATTTCACGGGACCTTCACATGCGCCGATTGTTCGCCGCCTCCACACTGGCGCTGTTGCTCGCCGCCGGCGCCGCTCAGGCTCAGGTCGATACGGCCAGCGTGGACGCCGCCGTGCAGCGCGTCATGCCCGAGGTCGTCGCCTGGCGGCGCGACTTCCACCAGCATCCCGAACTGGGCTTCGCCGAGACCCGTTCGGCCGGGGTGATCGCCGACCATCTGCGGTCGCTGGGGCTGGAGGTCCGCACCGGGGTCGGCAAGACGGGGGTGATCGGCATCCTGCGCGGCGCCCGGCCGGGTCGGGCCGTGGCCCTGCGCGCCGACATGGACGCCCTGCCTGTGCAGGAGGCGACCGGCCTCGACTTCGCCTCGAGCGCGACGGGGACCTATATGGGCAATACGGTGCCGGTGGCCCACGCCTGCGGCCACGACATGCATATGGCCATGCTGATGGGCGCGGCCGAGGTGCTGGCGGGGATGAAGGACCGAATCAGCGGCACGGTGGTCTTCGTCTTCCAGCCGGCCGAGGAGGGCGCGCCTCCGGGAGAGCCGAAGGGCGGGGCGGCCCTGATGATCGCCGAAGGGGCGCTGAACGATCCCAAGCCCGAGGCCATCTTCGGCCTGCACGTCGTGCCGGGCCGTCCGGGCAGCGTCTTCTATCGGCCCGAGGGGTTCATGGCCGCCTCCGACCGCGTGGATATCCGCCTGAAGGGCAAGCAGACCCACGGCGCCTGGCCCTGGCGTGGCATCGACGTGATCGCGGTGGCGGGCCAGGTGGTCGAGACGGTCAACACCCTGACGGCACGCACGGTCGATCCGACTACGACCCCGACCGTCTTCACCATCGCCACGATCAACGCCGGCGTCCGCTACAACATCATCCCCGACAGCGCGACGCTGTCGGGCACCTTGCGCACCTTCGACACGGCCCAGCGCGACGCCCTGGTCGCCCGCGCCGAGACCGCCATCGACCATGTCGCCGAGGCCTACGGCGCCACCGCCGAGTTCGGCGTCAAACAGAACGCCGCCCTGGTCTTCAACGACCCCGACCTGTCCGCCTGGCTGGCCCCGGTTTTGACCGAGGCGGCGGGCGAGGGCAACGTCAACCCCGCCACACCCCCGACCACGGTGGCCGAGGACTTCAGCTATTTCCAGCAGGTCATCCCCGGCGTCTTCTACCACTTGGGGGCCAGTCCCGACGGCGTCGATCCCGCGACCTCCGCGCCCAACCACTCGCCGGAGTTTTCGCCGAACGAGAAGGTGCTGCCGCTGGGCGTGAAGACGCATGTGCTGACGGCGTTGCGGTTCCTGGAGCGGAGCTAGGCGCTCTCATGATTGCGCGTAGGTTGTCTTTGGCGTTCGCTGTCGCGCTGGCGATATTGAGCTACTGGGTGATGGTATCAGCTCCGGGCGTCGTCGATCCGGAATTCGCCAGCACCATCTATGTGTTCTTTGCACTAACCCTGACCGTCATCTTCGGACTGAAATTTCTGGCGCTGCGTTTCGCCACGGCGGGTTCACATATCTATTGGGGCTCAGGTTCAGGCTCTCAACAGGTCGGGCGGATCGCACTCCTGATCGCAACAGCGCTCACCATCCATCTGTGCGTGGGTTGGCTGTTTGACCTTCAGGGGCGCCTTGATGAAACGGCGGGCGTCGTCGGTCTTATTGTGTGGACGACGATTCCGGCAGTTTTTCTGATTTTCGGTCTTGTGAAGTGGCCGGTGCGACTGAAATCCGCGTCCAAGGCCAGGCTCGTCGCCGTAGGCGCAGCATCATTCGGCACTGCGGTGGCCATAAGCTATTTGAAGTTCGCCAATGCACCGGAAGAATACAGCATTCCGCCACTCAACGATCTTTTGATCCAGCTTGCGGGATTGGTCGGTGCCGCTGCCGCAGAAGAAGTCGTATTTCGAATTCTGCTGCTGACGGCATTGCTAAGTCTGACGCGCTCTCGGTTCAACGCGGTCTTTCTGTCGAGCGTGTTTTTCGGACTGACTCACGCGCCGCTTGCTCTTATGCATCCCGTTGTACACGCGGATTGGCCGATGCTGGCATATGCAGCCCAAAGCTATTTGCCGGAGTTCCTGATGCAGACGCTGTTTGGATTGTTCTTGGGGGTCGTCTGGCTGCGAACTGGCTCAATCGTCCTCATTGTCGCAACTCATGCCATAATGAATGTAGGTCCGAGTATGCTTAGCGGCTTTTGATTGTCGGCGCTGGCGGTAAATGCCTGGCGGCCACACCGTCAGGCTTTCTGCATTCGCTCGAACACCGTCTCGATCACCCGGCGATAGACCGCCGTCAGCGTCTCCAGCTCCGCCGTCGGCACGCGTTCGTCGATCTGGTGCATGGTCTGGCCGACCAGGCCCAGTTCCAGCACCGGGCACAGGGCGCGGATGAAGCGGGCGTCGGAGGTGCCGCCGGTGGTGGAGGCTTCGGGGCGGCGGCCCGCCACGGCCTCGACCGCGTCCTGAACCGCCTCCACGAAGGCGCCCGGCTCGGTCAGGAAGGCCTCGCCCGAGCACAGGTGCTCCAGGGTGATCTGAAGTCCGGTCTCGGCCTGCATGGCCCCGGCCTCGCGGTTCAGCCAGTCGATCAGGGCGTCGCCGGTATGGCTGGGGTTGAAGCGGATGTTCAGCCGCGCCGTCGCCTGGGCCGGGATGATGTTGGTCGCCGGATTGCCGATGTCGATGGTGGTGATTTCGAGGTTGGACGGGGGGAAGTTCTCGTAGCCTTCATCCAGAACGTGGTCGTTCAGGCGGGCCATCAGCTTCGCGATCACCGGGGCCGGGTTGGCGGCGCGCTCGGGATAGGCGACGTGGCCCTGTTTGCCTTGGACGGTGATCCAGGTGTTCAACGAGCCGCGCCGCCCGACCTTGATCATGTCGCCCAGCTGTTGCGACGAGGAGGGTTCGCCGACCACGCAGGCGTCGATGACCTCGCCCTCGGCGGCCAGGGCCTCGACCACCCGTTTGGTGCCGTGCAGGGCGGGGCCTTCCTCGTCGCCGGTGATCAGGAAGGAGAGCGAGCCGGCGGGCTCGCCCTCAGCCAGCACCTGGGACACGGCGGCGACCCAGGCGGCGATCCCGCCCTTCATGTCCACCGCGCCGCGACCGTACAGGACGCCGTCCTTGACCTCGGCGTTGAAGGGTTGCGACGACCACTGATCCGACGGGCCGGTCGGGACCACATCCGTATGACCGGCGAAACTGAGGTTGGGCGAGGCGGTCCCGCGCCGCGCATACAGGTTCTCGATCCGCGCATGGACGCCCTCGCCGCCCGGTCCCTCGAAGGCCAGGCGGCGGCAGGTGAAGCCCAGCGCCGTCAGATGCCGCTCCAGCACATCCATCGCCCCTTCGTCGGCGGGGGTGACGGACGGAATGCGGATCAGGTCGCGGGTCAGTTCGACAGGATCGATAACGGGAGTTGATGCGCGGCTCATGCGGCTATGCTTTACGGAAATCGTGCGGAGGCGAGAAGGCCCATGCCCAAGATCGACATCGACACCGCGCCGACGACGAACGGCACCACCTATCCCGAGGAATACGCCGGCCCGTGCAAGCCGCGTCGCCGCTGGCGGCTGGGCGATGCGGCGGGGTTGAGCCAGTTCGGCGTCAATCTGCTGCGCCTGCCCGACGGCGCCTGGTCCAGCCAGCGCCACTGGCACGCCGAAGAAGACGAGTTCGTCATGGTGGTCGAGGGCGAGGTGGTGCTGATCGAGGACGATGGCGAGACGGTTCTGCGCGCCGGCGACTGCGCCGGGTTCAAGGCCGGCGTGCCGAACGGCCATAAGCTGGAGAACCGATCCGGCCGCGAGGCGGTTCTGCTGGAAGTCGGCACGCGCAGCCCGACGATCACCCCCGCCGACTATCCCGACATCGACATGGTGCTGCACGCCGGCGTCGACGGCTATTTCCACCGCGACGGCTCGCCCTATCCGAAATACCCAAGAAGAACGTGACCACAGAATCCATCGCTGCCGGCCCCGCCGCCCCGCCCGTTCCGCCGTCTCCGTCATCTGGGGGGCCAGAAGGCCCGTCCAGCCCGTGGGGCATTCGCGACTTCCGCCTGTTGTGGTTCGGGCGTGTGGTGGCGGTGCTGGCGATCCAGATCCAGTCGTCGGCCCTGTTGTGGCAGGTCTATGAGATCGCCCGGCGGGATCATCCGATCGAGGAGGCCAGCCTGTATCTGGGGCTGGTCGGGCTGTGTCAGTTCCTGCCGCTCTTGGCCTTCACCCTACCCGCCGGGGCGATGGCGGATCGGCGCGACAGGAAGCGCACGGTGTGGATCTCGATCCTGGTCGAGGCGGCCTGTGCGGGATCGTTTCTGGCCATGGCCCTGCATGGAAACCCGCCGCTGTGGGGTCTGTTGGCGGTCGCGGCCCTGTTCGGCGCGGCGCGGGCGTTTCTGGCGCCGGCCAGCCAGGCCTTCCTGCCGATGGTGGTGGGGCGCAAGGCCCTGCCGCCGGCCATCGCGGCCCAGTCCATCGCCTTTCAGACCGGCGCCATCGCCGGCCCTGCCCTGGGCGGGGTGATCGTGGGGGTGAACGTGCCCCTGGCCTATGCGGTGTCGCTGGGCATGTTCCTGTTGGCCGTCGCGGCCTTCATCCTGATCCGCACCAGCGGGAGACCTGCGCCCCAGGCCAATCCGCTGTCGCCGGTGGATTCGGTCAAGGAGGGTCTGGCCTATGTGTGGAAGACCAAGATCGTGCTGGGCGCCATTTCGCTGGATCTGGTGGTGGTGCTGCTGGCGGGCTTGGCCCTGCTGACGCCGATCTTCGCGCGCGACATCCTGCATGTCGGACCGCAAGGGTTCGGCCTGTTGCGTGCGTCGTTCGGCGTGGGGGCCATGGTCATGGCCATCTATCTGAGCCGCTATCCGATCCGTCAGAACGGCGGGCGCTGGATGTTCGCGGCGGTGGCGGTGTTCGGCCTGTGCACCATCACCTTCGGCCTGTCGCGCATCGTCTGGCTGTCGGGCCTGGCGCTGTTCATTGGCGGGGCGGCGGACATGATCAGCGTCAATGTGCGCCAGACCCTGATCCAGCTGGCCACGCCCGATCACATGCGCGGCCGGGTGTCGTCGGTGTCCATGCTGTTCATCGGCGCCTCGAACGAACTGGGCGAGGCCTATTCCGGCGTCATGGTCCGGCTGCTGGGCGCGGTCGGCGCGGCGGTATTCGGCGGGTTCGGCGCCCTGGCCGCGACCGGGGCCTGGGCGACGATGTTCCCGGGGCTGAGGAAGGCGGACAAGCTGACGTAACGATCGCGTCTCCTCCCAACAAAGTGGGGAGGGGGCGGCGCAGCGGTGGAGGGGCTCTTAAAGTCCCGCAGGCTCTAGCGATGCGGTAAAAAGCCCCTCCGTCTCTCCGCTGCGCGACGAGCCACCTCCCCATCAGATGGGGAGGAGACGGTCAGGACTGCCTCACCACGCCTTGAAATGCTTCGACAGCTTCAGGCCCTGGTTCTGGTAGTGGCTGCCGCTTTCGCCATACAGGCGGCTGGGGCGTTCGGTCAGGGGTTCATAGACCAAGCGGGCGACGATCTGGCCGTGTTCCAGCAGGAACGGCGTGTCGTGGGTGCGGACTTCCAAGACGCCTTTCGAGCCCGCGCCATGCGCCTCGTCGGTGCCGAAGCCGGGGTCGAAGAAGCCGGCGTAGTGGACGCGGAACTCACCGACCGACGGATCGATGGGCGTCATTTCTGCGGCCTGATCGACCGGGATTTCGACGTCGTCGGACGAGGCCAGGATGTAGAACTCGCCCGGATCCAGCAGCAGTTCGCCACGGCGCAGGCTCAGCGGCTCCCAGAAGTCGCGGGGGTCGTGGCCGTCGATATGGTCCAGATCGACCACGCCCGCATGGCGACGCCCGCGGAAGCCGACGATGTCGCCACCCTGCAGGTCGACGCCGACCGAGCGGGTCTCCAGCTTGGGCGGATCGCCGGCCTTGAGCCGCAACTGGTTCAGGCGCGTGCCGGGACGGACCAGGATGGAGAAGGTCTGGGGCGCGACCTCCATATAAAGGGGGCCGTCATAGCCTTCGGCGACGTCATCGAAGCTGGCGCCCTGATCGGTCAGCAGACGCACGAAGACATCGACGCGGCCGGTCGAGCTTTTCGGATTGGCGCGGGCGATCAACCCTTTCGGCAGTTTCAGCCGCTCCTGAAGGCGCACGATATAGACGCAGCCCTTTTCCAGCACGACGCCCGCCTCGGTGATCTCGATGGCGTGCATGGCCACGTCGGCGATGCGGTCCTCGACCTTGCGCCGGCCGGGCAGGAAGGAGGCGCGCACGCGCCAGGCCTGATCCGACAGCCTCAGGTCCAGGCTGGCCGGCTGAACCTGGTCGTGATCGAAGGGCGTGTCGGACGTGACGGCGCCGGCGGCGATCAGCGTCTCGATGGACTGGGCGGGCAGGATGCCGGGACGGGGCGCTTGGAAGGAGCTCATGGCGTCTGTCTCACACGGTTTTCACGACTTGTCTCCAAGTCGCGCTTGCAGCCCGCGCGCGGCGGGGCGAGCATATAGCCCATGCACGATGGTCCTGCCTATACCGCCGAGACGAACGGCATCCTGATCCGGGTGCGGCCCAGCTATCTGGCGGGCCAGTCGGATCCCGACGAAGGCCGCTGGGTCTGGGCCTACCAGATCGAGATCGTGAACCTGACGGGTTCAACGGTCCAGTTGATGGCGCGTCGCTGGACCATCACCGACGGCCAAGGCCATGTCGAAGAGGTGCGCGGTCCCGGCGTGGTCGGCGAACAGCCCGTGATCGAGCCGGGCGGCAGCTACGCCTACGCCTCGGGCTGTCCGCTGGGCACCGACAGCGGCTCGATGGTGGGCGCCTATTATATGACGGATGCGGATGGGCGCAGTTTCGAGGCGCAGATTCCGGCGTTCTCGCTGGATACGCCGGATGCGCGGCGGGTGCTGAACTGATCCAAGGGCGGATGGGGCTGCGTCAACCCGGATGAACCGCAGCCCCGCCCCTGAAGTCTCGCCGGCCGCTTGCGCGAACCGGCGAGGGGGAAGTCGGCTCCATAAGGAGCATCTTTTTGGCGCTACGTTCGCGACGCGGTCGCTCACGACTTGAGCGCAGTCGTGCGCCCTGCGCGAAACGCCGCGCTCAAGTCGCGCGAAGCGCGGTAGCGCCCTTAGATGTAACGACGCAGGCTGCGGGCCAGGTCGGAGCCGCTTTCCTTGGAGCCGCGACGGACTTGCGGCTGGTAGGCGACGCGGGCGTGTTCAACGCAATAGACGCCTTCCGACGAGCGGCGGCCGCAGAAGCTGAACTCGCGCGACGACGGGTCGCCGATCGGCCATTTGCACATGTGGGCGCCCAGGGTCATCACGGTCGCCGTGCCCGGCAGGTCCGGGATCGGGGCGGGGACAGGCCCGGCGGGTTCGACCGGCTTGGGCTGGACGGCTTCCAGTCGGCGCGGAGCCGAAGGTTGCTGCGCCGGAGCGGCCGGCGCCGGGCGCGGACGCGCGGTGCGGAAGGTCGCGGCGACGGTGCGCGCCGGCTGCGACGGGGCGGCCCGGCCCGACAGGCCCAGACGGTGCACCTTGCCGATCACGGCGTTGCGGGTGACCCCGCCGCCCAGTTGTTTGGCGATCTGGCTCGCGGACTGGCCCTCAAGCCAGAGCTTCTTTAGCGCGCCTACGCGGTCGTCGGTCCAGCCTGCGGTCATGCCACCCTCCAGCGAGTTTGGATTCAATATCTAGGTCCAGGCTCCCCCTCCGGGGTCTTGACCTACAACTAATCGTAAACCAGCCGTTAAGAGACGCAAGATGTGCGAATCATCCTGTCCACAGAAACCAGATATTGAATCATCGTTAAGGTTAAGGCGGCGCCGTCGTTTTCAGGACCATCTCGCCTGATCTCTTGCGAAGCGCGGCGGTCGAGCGCATCTGGCGGGCCATGACCGATACGCCCGATCTGATCTCCACCCGGCCTGCCGGCCTGCCGCAGCCGCGTCGCTATCCGGGGATCAACTGGATCGGGGTGCAGACCCTGTATCTGCGCGAGGTGCGTCGCTTCTGGAAGGTGGGCGCCCAGACGGTGGCGGCGCCGGTGGTCACGACGCTGCTCTATATGCTGGTGTTCGTGGTGGCGCTTCAGAACGCGCGGCCGCCGCTGCACGGCACACCGTTTGCGCTGTTCGTCGCGCCCGGCCTGATCATGATGGCCATGTTGAACAACGCCTTCGCCAACGCCTCGTCCAGCCTGATCCAGGCCAAGATCATGGGTACCGCGACTGACTTCCTGACCCCGCCGCTCAGCCCGCTCGAGCTGACGCTGGGCTTTACGCTGGGCGCCGCGACGCGCGGTCTGGCGGTCGGTCTGGTGACGGCGATCTGCGTGCTGCCGTTCGCGCCGCTGGGCATCGCCAACATCTTCGCCATCGTCTGGTTCGCCCTGGCCGCCTGCTTCATCATGGGCATGACCGGGGTGCTGGCGGGGCTGTGGAGCGAGAAGTTCGACCACCTGTCGGCGGTCCAGAACTTCATTGTCATGCCGATGACCTTCCTGTCGGGGACCTTCTATCTGGTCGAGAACCTGCCCGAGCCGTTCCGGGCGCTGAGCCGCTACAACCCCTTCTTCTATCTGATCGACGGCTTCCGTTACGGCTTCATCGGCCATGCCGAGAGCAATCTGACGGTCGGCGTCATAGGGTCGGCCGTGCTGATGGCCGTCATGGGCGTTGTCTGCTGGCTGGTGTTCCGCTCGGGCTGGCGTCTTAAGAGCTAGATCGCTACCTGTTGCGGATCGCTCCCCCGAGAGGTCCGCTTCATGCTGTTTCGTTCGCTCGTCGCCGCCACGGCCCTGTTCGCCGCTGTACCCGCCTTCGCTCAGGAAGCGACGCCCCAGGCCGGCGACCGCCCCGACATCGCCGCCGGCGCCGCCCAGTTCATCAAGCCCACCAACGCCGAGCGGACCCAGGTCCTGGTCGGTTTCCTGACGACGCTGGGCTTCACGCCCGAAATCCAGACCTTCGAGGGCGGCAACCAAGCCACCGGTCCGATGGAAGGCGCCAATGTCGTCGTGACGGTCGGTCAGGGCGACAAGGACATTGTGGTGACCGCCCACTATGACGCGGTGAAGCTGCGCGACGGGACGCTGTCGCAGGGCATCGTCGACAACGTCGGCTCGGTCATGGCGATGATGGAGGCGGCCAAGACGCTGGACATGGCGCTGGAAGGCCAGCCGGTCGCCCACCGCTTCTTCTTCGTCTTCACCGACCAGGAAGAGCTGGGCCTTCTGGGCGCCAAGGCCTTCCTTGAGAAACACGGCAAGGACCGGATCGCCGCCGTCATCAACGCCGATGTCGCCGCCTATGGTCAGACGGTCATGTATGGCGAGAACAATGGGCCGCAATCGGCCTTCGTGCTGGAGACGCTGCGCGGCCTGTGCGCCGAACGCGGCTTCGACTGCATGCCCTATCCGACCTATCCGCCCAGCGACGACCGCGCCTTCTCGGCCGCGGGCGTGCCCGTGGTGTCGATGGGTACTCAAGATGCGGTCGGCGCCCACCAGATGTGGCTGGCCTTCAACGGCGGCAAGGACAACGGCCTGAAGGAGGGCTTTGTCCCGCCCGTCTTCCAGCGCATCCACTCGACCGAGGACAAGCTGTCGTATCTGAAGGGCGTCGACGTCGCCCGCTTCGGCCTGTTCATCGCCGACCTGGGCTTGGCGCTGGACAAGAAGCTGGTCGAAATCCAGGCCAAGGACGCAGCGGTCGCCGCCGAAACCGCACCGGCGGCCCCGGCCACGACGCCCGGCGGCGAGTGACGGCGGTCATCGAGGTTCGCGGCGTCCAGCCGACGCCGAAGGAAGGTCGGGCGGCCGTCAAGGCGTGGCCCGTCGTCCGGCGCTGGGCGAACCTGCCCGTGTTGTTTCTGGGCGGCGCCATGCTGGCGACCATCGCTGTCTGCCTCGGCCTGCCCCTGGAGCGGACCGGCTGGATCGTCGGCCTGCAGTTGGTCGGGCTGTACGGCTTTATCGGGCTGTCGGTCCTGGCGCATTACAGGGTCATGGCGGCGGCGCGCCGGTCGCCGATCGCGCAGAGGCCAACCGACTGGCGCATCGATGACAGCGGTCTGGCGCTGTCGGGGGCGGATTTCGACACCCGCATCGGCTGGCGCAATCTGGTCGCGGTGGTGGAGGAGAAGGATCGCCTGATCTTCGCAGCCTCGCCCAACACCAACTTCATCCTGCCCTTGCGCGTGCTGGACACGGATCAACGGCAGGCGTTGCGCGTCTTGATCGCCGATGTGCGAGCGCGGGGCGTCCGTGGCGCCGGTGTTGACTAAGACCCTCGCGCGTCCGACAACGCCTGACCGTATTGATCCGGCTCCGTCGCGCTCGCGCCGGGGCCGTCTCGCTTTTGGAGGTCTTGGTCCCGTGTCCACTGAGCATTTGATGGGTGTCTACAATCGCGCGCCGCTGGAAGTGGAACGCGGCCGAGGCGCGCGTCTGTGGGCGACCGACGGGACCGAATATCTCGACTGCGTCGCCGGCATTTCAACCAACGGCCTGGGCCACGCCCACCCCGAACTGGTCCAGGCGGTCAAGGATCAGGCCGAGAAGCTGTGGCACGTCTCCAACATCTTCCGCATTCCGGGTCAGGAAGCGCTGGCTGACGCCCTGTGCGAATCCAGCTTCGCCGAC
This sequence comes from Brevundimonas sp. MEB006b, assembly GCF_030209705.1. Lineage (NCBI taxonomy): Bacteria > Pseudomonadati > Pseudomonadota > Alphaproteobacteria > Caulobacterales > Caulobacteraceae > Brevundimonas > Brevundimonas sp. MEB006b. Next base: position 267,639 of record NZ_JARVRL010000001.1, read on the forward strand.
GTGGTGTTCTTCACCAACTCGGGCACCGAAGCCGTCGAATGCGCGCTGAAGACGGCGCGCAAATACCACTCGGCCAATGGCGCGCCTGAGCGGATCGACATCTACGGCTTCGACGGCTCGTTCCACGGTCGGACCTATGGCGCGATCAACGCCGCCGCCAACCCCAGCTATACCGAGGGCTTCGGCCCGCCGATGCAGGGCTTCCACCAGCTGAAGTGGGGCGACCACGAGGCGATCAAGGCCGCCATCGCCAACCCCACGACCGCCGCCATCATCGTCGAGCCCGTGCAGGGCGAGGGCGGCTGCCGCGCCATGCCAGAACAATGCCTGCGGGGGCTGCGCGACCTATGTGACGAACACGGCGTCCTGATCATCTTCGACGAGGTCCAGTGCGGCATGGGCCGGACCGGCAAGCTGTGGGCTCATGAATGGGCGGGCATGGCGCCGGACATCATGGCGGTGGCAAAGGCCCTGGGCGGCGGCTTCCCCATCGGCGCCTGTCTGGCTTCGGCCAAGGCGGCCAAGGGCATGACGGTCGGCGTTCACGGCTCGACCTTCGGCGGCAACCCCCTGGCCATGGCCGTCGGTCAAAAGGCGCTAAGCCTGATCAACAGCCCCGAGACGCTGAACAACGTCAACGAGGTCGCCGGCTATCTGAAGCAGCAGTTCGCCGGCCTTCAGGAACGCTTCCCCGATGTGATCGCCGACGTCCGCGGCAAGGGCCTTCTGATCGGCATCAAGATGGTGCCGAACAATCGCGAGTTCATGGCCCTGGCGCGCGACACGCAGCAGTTGCTGATCGCCGGCGGCGGCGACAACTGCGTGCGACTGCTGCCGCCGTTGAACCTGACGCTGGACGAGGCCCGCGAAGCCGTGGCCCGTTTCGAAGCGGCCTGCGAGGTCGCCCGCGAAGAGCTGGCGGCCTGAGCCCGACATCCGCTCATCCCCGCGAAAGCGGGGACCCACTTCTTTCGAGAACGCGGGATCGACGGATGAAACACCCGACGGGCGGCTGTCGCCCACAGCACTAGGTCCCCGCTTCGCGGGGATGAGCGGAGCTAGACATATGGTCCGGCACTTCCTCGACATCCACCGGCTGGACGCGGCGGATCTGCGTGCCATCTTGGACGACGCCCATGCCCGCAAGGCCGCCCGCAAGGGCTGGCCCCAGGGTCGCGCCGACGCCGATGCGCCCGGCAAGGACCGCGTCCTGGCGATGATCTTCGAGAAGAACTCGACCCGCACGCGGTTCAGTTTCGACGCGGCCATCCGCCAGCTGGGCGGCTCGTCCATCATCGCCACGGCCTCCGACATGCAGCTGGGGCGCGGCGAGCCGGTGGAGGACACCGCCCGCGTCCTGTCGCGCATGGTGGATGCGGTGATGATCCGCGCCAACGATCACGAGGATGTCGAGCGGTTCGCCCGCGTCTCGACCGTGCCGGTGGTCAACGGCCTGACCGACCGGTCGCATCCGTGCCAGATCCTGGCCGACTTGCAGACGATCGAGGAGCATCGCGGGCCGATCGCCGGCAAGACGATCGCCTGGATCGGCGACGGCAACAACGTCTGCCACAGCTTCATGCACGCGGCGCCCAAGTTCGGCTTTCATCTGAACGTCGCCTGCCCGGCGGAATACCACCCTGACCTTCGCGACCTGGCCAAGGGCGGCGACGCCGTCACCCTCACCAGCGATCCGCGCGAGGCGGTCAAGGGCGCCGACGTCGTCGTCACCGACACCTGGGTCTCCATGGGGGATCAGGACTATGAGGCGCGCTTGGCGGCGTTCGAACATTACGGCGTCGATGAAGCCCTTATGGATCTCGCCGATCCCGAAGCGGTCTTCCTGCATTGCCTCCCCGCCCACCGTGGCGAGGAAGTCACCGACGCCGTCATCGACGGGCCGCGCTCTCTGGTCTGGGACGAGGCCGAAAACCGCATCCACGCCCAGAAGGCCGTTTTGGCCTGGTGCTTCGGGGGATGACATTGGAGGACTGGAAGGCGATGTCGACCGCGTCGCGCTTCTGGTTTGTCGTTGTAATGCTTCTGGCTGTTTCGGTCGGCGCCTTCGCGCTCTTCACCGCGGCGGCGCCGACGCTTGATCCGGGCAAGTTCTTTTATGAAGCCTCACCGTTGAAGGTCGCGTCGGCATATCGTCTTACAAGGGGCTGCCGGTGCTCGTGATCACTGACAGAGAGGGCCGCAATCACGCGTCGCGATGCAACCCTTATGATCGTGACCAGGCCTGCGTTGATTTGGCGCTGGTCAGAGGGCTGCGCCAAGGCCAGCAGGTCAACGTCGGATTTATAAGAGCCAAGTTCTGGCCGTCAGCTGACGACGCGATCGTCCGCTTGGCTTCGAACGATCATGTTTTTCTGGAGTGTGCCGATCGGCTCGATGCGTTGGGAGTGGACCGCTCGCGAATATCCGGGGTCGAGCGGATATCTGGCTGCTGACAGTAAAAAGCCGGGGATCGCTCCCCGGCTTTTCCAGATCACCACAGATTAGTAATCAGTCTTCTTACAGCTTCACGTCCGACACGCCGCCGACATCCGGGACGCTCTTGGTCAGGTTGGCCTTGAGAACTTCATAGCCGAAGCCGAGTGCGCCCTTGTCGGACACCCAGACGCGGCCGTCGTCGGCGTCGAAGCGGACGAGGGTCAGGTGGGCGTCGTCCTTGCCGTCCGGGTACCAGGCGGCGACGACGGGGTTCCAGTATTTCTCGATGCGGCTGCGGTCCTGATCGATGGCCAAGCGGCCGTGGATGCAAGCCTGAACCTTGCCGTCCTTGGCTTGGTAGCAAAACATGCCGTTCTGGCCGCCGCCGGCGACGTCACGGGCGAAATCGGTGTCGTCGCGGGTGAAGAACCAGATGGTCCCCGTCTCGTCCTCGCCGAAACCGGTCATGGGTTGGTGGTGATAGCCGGGGCGATCGATGCCCAGCATGCCGGTGTTGGACTCCTTCAGGCTTTTCCAGAATTCCTTCTCGGCCTCGGCGGGGGTCAGTTTGTCGGACACGCGGTCTCTCCTTGAGTGGTTCGCAAGGTTCAACCGACCGGCCCCAATCGGGTTCCCGCCTCTAGGCGCCGGGTATCCAGGGCGCACGCTCGGCGCCGAATAGCGTCGCCAGGTGGATCAGCAGCAGCATGGCGATCGCCGCCGCGCCCACCATCAGGAACCGCCACGGCATCAGGCGCGGTCCCTTGAACGGATCTGGCGGCCGGGCGCCGCGCCATCCGCAAAAGACCATGACGGCGAGGGCGACGCCCAGCAGGACGAGGGTGGTGGTCAAGCTCATGCGCCGCAGGTGGCGAAAGCCGCGCCGCTTGGCAAGCGAACCCTTGCCGGGAGGTTAATCTTCATGCCGCGTTAACCGAGATGATTCACAAATCCGGCTGTCTGGCGTGATGTCCACAGGATTGGGATATCGCTGCTAGATATTGCGGTTAACCATCAGTTTACACCCTCGATATTGACGGTATAGCCTTCGTCGCATGGGCTGGGAGACGAATCAGTGAGCGCTGCAGCGCCGTGGAGCGTTAAGGGAATCGATCCCAAAGCACGCGAGGTCGCCAAGGATTTGGCGCGCCGGTCCGGCATGACGCTGGGCGAATGGCTCAACTCCATGATCATGGAAGACGAGGAGGAGGGCTACGCCACCCTGCCGCGTCGCTCTCAGGCCGCCGAATACGAACGCCGCAACCGCAGCCGCCGTCTGGACGACGCCTATGAGGTCGAAGACAGCCAGCAGCGGATCAGCGCCTCCATCGATGTGATCGCCGCCCGGCTGGAAGCCGCCGAACGTCGCTCGACCGTCGCCATTCAGGGCGTGGATCAGGCTGTCGCGGGGCTTATGCGTCGGCTGGACGGCCAAGAGGTTGAGGCGCAGGGCGCCGCCCGCCGCATCGACGACATCGCTGAGGAATTGCGCGAAGGGCATCGCCGCCTGCGCGCCTTCGAACGCGACACCGGCCCGTCGACCCAGGAAGCCTTCGGCAAGATCGAGACCTCCTTGGGCGCCCTGACCGGGCGCCTGTACGACATCGAGGAACGCCAGCGTTTGGGCGTCAGCGATCTGCGCGAGCGGATGGAGGCGGTCGAGAAGGCCGCCGGCCCCGGCGTCGGCACGGAAATGCTGGCCCAGGTCAGCGCGCGTCTGGACGAGGCCCAGAACCGCACGACCGAAGCCCTGAAGACGCTGGAACGCTCGTTCGCTGCGCTGGACCAGCGGATGCGGACGGCCGAAAGCCGCGTCGAGCCGGAAGGCGCGCGCGACCTGGCCCGTTTCGAGAAGCTGGCCGAAAGCCTGTCGCGTCAGATCGACAACAATCGCGCTGAGATGATGCAGCGTCTGGACGCTGCCGAAACCGGCGCGCGCATCGACCGTATCGAACGCGCCGTCCAGGCTGTCGGCGATCAGTTGAAGGCGTCCGAAGAGAAGGGCGCTATCGGCCTTGAGGCCATGGGCCGCGAGGTCCTGCGCATCGCCCGCAACCTGAATGCGCGCGTCAAGAAGGTCGAGACGGACAACGACGGTCGCACCGACGCCGTCGCCCGCGCCGCCGCCGACGTCGTCAGCCAGACCATCGAAACCGAGGTCGCCCGCCGCGCCGAGCGTCTGGACCAGGAGTTCGCCCGCCACGTCGACCGCGTCGACCAACGTCTGACCGCCAGCGACGATCGCCACGCCATCGCCCTGGAGAAGCTGGGCGGCGAGATCACCCGCATTTCGGACCAGCTGAGCGATCGCATCGCCCAGTCCGAGCGCCGCTCGCAGCAGGCGCTGGAAGACATCGGCCGACGCCTGTCGGAAAGCTCGGACAAGATCGAGCAGCGCTACGACCGCGCCTCCGGCGAACTGGCCGAGCGGATGCGTCTGAGCGAGGAGCGCACCGCCCGTCTGCTGGCCGAGGCTCGCGAAAGCATCGACGCCCGCGCGCCGACGCCGATCCGTGACAAGCCGCTGGACAATGAGCCCGCGTGGACCCCGGCGCGACAGGTGCTGGAACGCGCCGCCTCGGCGACCATACAGGCCCCGATCCAGTCTGCATCCATCGAAGGCGACTGGCGCGCCGCCGCCTTCCCCGATGAGACCTTCACCGACCAGGACGCCTGGTCCAGCGATCCGGTGACGCCCGAAGTCGCGACTGCTGCGCCCTTCCCATCGGCGCCCGTCGGTCAGACCGAGGCCGAGCCCGCCGAGGCGCTGACCGACGAAATGCCGATGCGCCAGGTCGATCCCGACGGCGTCGAACCCATCATCCAGCCCTTCAGCGGTTTCGGCGGCGCCGACGTCGAGGATGCGCTGGAGGCGACGTCGCCGGGCTTCTCGACCGCACCGGCCGAAAAGCGTGACGCCGCCGTCCTAGACGCGGACGACGACGATTTCGGCGGTGAAACCGAGTTCGTGGATCCGCGCCGGCTGCGCTCCAGCATGGAAGCCGCCGCCGCCGCCGGCCGCGCCGCCTCGACCCGCAGCACCATCGACGCCGCCCGTGCTGCAATCACCGCGCCGGCTGAACCGGAACCTGCGCCCCGGTCGGGGTTCGGCCTGAAGCGCGGCGGCAAGTCCAAGCTGCAGGAACGGCTGGACCGGCAGGCGTCCAAGGACGGATCGACGGTCAAGAAGGCCTTTCTGGCTTCAGTCACGGCGGTCGCCCTGACCGGGGGCGTCTATGGCTATCTGTCCCTGACCGACGGCGGTGCGCCGGACTTCGAGATGCCCAGCTTCGGCGGCGGCTCGACGACAAACGGCGCCGTGCCGCTGGCCGCGTCGGCGGTGACGCCGACCGGCCCGAAAGCGACCTTCGACATCGGCGGCCCCGGCGCGGCGGACTATGAGGCGGCGATCGGCAAGCTGGAGGCCGGCGACAACTCTGGCCTGGACGGCATGAAGCGCGCCGCCAACCTAGGCTACGCCCCCGCCCAGACCTATCTGGGTCAGCTGTATCTGGACGGCGCCAATGGCGTGCCCGCCGACCCAGCTCAAAGCCGTCAGTGGGGCCGTCGCGCGGCCGAGGGCGGCGATCCGCGCGGGATGCATCTGTATGGGATGCAACTCTTTGAAGGCGACGGCGGCGCGACCAATCAGGCCGAGGCCCTGACTTGGCTGCTGAACGCGGCCGAGCGCGGTCTCCCGGACAGCCAGTACAATGTCGCGCGCATCTACGAGACCGGCGCCGACGGCGTGGCCAAGAATCCGACCGAAGCGCTGAAATGGTACATGATCGCCGCGCGCGGCGGGGATGCGGAGGCCCAGGCCGCCGTGACGCGCCTGCGTCCGACGGCCAGCGCCACGGCCCAGCGCGCGGCCCGCACCGCCGCCGACGCCTTCGTGGCCCAGTCGCAGGGTCAAGCCCAGGCGACAGGCTAGATTCCTAGGCGCCGGGCGGCTATCGGTCGCCCGGTCGTCCCCGACCTCGCCCGCCTGACGGCGATTCTTGTGTCCGCTCCAGCCGAAGGCGCGTCCTTTGGACATCTATCTGCCGATCGCCGAGGTTTCGGTGAACTGGCCGACCCTGGTGATCCTGGGGGCGGTGGTCGGATTCGTGTCCGGCCTGTTCGGCATCGGCGGCGGCTTCCTGATGGCCCCGATCCTGGTTTTCCTGGGCATTCCACCGACCGTCGCCGTCGCCAGCCAGGCCAGCCACGTCGTGGCTTCCTCGACGTCGGGCGTCATCCGCTATGCGGGCGCTGGTTCGGTCGATTTCAAGATGGGGTCAGTGATGGCGGCCGGGGGGGCGGCCGGCGCCCTGGCGGGGGTCGAGCTGTTTCGCTACCTGCGCCTGCTGGGCCAGGCCGACCTGGTCGTGGCCCTGTCCTATCTCGTCTTCCTAGGCGCGATCGGCATTCTGATGCTGAACGAAAGCCTGACCGAGATCCTGCGCCGCCGCCGGGGGCTGCCTGCGCCGCACAAACAGCGTCGGCGGCCGATGTGGCTGTATGGTCTGCCGCTGAAGATGAAGTTCCCCAAGTCGGGTCTGTATATCAGCGCCTTGCCGCCGTTCGGCCTGGGCGTCTTCGCGGGCGTCCTCTCGGCCATCATGGGGGTGGGCGGCGGCTTCATCCTGGTCCCGGCCATGCTCTATATCCTGCGCATGCGCGCGGGCGCGGTGGTGGGCACCAGCCTGTTTCAGATCATCATCACCACCGCCATCACCACCATCCTGCAAGCCGGACGAAACCAGACGGTCGACATCGTCCTATCCACCATCCTGCTGCTGGGCGGCGTGGTCGGCGCCCAGATCGGCGCGCGGTTCGCCGGGCGGTTCCGCGCCGAGGAGTTGCGCGCGGCGCTGGGCCTGATCGTTCTGCTGGTCGGGATCCAGATGGGGCTGGATCTGTTCGTGCGGCCCAACGACATCTTCATGATCGCGCCGGGGATCGCCGACTGATGCAGGCGCTTCCTCCCCCTCCGCCCCCCGTCGCGGCCCCGCCGCTCGATCGGTCCGAAGCGACGACCGGCGACCTGCGCGTCGCCGCCGCCCTGACCGACGCCCAGGTCCGGGTCGACAGCAGCTTTCGGGGCGCGTCCATCGTCCTATACGGCGCGGTGTTCAATCCGACGCCCGAACCTGCGGATGTCGTGGTCGTGGTGCGCGGGCCGGACGCGCCGATCCGCCTGGTCAAGAAGACGCGCACGTCCGGTGTCTGGCTGAACAGCCGGCCCGTGCTGTTCGAGGGTGCGCCCGGCTTCTACATGACCGCCTCGACGCGCCCGCTCAGTGATATCGCGGACTTCGGCCAGCTGCGCCGCCTCGGCGTCGGCGTCGATCACCTGCGCATCGACGCGCCCGAGGAAAGCCGCACCGTCACCCGCTACGGCGTGCGCGATGTGGTCGTCAGCCGTCTGGGCGACGACTATCTGGATTGGCGCCGCGCGGTGATCCGGCTGAAGGAGGCCGCCGCCCTCTATGACACCGATTCCGAAGGCGTCGAGTTCGTCGACCGGGGCCTGTTCCGCGCCGAGGTCAAGCTGCCGACCGTGGCGCCCACCGGCAAATACTACGCCGAGGTCTGGCTGTTTCAGGACGGCGAGCCGCAGTCGGTGTCGAATCTGACCCTGACGGTCGAAAAGGTCGGACTGGAGCGCGACATCTATGAGTTCGCCCACCGTCGGCCGTGGCTGTACGGCGTGCTGTGCGTCGTCCTGGCCGCCCTGACAGGCTATGGCGCCTCGCGCATCTTCAGCCGGCGGAGCTGAAGCCCAGTTCGGCGCGCAGGGCTTCGGCCGTCAATCCGCCGGCCCTCAGCTCGGCCAGGGTGATTGAGCGATCGCGCTTGGCGTAGCGCCGTCCGTCCGGCCCTGTCAGCAAGGCATGATGACGATAGGTCGGCGCCGGCCAGCCCATCAGGGTCTGGATCAGCCGCTGCACATGCGTGGCCTCGAACAGGTCCTGGCCCCGGATCACGTGTGTGATCCCCTGCAAGGCGTCGTCATGCGTCACGGCCAGATGATAGGCGACGCCCGTATCCTTGCGCGCCAGAACCACATCGCCCGCCGCCTCGGGATCGACGGCGACGACGCCGCTTTCGCCGTTCGGACCCTCGCCCTCCTCGACGAAACTCAGGCCGTTCCAGGTCGCCTCGCCCAAGGCCTCCCGCGCCCGATCCAGCGAGAGCCGCCATGCGAACGGAGCGCCCGAGGCCAGCAGATGCGCCTCCTCGTCGGCTGAATGCGGACCGGGCCTCGCCGCCTCCATCGCCCCGTGCGGCGCGTCGCCGATGGCGCTCAGGATCTCCTTGCGCGTGCGAAAACACCGATAGAGCAGGCCTCGCGTCCGCAGATTTTCGATCACGGCGGCGTACTCTCCAAGATGATCCGACTGGCGCTGGACCGGCGTCTCCCAATCCAGACCTAGCCAAGCCAAGTCCTCGAGAACGCCCGCCTCATATTCCGGCCGGCATCGCGTCGGATCGATATCCTCAATGCGCAGCACGAACCGCCCGCCCGCCGCCTTCGCCGCCGTCCAGGCGGTCAGGGCCGAAAAGGCGTGGCCCTTGTGCAGGCGGCCGGTAGGCGAGGGGGCGAAGCGGGTGGCGAACATCACGACGCTCCTTAGCGGTTTGCGGTCCTCAACGGCGCCCCCGCTCTTTCCGACAAGCGCGACGGGCCGTAAGCATAGCGTATGCCGCTCGCACCCACGCCTGATGATATCGCCGCCGCGCGCCGGGCGCTGGTCACCGCTGATCCGGCGCTCGTTCGCGTGGACGCCCAGACGCCGCCGCTGGAGTGGCGGTTGAGAGTTGGCGGGTTCGAAGGTTTGTTCCGCATGATCGTGGAGCAACAGGTGTCGGTGGCCTCGGCCGCTTCGGTCTGGGCGCGGCTGCGTGAAGGCATGGGCGGCATCACGCCCGAGCTGTTGCTGGCGCACGATCTGGATCAACTGCGCGGCATGGGTCTGTCGCGACAGAAGGCGACCTATGGACAGGTGATCGCGCGGGCGCAGATCGCGGGCGAGATCGATCTGGAGCATCTGGCCAACCTGGATGACGAGGCGGCGATTGCGTCCCTGACGGCGCTGAAGGGCGTCGGCCTGTGGACGGCCGAGGCCTATCTGATGATGTGCGAGGGGCGGCTGGATGTCTTCCCCGGCGGCGACGTGGCCTTGCAGGAGGCGATCCGTTGGGCGGACGGCGCAGAGGTGCGGCCCGATCAGAAGGGCGCCTATGCCCGCGCCGAGATCTGGCGGCCCTATCGTGCGGTCGCCACCCATCTGCTGTGGGCCTGGTACACGGGCGTGAAGCGCGGCGAGATCGCGCTGGATGCGCCGGCATGACCCCGCTCGATCCCGCTCTGACCGAACCGCTGCGCAATCCGCAGACCGTGTTAACCGCGCTGGATTTCGCCGGCGTGGCGGTTTTCGCCGCCACCGGCGCCCTGGCCGCCGCGCGCGAGAAGCACGACGTCGTCACCTTCGCCTTCTTCGGCGCCATCACCGGCGTGGGCGGCGGGACGCTGCGTGACCTGCTGCTCGGCCTGCCGGTCTTCTGGGTGCAGGACTGGCGCTATCTGGCGGTCTGCCTTTTCGCCTCGACGGCCCTTTGGCTGGTGGGGCAGCGCGACTGGCGGTTTCGCGCCCTGCTGTGGCTGGATGCGGTGGGTCTTGCGGCCTATGGCGTGATGGGGGCGGCCAAGGCCGAGGCAGCCGGGGCGCCGGCCCTGATCTGCATCGTCATGGGCACGCTGACGGCCTGTTTCGGCGGGGTGGTGCGCGACACCCTGGCGGGTCAGCCGTCGATCCTGCTGCGGCGAGAGATCAACGTCACGGCCGCGATCCTGGCGGCGACGGTCTATATGGTGCTGAGGGCGCCGGGCGTCGGCGTCTGGCCTGCCGCCATCGTCGCGGCGCTGTCGGGCTTCCTGCTGCGCGCGGCCGCCTTGCGCTGGGGCTGGACCCTGCCGGGGTTCCCGACCCACGCGCGACGGGTCTGAGGCAGGACGTCACGAAAACGCTGCACACTGGTCATGGCGATGATCGGGAATCAGGGGTAGGCTGATCTCACAAGACTAGGGAAGGAGACGTGTCCTCACCTCTGTCGCCTCAAAATCCCCCCGTCCGCGCGGGAGGGCCTGATGCAGGTTCTCCATCGACCACCCTCCGGCTTCCCCGCCCTGGTGTTGAACGCCGACTTCCGGCCGCTGTCCTATTATCCGCTGTCGCTGTGGCCGTGGGAGGAGGCGGTCAAGGCGGTCTATCAGGACCGCGTGGACGTGGTGTCCCTGTATGACAAGGTCGTCCGCTCGCCGTCGATGGAGATGCAGCTTCCCAGCGTGATTGCGCTGCGCAGCTATGTGGATCAGGACCGCAGCCCCGCCTTCACGCGCTTCAACGTCTTTCTGCGCGACGGCTTCGCCTGTCAGTACTGCGGTCAGTCGGCCGAACTGACCTTCGACCACGTCATCCCGCGCTCACAGGGCGGACGCACGACCTGGGACAATATCGTCGCGGCCTGCAGCCCCTGCAATCTGGCCAAGGGCGGACGAACGCCGCGCCAGGCGATGATGCCGATCCGCCGCGAACCCTATCGCCCCAACGCCTGGCAGCTACAGGACGCCGGCCGACGCTTCCCGCCGCACTATCTGCACCAGAGCTGGCTGGACTACCTTTATTGGGACATCGAGCTGGAGCCCTAGGGGCGCAGGACGGCGACGCCCGGGCGGCTGGTTTCGACGCGGCGACGGCGCAGGCGGCGATCCAGACGGTCGATCTCGGCCAGCGTCATGTCCGGATGGCGGCGGAAGGCCTGGCGCAACTGTTCGATCCGGCCGGGCGCCCAGGCGGCGGCGACGCCGGCCGCACCCGCCAGGAAATCGATGACGGAGACGCTTCGGCCGGTCAGGGCCTGAAGCAGTTCCGCCCCGAAGGCGGCGGCGATGACATAGAGGGCCAAGTCGTCGCGGCGCTGGTTCGGCGCGATCAGGAACAGGCCGTTGGCCACGCCATAGAAGGCGATGACGTGGGCGGCCTTGTCGTTCAGGCCGAAGACCTGTTCCAGACCCTGAAAGGGCCCCAGCATCAGGACGGCCATGCCCAAGGCCGCCAGGGCGAAGCCGAGGCGGGCGGCCATGACGATGCGACGGGGCGTGAACATGAGGCGGGTGTCCGTGACATTGATCCGCCGTCATCCTGCATCGCTGTCCGCCAAGATGCGGTGAAGCGACGTGCTGAACGCTTTACGAACAAACTATCGCAGGATCGCCCAATCCAGGGCGTGGACCCGGTCGCGTCCCAGGGCGGCGGCCATGGGCGGGGCGGCGAACAGGTCGGCGATGGCGGGATCGCGCACGTTCAACCCGCCGGTGAAGGCGCCGAAGGCCGGCAGGACGATGCGCGATCCGTCGGTGACGAAGCAAGGACGGCGCACGCCGCGTCCATAGGCGGCGACCTTGGCGGCGGGGTGAAGGTGGCCCGCGACCTCGCCACGACGATCGTCGTCGGCGCTCAGCGCCTCCGGTTCGTGGGTCAGACGCAGCGCGCCGAGCATCATGTCGCCGACGACCCGGCCGGGCAGGCGGGACGCCGTGTCCGCATCGCGAGCGAGCGCCTCGCGGTCGTGATTGCCTTCCAGCCACAGCCAGTCGCGCCCCGCCGCCAGCCGGTCCAGCCGCGCCCGGTCGTCGGCCGCCATGCGGGGAATGGCCTTGGTGTCATGGAAGCTGTCGCCCAGCAGCATGACTACGGCCGGGTTCAGCTCGACAATCTCGGCTTCCAGCCTGTCCAGCGTGGCGCGGCTGTCATAGGGCGGCAGAAGCTGGCCGCGCACGGCGAAGGCTGACCCCTTTTCCAGATGCAGATCCGCGACGATCAGGGCGCCGTGGGCCGGCACCCACATCGCTCCGGAACAGCGCAATACGCAGGCCTCGCCTGCGATCCGCACGCTCAGCGAACCGCAGATCTTGCGGGCCGGGGACAGGGTCTGGCGCAGGGCGGCGTTCATGCGGCACCCGACGGGCTGGGCGGCTCGGCGTCGTCCATGACCTCGGCGATCAGCAGGTCGGCGCTTTCGTCCAAGATCATTTCGGCGGCGTCTCCGCTGACCCGCTCGCGTCCGATCTGGACCAGAACGGGCACGCAGAACGGCGAGGCGCGGTTCAAGGGTTGGTGGCGGATGCGCCCCTCGATGCGCGCCAGCATCTGGCCCAGGCGCGCCACGTCCAGCAGGCCGGAGGCGGCGTCGGCGCGGGCGGTCTTGAGCAGCAGATGGTCAGGTTGGTGGCGGCGCAGCACGTCGTAGATCAGGTCGGTGGAGAAGGTCACCTGCCGGCCGGTCTTTTCGGCGCCGGGCTGGCGGCGCTCGATCAAGCCCGAGATCAGGGCGCAATTGCGGAAGGATCGCTTCATCATGAAGCTTTCCTCCAGCCAGGCTTCCAGATCGTCGCCCAGCATGTCCGGCTGGAACAGGGCGTCCAGATCGATCGTGTCCATCGGCTTGATCGACCAGATCGCCAGCGAATAGTCGGTCACGACAAAGCCCAGCGGCCCGACGCCCATCCGGTCCAGCCGCCTGGTCAGCAGCATGCACAGGGTGGTGTGGGCCAGATTGCCCTCGAACGGGTATGCGACCAGGAAATGCCGGCTGCCGCGCGGAAAGGTTTCCACCAGCATGGATTCGGCGTCGGGAATGACCGAGCGGGTTTCCTGCAACTCCAGCCATTCCTGCACGTCGGGCGGCAGGACACGCCAGTGGTCGCGGTCGTGGATCATCGTCCGCACCCGGTCGGCCAACGAGGTCGACAGCGGGAACTTCGATCCGCCCCATGACGGAATCTTGGGGTCGCTGTCATTGGCGTGGGTGACCAGGGCGTCGGTCCCGGTGATGCCCTGAAACGCCCAGGTCTGGCCGGCGAACTGGAAGGTGTCGCCGGGTGTCAGCTGTTCGAAATACCACTCCTCGGCCTCGCCCACCTTGCGGCCGCCGATCAGCTGGCGCGAGGCGCCGCCGCGACGGCTGGCGACGCGAACGTTCAGCGTTCCCGCCGAGACGATGGCGCCGACGTTCATGCGGTGCCGCTGGGCGATGTGCTGGTTGCGGACCTTCCAGCGGCCATCCGGCGTGCGCACGATCCGGGCGAACCGGTCGTAGGTGCGCAGCGCATAGCCGCCGGTGGCGACGAAATCGACCACCTCCTCGAACTGCTCCCAGGTCAGGTCGCGATAGGGGCCGCAGCCGGTGATCTCGTCATACAGGACCTGCATGTCGAACGGCTCGGAACAGGCGACGCCCATGACGTGCTGGGCCAAAGTGTCGAGCGTGCCGATGTGGACCGGCTCCCAGTCGAAGGCGTTGTCGGCGACGGCCTCGCGCGCCGCCTGGCACTCCAGCATCTCGAAACGGCTGGCGGGCACCAGAAGCGCACGCGACGGCTCGTCCAGCCGGTGGTTGGCGCGGCCGATCCGCTGGACCAGGCGGCTGGAGCCCTTGGGCGCCGCCATCTGGATGACCAGATCCACGTCGCCCCAGTCGATGCCCAGATCCAGCGTCGAGGTGCAGACCACGGCCCTGAGATCGCCGCGCGCCATGGCCGCCTCGATCTTGCGCCGCTGCTCGGCCGCCAGCGAGCCATGGTGCAGGCCGATAGGCAGGTTCTCGTCGTTGATGGCCCACAACTGCTGGAACACGAACTCCGACTGCCAGCGGGTGTTGACGAAGATCAGCGCCAGGGTCGAACGCTGGATGGCGGCATACACCTCAGGAATTGCGTGCTGGCCCGTGTGGCCCGCCCACGGCACCTTGCCCTCGGAGATCAGCACGTCGATGACCGCAGGCGCGCCGGGGTCGCCGCGGACGAGAGTCACCGCGTCAAGAACCCCTCCACCGCCTTCGGCGATCCCCCTCCCCATGGCATGGGGAGGAAACAGGTCGGCCAGAGTCTCCTCCCCGCTTTGCGGGGAGGGGGACCGCGAAGCGGGGGAGGGGGTCTTCGTCTCCGCATCGCCCGGCGCCAACCACCGCCGGATCAGATCGGGATCCTCGATGGTCGCGCTCAGCCCCACCCGTCGCATATCGGGCGCGAAGCTCTGCAAACGGCCCAGCCCGAGCGACAACAGGTCTCCGCGCTTGCCGCTCCAGATCGCATGGACCTCGTCCAGCACCACGCACTTCAGATCGGCGAAATAAGAACGGGCGCCTTCCCAGGCGCAGAACAGGGCCAACTGCTCGGGCGTGATCAGCAGGATGTCGGGCGGAAAATCACGCTGTCGCTGGCGTTTGGACTGTTTGGTGTCGCCGGTGCGCGTCTCGACGTGGATATTCAGCCCGATCTCGCGGATCGGGGTCATCAGATTGCGCTCGACGTCCGTCGTCAGGGCCTTCAGCGGCGACAGATAAAGCGTATGCACCCCCGACCCAGGCCCGGTCGTCGGCTTAGGTTCGCGCTCGGCCAGGTCGATCAGGCTGGGCAGAAACCCCGCCAGCGTCTTGCCCCCGCCTGTCGGCGCGACCAGCAGGGCGTGGCGGCCGGCCTCCCCCGCCGCAACCATCTCCAGCTGATGCCGCCGGGGCGACCAGCCGCGCGACGCGAACCAGTCGGCGAACAGGGGCGGAAGCGTTGCGGGAGCGGCGGCGGTCGTCACGGACGGGATATAGCATGTTCCCGTTCCGTTTCAGCCCCAGGCTCGCTATCTATCGGACGTGTCCGACGAATCCGTCATTTTCGAAACCCGCCTGAGCGGCGCCCAGCCGTGGGCGAACTTGCCGCCGGCGCTCGCCACGCCGCCGGGCGCCGGTGCGGTGTGCGATGAGGCGGGGGCCAGGAAGATCGGACGCGGGGCGGCCGAGGGGTTCTTCAGCACCGGCCCGGTGATGGCAGCGCATGCGTCGCTGACGGCGCGCCGGTTGGGGCTGACGCCGCCGCCGCGATCGACTGATCTGATGGACGTGCTGGAGCTTTACGCCTTCGTGCGGCCGGCGCGCTTCTGTGCGCCGTCGCCGACGGGGTTGGCGCTGTCGCTGGGATCGGCCGAGCCGAAATCGGCGGAGGAACAGGCGGCGGCCCTGCGCGAGGCCGCGGGACTGCTGCTGCGCGAACTGGCCGATCCGGCCTATGCCGAGCGCGAGGCGGCCTATGTCCTGGCGCTGACGATGCAGCGCGCCGGCTGGGCCTGGGGCGAGCGGGTGGTACAGGCGCTGGAGGCCGGTGGCGTGCGGGCGCGCCAGCATCGCGGGTCAGGGATGGATGTCTGGTCGCGGCTGACCGAATGGGAGGACGAGGCGCCGCGCGGCGAGGCGGGATCGGCGCCGGTCGACAGCGAGAGCGCGCGCATCCGGCTGGAGAAATTGCTTCAGGCCTCGGGTCTGGACGAGACGCGGCCGACCCAATCGGACTACGCCGCCGAGGCCGCCTTCGCCTTTTCGCCGAGGAATGAGGAGGGGCGGCCCCGCATGCTGCTGGCCGAGGCGGGGACCGGCACGGGCAAGACCCTGGGCTATCTGGCGCCCGCCTCCCTATGGGCCGAGCGGAACCAGGGAGCGGCGTGGATCTCGACCTATACCCGCGCGCTGCAACGCCAGATCGACCGTGAAAGCCATTCGCTGTGGCCCGATCCGGCCGAGCGCAAGAAGAAGGCGGTAATCCGCAAGGGGCGCGAGAACTATCTGTGCGTCCTTAATCTTCAGGACATGGTGCAGGCGGCCCAGCTGGGGAATGGCGACCTGATCGGCCTGGCGCTGGCCGGGCGTTGGGCCCTGCATACGCGCGACGGCGACATGACGGGCGGGGACTTTCCCGGCTGGCTGCCCGGCCTGTTCGCCATGCCGGCGGCCCATGCGGCGGGAGCGGCCAATCTGGTGGATCGGCGCGGCGAGTGCGTCCACGCCGCCTGTCCCCACTACCGCGCCTGTTTCGTCGAAAAGACCATCCGCGCCAGCCGCCGCGCTGATTTGGTCATCGCCAATCACGCCCTCGTTTTGACCCAAGCGGCGTTCGACGGCGCACGCTCTGCGCGGGGCCAGAAGTCGGACGGTGAGACGGCGGCGCTGAAGCGGATCGTCTTCGACGAGGGCCACCACCTGTTCGACGCCGCCGACAGCGCCTTTTCCGCCTGCTTGTCGGGCCAGGAGGCGGCCGAGCTGCGCCGCTGGATCCGGGGGCCGGAGGGGCGGGGGCGTCGCGGTCGCGGGCTGGAACAGCGGCTGGGCGACATGGTCAACGACAATGAGGCGGCGATGAAGGCGCTGCAGGACGCCATCCGCGCCTCGGCCGCCCTGCCGGGGGAAGGCGTGTCGGGCCGCGTTGCGCCAGCCTCGGGCGAGGTCAATCCGATCGGCCCGATCGAAGCCTTCCTGGCCGCCGCCCTGGACCAGCTGCGCGCCCGCACGGCGGAGACCAACACCTATGGCGGGCCCGAGTTCGGCATGGAGTGCGCGCTGAAGCCGGTGACCGATCCCGTCGCCGAAACGGCGCGTGCGGCGGCCCAGGCCCTGGCCGCCATAGAGGCGCCGTTGCTGGCCCTGTCGCGGCATCTGGAGGACATCCTCGACGACGAAGCGGCCGAGTTGGACGGATCGCAACGGTCGCGTATCGAGGGGGCGCTACGCGGGCTGGATCGGCGCGCGCGCATGACCCTGCCGGGGTGGCGGTCGATGCTGGCGGCGCTGGAAGATGGCAGCGATCAGCCCGATCCCGACTTCGTCGATTGGCTGTCGGCCGAGACGGCGTTCGGCCGCATCCACGACGTGGCCCTGCGTCGCCACTGGATCGACCCGACGGTTCCGCTGGAGGCCGCCGTGATCGTGCCGTCGCACGGGGTGCTGGTGACGTCGGCCACCCTGTCCGATCCCTTGCAGGAAGACCCTTTCGACCTGGCGCGGATGCGGACCGGCTCGGCGCGTCTGATCGAACCGCCCCGCACCCTGAAGGTCGAGAGCCCGTTCGATTATGCGGCCAACAGCCGGGTCATCGTCGTCAACGACCTGGTCAAGGACGATCCGCGCCAGACAGCGGCGGCGATGCGCGAACTGTTCCTGGCGGCGGGCGGCGGGGGCCTCGGCCTGTTCACCGCCATTCGCCGATTGAAGGCGGTCTATGAGCGGCTGGGGCCGGATCTGGCGAAGTCGGGCGTGCCTCTATATGCCCAGCACGTCGATCCGCTGGAGGTCGGGGCGCTGGTGGACATGTTCCGGGTCGAGGAGAATTCCTGCCTTTTGGGCACCGACGCCGTGCGCGACGGGGTTGACGTGCCTGGACGGTCGCTGCGGGTGCTCGCCTTCGACCGTGTGCCTTGGCCGCGCCCGGATTT
Organism: Brevundimonas sp. MEB006b; assembly: GCF_030209705.1. Taxonomy (NCBI): domain Bacteria; kingdom Pseudomonadati; phylum Pseudomonadota; class Alphaproteobacteria; order Caulobacterales; family Caulobacteraceae; genus Brevundimonas; species Brevundimonas sp. MEB006b. Next base: position 285,377 of record NZ_JARVRL010000001.1, read on the forward strand.
GCTGCACAAAGCGCGGCGCGAACGGTTGGGAGGGAAGGGTTATGACGATGCGCTGGCCCGCGCCCGCATCGCCCAGGCGTTCGGCCGGCTGATCCGGCGCGGCGACGATAAGGGGGTGTTCCTGATGCTGGACGCCGCCACCCCCACCCGCCTGTTCGCCAGCCTGCCGCCAGGGACCGAGGTCCAGCGCATGGGCCTGGCCGATGCGGTCGAGCTGACCCGCAGTTTCCTGAACCCCGAGACGACTTAGGATGTCCAAGACCACGCCCGCGACCGTCGCCCTGACCAAGGCCGGCGTCGCCTTCGCTCTGTTTCCCTACGACTATGATCCCGACGCGCCGCGCGTGGGATTGCAGGCCGCCGAGGCGCTGGGCGTGGCGCCTGAACAGGTGTTCAAGACCCTGATGGTCCTGATCGACGGCGCTCCGGCCTGCGTCATCGTGCCGTCCGACTGCGAGGTCAGCATGAAGAAGCTGGCGGCGGTGCTGGGGGCCAAGTCGGCCCAGATGATGAAGCCTGCCGACGCCGAACGGCTGACAGGCTACAAGGTCGGCGGGGTCAGCCCGTTCGGCCAGCGAAAGGCCGTCCCCACCGCGATGGACGAAACCGCCATCCTGTTCGATCAGATCCTGATCAACGGCGGCCAGCGGGGGCTTCTGCTGGGGCTGGCGCCGGAGGATGCGCGGCGGGCGGCGAAGGCGGTGCTGGCTGACCTGACCGCCTAGAAGGGCGAGGTGCGGCGCGCTATAGGTCCGGCATGACCGACGCCTCGACGACCAAGCGACACAGCCGCAAGGGCCTGTATGCGCCCTTCATCCTGGTGCTGATCGCGCTGGCGGCCTGGACCGGATGGTGGATCTTCCTGACGCGCCAGATCGATACGCGGCTTGAGGCCCAGGTCCAGACCCTGCGTCAGGACGGCTGGGACATCCGCTTCGCCGACAAATCCATCAAGGGCTGGCCGTTTCGCACCCATGTAGCGTTGACGAACCTGATCGTTCAGGCGCCGTCGGGCCATGCGATCAAGGCGACCGAACTGGCCGCGGAGGCCAACGCCTATCAGCCGACCAAATGGGTGGTGGTGGCTCCGCAAGGCCTGATGCTGACCCGCGCCGGCAAGGGCGAGGTTGCGGTCAAGGGCGACGCCATCCGCATGAGCGCCAGCGGCATCGATCAGCGCTGGCCCAATCTGGCGCTGGAGATGGTCAATCCGGTCTTCACGGCCCAGACCGGCGCCGAACCCTTCCCCATCGCTCGCGCGGCGCGGATCGAATTCTATGCTCGGCCGCATCTGGAAGGTTCGAGCGCGCCGACCGACGACGTCGATGTCATGTTCCGGCTGGTGGACGGGCAGGGGCGGGCGGACGGCCCCGTCGAAGGCTTCGCCCAGGACGGCCGCCTGACGACACAGCTGGAGGCCGAGATCGGCCAGGCCAGCCTGCTGAAGACTGGCGGCGATGCTGCGGGCGTCTTCTCCGCCTGGACAAAGGCGGGCGGAACCTTCCGCAATGTGCGCGGCGATCTGCAGGCCGGCGACAGCCGCGCAACCCTCTTCAGCGATGTCTTGCGAGCCGATGCGAACGGCCGGCTGACCGGCCAGGTCCAGCTCCAGGCGCAAAAGCCTCTGCCCGCCCTGGCCGGCCTGATGGCGACGCGTCAGGGGCCGGTGAATCGCATCGGTGCGGCAGGGGCCGCCGCCGCAGCGGGCGCCGCCGAGGCGACGGGTAAGGAGCAGCTGCCGCTGACGCTGGTCTTCCGCGACGGCCGCACCTGGCTCGGCCCCTTCCCGCTGGCCCCGGCGCCGAAGCTGTTCTAATGGCCCTGCTGGACGAGCCCGAAGCCGACGACGTCCTGCTGGCGCTGGATCGCGCCCTGGTCGAGGCGGTGCGGGCGCGGGTCGCCGCCGGTCCGCGCGACCGAGCCGACGCCTCGGCCATCGCCCTGCGTCAACTGTTAGACGGCGCCTCGCCCGATGAGGGTGCGGCGGTCAAGGCGGTGTGGGGCCGGATCGAGGTAGCGACCGGACCCGCGCTGGTCGTCTGTGGCGGCGTGGCCCAGGCCCTGGCCACGGACCGCTATGGCCTGCGGTCGCGGCCTATGTCCGCCGACGAGGCGTTGAAGGCGGCAGAGGCCGGCTCGCGCGCCGTGATCGACCTGTCGCCCGACCGGCCGTGGTGGGGCCGCCTGCTGGCGCGGCCTGAACTGAAGATCGTCGCCGCCCTGCCGGACGACCGGCGCGGCCGGCCCCAGGCCTTCGTCGTGTGCAAGGAGATGTCCGGCCCCACGGGCGACGACCGCAGCTTCTGGGTCACCGACAGCGGCTGGTCCGAGACCAAGATCGTGGACGCCCTGGGTGACGCGGGACTGGTCGCAGATCCGCTGGCGGCGGCGGGCGGGTTGAAGCTGTTCATGCTGACGGGCTATGTGCAGGTCGACGACGGGCGGCTGAAGAGCGCGCCCGGACGAATGAGCGGCGTGATCGGCGCCGCCCCCATCTTCTGAGATCAAGGCTTTCCATGACCGACGCGACCGCGCCACACGGCCCTGCCCCCAAGCCCGGCATCCTCGACATCGCCCCCTATGTCGGCGGCAAGTCGTCCATCGCCGGCGTCGCCGAGCCGATGAAGCTGTCGTCCAACGAGAACATGCTGGGCGCGGGCGAAAAGGCGCGTGCGGCCTATGAGATGGCAGTCAAGAATATCCACATCTATCCCGACGGCCGGGCGACCAAGCTGCGGAACGCGGTATCGGAACTGCACGGGCTGGAGCCTGACAGGCTGATCTTCGGCAACGGCTCGGACGAGGTCTTCGCCCTGTTGAACCAGACCTATCTGACGGCGGGCGACAACATCGTCTGCGGCCAGTACGGCTTTCTCGCCTACCGCATCAGCGCTTTGGGTTGCGAAGCCCAGGTCAAGCTGGCTCCCGAGCCGAACTTCAAGGCCGAGGTCGATTCGCTTCTGGCCCAGGTCGATGACCGGACCAAGATCGTCTATGTCTCCAATCCGTCGAACCCGACCGGCAGCTACAATACGGGCGAAGAAATCCGTCGCCTGCACGCCGCCCTGCCGGCCCACGTCATCCTGGTCGTGGACGAGGCCTATGCGGAATATGTGACCGAGGCCGACTGGGAAACCGCCTTCCCGCTGGCCAAGGACGCCGAGAACATCGTCGTCACCCGCACCTTCTCCAAGATCCATGGCCTGGGCGGTTTGCGCATCGGTTTCGGCTATGCGCCGCTGAAAGTCGCCGAGGCCATCGACCGCATTCGGCTGCCGTTCAACGTCTCGGTGCCGGGGCTTGAGGCCGCGACGGCCGCCCTGTCGGACGAGGCGCACCAGACGGCGTCGCGCGATCTGATCTCGAACTGGAAGCCGCGCCTGACCCAGGCCCTGCGCGGCTTTGGGCTGAACGTCCTGCCCAGCGCCGGCAACTTCGTGCTGGTGTTGTTCGACAGCGCCGAGCGCGCCGCCGCCGCCAACGACTATCTGAACACCAAGGGCATCATCGTCCGCCCTGTCGGCGGCTACGGCCTGCCTCAGGCTCTGCGCATCACCATCGGCACCGAAGACCAGAACCGCGCCGTCATCGATGCGCTGAGTGAGTTCGCGGCCACCTGATCAAAGGGCAAGAAGCGGCGGCCGCATTCGCAGCCGCCGCATTGCTATCAGCCGCCGAAGCGACGGGCGATGAAGACGCCGGTGCGGACGGCGTCGTCGCTTTGCGACAGGGGGCTGTCGGCCACGTCACCGAGGCGGCGTTCATAGTTAAGCAAGGCCCCGGCGCCCCAATTGTCGCCGACCGGGACCAGCAGGACCAGGCTGGCGCCCGCGCCCTGAAGCCCGCCGCCGGGGGAATAGGCGCTGATGCCGTTGGCGGCCGCCTCGGCGGTGCTGACGCCATAGTAGGCATCGGCCAGTTTGGAATCGCCGCCGCGCACATAGACCGAGGCGTTCAGCAGGCCGACCGACGTCACGCGCTGATGACCGACGGAGGCATAGTATTCCGTGCCCTCGCTGACGTCGGACACGTCGCGGCTGATCCGACCGCCGACGACCACATTGCCGGGCAGACGCTTGTAGGCGTAAGCGGCCAGGTCGGCGCCGAAGCCCGGACGATCCAGCGTCAGGCCTTCGATATCATCGGCCGAGAAGCGCGGGCGCAGTTGCAGGCCGGCGCGGAAGTCGTCGGTCTTGATCGCGTTCCAGCCCAGGCCGTCGATCGGGTTCAGATAGACCAAGTCGCGATAATTGGCCGAAACCCACGGAGCGACCGTCGTCTTGGAGCCCGTGTCGCCGTTGGAGTCATTGCGATAGAGGACGCCCGCGCCGAGATCGACGGTCCAGTTCTGGGGGGCGGGCCTGATCTGCTCGTAGGGTTGCGACTGGGCCAAGGCGGAGCCGGCGACAGCGGCGAAGGCGACGGAGAGCAGAAGGGGGCGAAGCATCGGGCGTTTCCATGAATGGCGCCCGAGCGGGGAGGTCAGGCCGGTTCAGAATGCGCAAGCTGGGCCTTCGGCTCCAGCAGCGCCAACGACGCCGTCTCTATGCGACTTTCCAGCAACGCCATCATCGCGCCGCGCTTCAGCTGGGCCGGAATCGGCTCAAGGAATTCGAAAACGACCGTGCCGGGATACCGGCGGAAACCATGAGCCGGCCAGTGGACGCCAGAGTTGGTGGCGACGGGCCAGCAGGGGCCTTCCAGATCGCGATAGATGGCGGCGACGCCGGGCTTGTAGTCGCCTGGCACGCCCGGATCGTTGCGCGTGCCCTCGGGGAAGATGACGATCTGGCGGCCTTCGGACAGGCGGTCGCGCGCCTGTCGCGTCATGTCCTTCAGCGCCTTGGCGTGGCCCGCGCGATCCACGGCGATCATCTTGGCCTTCCAGGCGAACCAGCCGAAGAAAGGCAGGGGCATCAGCTCCTTCTTCATCACGAAACAGGCGTCGGGCAGGACGGCCAGCAGGGCCACGATGTCCAGCATCCCCTGGTGTTTGGACGCGATCAGGGCGGCGCCGGACGGGGCGTGCTCCAAACCGCGCACCTCGACCTTGACCCCCGCGATCCAGCGCAGGCCGAACAGGACGATCTTCGCCCACAGCTTGCACACGCCCTGTACATAGCGGTGCGGCAGCAGCAGGACCGGCGACAGGCCGATGGCGATGATCGGCATCGACAGATAGAGCCAGGCGGTGAAGATCAGGGAACGCAGGGTGTTCACTTAGGACGCGGCCTTTTCGTCAGGGGCGGTTTCGCTCTCCGCCGGTACGGCGGCGGGCCGGTCGCGGGTGATGCGGCGCACGCCCTCACGCCCCAGGACGGCGAGGTATTTCATATATTCCAGCGTCATCCGACGCGCGGTCACCGCCGCCCGCCACCAGCGCGCATTGTCCAGCGACGGGGTGGAGATGGCGTAGGGCGTCAGTTTCACGCCCGGCAGCTGGCCCCGGATTTCGACCAGCGAACGCGGCATATGATAGTCGGAGGTCACGACGATCAGGCTGCGATAGCCCTTGGCGCGGCTCCAGGCGGCGATCTCCTGGGCGTTGCCGACGGTGTCCTCGGCCTCGAAACCCAGATCGACGCAGCAGTTGAACAGGCGGCTGGAGCCGGGGGTCAGCTCGCGCAGCTCCTGACGGCGCACCTCGCGATTGACGCCGGAGATCAGCACCCGCTCGCCCTTGCCCTGTTCCAGCAGGCGGATGGCGGTGTTGACCCGTTCGGACGACGGACCGGTCAGGGCCACGATGGCGTCGGCGCGGGCGGGGTCGTCGGCCGGCGTCAGTTCGCGCACCCGGTGGGCGAAGGCGAACAGGCCGACCAGCCAGATCAGACCGGCGATGAAGATGACGCTCAACAGTCTCATGCGCCCCCTCCCTCTGTCGGCCGTCCTGAAGCCAGCATTCGCATGGCGGCGAATCTCGCCGCGAGAACCGCAACCGTAGCCGCGAGCAGCGGGCAAGGCGAGAGCAACGCCAGGTCGCTCCAGCTGATCGGCAGGGCCGCCGTCAGGCCGCCCGATCCGCCGATGAACCGCAGGAGGATCAGAAGAACCGCCGCCAGTCCGGCGCCGATCGCGCCCGCGCCAGCCGCCATCAGGCCGAACCGCCGCTGGAACAGCCAGGCGATGGCGCCGTCTGTCGCGCCGTTCAGGCTCAGGGTCTCGATCACGCCTTGACCGGCCGCCAAGCCTGCCCGGGTCGCATATGCGATAGCGGCGGCCGCCGCGAAGGCGACGGCCAGGAAGGCGGCGCCGGCCAGGACCGTGATCATGCCGGCGGACCGCTCGACCTCGCCGCGCCACAGGCTGTGATCGTCCACCGTGGCGTCCAGTCCGGCCTCGGCCAGGGCGCGGCTCAGGGTGACGGCGCTGGCGGGGGCGTCGCGGTTCAGCCGCACGGTCACCAGATGAGGCAGGGGCAGGTCGGGCAGGACCGCGTCGCCCAGCCAGGGGCGCAGCAGGTCCTCGGCCGCCTTGCGGCTCAGGGCGGCGGCCTCCTCCACCCCATCGACGCCCGACAGGGTCTCGGCCGCGCGGGCGGCGGCGGTGTCGCCGGTTTCGCCGACGCGGGGGCGGACCTGGACGGTGGCCTCGGCGCCCAGCTGTCGGGCCCAGCCGTGCGCGGCGCGGTCGGCGGCCGAGGCGGCGACGGCGGCGAGGCAGGCCAAAAAGCACAGGACGGCGATGACGGTCATCAGCCACGGCTCGCCGGCCGCGGCGGGCGGCAGCAGGCCGGGCCGGCGGCTGGAGAGGCTGAAGTCGGACAGGCGGATCATGCGGCGGCCCGCGAGGGTTCGCCGAGCCGTCCGGCCTCCAGCCTCAAGACGCGCGCGCCCGACCGCTGGGCTAGAGCCTCGTCATGGCTGGCGATCAGGACGGTGGCCCCCAGCTTGTTCAGCGACTGGAACAGCCGCAGCAGCTTGTCGGCCATGACGGCGTCCACGCTGCCGGTCGGTTCGTCCGCCACGATCAGGCCGGGGCGGGTGATGACGGCGCGGGCGATGGCTAACCGCTGCTTCTCGCCGCCGGACAGGGCGGGGGGACGGGCCTCCATCCGGCGACCCAGGCCCACCCATTTCAGCATCTCGCGCACGTCGTCGGCGTACTCGGCCTCGGACCCGCCCGCGAGACGTAAGGGCAGGGCGACGTTGTCGAAGGCCGACAGGTGGTCCAGCAGGCGGAAATCCTGGAACACCACGCCCATCCGCCGCCGAAAGGCCGGGATGTCGCGACGATCGATCCGCGTGACATCCGATCCGAACAGGCGGAGGGTTCCCGTTCGGGGTTGGTCCGCCAGCGTCAGCAGACGCAGCAATGAAGACTTTCCGGCCCCGGACGGCCCGGTAAGAAAGTGGAAAGAGCCGCGCGGCAAAATGAGGTTAACGTCCCGCAGCACGTCGGGCGCGCCGACATAGCCGAAGCCGACGCCGGACAGGCGAACGGTCTCGGTCATAGCGGCGGGTTCGGCAGGCGAGGACGGCATGGTATGTGTTTCAGGAACAGGGCGCGGCGTCGCGCCTTACGGGAGGGGGCGACAGCCTCGCAGTCAGCCACATGATACTGACCTGCCCCGCCTGCGCCACCAGCTATTTCATTCGTGACGAAGCCGTAGGCCCCGAAGGCCGCAAGGTGCGCTGCCAATCGTGCGGCGAAGTCTGGCGCGCCACGCCCGACGAGCCGCTGGAACTGACCTTGGCGCCCGACCCGGCGGTCGCCGCCGCCGCCACGCCTGCAACCCCGCCCGAACCCGATCCCGCACCGACCGCCGCCAGCCTGGCCGAAACGCCGGCGCCGGAGTTGCCCCGGGCGTTCCGCGCTCGCGCCGATCGCCAGAAGAAGCTGCGCCGCGCCGCCACCCAGGGCGTGATCTGGGCGGGTCTGGCCAGCGTCTTCATCGGCCTGATCGTTTCGGCCTTCCTGTTCCGTGTCGAGATCGTTCAGGCCTTCCCCCGAGCCGCTTCGGCCTACAAATTCTTCGGCGCGCCGGTCAATCCGGTCGGGTTGGACTTCGAAGCCCTCACGGCCAAGGCTGCGCCGAACCATCCCGGCATGGTCGTGGTGTCCGGCGCCATCCGCAATGTGCGCGACGTAGAGATCGTCTCGCCGCCGATTCGCGTGGCGCTGCTGGACGCCGCCGGCGCCGAGGTCGGGTTTAAGATCGTAAAGATCGACGCGGCGCCGATCCTGCCGGGCAAGGTCCAGGGCTTCGCCGCCCTGATCCCCGATCCGGGCGGCCACGGGGCCGGGATCGGCGTCGACTTCGCGCCGGCCAGCCCGGCGCCTGCCAAACCCCCAGCTGAACACGGCGGACATGATGCGAAGGCCGCGCCCGCGCACGCAGCGCAGCCCGCCGCCGAAACCTCGCAGGGGCTGCGCTCGGCGACGGCGCCCGGCGCCGAGGCGCCGAACACGGCCGCGCCGATCGACGCGCGGCCGGTCGGGGCTGTGGACAAGGGGCATGGTGAGGCGGTATCGGCCTCGCATCATGGCTGATCCCTCCCCGACGCCGACCGTTCTTCTGTCCGAGGCCGAGGTGGCGCGCATCGTCGCCGACCTGGCCCAGCGCATCGCGCCCGTCATCGACGACGACACGGTCGCCGCCGTGCTGCTGACCGGCGGCCTGTGGTTCGCGGCCGACCTGACCCGCGCCCTGTCGCGCGTTGGCCGCAACGTCCGTTTCGACGCCCTGTGGCTGGCCTCCTATGGCGACGAGCAGACCAGCCGGGGCCGGATCGACGTCTATGCGCCGTTCCAGCGCCCGATCGCGGGACGCCGCGTCCTGATACTGGACGACGTGTTCGACACCGGCCTGTCGCTGGCCGAAGCGGTGCGCATCGCCAAGGACGCCGGCGCGTCCGAAGTCCTGACCTGCGTGTTCGCCAGGAAGCCCTGGCCCAAGCCCCGCGCGCCCGAGCCGGACTTCGTCGGTTGGGAGGCGCCGAACCGCTTCCTGGTCGGTTATGGCCTGGACCACGCCGGCACGCTGAGGGGCCTGCCGGACATCTGCGCCCTGGACTGAGTTTCAGACGCGGCGACAGCGGGGATAATCCGTCCGGGGCTGAATTTCGGCCCGGTTCGGCGTTGACTCTCCGACACCCTTCCGTATATGTCGCCGCTCTTCGCCGCCGGGGCCCTCTCCGGGGGCGTATCTTTTTTTGCGTTTGCGCTGAGGCTTCAACATGTACGCGGTGATCAAGACCGGCGGCAAGCAGTACCGGGTCCAACCGGGCGACACCATCGTCGTCGAAAAGCTCGACGGCGACGCCGGCGCTGAGCTGAAGTTCGACAGCGTCCTGATGCTGGGCGGCGACAAGGGCGTGACCCTGGGCGCCCCCCTGATCGACGGCGCCTTCGTCGGCGCGACCCTGGTCGAGACCCGCAAGGGTGAGAAGATCAAGATCTTCAAGAAGACCCGTCGCCAGGGCTATCGCCGCACGAACGGCCATCGCCAGATGGAATCGGTCCTGCGCATCACCGGCATCGAAGGCGCCGGCGAGACCGCCAAGTGGGACGGCAAGGTCGATCTGACCACCAAGGCCGAGATCAACCTGCGCGCTCGCAACCTGGCCGCTCGTGACGCCACCTCCTCGCTGGGTTCGACCGAGACGGTCGTGACCGACGTGGACGGCGCCGAGGTCAAGGGCGTCGTGGTCGAGAGCTCGGCTCCCGCCAAGAAGGCTCCGGCCAAGAAGAAGGCCGCGCCCAAGGCTGAAGCCGCCGGCGACGAAGCCTAAGACATTCACCGGCGCCTCGGCGCCAGACCTAAGTTACGGACGCGCTCAAGTAGGCCGAAAGGCCGGTAGCGCACCAAGAAAGTACGGAGCGGCAAGATGGCTCACAAGAAATCCGGTGGTTCGTCGCGTAACGGTCGCGACTCTGAGTCGAAGCGCCTTGGCGTGAAGAAGTATGGCGGCGAGCGCGTGCTGGCCGGCAACATCATCGTGCGCCAACGCGGCACCACCTTCCACGCCGGTGAGAACATGGGCATGGGCCGCGACCACACCCTGTTCGCCCTGACGAACGGCGCTGTGAAATTCACCACCAAACGTGGCGGCCGTTGTTACGTGTCGATCCTCGCGGCCAATGACGACGCCGCTCAGGCGATGGCCGCCGAGTAACGCAGTCTGGACCTTCCCGGATCGCGTTGCTCCTGCCAGCAGCCGATCCGGACCAGGGATGATAATCCGCGGGGAGTCTGGATCACCAGGCTCCCCGTTTGCGTTTCCCCGCCTCGAAGACCGTCCGAGCCCTTTAAGGAGATGGTCGACAATCCGAGGCAACGCCCATGTGCGTCATCGAAACCTCTCCTGTCGTCGAGACCCGGCGCCTGATCCTGCGCGCGCCCGCGCCCCAAGATGCGCCGCGCATCGCCGCCCTGGCCAACGACCTGGACATCGCGCGCATGACCAAGCGGATGCCGCATCCGTTCCAGATGCGCGACGCCGACGACTTCGTGCTGCAGGTGGCCTCGCAGGATCCCAGGCGAGCCAACACCTTCGTCATCGACCATGAGGACGTGGGGCCCATTGGCGTTATCGGCCTGTTCGAGGGCGAGGACCGGGTGCCGGAAACCGGATACTGGATCGGGCGTGAATACTGGGGTCGGGGCTTCGCCACCGAGGCGCTGGACGCCGCCCTGGTCTGGGCCAGCCGCAAGTGGAAGCGTCGGGCGCTGGTCGCAGGGCATTTTGCCGACAATCCGGCCTCTGGCCGCGTGCTGGAAAAGGCCGGCTTTCTCTACACCGGCGAGACGCGCCGGGCGTGGAGCCGGGCGCGTCGGGCTGAGGCGGATACGCGCATGATGGTGTGGCTGGCCTGACGGCCAGCCCGCAGGATCAGCCGCCCGCCAGGGCGGGGCCATAGACGGCCGCGACGGCGACGGCGCCCACCACCAGCATGGCGCCCGCGCCGGCGATGAAGGTGGCGATGGTCTTGGACCGGCGACGCCGCATGCCGCCCGCCTTGTATTTGCGGATGATGACCGACGGCCCTCGCGTAAAGGCCTCGGATCCTATGATATTGTGTTGGGACAAGAAAAAAGCTCCCCGAACTCTCGCACAGAAGCAGCGATCAGTCCGGGGCGCTCGTGGTCAGAAGATGGCGATCCGCGTTACCGGGGTCGCATCTTCGTGAGAAGGGGTATGCGGGTCACAGGGTGACGGAGACGACCCGGCCGCCGCGCGTCTGCACCGACTGCATCAGCACCAAGGGCGCGTCGCCCGAGGTGACCGGCACGATCAGGAACCAGCCGCCGTCAGGCAGGCCGTCGAAGCGGAAACGGCCGTTCTCGCACCGCTCGGAGCGGACATAGTTGCGATAGTCGGCGTTGGCGTCGGCGACGGTGCGGGCGCGGACGACGGCGGCAGGCACGGCTGCGCGCTGGGTCGAACCGTACAGGGTGCGAATGCGGGCGCGGGTGTAGGGGGTGTCCGGCGTCAGGCCGACACTGGCGACGCAATCGAAGGCCTTGCCGTCCCGGGCGAAGGCGATCTGGCCCTGGATGCTGTTGCGGCCGGGCATTTGGGACCAGCCGAAATCGGCCTCGTTGAAGGCGGCGGGGCCCCCGTTCGGCAGGCCGCCGCCGGCAGTGGGCGCACAGGCGGAGAGGGCTGCGGCGGTCAGGGCGAGAGCCAGGCCAGGGGCGGCGAACGAACGGATCGACATGGGGCTTCCTCCGGGATTTCGGGGTCGTGGGGGACGACTTCCCCCACTATCGCACGACAGGCCGGGCGACTTCCACGCTCAAGATTCCCCCTCTGGACCCGGACCCGACAACGCGCGAAACAGGCCCGACAACGCGCCCAGTCGTCGAGGCGCGACAGCTCGGAAACGCCCCGCATGACCGTCACCTTCGCCGATATCCAAGCCGCGCGCACCCGGATCGCCGGCGCGGTCGACCGTACCCCGACCCGCTATTCCAGGAAGCTGTCGCAGCTGACGGGGGCCGAGGTCTGGGTGAAGTTCGACAATCTGCAATTCACCGGCAGCTTCAAGGAGCGCGGCGCCCTGAACCGGCTGCTGATGCTGAGTCCCGAGGAGATGAAGCGCGGCGTGGTGGCCGCCAGCGCCGGCAACCACGCCCAGGCCCTGGCCTATCACGGCGGACGGCTGGGCGTGCCGGTGACCATCGTCATGCCCGAGGGCACGCCCTTCGCCAAGATCAACGGCACCCGCTCGCACGGGGCTACCGTGGTGATCGAGGGGCTGGACTTCACCGGTTCGACCGAGGCGGCCAAGCGGCTGGAAGCGGAAAAGGGCTATGTCTTCGTCTCGGCCTTTGACGACGAAGGCATCGTGGCGGGCCAGGGGGTCTGCGCGATCGAGCTTCTGGAGGATGCGCCCGAGGTTGAGGCCCTGATCATCCCCATCGGCGGCGGCGGGCTGATTGCGGGCTGCGCCATCGCGGCCAAGGTGATGAAGCCGGACATCAAGGTCTTCGGCGTCGAGGCCGCCCGCTATCCCTCCTTCACCGCCAAACGGGCGGGCCAGCCGCCGGTCTGCACCGGCCAGACCATCGCCGAGGGCATCGCCATCAAGGCCGTTGGCGACATTCCCTTCGCCTTGGCCGACCCGCTGGTGGACGAGGTCTTCGTCTGCGAGGAAGCCGACTTCGAACGGGCCGTCGCCACCTATGTCACCTATGAGAAGACGGTGTCCGAAGGCGCGGGCGCCGGCGGTCTGGCGGCCCTTCTGGCCTATCCCGACCGGTTCAAGGGGATGAAGGTCGGGCTGGAGCTGTGCGGCGGAAACATCGATGCGCGGATGCTGGCGGTCGTCTTAAACCGCGAGATGGTCCGTGAGCGGAGATTGATCGTCTATCGCATTCTGGGCGACGACCGGCCGGGCATGTTGTCGGCCATGGCGGCGGTGATCGGCGGTCTGGGCGGCAACATCATCGACGTGGTCCACAACCGCCTGGCGCTGGACGTGCCGGCCAAGGGCGCCGAGTTCGACATCATGGTCGAAACGCGCGATAGCGCCCACGCCGACGAGATCGGCGAGGCCTTGAAGGAACGCGGCTATGAACTTCGGATGGGGTAAGGCGGCAATCGTCGCGGCCTTCTTGCTGTCGGGCTGCGGCCAGGCCGAGCCGGTCGATCCGAACGCGGGCAAGGCCGAGGCGGCCGCCTTCATGGCCAAGAACGCCAAGGAAGAGGGCGTCCAGACCCTGCCCAGCGGCCTGCAATACAAGGTGGTGCAGGCAGGACCGGCCGGCGGTGTCAGCCCGGACCGCAACGACCTGGTCAAGGTCGATTACGAGGGCAAGCTGGTCGACAACAGCGTGTTCGACAGCTCCTTCGCACGCGGCGCGCCGGCGGTGTTCACGCCCGAGGAGGTCGTCAAGGGCTGGACCGAGGCGCTGCAAAAGATGCGCGTCGGCGACGAATGGCTGCTCTATGTCCCGCCGGAGCTGGGCTATGGCGAGCGCAGCAGCCCCAAGATCCCGGCGAATTCGGTGCTGATCTTCCGGCTGAAACTGCTGGACGTGGCCAAGGTGCCGGGCGGCGGATCGGGCGTCGGCACGGCGATGGGGTGACGGCTGCCGTCTCCTCCCTGCGACGCGGGGAGGTGGCGCGGCGCTTCTTTAGCGCCGTGACGGAGGGGGTCTCCACCGCATCGCAGGCGCCTGTGGGGCGTCGAGAGCCCCTCCACCCCTTCGGGGTCCCCCTCCCCATTCCATGGGGAGGAGACGAAAAGTGCACTGCGAATTTTTTGAGTGCACTTTCGTGCAGATTTTTGCGAGCGGTTTGCAGTTCTCCGGCGAATGTCAAAGACCAGGCGGGCAGTATAGCTCAGCGCGCGAGGGCGGCAGGGTAGCGGTCGCTGGTCGTCTTCAGGGCTTTGAAATCGCTGCGGTTCGTTATGGCGGTTATGCGGGTTGAGCGGTTTCGGACCGTCGCCATTCGGCCATAACCTGAGGGTCGGTCTCGGCCGTTGCGCCGGCCAAGGCCGCGAACTCGCCGGACGGCGTCAGTTGCGACAGCGCCCAGACGGCGGCGCCGCGCACCAGGGGCGAGGGGTCGGTCAGCAGGGCTTTCGTCGGGGCGATCAGGCTTTCGTCACCCGAGTTACCCACGGCGTAGAGGACGTTCCTGAGGAAGCGATCACGGCCGATCCGCTTGACCGGGCTCTTGGTGAACAGGGCTCGGAAGGCGGCGTCGTCGAGCGCCAGCAGGTCGTGCAGGCGCGGGCTTTCCAAGGCTTCCCGCGGCAGCAGGCGAATTTCGCGGGCTTCCTGCGCGAACTTGTTCCACGGGCAGACCGCCAGACAGTCGTCGCAGCCATAGATGCGCGATCCGGTCAGGGTGCGGAACTCGACCGGCCAAGGGCCCGCGAACTCGATGGTCAGGTAGGACAGGCAGCGCCGGGCGTCGAGCTGGAACGGGGCGGGGAAGGCGTTCGTCGGGCAGGCGTCGAGACAGGCGGTGCAGCGGCCGCAGTGTTCGGTCTCGGCCGCGTCGGGCTCGATCTCGGCGGCGGTCAGGATGGTGCCCAGAAACAGCCAGTTGCCGTGGGTGCGGCTGAGCAGATTGGTGTGTTTGCCCTGCCAGCCCAGGCCGGCGCGCTGGGCCAACGGCTTTTCCATCAGGGGGGCGGTGTCGACGAAGACCTTGATGTCGGCGCCGTTGCGGGCCGCGATCTGACCCGCCAGCTGTTTCAGCCGGCCCTTGATGACCTCATGATAGTCGTCGCCGCGCGCATAGACCGAGATGTAGCCGGATGACCGGTCGGCCAGCTGATCCAGCGGGTTCTGCTCAGGGCCGTAGTTCATGCCCAGGACGATGGCGGTCCTGGCCTCGTCCCACATGACGGTCGGATGCTGGCGGCGATCCAGCGTCGTTTCCATCCATTCCATGTCGCCATGCCGACCCTCGTCCACGAAATGACGCAGCCGCTCGCCCGCCGGCCAGGCGTCGACCGCCGAGGCGAACCGGCAGACATCGAAGCCCAGCTCGGCCGCGCGCTGGCGGATGAAGGTTTTCAGGCGGTCGGACACGGGGCGGGGGATAGCACGTATTTTCGTCACCGCCCGACGCAAAGGGCAAACGCTTCTCCCTCCCCGTCCGGAGAGGGTCGTCGCGCAGCGACGGGGTGGGGGCGGCCCGGCTGGGCCGCACGTACTTGGAATGAAGACATATCGTGGGACGTCGCCTTGCCGCCCCCACCCGACCTCGCTGCGCTCGGCCACCCTCCCCGGACGGGGAGGGAAAAGATTTGCGCTATCGCCTCAAAAATCCAGATCCGCGTACCAGGCCGAGGGCGGCACGCCGACGAAGCGATCGCCGAGCAGGGGGCGGAAGCAGGGGCGGGATTTGAGCTTGGAGTACCAGGTCTTCAGACCGGGCCAGGTCTTCCACTGGATTTCGCCGAAATAGTCCAGCACCGACAGGTGGGCGGCGGCGATCAGATCGGCCTGGGACAGGCGGCGGCCGGCCAGCCAGTCGCGCGCGGCGACCAGGTCCTCCAGCATAGCGAGGTGGGATTTCAGGGCGTCGCGCCCGTCGCGCAGGGCGCGGGCCTCGGGCGGCCCCAGCTTCAGCAGTGGTTTTTCCATCCGCTCGTGCAGCAGAACGGCGTCGACTTCGTCCATGAAGCGGCGCTCGAACCAGCCGGTCAGACGGCGCGCCTCGGCCCGTTCGGCCAGATCGGCGGGCAGCAGCACCGGCCCCTTCTGCTGATCCTCGATCCACCCCAGGATGGCGGGCAGTTCGCACAGCACCAGCGGACGGCCGCGATCCATCGTCTGGATCACCGGCGGCAGGCCGGACGGATTGAAGTCATTGACCGGGCAATCGTCCTCCCACGGACGGACCGGGGTGTCGGTCCATTCGATCCGCGCCTCTCCCAGCGCCAGTCGCGCGGCGCGCGAGGCGGGCTGGAAGGCGAAGTGGAAGAGAACGCAAGGGTCGGCCATCTGCGGTTGATGCGCCCGGACCCGTTAATGCGCGTTTACTGCATTGAAATTGGACGCAAGGTCAGGACCATGGCCCCTTGGGCGCTGGGCCGGTCGGCGCGGGCGCGGTTTGCGGCTCGGCGGGAGCCGCGGCCGGGATCGCAGGCTGCGGACGGGCGTGGCCGCGCGGGTCGGCGTGGATGAGGATGTCGGCGGTGGGATATTGGGCCAGCACCCGGTTCTCGGCGGCGACGACGATGGCGTGGGCGGCGTCCAGCGTCTGGTGCGCGTCCAGGTCGACATGCATCTGGACCATCATCACCTGACCGGACATGCGGGTGCGCAGCTGGTGCACGCCGAAGACCTGGGAGTCGGCGAGGACGGCCTTGGTGATGGCGGCGCGGTCGGCCTCGGGCACGGCGCGGTCCAGCAGGTGATCGGCGGCGGCCTTCAACATGCCGGTCGCGCCCCAGAACAGCCAGACGGCGACGACGATGCCCGCCGCCGCATCCAGCCCCGGAGCGCCCAGGAAGGCGCCTGAAATCACGCCGATCAGCACCACGACGTTGGCGGCGAGGTCCGCCGCATAGTGGGCGCGGTCGCCGGCGACGGCGACGGAGCCGGTCTTCTTCAGCGTCTGCGTCTGCATCCACACCAGCCAGGCCGTGATGACGATGGTGGCGACCACGATCCCGCTTGCCCACGCGCCGGCGGTTACGGGACGGGGGTCGAAGATGCGCTGCACCCCCTCCCAGGCGATGAACAGGGCCGAGGCGAAGACCAGCCCGGCCTGGACCAGGGCGGACAGGGCCTCGCCCTTGCCGTGGCCATAGCGGTGGTTTTCGTCGGCCGGGGCGGCGGCCCAGCGCACGGCGAAGAAGGTGGTCAGGGACGCCGCCAGATCCAGCACCGAATCCGCCAGGGTCGCCAGGATGGAGACCGAGCCTGAGGCGCCGAGCGCGAACGCCTTCATCGCGATCAGCACCACCGCGACCCCGACAGACAGGCGGGTGATGCGGCGCGTGGCCAGATGGGCGTCGTCAAGCGAGGCGGGGGCGGGGGCGGGCGTCGTCATTATCGGCTTCTTCTCGCGCAATCGTGGCTGAAAGCCAACCGCTGGCCCAAACGGGTCGTTCCGTCAGAAACGATCATGCTCTAGGGGGAAGGCATCCGGGCGCGGCGCGTTCCGGGCGCATTGGTTTTCGAGGGTCTCATGTCGGACTGGCTTGCCGCCATTATTCTGGGTCTGGTCGAGGGGCTGACCGAGTTCATTCCGGTCTCGTCCACCGGCCATATGCTGCTGCTGGGCCATTTCATGGGCTTCGAGAGCGCGGGCAAGACCTTCGAGATCGTGATCCAGCTGGGCGCATTGCTGGCCATCGTCAGCGTTTACTTCAAGAAGCTGTGGACCCTGGCGACGCGCTGGCCCTTCGACGCCGAGGCGCGCCGGTTCCTGATCGGGCTGCTGGTCGCCTTCGCGCCCGCCGTCGTGATCGGTTTCCTGGCCTATGACTTTATCAAGACCGTGCTGTTCGAGACGCCGCAGGTGGTGTGCATCGCCCTGATCGTCGGCGGGGTGATCCTGCTGCTGCTGGACCGGATGGACAAGAAGCCCAAGTGGCTGGACGCCGAGGCTTATCCGATGCGCATCTATTTCCTGATCGGCCTGTTCCAGTGCCTGGCCATGATCCCCGGCGTGTCGCGCTCCGGCGCCACCATCGCCGGCGGACTGCTGCTGAAGACCGACAAGCGGTCGGCGGCTGAGTTCAGCTTCTTCCTGGCCCTGCCCACCATGGGGGCGGCGGTGGCCTATGACCTGCTGAAGAACCACAAGACGCTGGATTTCAGCGACATCGGCCTGATCGTCGTGGGCTTCGTCGTGGCCTTCATCTCGGCCCTGGCCGTGGTGCGGTTCCTGCTGGATTTCGTATCCAAGCGCGGCTTCGGCGTCTTCGCCTGGTGGCGGATCGTGGTCGGGGTCGTGGGTCTGGTGCTGTTGCAGGCGGGGTTCTGAGACCATGACCACGCTTCTGTACGGCCGCCCGCCGGTCGTCTTCGATCCGCCCGGCGACGCAATCCAGACCTCGCCCCTGATTCCGGACTCGGCTGCGCTGGAGGCGCAGGAACCGAGCTCGGCCGACAGCGTCATGATCTACGCCCCGCCCGGCGTGCTGGAGCGGCGCTATGTGCTGGCCCTGGCGCTGAAGGCGCTGAAGGTCGGCGGACGGCTGGACGTCATGGCGCCCAAGGACAAGGGCGGATCGCGCCTGGCCAAGGAGTTGAAGGCGTTTGGGGTCGAGGTCGCCGAGACGGCCAAGGCGCACCATCGCCGCTGCATCGTCATTCGGCCCGAAACGGTCGAGGGGCTGGACGAAGCCATCGCCGCGGGCGAGCCGCAGATCGTGCCGGGGCTGGAGGCCTGGTCGCAGCCCGGCGTGTTCGCCTGGGACCGGATCGATCCGGGCTCGGCGCTGCTGGCCGAACATCTGCCGGCGATGAAGGGCGAGGGGGTCGATCTGGGCTGCGGCTACGGCGCGCTGTCGATCGTGGTGCTGCGCTCTCCCGCCGTGAGCAAACTGAAGATGGTCGATCTGGATCGCCGCGCCATCCAGGCCGCTCGACGCAATATCGAGGACGACCGCGCCAAGGTCTGGTGGTCGGACGCCCGCACCCTGGAAGCCAAGGGCGACAAGGATTTCGTCGTCAGCAATCCGCCCTTCCACGACGGTGGGGCCGAGGACCGGCGGTTGGGTCAGGCCTTTATCCGCAAGGCGGCCGAGCTGCTCAAAAAGGGCGGCGTCGCCTGGGTCGTCGCCAACCGGCACCTTCCCTATGAGGCCGAGTTGAACACGGCGTTCAAGCGGGTGCGGCTTGTCGCCGAGGCGGGCGGCTACAAGCTGTTTGAGGCGGTGAAGTGACCGCGCTCAAGCAGTCCGAAGGGCGGTAGCGCATGAAGAAAACCCCGACGTCGAGGGTCGATCGTCTGCTGGGCTCGATGGGCTATGGATCACGCGCCGAAATGGCGCGGATGGCCAAGGCGGGCGGCATCGTGCTGGACGGGGCGGACCTGACGGACGTGTCCAAACGCATTGCGGTGACGCCGGACCTGCCCACGCGAATGGAGATCGACGGCGAGCCGCTGGACCCCGTGCAAGGGCTGGTGATCCTGCTGAACAAGCCGCTGGGCATGACCTGCTCGCACAAGGAAGAGGGGGCGCTGGTCTATGACATCCTGCCGGGACGGTGGCGGGCGCGCGATCCCGCCATCTCGACCATCGGACGTCTGGACAAGCAGACGACGGGCCTGCTGCTGCTGACCGACGACGGCGATCTGCTGCACCGGGTGATTTCGCCCAAACGCCATGTGGCCAAGGTTTACCGGGCGGGTCTGGCGCGACCGCTGACGGGCACGGAAGGCGCGCTGTTCGCCTCGGGCGAGCTGGTGCTGGAGGGCGAGGACAAGCCGTTGGCGTCGGCGGTGCTGGAGGTGGTGTCGCCGACCGAGGCCCTGCTGACGGTGACGGAGGGCCGCTATCACCAGGTGCGCCGGATGTTCGCCGCCGCCGGCAACCACGTCGAGACCCTGCATCGCGAACGGCTGGGCGGACTGGTCCTACCCGCCGATCTGGCGCCCGGTCAGTGGCGCCTCGCGACGGCGGATGAGGTCGCCTCGATTTTCACGACGCCCGAGAGCCTGGGTTGAAGCTCTTGACGCCTGCGGGATCGAACGCGCAGGTCGAGGGATGACCACTAAGATCAAGATCTGCGGCCTGACCACGCCGGACACGCTGGATGCCGCGCTGGATGCTGGGGCGGATTTCGTCGGCTTCGTGATGGTCAAGGCCAGTCCGCGGTACGCGGGGCCGGCCTTGGCGAAGCGGCTGGTGGATCGGGCGCGCGGCCGAGCGAAAACCGTATTGTTGTTTGCCGACATGGTCGGTCCTGAGATGGACGATCTGGTTCATGATCTTCGGCCCGACATGATCCAGCTGCATGGTCGCGAAACGCCGCTTCAGGTTCGCAACGCACGGGCCGACTGGGAAATTCCAGTGATCAAGGCGGTGGGGGTGGCCGGCGCAGAGGACTTGGTCGGACTGGAAGCGATGGAAGCGTCGGCAGACCACCTGCTGCTGGACGCCAAAGCGCCCAAGGGAGCCTTCTACAGTGGAGGGCATGGGTTGGCTTTCGACTGGACCCTGCTGGCGGACCGGGCGTTTCGCCATCCGTGGTTCCTGGCGGGCGGTCTCAACCCGGACAATGTGGCCGAGGCGCTGAGGATTACGGCTGCGCCCATGGTCGATGTGTCCTCTGGCGTCGAAAGCGCGCCGGGTGTTAAGGACGCCGACCGGATCGCGACCTTCATCCAAAACGCGCGCCGGTCGTAATTGCGACGCCTCTCCGCGTGAAAGTCGAAACCGTGAACGCCCAAACTCCCATCGTGGCCCCCATCCAAGCCGCCGATTCCGCCCAGCCGCTGTCGAACGCCTACGCCTGGCCGGATGCGCAGGGTCGCTTCGGTCCGTATGGCGGTCAGTTTGTGGCCGAGACCTTGATGCCGCTGATCCACGAGCTGGACGCGGCCTATATGGCGGCCAAGGCGGACCCCAGCTTCCAGGCCGAGCTGGACAGCTTTCTGACCCACTATGTCGGTCGCGAAAGCCCGCTGTATTTCGCCGAGCGCCTGACCGAACATTTCGGCGGCGCCAACATCTGGCTGAAGCGCGAGGACCTGAACCACACGGGCGCGCACAAGATCAACAACTGCATGGGCCAGATCCTGCTGGCCCGTCGCATGGGCAAGACCCGCATCATCGCCGAGACCGGCGCGGGTCAGCACGGCGTGGCGTCGGCGACCGTGTCGGCGCGCTTTGGGTTGCCCTGCACCGTCTATATGGGCGCGGTGGACGTAGAGCGGCAGCAGCCGAACGTGTTCCGCATGCGTCTGCTGGGTTCGGAGGTCTTCTCGGTCACGGCCGGCGCCGCGACCTTGAAGGACGCGATGAACGAGGCGATGCGCGACTGGGTCACCAACGTCTCGGACACCTATTACATCATCGGCACGGCGGCGGGTCCGCACCCCTATCCGGCCATGGTGCGCGATTTCCAGTCGGTGATCGGCAAGGAGATCAAGAGCCAGTCGATGGCCCGGATGGGCAAGCTGCCCGAAGCGGTGGTCGCTTGCATCGGCGGTGGCTCGAACGCCATCGGCGCCTTCCACCCCTTCATCGAGGACGAGAGCGTGCGCCTGATCGGCGTCGAAGCGGCCGGCCATGGTCTGGATACGCCGGATCACGCGGCCTCGCTGAAGGGCGGGCGGTCGGGCGTGCTGCACGGCAATCGGACCTATTTGCTTCAGGACGAGGACGGCAACATCGTCGAGGGGCACTCGATCTCGGCCGGGCTGGATTATCCGGGCATCGGGCCAGAACACGCCTGGTTGCACGACATCGGCCGGGCCGAATACCGCTCGGCGACAGACAATGAGGCGCTGGAAGCGTTCCAGCTGTGCTCCAAGTTGGAAGGCATCATTCCGGCGCTGGAGCCGGCCCACGCCCTGGCGCGGACGGGCGAAGTGGCGCGCGAAGTCGGCAAGGGCGGCGACGTCGTCCTGCTGATGTCGGGGCGCGGCGACAAGGACATCTTCCAGGTCGCCAAACATCTGGGAGTGAACCTGTGATCCATACTCTTGTTGCGGCGACCGCCGTCCTGAGCCTGTCCGCCGCCGTTGTGCAGGCCCAGACGCCTAGCCCGACACCGGCCCCCTCTGCGCCGCAAGGCGGTCCGGCCGACGTTGGCCTGCTGCCGGGCGCGGAGCTGTCGCCCGATTGCGGAGGGCTGAACAATCTGACGGGGCGGGCCTGGTGCGTGACCGCGCAGCTGGGCCAGATCGGCGCTCTGGCCGACGCCTATATCGCCGATCTGGAAACCAAGAACTGGCTGGCCGCCGGCGGCGACGACAACCGCGTCGTCTTCATCAAGCGCCGCGAGGCCGGCGGCTGCGACGGCATGCAGATGGTCGCCTTCTACGACACCACCAAGACCGCCGTCGCCGAACTGCCTGGCTATCTGGGCTTCGCCACCATTCCGGGCGACGTGTGCGCGGCTGCCGCGGCCGCGACACCGCCTGCCGCCGCCGGATCTCCGCAACAATGACCACCGCCCGTATCGACGCGCGCTTCAAGGCGCTGAAGGCCGAGGGCCGTGCGGCCTTCATTCCTTACGTCATGGGCGGCGATCCGTCGCGCGAAGACGCGCTGGCGATCCTGAACGGCCTGCCGGCTGCGGGCGCGGACATCATCGAACTGGGCTTTCCGTTCAGCGATCCGATGGCCGAGGGGCCGCCGATCCAGCGGGCGGCGATCCGGGGCATGGCGGCGGGGTTCGGCCTGCGCTCGACCATGGATCTGGCCAAGGAATTCCGTAAGGGCGACGACGCCACGCCCATCGTGCTGATGGGCTATCTGAACCCGATCGAGAGCTTGGGCTATGACGCCTTCGCCGCCTATGCCGCCGACTGCGGCATCGACGGGCTGATCGTGGTGGATTGTCCGCCGGAAGAGGCCGGGCCACTGATCGAGGCGCTGGACAAGGTGTCGATCTCGCTGATCCGCCTGGCGACGCCGACCTCGGATGACGACCGGCTGAAGATCGTTGTCCAGGGCACCTCGGGCTTTGTCTATTATGTCGCCGTCGCGGGCGTGACGGGCGTCAAGGAAGCGAACGCGGATGTCGTGGCGCCGGCCGTGGAGCGGGTGCGCAAGGCCTCGGGCCTGCCGGTCGCGGTCGGCTTCGGGGTCAAGACGCCTGAACGGGCCGCCGAGATCGCCCGCGTCGCCGATGCGGTGGTCGTCGGCTCGGCCCTGGTGGACGAGGTGGCGGCGGCGCTGGAGACGAACGAACCCGTCGCGGCGCGCGTTCTGGCCCGGGTGAAGGCGCTGGGCGATGCGGTTCGATCCGTCGCCGCTAGTGCTTCCGTGGCGGAAACCGTCTAAGAGCGCGCGGATGAACGACAAGACCAAGCCTCAGGAAAAGCGCGGCGGCTGGCTGAGCCGCTTTGCGCCCGGCGTCCGCAAGATCGTGTCGCGCCGCGACACCCCGGACAATCTCTGGGTCAAGGATCCCGACAGCGGCGAGATGCTGTATCGCTCGGACCTGGAGGCCGCCCTCTGGGTGACGCCGTCGGGCCGGCATATGCGCATCGATGCGCCGACGCGCCTGAAGGCCACCTTTGACGGCGGCGTCTTCCAGGCCATCGACACGCCGGACGTGCCGGAAGATCCGCTGAAATTCTCGGACGGCAAATCCTACAAGGATCGCCTGAACGCCGCGCGCAAGGCCGCGGGCCGCAAGGACACCATGGCCATCGGCTATGGTTCGGTCGGCGGTCAGGACGCGGTCGTGATCGTTCAGGATTTCACCTTCATGGGCGGGTCGCTGGGCATGGCGGCGGGCGAAGCCTTCATCAAGGCGGCGCGCGAGGCGGTGAGCCGCAAGGTTCCGCTGGTCTGTTTCACCGCCGCCGGCGGCGCGCGGATGCAGGAGGGCGCCCTGTCGCTGATGCAGATGGCGCGCACCACCCTGGCAATCGAAGAGCTGAAGGACGCCAGACTGCCTTACGCCGTGGTCCTAACGGACCCGACGACGGGCGGGGTGACGGCCTCCTACGCCATGCTGGGCGATGTGCATCTGGCCGAGCCGGGGGCCCTGATCGGCTTCGCCGGACCGCGCGTGATCGAGGCGACCATCCGCGAGAAACTTCCGCCCGGCTTCCAGCGCGCCGAATACCTGCAGGAGAAGGGCATGGTGGACCGGGTCGTGACCCGCGCCGATCTGCCGCGCACCCTGGGTCAAATCCTGTCCATGCTGATGGACGGCGCCCGCGCCGCCGCCTGAGACCGTCTGAAGGGCCAGTCGATCGCGGTCGAGGCCCACAGGCACCACCAGACGATGACCGGCTGAAACAGCAGGCGCGGGCCGTGATAGGCCCAGCCTAACACTGCGCCCGACGTCATAAAATTCACGGCATGCTGGATGTTGGCCGGATAGACGCAGATGGCGTAGGCGGCCAGCGCCCAGCCCGCCGCAATCCGCAGGCGCGGGATCATCAAACCCGCCGCGCCCAGCAGTTCGGCGATCCCCGTCAGGGCCACGACCAGGGCCGGCTGCGGAACCCACGCCGGCGTGATCCGCACGAAAGGGCTCGGGACCATAAGGTGCAGCACCCCTGCGCCCAGGAAGGCGGCCACGAGGACGAGGCGAGCCGCCGTTCTGATCTGCGGCCTGGAAGTCATGTCGCGGTTCTCGAAATCAGGGGGTAAAGGAGGCGGATGGATCCCGTCTCCGAACGACTACGCGCGCGCCACCCCCAGCGGATCGACCTTTCGTTGGAAAGAATGCGCGTGCTGTGCGCGGCCCTTGGCGATCCGCAGCACAAGCTTCCGCCGGTGATCCATGTGGCGGGCACCAACGGCAAGGGGTCGACCGTGGCCCTTATCCGCGCCATCGCCGAGGCGGCGGGGTTGAAGGTACACGCCTACACCTCGCCCCATCTGGTGCGGTTCAATGAACGGATCCGGCTGGCCGGAACGCTGATCGAGGACGACTATCTGAACGCGATCCTAGACCGGATCGAGGCGATCATGGCCAAGACGGACAGCGAGGCCACGGTGTTCGAAAGCACCACCGCCGCCGCCTTCCTGGCCATGTCCGAGACGCCCGCCGACCTGGCCATCATCGAAGTGGGTCTCGGCGGGGTGCTGGACGCGACCAATGTGATCGAGCGGCCGCTGCTCAGCGTCATCGCCCCGATCGACTACGACCATGCGGAGTTCCTTGGCACGGATCTGGCCGCCATCGCCTCGGAAAAGGCGGGTGTGCTGAAGGCTGGAGCGCCGGCCGTGATCGCGCGCCAGAAGGAAGAGGCGATGGCCGCCATCGAACGGCGCGCCGCCGACGTCCATGCGCGGCTGACCGTGCTGGGAGTCGACTTCGACGCCTGGGCCGAGCGGGGCGGTCTGGCGTTCCAGACGGCCGAACTGTTCATGGACCTGCCGGCGCCGGCTCTGGCAGGCGCGCATCAGATCGACAATGCGGCCCTGGCCGTGGCGGCGGCGGTCGAGCTGGACCTGCCCGAGGCCGCGATCGCCGAGGGGCTGAAGCGCGTGCGCTGGCCCGCGCGTCTGCAACGGATTTCGGCGGGGCCATACGGCGCTGCTGCCAAGGCGGCGGAGGCGGAGCTGTGGCTGGACGGGGGGCATAATCCCCATGCGGCGCGGGCGCTGGCGGCGTTTCTGGCCGAGCGTCAGGCGCGGGCGCCGCGTCCACTGGCTCTGATCTTCGGCATGTTGAATAACAAGGACGCGGGCGGTTTCTTCGCTGCGCTGAAGGACAGCCAGGCCACCGTCTTCACCGTCGGCTTCGACGGGGCTGCAGCCGAGCCGTCGGCCCTGGCGGCCGTGGCGCGCGGGCATGGTCTGGCGGCGACGCCTGCGGGATCGGTTTCTGAGGCGCTGGACCTGGCGCTACGCCTGGGCGCGGGCCGTGTCGCCATCTGCGGATCGCTGTATCTGGCCGGCGAGGTCTTGGGCGCCAGCGAGGAAACCTGGCCGGTCTAGCGCGTCATCCAGGGCTTGGACTTGCCGGCGGCGATGCGGGCGGCCTGTTCGCGCTGGAAGCGACCGCCGCGCGGCGGCTTGGCGCGCGCATCCAGCCTGGCGTTTTTCAGGCGCAGGGCCTTCTGGACCGGGGTCTCGCCGGGGATGTCGTCAGCCGGGTTCGGGGTGTCTTCGTCGCTCATGGCGCCATCCTAGCATGAAAAACGCCCGCCGGTCGGACCGGCGGGCGCTTGATCTGACAGGGTCGAAAGGGCTCAGGCCTTGACGCCGGCCTCGGCGAGCCATTCGACGATCTTGCCCTTGGGCATGGCGCCGACCTTCATCGAAGCCATCTGGCCGTCCTTGAATAGCATCAGGGTCGGAATGCCTTTCACGCCCAGCTTGGACGGAGTCATGGGGCTGTCGTCGATGTTGATTTTGGCCACGGTGACCTGACCGCCCAGTTCGTCGGCGATCTGTTCCAGCGCCGGGCCGATCTGTTTGCAGGGGCCGCACCATTCGGCCCAGAAGTCGACCAGGACGGGGGTCGAGGATTTCAGGACGTCGGCGTCAAAGCTCTCGTCGGTGACTTTTACAGTCGCCATGAATGGCTCCTTGGGCGCTTCGCTCGGCGCGCGGCGCCTCGCTGCATGAGCGCGTGTTGGTGTTGGCCGGATGTGTCCGGGTTCGATGGCAGATGTGGGAGCGAATCGCGGGCAATTCAACTGCCCGCGAGCGCCGCCGCCAGCAGGGTTTCCGGAATGGGCATCAGCTTGGGGCCGTCGGTCCAGACCAGGGCGGCCTCGACCGGGCGATCGGGATAGAGGCGCTTCAGCACGGCGACATAGACGGCGGCCTGCAGCACATAGGCGGGATCGACCGCCTCGACGGCGTCTGGCGCAGGGCGGTTGGTCTTGTAATCGACGACCAGAACCTTCTCGGGCGTGACCACCAGCCGGTCGATGCGGCCGTTGATGGCGACGCCGGGCGGCAGGTCGGGCGTTGATCCCGTCAGGGCGACCTCGGCGCGGGAGCCGGGACCGAAGACGGGGGCGAAGCGGGCGTCGTCCAGCACGGAGAAGGCGGCGGCGATCATCTCGGCGCGCTGGGCCTCGTCCAGATCGGTCTCGCGCGCCAGAAGGCGCCGGGCGGCGTCCGGGCGGTCGGCGGGCGCGATCTCGGGCAGGCGTTCCAGCAGCCGGTGGATCAGGTCGCCGCGCCGGAACCGGCCCAGCGCGGCACCGCCCGCCTCGGTCCTGGCCAGGGGCGAGGGGGCGGGAATGCGGATCGCGCCGCCCTCCATCCGCGACGGCGAGGCGAAGCGGGCGGCGGCGTCGGCCGGCGGCGGCGAGGCGGCCCAGGCGGGCAGGGCGGCGGCGAGCCGGATTTCATCGGCGGCGACCGGGCGACGCTCGGGATCGACGCCATAGCGACGCACGCCGTTGTCGATTTCGCGCACCTGATCGCCCAGGCGGTCGAAGGTTTCCGAGAGGATCGACCACCAACTGCCGGCCTCGGCCCCCCGGCTTGAGGCGCGGCCCATGACGATGACGCGGTCCCGCGCGCGGGTCAGGGCGACATAGAGCAGGCGCAGGGTCTCGTCGTCGGTGCGGGCCTGGCGTGCGGCGCGGGCGTCGGCCGAGGCCGGGCAATCGTCCTTCGCCGAGCCGGGCGCCATCAGCCAGGCCTCGCCTTCGCCCTCCGGCGTAACGGCGGGCATCAGGGACGGACCTTGCGCCTTCGCCTTCATGGTGGTGTCGGGCAGGATGACGATGGACGCCTCCAGACCCTTGGCGCCGTGGACGGTCATGACGCGGACCTCGCCGCGCGCGCCTTCCAGTTCGCGCTTCACCTCGACGTCGGCGGCCTCCAGCTGCGCGACGCAGGTCTCCAGATCGATCGCGCCCCGGTTCTCGGCGGCCAGCACCTGGTTCAGGGTCTCGTCGATGGCTTCTTCCGCCTCGCGGCCCAGCCGGGCCAGGATGCGGGCGCGGCCCGACCGCCCCGTATCGTCCACCCGGTTCAGGGCCTGGGAGAAGAAGGCGAAGGGATCGCCGCCGCGCGCGCCGATGGCGGCCTGCAGCGCATCGCGCGCGCGAGTCCATTCGGGGCGTTCGTGCGCCCGGTCGCGCAGGTCGCGCCACAGCTGGCCGGCCTTGCGGTCTTCGCGCCCGGCCAGCGCGTAGAGGCCGTCCTCGTCCACATCGCACAGCGGGCTGCGCAGCACCTCGGCTAACGACAGGTCGTCGTCGGGGAAGAGGGCGAAACGCGCCAGCGAGATCAGGTCGTCGAAGACGATATGGCTGGACAGCTTCAGCCGGTCCGCCCCGGCGACCGGCAGGCCTTCGGTCTTCAACGCGCGGATGATCTCTTCAAAGGTGGCGTCGCGGCGGCGGACCAGGATGATGTAGTCGCCGTATCCGGCGGGACGCAGGTCCCGCGTGCTGCGATCAAAGACGGCGACGCCGCTTTCGACCTGGCGGCGGATCTCGCGGGCCAGGTCGCGGGCCAGGCGCTTGCGGGCGCTGCCGGCGCTTTCCTGATCGACGGGATCGTCCCAGGCGTCGGTTTCTGGCGCGGGTTCGTCCAGGAACAGGGGCCACAGGTCGATGGCGCCGTGCTGGCCGATGCGGGCGGGCAGGTGTCGGGCGATGTCGCCCTGCGGGCCGGTCAGGGCGCGGGTGCGGTCGGGGTTGGCGAAGACGGCGTCGACGAAGGCCAGCACCTCTTCGGTCGAGCGGTAGGAGGTGTTCAGTTCCGGCCCGGCGAACGGTTCGCCGGCGCCCTCGGCCAGAGCAAGGAAGGCGCCGCGTTCCTGGCGCAGCCGTTCGGGCCGGGCGCCCTGGAAGGAATAGATCGACTGCTTCTCGTCGCCGACGGCGAAGACGGTGCGGCCGGACTTTTCGCCGGAGTAGAACTCGCCGGTCAGGGCGCGGACGATGGCCCATTGTTCGGGGGCGGTGTCTTGGGCTTCATCGATCAGAACGTGATCGACCCCGCCGTCCAGCTTGTACAGCACCCATGCGGCGGCCCCGCTTTGGGTCAGCAGGGCGGCGGCGCGCGCGACCAGGTCGGGGAAGTCCAGCGCCCCGCGCTGGGCCTTGGCGGCTTCGTAGAAGGCGGCGTGAGCGCGGGCCAGGGTCAGGACCTTGACCGTATCGTCGGCGACCTTGGCCTTGCGCAGGGCCTCGCGCGTGGCGAGGAATTTGGTCTGGAGGTCCAGCAGCCAGCCGACTGCCCCTTGGGGCGCCGACTTGGTGCCCATTTTGGCGCAGGGGTCGCCCTTCTCTGTGCAAAAGACTTTCGAGAGAGCCGAGAAACCAGCGTAAGGGGGAGCGGCGACGCTCATAGCGGCGGCGGTTTGCTGGTCCTTGGTCGATCCGGTCGCCATGGCCTCGGCCATGCGGTTCCATTCGCCGGGATCGATGAAGGCGACGAAGTCGCGCTCCAGGTCCTCCGGGCTGCGATCGCGTTCGGCGCCGGTCAAGAACCAGGGATCGGGCGCGGTTCCCGCCTCGGCCCGGTCGATATAGTCCAGCAGATCGGCGCGCTTGGCCTCGATCATCGACAGCAGGGCCTGGAACCGCTGCCAGTCCAGCTCGACGGCAAAATGGCTGTAGGCCTGGCCGATGGGGCCGTCCGGATCGGCGACGGCGGCGCGGGCCAGATCTTCGCGCGCGGCGTGGCTGAGGGCGGTCGCGGCCTGGTCCTCCAGCACGGTGAAGCGGGGCGAGACCCCGGCCTCCAGCGGGAACCGGCGCAGCAGCTTTTCGCAAAAGGCGTGGATGGTCTGGATCTTCAGGCCGCCCGGCGTCTCCAGCGCTCGGGCGAACAGCTTGCGGGCGCGGGACAGGGCGGCGTGATCCATCGCCTGCGGGTCGCCGTCGTCCAGCCGGGCCAGTTCGCGCGACAGGGCGGCGTCGTCCAGCACGGCCCAGCCGCCCAGCTGGTCGAACAGTCGGGCCTGCATCTCGGCGGCGGCGGCCTTGGTGTAGGTGACGCAAAGGATAGCGCCGGGATCGACCTGATCCAGCAGCAGCCGCGCCACCCGGTTGACCAGTGTGGTGGTCTTGCCCGAGCCGGCGTTGGCGGTGACGAAGACGGTCAGGCGCGGATCGGCCGCGATGATCTGAGGGGAGGGGGCGGTCATTCGCTGTCCTCGCCGTCGCCGATCACAGACCATTCCCAGACGCGGGCCAGATGATCGTAGTTGCCGCCCTGATTGCCCATGAACTGAGGCGCGGCCCAGGACACGTAAGGCGTATTCTCGTCGTCGAAGCGGGCGACGCGGCGCTTCAGCCCGTCCAGCGCAGCCTGCGCCAGGTCGGCGGCCTCAAGACCCGAGGCGCGGGTGACGACTTCGCCCGCCGTTTTTCGCCCGACCACGCGGACATAGGTGAGTTCGTCGGGCGTGACCGGGCCGTTGGTGTCCTTGAACCCGCCGTCGGCCAGGATGGCGGCAGTCAGGGTCAGTTGCGGGGCGAAGCCGGACTTGACCTGTTTGGCGGACGGCGCCGCACCGGTCTTGAAGTCCATGACCGCCGCGCCGTCCGACGCCAGTTCGATGCGGTCGGCGAAGGCCTTGACGGTGAAGGGGCCGGCTGGGGCGTCGAAGGTCATCGTCCCCTGCTGTTCCACCAGGATATCGACGCCGCGCGCCCGACGCCGTCGCTCGAACTCGGTCAGCCAGCGGGCGCAGTTGCGGGCCAGCGGCGCCTCGCGGGCCATGGCCGCATCCTCGAACCCGCGTGCGCCCAGTTCGCGCAGCAGATGGTCGTGCAGGATGGCCTCGCAATCGTCGGGCAGGTCGTTCGGCCAGTCCAGCGTCAGCCGCTCGATGGCGGCGTGGACGGCGTTGCCGCGCGCCAGCGCTTCGGCAGACGCGCCGGGCCGCTCCATCGCCTCCAGCCCCAGCACCCACAGGGCGTAGATGGCGTAGGGGTCGCGCACCCAGCGTTCGATGCGGGTGACGTAGAGGCTGCGCGGACGGCGATGCACGGGCGGGCGCGGCTCTGGGCGTTTGGCGAACTGCGGCGGGCCGGGCGGCGGCGCATCCAGGGCGCGGGCCCAGTCGATGACGGCGGCCGGGCGGGCGATGGCGACGGGCGTTTCGACAGCGTTCGCGCCGCGCGTCAGCATCTCCAGTCGCCACAACCAGCGCGAGCGGACGGCGGGCTGGCCGCCGCGCCGCTCGCTGTGGATCAGGATGACTTCATCGGCGCAGGCGGCCTGGACAAAGTCCTGCGCCGTCTGGCCCAGGCGGCGTTCGGGCGGGGGCAGGCCCAGAGCCTTGCGCATCGGGCGCGACAGGAAGGGATCGGTCGGGGCCGCCTGGGGCCAGACGCCCTCCTCCAGCCCGGCCAGAATCATCCGGTCCGCCCTGACCAGACGCGCTTCGATAGCGCCGAGAATGCGCAGCGACGGATGTGTCGCCCCGCCGGTCCGCACGACGTTTTCCTTGACCAAGGACGTGACCAGTTCGGCCAGTTCCGCGCGGCGGATGCGGCCAAGCGACGCCCCGCCGTCGATCAGGCCGGACAACAGGGCGGCGGCGGCCTCGCCGTCGGGGCCGGCCCAGGCGTTCTGGCCGGCCAGGGTTTCGATCAGCCGGGTCAGGGCCGAGGCGGCGACGTGCAGACCCGCATCGGGGGTGAACACGGCGGTCGCGGCCTCGACGGCGGCCTGAAGCTGATCGACCAGGCGGGTCGCGGCCGACAGCCGGACCTGTTTCCATTCCGGCGGCGCCTTGCCGCGCCGGTCGGGCTGCACCGCTTCCAGCAGACGGCGATGGATGGCGGCGAAGTCGCGTGGACGGGGGCCGCGCAGGGCGTGTTCCTCCAACGCGGCGACGGCTGCCGCTTGAGAGGCGTCGCCCAGGTCGAACCGGACCAGCGGATGTTTGACGACGGCCAGCAGCAGATGCGGCTGGACCGGATCGGCGATCCAGCGGGCGCACAGATCGACCAGGGCGCCGGCGGGCAGGCGCGACAGAGGGGCGCCGGCGGACGAATCGGGGATGACGCCCCAGCGCTCCAGCCGGGCGGTAACGCGACGGCCCAGGGCCTGATCTGGCGTGACCAAGGCGCAGGTCTTGCCCGGCGTTTCCAACGTCTCGCGCATCATCAGGGCGATGGCGGCGGCGGCCTCTTCCTCGGCGCGGACGGTCAATAGGGACAGGCCCTGAAGCCCTTCGGCGATGGGGTCGCGCGCCTCGCTGCGCGCGGCGGCGGATGAGCGGATGTCGCGGATGGCGCGGCGCCAGTCGTCGGTAGCCTCGGCGGGACGCAGGGCCTCGTTGAACAACCGCTGGCGCGCCAGTCCGCGCGCCTCGACGGCCGCGGGAACGGCGGGACGGAACCAGGGGCGGACGCTCTCGCGCGCGATCTCGCAGCGGTCCAGCAGCCGCTTCATCGCGCTTTGCGGATGCTGTTTGTCCAGCCGGTCCCAGACGCCGGCGTCCAGATCCAGGTCGAGGCCGGGCAGGACGACGCAGCCCAGCGGCGCCCGGGCCACGGCCTTCAGCACGTCGCCGGCGGCGGGGACGGTGCCGGTCGAACCGGCGGCGATGACGGGCTGGCGCGGCGGCTCGCGGTCCCACAGGTCGGCGAGGCGGCGCAGCAGGGTCGCGCGACGCCAGGCCGGATCGACCAGACCCAGTTCGGCCAGACGCTTCGGCCAGGCCTCGACCGCCAGACCCAGAAACTCGGCCGACCGTTCCCAGTGTTCGGCCATTTCGCCGTCGACCAGTGTGGCGATCCGCTCCGGGTTCTGAACCTCTTCCAGTTGGCAGGAATCGAGGAAGCCGCCCAGCGCATCGGCCAGATCCAGCGCGCGCATCGGGCTCAGGAACGCATCGAACTGTTCGACGATCATCCGCGCCATCTCGAACCGGCGGGTCAGGGCGGGGATGGCGGGCGGCAGGTCCATACCCAGGGCGCCGGGCGTAAAGGGCGGCTCGTCCTCCTCCAGATCGCCCAGCGGCCGCACCTGAGGCAGCAGGATGGGGCGACCCTGCGACAGCTTGGACAGGGTGCCGGTGAAGGCGCGCGCCGCCCGGCGGTTGGGCAACAGGATAGTGGCGTCCGACAGGGTTTCGGGCGGCAGATCGCCCAGCCAGGCCAGGACGCCGGCGGCCAGGTCTTCAAGGAACGGCCGGTGCGCGGGGATGGCGTACCACCGCGGCGTGTCGCCGAGGAAGGGATCGAACAGGCTCACGCCTCTCCCGCCAGTTTCGCTTCGGCCTCATCGCGCGCCTGCGGGTCGCCGACGTGCATCCAATCGCCGTCCAGGACGCAGCCGAACAGACGTCCTTTAGCGGCGGAGTTGCGCCAAAGGGGGCTGAGGGAGAAGGGGCCGTCGGGGCCGTGATCGGCATAGCCGGGGCGGGTGATGTGGACGCCCATATAGGCGAACGGCGCGGAAGGGGCGTCGCCCCGGAAGGTTAGCTTTCCGTCGTCGGCCATGAAGAAATCGCCGTCGCCCCCAAAGCCGATGGAGCCTTCGCGGCGGGCCAGCAGCAGGACGGCGTCCATCGTCTCGGGGTTCCACAGGCGGATCAGATCAGTGAGGGCGTCGCCTCGGTCGATCCAGACGCTGTCGATGTTGGCGACGAAGACGGGCTCCTCACCCAGCAGGCCGTGGGCCTTCTTCAGCCCGCCGCCGGTCTCCAGCAGCTCGGCGCGTTCGTCGGAAATCACGATTTCGGGGCCGCGTCCGCGCGCCGCAAGATGCGCTTCCAGCCGGTCGGCGAACCAGTGGACATTCACTACCGCCTTTTCGACGCCGGCCTCCGCCAGACGGTCCAGCACATGGTCGATCAGGGCGCGGCCCTGCACCTCGACCAGGGCCTTGGGTCGGTCGTCGGTCAGGGGGCGCATGCGCGTACCCAGGCCGGCGGCGAGCACCATTGCGGTCTTTGGAGCACGGGTCATGCACGCACCTCGGCAGGAACGTGGCGGTCAAACCAGCGGGCGACGGGCGCCAGAGCCGGCTGGTCCAGATTGGCGTTCAGATGCCGCCACATGCGCGGCAGAAACTGGCGGTATCGCGGTTTTCCATCGCGCGCGATCAGCCGGGCGAAGATGCCGATGATCCGCGCCTCGTTCAGGGCGGCGAGGCCGGCGTAGTCGGCCATGAAGGCGACGCGGTCGACGCCGGGGCGCAGGGCGAAATAGCGGTCCAGGGCCTCGGCCTCCAGCGCCGGCGACACGTCTCGGCGGGCGTCCTGCAACAGGGAGTGCAGGTCCCAGGACGGGTGGGCGCGCACCGCGTCCTGGAAGTCGATCATGCCGACGCGGGCGGCGCCGTCGCGCTGGGGCAGCCAGATCAGGTTCTCGGCGTGATAGTCGCGGTGGGCCATGACCGAGGCCCCGGCCGCGCCCGAGGCGACGATGGGCGCCCAGGCCGCGCGCCAGTCGGCGATGGCGGCGGCGTCGAAGCGGACGCGGTCGTCGAGCTTCGGCAGCCATTCGACGAACAGATCGGCCCCGCCCTGAAGCGCCGTCTCGTCATAGGTCAGCAAAGGCCAGTCACCGCCGGGGCCGTGCAGGGTCTGCGGCGGGGTTCCGGCATCATGCAGGACAGCTAAGGCCTCGATGGCGGCCAGATAGAGGGGCGTCTCGTCGGCGCCGTCTCCGATCACGCGGGCGAACAGGTCGTCGCCGAAATCCTCCAGCACGGCCAAGCCGTTGGCGGCGTCCAGCGACGGGATTTCGGGGGCGGACAGGCCCAGAGACTTCAGATGGGCGGCGACGGCGGCGAAGGCCTCGATCCGGCCGGCGGACAGGCGGGCCACGGCGTTCCAGCCGGCGGCGTGACGCTGTTCGGGCGTCCAGCGCGGATCGCACGGCTGGCTTTCGGCGGCGGGGGCCTGATCCATCAGCATCAGGGTCGGACCGGTCGTCGGCGTCAGCCGCTCGTAACGCCGCGTCGAGGCGTCGCCGGGCAGGGGGGCGCGCACGGCGTCGGCCAGACCGGCGGCCTTCAGGAAGTCGATACGGAGGGTTTCGCGGTCAGACATGCAGTTCCTTCAGCCCCGTTTCCCACCGGCCTACGCCGGAAACGGTCGCAAGGCGGCCGTCGTCCTGTTCGGAGATTTCGATAATCAGCTGATCCGGCCCCAGGAACCGGCCTGGCTCCTCGCCCAGACGCTCGGGCCATTCGATGACGGCGCATCCCTCGTCCAGCGCCTCGTCCAGACCGATCTCGAACGCCTCTTCCGGTCGGGTCAGGCGATAGAGGTCGAAATGGGCGACGGGCGGGTCGCTTTCGTAGAACTGGACCAGGGTGAAGGTCGGACTGGGCACGTCTTCGTCCGGCGTGGTCAGGGCGCGGATCAGGCCGCGCGCCAAGGTCGACTTGCCCATGCCCAGCGGCCCGTACAGCAGGACACTGTCGCCCGGCGCGAGCAGGGGGGCAATGGTCTGGCCCAAGGCTGTAGTAGCCTCGGCGTCGGGTAGGGGGATCTTCATGCGAACACCGTGTCGGCATCGGCGGCCAGGGTGCGTTCGGTGAAATGTTTCAGCGCCTCGGCGGCCTTGGCGGCGTCCACGTCCAGCCGGTCTGCGGGAATGGGCAGACCGACATCGACGCCGAACGGCTTGCCTTCCTTGTTCAGCAACTCGTGGAACAAGGTCACGTCGCGCAGCTCCTGCGAGACCTTGTCGAACAGGTGGAACAGGCGGCTGTAGGGGCCGGTGACATGCATGGGGATCACCGGCGCATCGTATTTACGCGCCATCGAGGCGGCGGTCGGCGCCCATTCGGGATCGGTCAGGACGCCGTTCTTCTCGCGCGCCAGACGACCGGCGGGGAACATGACGACGCAGCGTTCGGCCTCGAACGCCTCCTTGGCGGCGTTCAGGGTGGCGCGGGTCTTTTCGCGGGTGCGTTTGTCGTGGACCCATTCGACGGGGATGATGGTCTCCTTCAGCCGGGGCGAGACGCGGATGGCGTCGGCGTTGGCGAAGAAGATCATGTCGCTGCGGCGCCGTTTGATCGCGTCGAACACGGCGACCCCGTCGGCGATGCCGGTGGGGTGGTTGCAGACGACGACGCAGCGGCCGGTCGCGGGCAGGCGGTCCAAGTTCGTCGTCGTCACCTTCAGCTTCAACAGGTCCGAGACGTAGTCGAAGGTCTCGGTCCCCGACAGGTCGCGGATGGCGTCGGCCATTCGCACCGCCGCCCCATAGCCCAGCACCCCGTAGAGCGCCGGCCGCACGACCGGCCACAGCGGCGAGGCGGTGAGGCGCGGCGCGCGCTCGGCGATCAGCACATCGACGATGTGGGGCCGGCGTCGGGCGGGGAGCGGTGTTGCGGTCATGAATGAACGCTTGTCGCCGGTTCGGTCGGAGGGGGCAAGATGCGCGGCGTCCTGTGCGCTTGGCGATCCGTCAGGCGGTCCCTATCACTGTCGAAAACCTGTGGGGAATGAAGACATGACGCGTACACGCTGGATGGCGGCGGTCGCCTTTGGAAGCCTGATCCTGGCTGCTACGCCCAGCCTGGCGCAGCAGGCCTCGTCCGCGCCGGCCGCCGCCGCCGGCGCCCCAGCGCCCGCATCGCGCGGCCTGTCGCTGAAAGATCTGGCGATGATGGAGCGAGTCAGCGAGCCGCGCGTCTCGCCGGACGGCCGCCAAATCCTCTACGCCGTGCGCACCACCGACTGGGACGGCAACAAGGGCGTCAACGGCCTGTGGCTGGTGGACGTGTCGGGCGGCGAGCCGCATAGGCTGGCGATTTCCGAAGGCGGCGCCTCGGGCGCGCGCTGGGCGCCGGACGGCGGGGCGATCTATTTCCTGTCGTCGCGGGGCGGATCGAACCAGGTCTGGCGCACGGATGCGGCCGGGATGGCGGCGGCCCAGGTGACGACCCTGCCTTTCGACGTGTCGGGGTTCCGCATCGCGCCGGACGGCAAGTCGCTGGTCCTGGCCGTCTCGGTCTTCGTCGATTGCGACACCCTGGCCTGCACCAAGACGCGGCTGGACGCCCGAGGTAAGTCGACGCTCCAGACCTATGACCGTCTGCCGCTGCGCGACTTCGATCACTGGGTCGATACGCGCCGCACCCATCTGTTCGTCCAGCCGCTGAACGGGTCGGGTTTGAGTGGCGGCGAACCGCGCGATCTGATGGCGGGCCTGGACGCCGATGTCTCGGCCGGCGATTCCAGCTTCGACATTTCGCCGGACGGCCGGACCCTGGTCTACGGCACGCAGACGCAAGGCGGGGGCGAAGCCTTCACCAGCAACAGCGACGTCTTCCGCGTGGCGCTCGACGGCGGCGCGCCGGTCAATCTGACCGAGGCGAACAAGGGATCGGACGGCAATCCGGTCTTCTCTCCGAACGGTCGCCAACTAGCCTGGCTGTCGGCGCCGCGCGAGAACGTCGGCGGGGATCAGGCGGCGGTCTGGGTGGCTGACGCCGACGGCACCGGCGCGAGGAAGCTGACCGACTGGGATCGCGGCGCGGGCGGCCTGCAATGGCGCACCGACGGCCGGTCGCTGCTGGTCTCGGCGGCGGACGAGGGCCAGAACCGGCTGTTCTCGGTCGACGCCCGCACCGGCCGGATCACGCCCCTGACCGGAAACGGCACGGTCGGCGCCTATGAGGAGAGGGCCGGTGTTCTGGCCTATGCCCACGAAAGCTTCGTCGCCCCGACGCAGATCTTCATTCAGACGCGCGGCGAACCCCGCCAGATCAGCCGCCAGAACGCCGAGGTGCTGGCGCAGCTGGACCTGCCGAAAGGCGAGGCCTTCACCTTCGCCGGTTGGAATAACGAGCCGGTGCAGGGTTGGGTGTTCAAACCGGCGGGCGCGGTCGAAGGTCGGCGCTATCCGGCGGTCTATCTGATCCACGGCGGGCCGAAATCGCCCTGGACCGAAAACTGGTCCTACCGCTGGAATCCGCAGGTTTATACGGCCGCGGGCTATGCGGTGGTGATGATCAACTTCCACGGCTCGCCCGGTTACGGCCAGGCCTTCACCGACGCGATCAACGATCACTGGGGCGACCGGCCGCTGGAGGATCTGGAGAAGGGCTGGGCGGCGTTGTCGAGCAATCCGTGGATCGACGGCGACCGGGCCTGCGCGCTGGGCGCCTCCTACGGCGGCTATATGGTCAATATGATCGCCGGAAAGTGGAACGGGCCGTGGCGCTGCCTGGTGAACCACGCCGGGGTGTTCGACGTGCCGCAGCTGATGAACGCCATGGATATCGGCAACTTCATCTGGGAGTTCGGAGGACCAAGCTGGGAGCGCAAGGCCGTCTATGACGCCTTCAATCCTGAGACTTACGCTGGCGATTGGAAGACGCCGATGCTGGTGCTGCATGGCTCCAAGGACTTCCGCGTGCCGATGGAGCAGGGGCTGGCGACCTTCTCGGCGCTTCAGCGTCAGGGCGTGCCCAGCCGGTTCGTCCATGTGCCGGACGAGAACCACTGGGTGCTGAAACCTCGCACCTGGGTCGACTGGCAGCAGGAAATCCTGGATTGGGTGGGCCGCTATACGGCGCCGGCGGGCTGAGCGACCCATTGACGCGCCTTGGCAGGGTGCTACGCCTCGCGGCCAGAAAGCTTCGCGAGGAAGATCTTGATGCGTCACCGTTCCCTTCTGTCCGCTGCCTGCGCGGCTGTTGCGCTGATGAGCGCCGCGCCTGCCCTTGCCCAGGTGCCGCCCGCGCCGGTTCCGGCCGCGCCCGCGACGCCTGACGCCTTCACCTATCAGGACATGATCTCGGCCAATCGGCTGGGCGATCCGCAGGTGTCGCCGGACGGCCGCTATGTCGTGTATTCGGTCACGACCACCGATGTTCAGGCCAACAGCCGCGCCGGCAGCCTGTGGATCCTGGACCTGAACGCACCGGACACGGCGCCGCGCCGCCTGGCCATCTCGGATCAGGGCGCCAACACCGCGCGCTGGGGCGGGGACGGCAATCTGTACTTCCTGTCGGGCAAGTCGGGCGCGAGCCAGGTCTGGCGCGTGGCCTCGCCCACGTCGGCGCCGGTTCAGGTGACGAACCTGCCCACCGACGTGAACGCCTATCGGATCAGTCCGTCGGGCGACAAGGTGGCGGTGTCGCTGGCCGTCTATCCGAACGCGGCCGACCTGAACGCCTCGGTCCAACAGGGCAAGGCCATCGCCGAGCAGAAGACGACGGGCCAGGTCTATGACCGCATGTTCGTGCGTCACTGGGACACCTGGAACGACCACACCCAGAACCACCTGTTCGTCCAGTCGATCGGCCGCGACGGCAAGGCTACGGGCACGCCGACCTGGATCACCAAGGGCTTTGACGGCGACACGCCCTCCAAGCCCTTCGGCGACGAGAGCGAGTTCGTCTTTACGCCGGCGGGCGACGCCGTGGTCTTCTCGGCGCGTCTCGCCGGTCAGACCGAGCCGTGGAGCACCAACTTCGACCTGTGGAAGACCAACGGGCTGTCGGGCGACGGCACCTTCACCAACCTGACCGACGGCAACGACGCCTGGGACACCGGCCCGGTCTTCTCGCCGGACGGACGGACCCTGGCCTATCGCGCCATGGCGCGGCCGGGCTTCGAGGCTGATCGCTATCAGATCGTGCTGATGGACGTCGAAACGGGCCAGAAGCGCGAGATCGCCTCGAACTGGGATCGCTCGGCCGACACGCTGCAGTGGTCGCGCGATGGCCAGACGCTGTACACGATGGCGGGCGACGTCGGCTCGACCAAGCTGTTTTCGGTGGATACGCGCAACGGCGTGGTGACGCCGATCACGGGCGCGGGCCACGTCTCGGCCTTCCAACAGACGCCCTCGGGCTTCGTCTTCGCCCAGGACAGCCTGCGCGAGCCGGGCGACCTGTATTTCAAGACCTATCTGGGTCGCGAAATGCCGCGTCGTCTGACGCAGTCCAACCCCGGCTTCTCCGCCAAGCAGTTCGGGGAGTATGAGCAATTCAGCTTCGCCGGCTGGAACAACGAGACGGTCCACGGCTATGTCATCAAGCCGGCCGGCTATGTCGAGGGCCGCAAATATCCGGTCGCCTTCCTGATCCACGGCGGGCCACAAGGTTCGTTCGGGGACGGCTGGTCCTATCGCTGGAACCCCGAGACCTATGCGGGGGCGGGCTATGCGGTGGTGATGATCGATTTCCACGGCTCGACCGGCTACGGCCAGGCCTTCACCGACGCGATCAGCCAGCACTGGGGCGACCGCCCGCTGGAAGACCTGCAGAAGGGCTGGGCGGCGGCTCAGGCGAAATACAGCTTCCTGGACGGCGACAACGCCTGTGCGCTGGGCGCCTCCTACGGCGGCTATATGATCAACTGGATCGCCGGCAACTGGTCGAACGAATTCAAGTGCCTGGTCAATCACGACGGCGTCTTCGACACCTTCGGCATGGGCTATTCGACCGAAGAGTTGTGGTTCACCGAATGGGAATACGGCGGCACGCCGTGGGACAAGCCGGAGGGCTATCAGAAGTTCAACCCGGCCAACCACGTCGATAACTGGAAAACGCCGATGCTGGTGGTTCAGGGCGACCGCGACTTCCGCATCCCGACCGCGCAAGGGTTGTCGACCTTCACCGCCCTGCAACGGCGCGGCATCGACAGCCGCCTGATCGTCTTCCCCAACGAAAACCACTGGGTGCTGAAGCCGGCCAACAGCCTGCAATGGCACAATGAGGTGTTCGGCTGGCTGAACAAATATCTGACGCCGACGCAGTAAGAGGCGTCCGTCCAGACGACAAAAAGGGGCGCGGTCCGACGACCGCGCCCCTTCTTCATGCGCGTTTGGTCGGGATCAGAGCGCGGCGCGCTGCATCGGCGCGCCGGCCAGGCGGTCATATTGATGCGCGGTCATGCAGCGCGGTGCGGCCCAGCGCTGGCCCGACTGATAGGCGGAGACGGCCTGTTGAGCCGTGACGAAGGTGGGCGTTGCGCCGTGGTCGCGCTGATAGGCTGTGCGTGAGGCCACGTCGGTTCCGCAAACCTTGACGGTTTGCAGCACGGCCGCGCGCTCGGCGGGGCGCGGACTTTGCGCCAGCGCCGGCGTCGTTGCGGCCGCCAGGGCCGCAGCGATCAGGGCGGGGGTCAGGAAACGGGTCATCAGCAGTCCTCCACGGCCTGAATTTAGATCAGGACTCTGACGAATTATGCGCCGATCTTGAAGTTTGTAAAGGTTATGCGACAGTTTCGCGTCAGATCGACGACAAGCTGACCCTGCGGCGCCAAACCGGGGCTGGTGCGTTTTCTTTGGCTGACGGAGACGAGCGATTGTCGAACCCACGGAATTGGCGCACTTTTCGGGCCGACCTGAACCAGCGGGCGTGGGCTCCGGCCGGGGCGCGTTTGCGCACCTGGCGCGACTGGGTGCGCGACAACGATCCCGTCTATGCGGCGGCTCGACGACCGGGGGCGGCGGAAAAATGGACGGCGGGCGTGGTGCTGGTCGTCGTGGCGGCCGTGGTTCTTTTCCTGGCCCTGTTCGACTGGAACATGCTGCGCGGGCCCATCGGCCGCTGGGCCTCGGTCAAATACGAACGCGAAATCGCCCTGACCGGCGATCTGGACGTCAATCTGTTCAGCTGGACGCCGTCCGCCGTGGTGCGGGGGCTTAAGATCGGCGGTCCCGACTGGGCGCGCG
This sequence comes from Brevundimonas sp. MEB006b, assembly GCF_030209705.1. NCBI lineage: Bacteria > Pseudomonadati > Pseudomonadota > Alphaproteobacteria > Caulobacterales > Caulobacteraceae > Brevundimonas > Brevundimonas sp. MEB006b. The sequence goes on from NZ_JARVRL010000001.1 coordinate 326,482, forward strand.
ATCGCGACACGGCCGACGTCGATGAGGTCCAGGCCTCGGTGCGCCTTCGAAAGCTGCTGGCCGGTCAGGTTGAGATGCCCCTCCTGAGCTTCACTCGGCCCCGGGTCGTGCTGATCTCCACCAAGGACGGCCGCAAGAGCTGGCAGTTGAATCCCAACAAACCTGACGACGGCGAAGGGCTGAATCTGCCGGTTATCCAGCAACTGGTCATCAAGGACGGGCGGCTGACCTTCGAGGAACAGAGGCGCGGACTGACGCTGGAGGCGGCGGTCAATGCGCGCGAGGCGTCCAGCGGCCAGGCCGGTTTCGTGCTGGACGGGCGCGGCGATGTGCGCGGCGCACCCATGACCGTCAGGATCGAGGGCGGCCCCTTCATCAACATCCGGCGCGACCGTCCCTATCGGTTCGAGGCCGATGTGACCGGGGCGGACTCGTCCCTTGTCGCCAAGGGGGCGATCACCCGACCGTTCGATCTGGGGCGGTTCGACGCGACCATGACGATCCAGGGTCGCAATATGTCGGACCTCTATCTGCTGACCGGCGTCGCCCTGCCCAATACGCCGCCCTACCGGCTGTCGGGCGCGCTGAATCGCGATCGGCGGATCTGGACCTTCAAGGATTTTGACGGACGTGTCGGCGCGTCCGATCTGTCGGGCGAGGTCAAGGTCCAGTCGGGCCAGCGTCTGCGCGTCGACGCCGACCTGACCTCGCGTCGTCTGGACATCGACGACCTGGCCGCCGTTTTGGGCGCGCGGACTCGAACCAATGCGGCGGGCACCGACACCGAGGCGCCGGTCTTGGTCGGCGGCAAGCTGCTGCCGGACGCCAAGCTGCAGACCGAGCGGCTGCAGACCATGGACGGTAGCCTGTCCTATCGGGCCGGATCGGTGAAGGCGAACGCCTTCGACGTGCGTCAGGTGAACCTGGGCGCCGACCTGAAGGACGGCATCCTGAAGCTGGATCCGATCAGCTTCGACTTCAATCGCGGCGCACTGAACGGCACGGCACGGATCGATGCGACCAAGGACACCCCCTACAGCACGGTCGATCTGCGTTTGGCCGGCTATCCGCTGGAATCCATCATCCCGGCCCGCAACGGCTCGGCGCCCGTCACCGGCAGGGCGCTGGGGCGGGCGAAGCTGGAGGGACCGGGGGCCTCGATCCATGATTTCGCCGCCGCGTCGAAAGGATCCCTCAGCCTGGTGGTGCCGAACGGCAAGATGCGGGCGGCCTTCGCCGAACTGCTGGGCATCAACGCCAGCGCCGGGTTGCTGAAGCTGCTGAGCGGAGATCAGTCCGAAAGCCAGATCCGCTGCGCCGTCGCCGATTTCAACGTCAGCGGAGGCACGGCGACCGCCCGCACCTTCGTCATCGACACCGATGTGGTGCTGGCCCAGGGCAAGGGCAGCATCAACCTGGGCGCCGAGACGATGAACCTGCGGATCGAGGGCGAATCCAAGAAGCCGCGGCTGTTGCGCCTTTGGGCGCCGATCACCGTGTCCGGCCCCCTGACCGCGCCCAAGGTCGGGGTCGATGTCGGTTCGGTCGTGTCTCAGGGCGGTCTGGCGGGCCTGCTGGGCGCGGTCGTGGCGCCGGTGACGGCCCTGTTCGCCTTCGTCGATCCGGGCCTGGCCGAGGACGCCGATTGTGGCCGGCTGATCGCCAACGCCCGCTGATCGTTGATGACGACCGATCCGGCGATCCGAGCGTATTGTGGGTGATGGAGCCTTCTACATGACACGCCGTGGACTGTTCGTGCCTGCCCTTGGGCTTCTCGCCGCCGCCTGCTCGCCGCTGAGCCTGCTGAATACCCTGGGACCGAGGGACGGCGGCGTGCGACGCGTCGCGCGCGACATTCCCTATGGCGACGATCCGCGCCAGCAGATGGATCTCTATGCGCCGACCGCGCCTGGCCACTATCCGACGCTGGTCTTCTTCTATGGCGGCGGCTGGGATTCGGGCTCGCGCAGCCAGTATGGCTGGGCGGCGCAAGCCTTGGCGGCGCGCGGATTTGTGGTCGCCCTGCCGGACTACCGCGTCGTGCCCCAGGTCGTCTTCCCGGCCTTCATAGAGGACGCGGCCGCCGCCACGGCCAAGGCGGCAGAGGTGGTCGGTCCGTACGGCGGCGATCCGGCGCGGCTTGGCGTGCTGGGCCATTCGGCGGGCGCGCATCTGGCGATGATGATCGCCCTGGACCGGCGCTACATGGCCGCCGTCGGCCGTCCCGATCTGATCAGGGCGGCGGCAGGTCTCGCGGGCCCTTATGACTTCTTGCCGTTCGATGTGGCGGCGTCGCAGAACGCCTTTGGTCGTGCGCCGGACCCGACCCTGACCCAGCCCGTCACCTTCGTCCGCGCCGACGCCCCGCCGATCTGGCTGGGCCACGGCACGGCCGACACAGTGGTCCACGACGAGGATACGGTCATTCTAGATGAGCGGATGCGCGCGGCTGGCGGTCGGTCGCAAGCCAAGCTCTATCCGGGCCTGGACCACGCCGACCTGATCGCGACCTTCTCGCCCCTGTTCCGCAAGAAGGCGACGGTGCTGGCCGATGTGACGGACTTCTTCCACCGTCAGCTGGGCTGAACCGACGAAGAATGGTGCGGGCGGCCGGGGTCGAACCGGCACTCCTTTCGGAACTGGATTTTGAGTCCAGCGCGTCTACCAATTCCACCACGCCCGCAGCGGAAGGACCGCCTCATGCCACAGAGGGGCGAGGCGGGTCTAGTGGTCCTTCAATGTTCAGTCATGGAGAAGGTCATTCTCATCGTAAAGACGCCTCCCTCTTGAACCGGCGCCCCGTCGATCCGTTCGACACGGCCGCTCGGCACCATTCGCAACGCATGGCGCCCAAAGCCCGAGCGTGGAGGGTTTTCATCCAATAGAGTGCAATCTTTCGGTCGGCCGCGTCGATCAACGGAACACTGTATCAACGCTTCGGCGTAATTCGCCGATGGCAAGTTCGGCGGCGGCGTTATCCGTGGGGGAATGGCCCAAACGACATCCAAGGGGCGAGGATCGTAGATTGCGTCGGCAGCGTTCTCCAACGCCACGCCGCACGCCGTCATCACCGCATCAAGGGCCGTGTGGTCGCGCGGAAGGGTAAGTTCGTAGCGTTGGGCTCGGCGATCAGCTTCTGCAGGAACGCGTATCGAGAAGCTTTCTGACGAACGAAGGTGGCGCGCGTAGATCGACGGCGCTGGAGCGAGGACGACAGAACCGTTGCTGTTGGGAGCGACTGACCACGTTGAGGATACCAGAGCCGGCGCGCGAAGGCTGACATCAAGTTTACGAGTCGCTGCGGATCCGGTCATCGTGGGCAATCCTCCCAATGCGAACACGAACCGTCCATTCCGACAGGCCGCCGAGAGCGTCACCCCGACATCGTATTGAATAGAGGCCGCTTCCAGCCCGTCATTTTTCGTAGCAGTCCAGGTCAGATCAGGCGCGACGGCCTCTTGGGCGAGCGCCAGCAGCAGGGCGGTGATCACGCCACGACCTCCACATGCCCGTCCGTGCCGCCGGATTGGATGCGGCGGGCGCGGATGTACATTTCGACGCGCTGCATGACGATCAGGCCCATGGCGAAGACCAGGAAGGCGTCGGTGACGGCCAGGGCGTTCAGATGCCAGGCGGCGGCATGGCTTTCGATCAGGTCGCGCAGCAGAGACCGGCCGGCGAACAGCACGACCAGCAGAATCAGACCCAGCGGCGAGGCCTGGGCCATCAGGGAACCGTCCGGCTCCTTTTCGATGGTGACGGTCTTGCCGCGATACCAGCCGGCGACGCCGCCCAAGATCCCGCCGATGGCCAGAACCGTCCAAGCGTCGGGACCGAACGGTGCATGGGCCATGTTCGGGTTCTGGGCTGTGCCCCACAGGCCCAAGCCGATCAGCGGCAGGACGATGGCCGGCATGACCCACAGCAGTTGCGGCTTCAGCACCCGCTTCCGACGGTTCTTCAGCAGCACCACCACCAGCATGATCGGGATCATGAGCAGCGGGATCAGTTTTTCAGGCGGCACGTCGTCTCTCCCCAAAGACAGGATGCGGCCTCCCCCGAGGCCGCTGTCAGCACCCTAGCGGCGTCAATCCGCGCTGGATAGCGGCGCGACCGTCTGTTCGATGGCGCCGAAGATCGAATGATGACGGTCGTCCAGCATCTCGATGCGCACCGTGTCGCCGTGTTTCAGGAAGGGCGTCTCGGCCGCGCCGCGCAGGATCGTCTCGACCGTGCGGACCTCGGCGATGCAGGAGTAGCCCAGGCCGCCTTCCGAGACCGGCTTGCCGGGGCCGCCGTCGGCGTCCTTGTTCGACACCGTGCCCGAACCGATGATGGTGCCGGCGCCCAGCGAGCGGGTCTTGGCCAGATGGGCGATCAGGGTTCCGAAGTCGAAGGTCATGTCGACGCCGGCGTCGGCCTTGCCGAAGTCCTGGCCATTCAGTTGCACCGACAGGGCGCCGTGCAGCTTGCCGTCCTTCCATCGGTCGCCCAGCGCCTCGGGCGTGACCAGAACGGGCGACAGGGCGCTGGCGGGCTTGGACTGGACGAAGCCGAACCCCTTGGCCAGTTCGGCCGGGATCAGGTTGCGCAGGCTCACGTCGTTGACCAGGCCGACCAGGCGAATGGCGTCGAGCGCCTGTTCGCGCGTCGCGCCCTGAGGCACGTCGCCGACGACGACCACGATCTCGGCCTCCAGGTCGCAGCCCCAGGCCTCGTCGGCCAGCGGGATCGGATCGCGCGGCGACAGGAAGCCGTCGGAGCCGCCCTGATACATCAGCGGGTCGGTCCAGAAGCTCTCGGGCATTTCGGCGCCGCGCGCCTTACGAACCAGTTCGACGTGGTTCACATAGGCCGAGCCGTCCGCCCACTGATAGGCGCGGGGCAGGGGCGAGGCGGCGTCGCGTTCGTGGAAGCGGCCGCGCGGCACGGCCTCATGCTCCAGGCTTTCGGCCAAGGCCTCGAGGCGGGGGCCGCAGCGGTCCCAGTCATCCAGCGCCGCCTGCAGCGTCGGGGCGATCAGGAAGGCGTCGGTGAACCAGTTTAGGTCCTGAGAGACGACAACGAGGCGGCCGTCGCGGCCGTGCTTGAGCGAGGCGAGTTTCATGACCAAGGCCTAGACCGGATTTGCGATGTTGGGAACGGCGGAATCAGTCGGCGGCCGTCAGCAGGGCGCGGGCCTCGGCGCCGGTGCGGGCGGCGCGGTCGCGGACCTCGACCTCGACGATGACGCCGCCCTCAGGCTCGACGGCCCACAGGTAGCGACGCTCGACCTCGACCGTGCGGCCGGACGGTGCGAAGCCTTCGTAACTGTCGCCCCAAGGGGTGATCTTCCTGACCTCGACGAAGGGCATGGCGCAGGCGGCGTCCAACTCCTCGTTGGCCATCACGGTCAGTTCGTCATCGGATGCAGGCATGGGTCTCGGTCTTAGAAAAAAAGAGGCTAATTCGTCTAATTGGTCTGAGCGGGCGCTCAGGGTTCGTCGGCGTAGATGGCGACGCGGGCGGGGTCGGTCGAGGAGGCCGCGCCGCGATACATGCCCGAGGTGGACATGGCGAAGGCAGGGCGGCCATCCAGGCCCATGACGATGACGCCGCCCTTGCCGCCCAGCCTTTCGGCGTCAGCGATCTCCGCCTGACCGGCGGCCTGCGTCGCCGCCCCTCCTGCAATCCGCGCGCAGATGTCGCGGGCGACGGTGGCGCGGATGAAATATTCGCCGTCGCCGGTGGCGGACACCGCGCAGCCGTCGGTGTTTGAGGCGTAGGTTCCGGCGCCGATGATCGGCACGTCCCCGACCCGGCCCCAGCGTTTGGCGGTCATGCCGCCGGTCGAGGTGGCGGCGGCGAGACGACCCTGGCTGTCCAGCGCCACCGCGCCGACCGTGCCGAACTTTTTCTCATTCAGGGGCGGGGCGATTTGGGCCTGGGCGCCTGGTAGAGGCGCGCCGACGGGGCGTTCGGGGATAGGTTGTCCGGCCTCGGTCAGGGCCTTGACCAGCCCCTGCCAGCGCCGCTCGGTGAAGAAGAAGGCTGGATCGACCTGCTCCAGCCCGACCGAGGCGGCGAAGGCGTCGGCGCCGGGGCCGATCAGCATGACGTGGTGCGACCGCTCCATCACCGCGCGGGCGGCGGCGACGGGATGACGGGTGGTGGTCAGGCCGGCGACGGACCCGGCGGTCAGGTCCGATCCGTTCATGATGGCGGCGTCCAGCTCGTTACGGCCGGCCGCAGTGAATACCGCCCCGCGCCCGGCGTTGAACAGGGGATCGTCCTCCATGACCTGAACGGCGGCCTGGACCGCATCCAGCGCCGAGCCGCCGCTTTTCAGCACGGCCGAACCGGCGTCCAGCGCGCCTTGCAGCGCCGCGCGATAGGCCGCGTCCTGCTCCGGCGTCAGGCTGGACCGCTCGATCACGCCGGCCCCGCCGTGGATCGCCAGCGACCAGCGGGGGGCGGCGTCCTGGGCCTGGGCCGAGGAAAAACACAGTGCAAAGAGTGCAATCAGTCCAGAATAGGCGGCGCGCATAGTGAAATTCCTTCGGGGGTCAAAAACAGAGTGCAATCTGTGCACTTTGCTCAGAGACGCCGGTCAGGAGCAGTCTAACCCAGCGCGCGAGCGTGTCAGGTCGATTGGTCGAAGAAAATCGCAAAGGTCGAAAGATCAGTGGGTTGGTTCTCGGCGATAGGATGGCTTGCCGATGAGGGACGGAGCCGCCCGTGAGCGCAAGGCTGCTTTCAGCCTAATAGGGTAGGCTAATCGACCCATTGTAGACATTGGTGGCGGCGGCGATAGTTTGCTGATGAAGCGCACGATCCTCGGCATCCTAACCTGCTCGGCGGCTCTTGCGGCATGTGTGCCCGCCAAGAACTCGATCGATATTGACACGTCGGGATCGCCAAACGTCTCTGGTGTGGGGGTCCTGTGCGATAAGGAAACACCTTTGATTGTGCGCGGAGATCACCTGATCGCTACGGTGCCGATCACTTGTGAAGGGGTCGGTGAAATTCGGCTGCGTTTAGGAGATGGTGCCAGCGCGACCTGCCAGGTCGGCTATGTTACCCCCGGAATAGGCCAAGAGTTCTACTTCGTGCTCCAACGTGGCCAGTGCATCCCTGTTAGCACCGAGGTGCGATAGTCCGCCTTCCACCCATAGCAGGCTGCCGTTCGGCCTGCTCCTCGCATGGTCCACCCGCCCCCTCACCCCCGGTGGTGCAGCCGCTTCCATATCTGATAGCCGACGATGGGGGCGAAGCCGCAGAGGAGGGCGGCGATCAGGACCATCCAGAAGCCGCCGCCCAGCCAGTATTCGCCGGCCAGGGCCCCGGCGCCGGCCGCCAGGACCGGGCCGAGCCAAGGCAGCCAGGTCGGCGGCCGCATCTTCATTCAGGCGTCGACCTTGATGACGCCGCGACGGATCTGGTCCAACTCGATGGAGTCGAACAGGGCCTGGAAGTTGCCGTTGCCGAAGCCTTCGTTGCCCTTGCGCTGGATGATCTCGAAGAAGATCGGGCCGAAGGTGTCCTGGGTGAAGATCTGCAGCAGCAGGCCTTCCTCGTCCGAACCGTCGATCAGGATGCGGTTCTTGCGCATCCGCTCCACGTCCTCGCCATGGTTGGGCAGGCGTTTGTCGATCAGTTCGAAATAGGTCTCGATGGTGTCCTGGAAGGCGACGCCGCGTTCCTTCATCGCCTCGACCGTCTCGAAGATGTTCTCGGTCGTCAGGGCGATGTGCTGGATGCCTTCGCCGTTGTAGCGACGGATGAACTCCTCGATCTGGGAGTTTTCGTCCTGGCTTTCGTTCAGCGGGATGCGGATGGCGCGGTCGGGCGCGATCATGGCCTGGGAGAACAGGCCCGTCGCCTTGCCCTTGATGTCGAAATACTTCTGCTCTTCGAAGTTGAAGATCGAGTTGTAGAAGCCCGACCATGTGCGCATCTGGCCGCGACGAACGTTGTGGGTCAGGTGGTCCAGGATCTCCAGGCCCATCGAGTTCTTGCGCTCGGCTTCTTCCCAGCCCTCGATCTCGTCCCAGGCGTCATAGAGCGAGCCGGCGTCGCCGTACTGGTCGATGACATAGAGCAGCGAGCCGCCGATGCCTTGCAGGATGTAGGGATAGTCGTCGCCCAGCGCGCCGCCGGCGGCGTCCGTTGCGGCGACGGCGCCGCGGGCCAGGGCGCCCTCATAGGCGGCCTTGGCGTCGGTGGTGCGGAAGGCCATGCCGTTGGCGGACGGGCCGTGATCCTTGGCGAAGTCGGCGGCCTGACCCTTGGGCGAGCGTTGCACCAGGAAGCTGATATCGCCCTGCTTCAGGCGCACCACGTCGGTCTTGGGGTTCACGTGCGTCTGGGTGAAGCCCATCAGCTCCAAGCGCGAAATCATCGCCTCGGGCTCAGGGCCGGTGAATTCGACGAACTCGAAACCGTCGACGCCGAGGGGGTTTTCTTGGTCGATCTGTTCCGCCGTAGCCTGGGTCATGTCGTTCATGGCGCGTCTCCCGCGTGATCTTGAGGGCGGTCTGGCCGCCGATTGGCGCGGAACCTAGTCACAGAAGACGACGGAGCCAAGACGAAGCCACGGGGTCGTGATGACGGACGACCCCGTAAGCCCCGTCTGTCGTCTTTATGCGATCAGCGCAGGACGGCTTCGGGATCGGCCAGCCGGACGTCGTGCATCTGGTCCAGATAGGCCTCATAGTAGCCCTTGTGCGAGGCGCCGACGATGGTCAGCATCCGAGTGCCCGGATAGAGGCCCAGGACATCGCGCATATTGGCGACCATTCGCAGATTGCGCGTCTCCCAATAGCCAAGGTAGCGCCGGCCGAAGGCCTGCGGCGACGGCTCGACCAGATTTGCGCCGAAATCGGACTGATAGGCCATGGCCGGGACGGTCGGTGCATTGTAGGCGCGATACATCTGGAGAAGGCCGTCCGGCTGATCCAGGGCGGCGCTCAGCCGTTCGTCTTGCGCCCAACGGGCCGTGCTGGCGGGATTGTCCCAGGCGGCCATGACGGCGTCCTGTGATGCCTTCTTTTCCACGGGGTCGGCGGGGTCGGGCGAATCGGCGGAGTGGTCGTCGACGCTCCACAGCCGTTCCAGTCCCAGGCGCGCGGCCAGGGGGGCGGAAATCAGGAAGGTCTCGTTGGCCTGTTCCTCGATCTGGTTCAGTACGCCGACCAAGGCGTCGTTCAGGCCGTCCCCGGCGATGCGGTCCTGGGCGGGCAGGCGAAGCCACTGGACCAAGGCCGATGCCCGCTCGCCAGCCGCCAGGAAGACCGCCGCCAGATGACGCCGCTGGGCCGCCGTGGGCTGATCGGGCCATTCTGCCAGCAGTCGCTCGGCCTCGGCGTTGGCGGCCGGTACGTCCAGGCCGGTCGCCAGGGCGGAGGGAGCGGGATCCCAGCAATAGGTTTCGACCGTCTCGGCATAGCGCGACGGATAGCGACGCAGACTGTCGCATTGCAGGCCGGACAGGTCCTCCGTCGCGATGGCGGTCGGCTTCCACGCCGCCAGCCGATCCAGCAGCGGCGACAGGCTTTCGACCTTGAAGCCGTCGCCCATGTTCGACAGGTGCGGCGTGCCCAAGACCAGAACCTCGTTCAGCGCGCCCGCGGGCGGTCCCTTCAGCTGATCGGGATGGAAAGGCTGGCGGTAGTCCTGCGCGGCTGCGGGCAGGGCAGCGACCAGCAGGGCGCCAAAGCCAACCGCAGCGGTCAGGGTATGGAAGATACGAAGAGGCAGGGCCATGACACTCAATGGAAAAAGGTCGGGAATGATCGACCGCCGGTCGATCATTGCACCTTTCACTGGATACCGGCTTGGCGCCCGTTAAACCTTGGACATCTAGGGCGGCGCTTGTCCGTCAGGTGCGTCGCGCCCTGAGATCCGGCATCGCATCCACAGCCCAGAGATCGGGGGCCCGAAGCGGGGCCCTGCAGACCGCCTCGACCGTCTTGCCGTCCGCCAGTGTGTAACGGATAGGCAGGTTTTCGGCGCAACGGGCCTGAACGGCCTGGAAGACGCCCTGACCGTTCGACATCGGGTCCAGATCTTCGATCGCGATGACGACGGGATCGCCGGACAGGGCGCCGCACCGGTCGCCGGAGTCCAGCTTGATCCGGCCGTTGTCGATGGAAAAGCCGCCCTCGCCGCCGCAGTTCTGATCCACCATGTGGAACAGAGCGGCCTGACGAAGGTCGCGCGGGCTGGGCCGATTGACCAAGGTGACGCCCAGCGCGGCAAGGCGGGTCTGAACGCCGGCCCAACGGTCCGGCCCCGGACCGTCCAGCAGGACGGCGACAGCGGTGTCGGGCGTCAGGCGGTTGCGGAAGTCCGCCACCCCATAGCCGTCTCCCGCGCGACCGGACTGGAGCATGGCCTTCCAGATGTCGAAGATGTCGGCGCGGCCGTCGGAGGCGCGGCGGCTCTCCAGGTCCGCAATCCACTGCACGACGACGCCGCAGTTGTAGATGGCGTTTCCGGTGCGCAGGCGCTCTTCGGCGTTAGGGCGGTCGCCAAGGGCGGCGCGACAACCATTCAGCCGTCGCGCTAGCGAGGTCTTCAACTGGGCCTCGTCGATCGCTCCTGTGGATAGGGCGGCGATCAATGCGCCGTATTCGGCCCCGCCCTCATGCAGCCAAGGCGCGCTGGCTCCGTCCTTGGTCGTCACGGCATGGCTGTTCCACAGATGCAGGGTCTCGTGCCAGACGAAGGTCGAGAGCTGTTCGGTCACATCGGGCGGGGGTGCGGACCAGTCCGAACCATGAAAGCGCAGGGAGATGACGCCATTGTCGGTCACATCGCCCCGAAATGTCGTCGGGCCGGGGCTCTCGGTAGTAACGATCAGGGTCGGCGCATAGGGCAGGTCGCGGCCGAGGCGAGCGCCATAGAATCCCTGGGCCGCCAGAAAGCCTTCGCTCATCGCGGTGCGCAGGGATGCGGGAACGGTTTCCCCAACGACGACCACGCCGCCGTCATCTTGCGTCACGGCCGACGTCGGCCCGACATAGACGTAGCTCTTGATCGCGTTGGATTGAGGCGTGACGGTTTCACCTGCGGCCGCCCTCACGGCCAGTTCGGCGTCCATGTCCTTCAGCGCCAGCGCGGGTCCGTAAAGGCTCTGGCCTGATCCGATCCGCACCAGGCCGATATAGACGCGGTCCACCTCAGCCGCGTCAGGCGTGATGAGAATGTCGAAGGCATCGAAAGGCTGGTCGGACTTCACGACGCCGTCCGAAAGGGACAGGCCGGGTGTCTTCACCGTCCACAGGGTTCGGACGATGTCCTGATCCAAAAACGCGACCTCAGTCGTCGGCTGGGCGAGCTTCCAGGTCACCAGAACCCCGCCCGGCGCGGCGCGCGCCTCGATCGTCGCGGCCTGTTGAGCCGAGGCGGGGGCGGCGGCTGCGAAAGCGAGGCCGAGTGCGGCGACGAGGCCGATCAGATTCGAGGTCAAGTCTTCGGGCTCCTACCACCAAGCGTGAGCATACTGACCAAAACAACTGAGGCGATTTGACGGCCGATATCTTACGGTTGCGTCAGCCCGGCAGCCAGCGGGTCGCCCATTCGGCGCCCATCAGAAGGCCGGTCCCGAGCGCGCCCAGGATGGTCAACCAGACAGTGGTGACGGCGCAGCCGGCGAGGACGAACAGGCCGTCGCGCTGGATCAGGCCGACCGACAGCAGGGCCAGGGCGATGGACGGGATGGTGTTGGTCAGCGGCATAACGATGGTGACGGTCGCCAGGATCATGAAGACGGCGGCAAGCTTTTCGCCCGGCCCGTCGGCGAAGCGGCGAAGGCGGGGGCGCGACAGCCGGTCGATCCAGCCCAGTTTGGTCTCGGCGAAATCGGCCATGGCCTTCAGCCAAGATCCTTTGCACCGCAGGTTCAGAAACCAGCGCGGCAGCCACGGCTCCTCGCGCCCGACCAGCATCTGGCCGGCCAGCAGGATGACGATCAGCCCGACCACCTGCGGCACGCCGTAAAGGCCCGGCACCAGACAAGGGATGGAGAGCAGCAGGATCAACAGGCCGTAGGCGCGCTCGTCCAACCGGTCGCGGATTTCGTGCAGGGTCAGGCCTACGTCGCCGCCGTCGTCGGCCAGCCGCCGTAGCAGCCGGGTGACGTTATGGCTGACATCGTCCTGCTGGACCGTGGACGGGGAAGAGGCGGGGGTCGTCATTCAGGCGCTCTAGCAGGTGGACGTGACGGCCGAGGATGACGCAACGCCGCAGGGGTGCTAACGCGCCGTGCCGCCTTAAGGATCGCCATGCTGCGCAAACTCTATGACCGCGTCTTCGACCTGGCGCGCAGCCGCCATGCGACCAAGGCCCTGGCGGTCGTCTCCTTCGCCGAGAGTTCGTTCTTTCCGATCCCGCCCGATGTGATGCTGGCGCCCATGATCCTGGCGCGGCCGCAGAAGGCTTATTTCTACGCCGCCGTCTGCACCGTTGCGTCGGTGCTGGGCGGGATTCTCGGCTATGCGATCGGCTATTTCCTGACCGATCTGGGCCTGGCGATCATGCGGGTGCTGGGCCATTCGGACGGGCTGGAGCAGTTCCGCGCCTGGTTCGATCAGTGGGGCCTGTGGGTCATTCTGATCAAGGGGCTGACGCCCATTCCCTACAAGCTGGTGACGATCGCCTCGGGCCTCGCGGCGTTCAGCTTTCCGGTTTTCATGGCCGCGTCGGTCGTGACGCGGGGCGGGCGCTTCTTCCTGGAGGCGTGGATCCTGAAACGCTGGGGGCCGGCCATACTGGCGCAGGTCGAAAAGCGGCTGGCGATGTGGAGCGTGATCGGCCTAGTCGCGCTGGTCGGGCTGATCGTCGTCCTGAAGCTTCTGTAAGTCGACGCGGCCGCAGGGGCGGAGTAAGACCGTTTCAAGATGATCGATGTCTATCGCCTTCTGACCCGTTGGTGGACCGCCTTCGCCCTGGCCGCGTCGCTGGCCATGCTGGGCGCGGCTCACGCGTTCGAACGGTTCGGCGGCCTTGCGCCCTGTAACCTGTGTCTGAAGCAGCGCGAGGTCTATTGGGGGGCGGTGGTCGTCGCGGTGCTAGCCACAGGCTGGACCCTTTTCAGCGGCGGACGCCGGGGCACGCCGCGCATCGCCGCCTTCCTGCTGGCGGCCGTGTTCGCGACAGGCGCCATCACAGCCATCTTCCACATGGGCGGCGAATACAAATGGTGGGCGCTGCCCGCAACCTGTTCGTCCGTCGGCGGCTCGGTCGATATGGACAGTCTAACGGCCTTGGCCATGGGCACGGGGCCAGTGACCAAGGTGATCGGCTGCGGCGATGTGGCCTGGAGCTGGCTGGGTCTGTCGATGGCAGGATGGAACGCGATCATCGCCTCGGCGCTTGCGGTGTTCAGCCTGTTGGCGGCGAAACGTCCCAAGGACGCCCGTGCGCCCCGGATCGAAAAGGCCTGATGCGATGAGCCATTCCATTCCTCTTCCTCGTCCTGGCCAAGGCGCAGACAAGGCGCGGATGGACGAAATCCTGCGCGTCGACCACGCCGGGGAATATGCGGCCGTCCTGATCTATCGCGCCCAGAAGGCGGTGTTCGAGGGGCGCAAGGGGCGTGACGGCATCGCCCGCGACCTGTCGGAGATGCAGGACCAGGAGGCGGTGCATCTGGCGCGCTTCGAACGGCTGCTGAACGAGCGGCAGGTGCGACCCACGGTCATGACGCCCCTGTGGCGCATCGCCGCCTCGGCCTTGGGCGCCGGCACGGCCCTGATGGGCGAAAAGGCCGCGCACGCCTGCACCGAGGCGGTCGAGAGCGTGATCGAGCAACACTATGCCGACCAGATCGCCGAGATCGGCGACCGCGATCCGGCTCTTGCCGCTGAGTTGAAGCAGTTCCGCGACGAGGAACTGGCCCACCACGACCACGCCATCGAACACGGCAGCCGCGAAGCGCCGGCCTACCGCCTGCTGTCCGGCGTGATCAAGGTCGGCTGCAAGGCGGCGATCAAGATCAGCGAGCGGGTGTGACGCGTCTCCTCCCCACCTGTGGGGAGGGGGACCGCGAAGTGGAGGAGGGGCTCCTGAAGTCCCACTGTCTCCTGTAGGCGTCGCAGAACCCCTCCGGCGCGGCGCTAAAGGAGCGCCGCGCCACCTCCCCATCGCTGCGCGACAGGGGAGGAGACGAAAGTCAGTAAATCTCGAACAGCCCGGCCGCGCCCATGCCGCCGCCGATGCACATGGTGACGACGCCGTATTTGGCGCCGCGACGCTTGCCTTCGATCAGGACGTGGCCGGTCATGCGGGCGCCGGACATGCCGTAGGGGTGGCCGATGGAGATGGCGCCGCCCGAGACGTTCAGCCGGTCGTCGGGAATGCCCAGCGTGTCCTGGCAGTACAGAACCTGGGCGGCAAAGGCCTCGTTCAGCTCCCAGATGCCGATGTCGTCCACCGTCAGGCCGTGGCGCTTCAGCAGTTTGGGCACGGCATAGACCGGGCCGATGCCCATTTCGTCCGGCTCGCAGCCGGCGACGGCCATGCCGCGATAGGCGCCGAGCGGTTGCAGATTGCGCTTCACCGCCTCACCGGCCTCCATGACGACGCAGGCCGAGGCGCCGTCCGACAGTTGCGAGGCGTTGCCGGCGGTGATGAACTCGCCTGTCTGGATCTCCTCACCGCCACCGAAGACGGGCTTCAGCGCCTTCAGCCCTTCCAGCGTCGTGTCGGGACGGTTGCCTTCGTCCTTGGAGAGAGTGATTTCTTTCGAAGACGTCTGGCCGGTCGCCTTGTCCATGACCAGCATGGTGGTGGTCATGGGCACGATCTCGGCGTCGAAGCGACCGGCGTCCTGGGCGGCGGCGGTGCGCTGCTGGGATTTCAACGCATACTCGTCCTGGCGGTCGCGGCTGACGCCGTAGCGGCGCGACACAACCTCGGCCGTCTCCAGCATCGACATATAGATGTGGGGCGACAGCTTCAGCAGCGCCTCATCCTTCATCCGGTACAGGTTCATGTGCTGGTTCTGGACCAGGGAGATGCTTTCGAGGCCGCCGCCGACCGCCATCTTCTGCTGGTCGAAGACGACCTGTTTCGCCGCCGTGGCGATGCCCATCAGGCCGGACGCGCACTGGCGATCCAGGCTCATGCCGGGAACGGAAGCGGGCAGGCCGGCGGCCAGGGCGATCTGGCGAGCGACGTTGGTGCCGGTCGAACCCTGCTGCAGGGCCGCGCCCATGACGACGTCCTCGATCTCGGCCGGATCGACGTCGGCGCGCTGGACCGCGTGCTTGACCGCATGGGCGCCGAGCTGCTGCGCCTGGGTGTCGTTAAAGGCGCCGCGATAGGCGCGCCCGATGGGGGTGCGGGCTGTGGAGACGATGACGGCTTCGCGCATGAATGCTCTCTTCGCTTGGCCTCCCGCGCTTTCGCGCTGCTTGAGGCCGGTTTCCTCTGAAGCGAAGTTAGGCGCCTCACGTCGCGTCAACGCAAGGCGCCTTGTTATTCAACCGCCGTGGGCTTTCTGGGCTTTCGTCAGTTCGATCATGCCCTGGGCGGCGCCCATGTCCGGCACGATCTCGCCGCTGCGGTCCGAGATGGCGTCGAAGCGGACGGCGACCTGTTCGGGGGCGTTGTCGCCGGTGACGAAGTCGCCTTGCGTCAGGGTGACATAGGCGCGTTCGAACCCGCCGGCGCCGGCGGCCAGGATGGCGCGGCTCGGCGCATCCTGGCTGACCAGGTAAAGCAGGCCCGGCGTGACCAGGGCCGGGGCCAGCGCCTCCAGCGGCAGGGCGGCGCCCAGATCCTCGGTCATGCGGGTGTGGGCGGTGGGCGCCAGGCAGTTGACGCGGATGTCGTTCTTGGCCCCCTCGATCGACAAGGTCTGCATCAGACCGACCAGGGCCATCTTGGCCGCGCCATAGTTCGACTGGCCGAAGTTGCCGTACAGGCCGGACGACGAGGTGGTCATCACGATCCGGCCGTAGTTCTGTCCCCGCATGATCTCCCACACCGCCTTGGTGCAGTTGACCGCCCCCATCAGGTGGACGTCGACGACGAAGCGGAAGTCCTCGATCTCCATCTTGGCGAAGGTCTTGTCGCGCAGGACGCCGGCGTTGTTCACTAGGATGTCGATCCGGCCCCACTTGGCCATGGCCTGATCGACCATGGCCTGGACTGCGGCATAGTCCGTCACCGAGGCCGCATTGGCGATGGCCTCGCCGCCGGCCGCCTCGATTTCGGCGACGACTGATTCCGCCGCCGTCGCCGACCCGCCCGAACCGTCGCGCGCGCCGCCCAGGTCGTTGACCACCACCCTGGCCCCGCGCGCCGCCAGAGCGAGCGCGTGTTCGCGCCCCAAGCCGCCCCCGGCGCCCGTCACGATCGCTACCTGTCCGTCAAACCGCATCGCCATATTCGTTTCCTTTCGCAGGCGCCCAATGTGTTGAAACGGCGCCACAGTCGACACAATCGTAGCTCAAGCGCGGAACCGTGCGCCAGCCACGCCGTTCGGTCGGGTGAATGCTGTGCTATTGCGCAGCTTCGCGCATTCACACAGTGAGGAAGCTATGAAGCTCAAACTTCTCGCCTCCGTTGCCGCCGCCGGACTGTTCGCAGCCGGCGCCGCATCGGCGGAACCCAATGGTTGGTACGGCGCCATCGACGCCGGCTACCACATGATCGACGATA
>NZ_JARVRL010000009.1:0-307970 GCF_030209705.1 Brevundimonas sp. MEB006b
GGCTCATAACCTGAAGGTCGTAGGTTCAAATCCTACTCCCGCACCCAAAACACCAGAAAGCCCCACCGCTCAAAGCCGTGGGGCTTTCTGCTGTTTGATGACCAGATGCCGAGTTGCGGTCAAACTGCCGTGTACCTGAAGACCGAATCTGCCCAAGCATTCCAACAGATAGAAATCCATGCGGTCGACCAGCTTGGGGATCTCCGCGCGGAACTTTTCGCCGTCGTCGCCTTCTAAAGCTTCGTGAATACGTCCGACGCGTTGGCCGTAAGCGCTTGCGGCAAGGGATGCAGCAGCGTGAGTCTATAGCATCTCAACCTCCTATAAACTCCGCCTGGCTTTGATTGTCTTCGGCTTGCCCGCGTCATCGACGGCCACCATGACGAACTCGGCCGTGGCCGAGCGTCGCCTTTCTCCTGTCAGGAGCCGCTCGGCCCACAGCTGCACCTCGACCGAGAGGGAGCTTCGCCCGACCATCTTCACGCGCGAGACCAGTTCGACCATGTCGCCGCCGTCGATCGGGGCCTTGAAGTCGATGCGGTTGGTCGCGGCCATGACCATGACTTCGCGCGCATGACGGGTCGCCGTGACGAAGGCCGCCTTGCCCATGAGCTTGAGCGCGTCGCCGCCAAAAAGGGTGCCGTAGTGGTTGGTCGTGCCGGGAAAGACCATCACTGCGGTCCTCAGCCAACCGTCGTCCGCTTCGCCTGCCTCATCGAGGGGCGCCAACGGTTTATCATCGTTCGCCGGCCTCAGTGCGACCATGTTGAAGGCCCCGCGCGTGCACAGGCGGCGCTCGCCGCTGAGCAGGCTTTCGGCGTGCAGTTCGACTTCGACGCCTAAAGAGGAGCGCCCGATCCGAACGACGCGGCCGACCGTCTCGACCATCTCGCCGATCCGGGCCGGAGCCGCGAAATCGATCCGCTCGCATCCGGCCGTGACCACGGCCCGTCGCGCGTGACGGCTCGCGGCCAGAAAGGCGACCTTGTCGAGGTGGGCCAGACCAACCCCGCCGAACAGGGTGCCATGGTGGTTGGCGTCGCCGGGGAACACCATGTCGATCAGGCGAACCCTCACGGCTCGCACCTTTCCGCGCCGTAGTAGAGGTCGCGGGACAGTTCCTTGCGCACGATCTCGGCGCCGGCGCTCAAGGCGCGCAGCTTGCCATTAGCGACCCGGCGCGACAGGGGCGCCATGCCGCAGTTGGTGGCCGGATAGAGTTTATCGGCGTCCACGAACTGAAGCGCCTTGCGCAGGGTGTCGGCCACCGCTTCGGGCGTTTCGATCGTGTCGGTCGCGACGTCGATGGCGCCGACCATCACCTTCTTGCCCCGGATCAGTTCGATCAGATCCATCGGCACGCGCGAGTTCTGGGCCTCGAGCGAGATGATGTCGATGCTGGAGGTCCGAAGCTTGGGGAAGACCTCTTCATACTGCCGCCATTCCGAGCCGAGCGTCTTCTTCCAGTCGGTGTTGGCCTTGATGCCGTAGCCGTAGCAGATGTGGACCGCCGTTTCGCACCTCAGTCCCTCGGCCGCCTTCTCCAGGGTCGCCACGCCCCAGTCGTTCACCTCGTCGAAGAAGACGTTGAAGGCGGGCTCGTCGAACTGGACGATGTCGACGCCGGCGGCCTCCAGTTCGCGGGCCTCCTCATTGAGGATTTTGGCAAACTCCCAGGCCAGTTTTTCGCGACTGCCGTAATGGTCGTCATACAGGGTGTCGATCATCGTCATCGGCCCGGGCAAGGCCCATTTGATCGGCTGGTCGGTCTGGGCTCGCAGGAACTTGGCGTCCTCGACGAAGACCGATTTCGGACGGCTGACGGCGCCCACGACCACCGGGACGCTGGCGTCATAGCGATCGCGGATTCGCATGGTCTTGCGGTTCTCGAAATCGACGCCGTCGAGGTGTTCGATGAAGGTCGTGACGAAATGCTGGCGGGTCTGTTCGCCGTCGCTGACGATATCGATGCCGGCCCGGCGCTGATCGTCCAGCGACAGGCGCAGGGCGTCCTGTTTGGCCTCGATCAGGTCGTCGCCTTGCAGCTTCCAAGGCGACCAGAGCGTCTCGGGCTCGGCCAGCCAGACGGGTTTGGGCAGGCTGCCGGCGGTCGAGGTCGGGAGAAGGGTTTTCATGAGGGGAGACTCTGAAATCTGGAAACTGATCAGGCGGCGGCGAAGGCGGCCGACCATTGGTCGAGACGGGCGCGGTGCGGCTTGATGAACCGCTCCTCGACGAAACGGCCCTGCTCGACGGCCAGCCGACTGCGCTCGTCGCGGTCGTAGACGATGCGGGTCAGCGAATAGTCCTGCGCCTTCAGGCTGGGCTGATACTGCTCGGTCGCAGGGGAGTTGGCGTTGTAGATTTCGGGCCGATAGATCTTCTGGAAGGTCTCCATCGTGGCGATGGTGCTGGCCAGTTCGAGGCCGGTGTAGTCGCCGGTCAGGTCGCCGACATGGTACAGGGCGAACGGCGCGACGCTGCCCGGTGGCATGAAGTAGCGGACCTTCATCCCCATCTTCGCGAAATACCGATCGGTCGGCGAAAAGGCGTCGTTGTCGTATTCCAGGCCCAACACAGGATGGTCGAAGCCGGTGCGGTGATAGGTCTTGTTGCTGGAGACGCTGAGGCAGATGACCGGCGGCTTGGCGAAGTTGTCGCGATAGGCGCGCGACGCCAGAAAGTGCCGGAACAGCTTGCCGTGCAGATCGCCGAAATCGTCCGGCACGCCGCCGTTCGGGTGCGCCTTTAGGTGTTCGGGCAGGACTACGCTGAAATCGTAGTCACGGACATAGGAGGAGAAGTTGTTGCCCACGATCCCATCGATTCGCCGGTTCGTCTCCTTGTCGATGATCGTCGTCTGCAGGATTTCGATCAGCGGAAAGGCGTCGTCGCGCTCCGAGCAAAGGCTCATCTCGACCGAGACGATCTGAAGCTCCAGCGCATAGCGATCGCCCCTCGGATTGTCGTGGTGCGCCAGCGAGTTGAAGCGGTTGTCGATCATCCGCAGGGTGTTGCGCAGATTGTCCCGGCGGCTCTCGCCTCGCGCCAGGTTGGCGAAATTGGTGGTGATCCTCGTCGTCTCGGCGGGACGATAGTCTTCGTCGAGCGCGGTCCGCTTGATCCTGAAGGTGAAGTCGGTGCTCGCCATGGTCTCTGCCGTTGATGCTGTGGCGAGACAGCGGACAGGGACGCGCGACCGCTCGCGCGCAGTCGTCCCGTCGCGGCGTTCATGCGACCTGACCGGACACCCCGCCGGAGGACGTTATCTGTCGGGGCAGGTCTCCTGGCTCACGGGTCACGGCTTCGGGTCCGGCCTTCCCAACGTCCGAAGACGTCAGTGACACGAAATGGACCTTCGGCTCGCCGCTCACAGTTGCGGGGGCAGCGCCGGCATCACACCGGCTTCCCTCTTAGCTCCGCGTCGCCCGGAAGCGACGCGCAGAACCTCGACCGCCTCATGAGACGCGCACCCGACGCCGAAGTCAAGAAACCCATAAGGATATCCTTATGTCTTCTGCGGCTTGCAGCACCGCTCACGCTATTCAGCTTTCCGGGGTCACCGCTTCACGAGTATATCAAATATTGAACAGCATCTCTTTAGATCCCCGGTCTGCCATAGACGCCGCCGGGAAGTTCGTCGTTCGACAATACTGAGGCTGCGCGAAGGCACGGGCGAAGCGCACGAGTTGCTAGCTTGTGCGCTGATAACGATCACAAATCCTCGACGGTTTGGTGGAGATGAGGCGCCTTGGTTCAAAAAGTTTCTGTCAAGTCCGCAGATCGCGCTAGCCTAACTACTCATAGGCCTGGACCCTGTGGGCGGCGCCCATGCGGCCCGCTGCGCGTTAGCTCGACGATGACGCAGTCTCCCCGATACCCCACGACTCCAGACGGCCGCTATTTCGTGGTGCGAGGGCGGCTGTGGCGGTGCTCCAACCCAGCTTTGTCGGCGGAGGCGAGGGAAGAACTGGTACATGATCTGATGTCGGCGCGGCGGGCGGTGCGGACGGCGCTGGCGGCGGAGGATACAGACTCGCTGGCCGCAGCGCGGCGAAGCGTCGATAAGGCCAAGGTGGGACTGGGGGAGCGGGGGCCGGTTTGGTGGACCGACGGCTCACCGGATTTCAATCGACACATGGCGCGAAACACCCCCTATGCAGACTGGTTCACCAGTCTGGGCGAGGCGGGCGAATGACCCCAGCACTCGACCGTTTCGTCCTAGCTCAAGACCCCGTGTTCGAAACGGCGATGGCCGAGCTCGCGGCGGGTCGCAAGACAAGCCACTGGATGTGGTTCGTCTTCCCCCAGGCCCGGTCGTTGGGACGGTCTTCGACGGCTGCCTTCTATGGCATCGGATCGCTCGCGGAGGCGCAAGCCTATCTGCTGCATCCCGTTCTAGGGGCGCGTCTCATCCGCGCCGCCCAGAGCGCGACCACAGCGCCGGCGGCTTCGGTGCATCAGCTGTTCGGATCGCCCGATGACCTCAAATTCCGCTCGTCGATGACCCTGTTCGCCGCCGTGGCGGCCGACCCGACCGTGTTCGACGCGGCGCTCGTACGCTGGGGCCTTTCGCCTGATTCGTTGACCGCAGACCTTGTGTCGACCGCGAGGACAGGACCGGATCGTCTTTAAGCAATTGCCAGAGTTTTTACGCGGTTCAGGCGTCGATAACTGACAGAGCGCCGTCGGGCAGCGGGCGCTGAAGCGCCTTGGCCGTCTCCCACGGCGCCGTCATCCAGGCCTCGATCTCGTCGGGCTGTGTCAGGATCACCGGCATGGCCTTGGGGTGAACCGCGCCGACCTCCGCGTTGGGTTCGGTTGTCAGGAAGGCGAAGACGTCGATCGTCTCCATGCCGGTTTTAACCTTGCGCACGCTTGTGTGGGCCTGAAGGTGAATGCCGGCGAAGAAGGTTAGGGGCTCGGGGTCGTCCCCGGCCAATCTGAACCAGACGGGGCGGTATTTTCCGGCCGCGTCCCGGCCCGGCTCGCTGAAGGCTGTGAATGGGACCAGGCATCGAGATGCCGGCGACAGATGTGCGCGCCAATGGCTGGAGCGGGTGTTGCGGACGTTGGTCGTGCCGCTGTCGGGCTCAAACTCCAAGATCTTTTGAAAATCGACCTCGCCGCCCTTGGCGCGCAGCTTGTCGGCGCGCTTCGTCGCATTGTCGAAGATCATTCTTTTGGACGACGGCATGCCCCAGCGCGCGGATGCAAGGATGCACTCTGCGCCCTCCCAGCGCACGATCGGCGCCGGATAGTCGGGATAGATATCGCCCGGCGCGAGGTTGCCGACGGTCGACCGCATCGCGTTCGCCGCATCCATTATGGCTTGGGGGCCAGAGCGCTGGCGATACAGATTGCACATCAGGCCCTAGCCTTTTTCAGATCGGCAGCCAGGGATTTACGATCCGCCTCATAGGTCGCCTCCGCCTCCTGACGCGCCTTGTTCAACGTAGTCTGCTGGTCCTCGAAATCAGCCACCTCGGCCTGACGGCGCTCGTCCAGATCGGCCAGCGCCGTCTTCAGCTTTTCGATCCTGGCGGCCCTCGTCTTGGATGGTCCCGGAGGTTTGGCGGATTTGGCCTTGGCGATCTTGCCGACATCGATCGCGAGGCCCCGCTCGATGACCTCGCCCGGAGAGGCCATGGCGGCCTCGTAATCCGGTCCGCCGGAAAGCTGGCTGGCTAGGCCGGTTGCGAACAAATCTTGCTTTGAGCCCCAGGCCTCCAACGCCTTGGGTCGCGACGTGGTGGCGACGGTGAAGGCATGGAAACCGTCGGACCAGGTGAAGACCTTCAGCTTGCCCGCCATCTCAGTCGATCAGTCCACGACGCTGCATGTCATGATGATGGGATCGGTCAGCGAAGCGGTGACTTCCATGTCAAAGGCGTCCTCCGCTTCCATCTCATCAGCAAATGAGCATGGCTGGTTCTTGCGCAGAGTTGAAAGCCGCCAGGACGACTGGACGACCTGCTGACGCGCCAAATGTTCGATGCGTTGAAGGCGAACGCCAGCGAGCGATTTGATGAGGGTCTTGCATATCGCCATCAGTCGGTCCTCTCGGCCAAACCCTGACACGCAGGCCAGCGAATGTGGAGTCGCGACCGCGCAAAGACAGCGTTCGAGCACCGTCGGCAACGAGTTGAGGTGTCAGCGCTCGAAGAACGCCTGGTTTTGACTCTTCTCAGACTTTGGGAAGGTCCACTGTCGCGTTGATAATAGGCTGCCTGCGTGGCCAGACGTTGTCGACATTTCGGCATGGCCCTCCCTGGACGCGAGTGCTCGACCGCGCGGATGGCTTGCGATTGCACTGCAGTTCGGATCGATCGGTGTTGGGCGAACCGGCGAACCGGCGAACCGGCGGACACAGGGCCCGGGACGGAATCGCTGCGTACTTTTTCACCCCCAAGACGGCAGCCATTGAGGCCGCGCTTGAACTGAAACTTGTCCAAGCCAAGGGTGTTTAAGGCGTATGCTAGCGCGCGATCTGACAAGGGTTTGGCGTGTCCCAATCTGTCAGCCGTGTATTGCGCAGTAGTCAATTCGTCAGTTGAAAACTCAATCTTAGGGCGCCGGTAATGCCTTTGACGCCCATGCGCATGCAGATGGCGCGCAGGTGGGCGCGCACGGTGTGGATCGACATATCCATCTTTCGGCCGATGTCCTTCGGGGCCTCGCCTTGGGTCAGATGGGAAAGGACCAGGAGTTCGGCCCGGGTCAGACCGAAGATGGCGCGTAGCGGCTCCATACCCTCCACGCCCATGCAGTGGGCCGGGCGCGCCGTGGCGAAGATGCGGTCGATCGCATCGGGCGCCGTCGCCAGATCCAGCAGGCACCAGGCGTCATCGCCGGCGCGAAGCAGAAGGCGGCCGTGCGATTGTCGTCCTTCCAGCAGACGGTTGGTCAAGGCGTCGAATTCGCCACGATTGCGATGGGAAGGGCAGATAAAGGCCCCGCCAGCGCCCAGCACACCCGCTGCAATCATGGCTCTGGCATTGGCGTTGGCGTGGATCACGCAGCCTTGAGGATCCAGAACGAACCGGGCGAGAATGTCATGTTCGAACCAGGCGGTGCAGTCCGCACGGGGCAGGGGTGTCGGATTTCCGGTTGATCTGATTGGCGTCCGGCGCTGCCCAAATTCTCCTTGCAGGATCGCTGAAACAGCACGGCCGTCTGTTCGCGACGACGCCGCTATCTTTTGCTCATACATTTGCGCCACCCATTTCTGCAGGCTGTCCAAACCCGGATAGGGCTATCAGCCTAAAGCTTACGATCTGTGTGTGCCGGCTCCTCCAAACAGCCGGCTCATCGCGTTAACTTTGTTACCAGTTTGACGGCCGGGTCGTAATCGCCGCTATGGGCTAACCATGATGGGGTATCTCTCGTCAGCGGGGCGATATGTCGATAGCGAGCACATCCTGATAGCGACCGGCCATCTGATCCTTGATCTTGCCCAAGGTGAACAGCATCGGCAGCGACATGCCGGCGAGGGTGCGGGGCGGATCGACCTCCTTGGTCCAGGTCGCCTGTAGATCGACCGGCGTCCCGTCCAGCTCGACGGCGTAGGCGACGCTGGACGTGGTCTCCGCGTCGCCCCGACGCTGCATCAGGCCGCGATGTTCGGACGTGATCGCGATGACCGACGGTGCGTTGGCGCGGACCTGGATGAAGATGCGCCGCGTCAGGCCGGTAGAGGCGTCACCGAAATCGACCACATCCACACTGGAACCGGAACCAAAGGCGCCAGCGGCGCCAGCCAGGTTCAGTTGTGCTCGGGGCGTGGAGACCAACTGCATACGGACCGGGATTGGGGCAAGCAGAGCCGTTCCATCGGCGTCCTTGATCAGCAGCTTCAGGTCGGTGGCGTAGGTTCCGGCGTCGGGCACGGCGTCCACGACGATGGCGGCGTCCATCTGCGCCTGACCTGTCGCCTTGCCTGCAAGAGTGTAGCGGAAGACGCCAGGCTCGACGTCGGACGTCTGAAGCGCCGACGCCTCTCGCGGGCGGAACTGCACCCCCACGCCCCCAAGCGCCAGGCCGGACACAATCGCCCCGCCGTCGTCCACGACGGACAACCGCAGCTCGCAGACCTCGTCTGCCTGGTTCTTCAGGCCCAGATCGATGGCGCCGCTCGAGGGTCCCGCAGCGAAGGGATTGTAGTTGATGACGACAGTGCTGGGGCTCTGGGTCAGGGCAAGGTTGCAGGCTCTCGCCTTGGAGGCGGTTACGGCCAGGATAGCCGCCAGGACCAGCGAGACGATGACGGTCAGCGTTTCAGACCAGGTTGGAACCCGGAGCTTTCGGTCACCTTGCGCCTTGCGCCTACGGCGACGGCGGAGACGTGCGGATTTCGCCGACATCGACTGTTCCTTCCACTTTCTCGGGAATCACGAATTCTCCCACCACGGCGCCCTGGATCACCAGGCGATAGCGACCCGGAGCCAGGCCATCGGCGACAAACCGCCCGGAGCGGTTGGTGAAGAAGGGCTTGCCCTCGGCATCGGCCGGAGCGCCTGCCGCCTGGATGACGCCGCCGGCCAGAGCGACCGGCCCATTGGCGGACATCAGGACGCCTCGCGCGGTGCGAGACGCGTCGCTACCCACCACGAAGCGGTACCCGTTGCCGTAGCCGGGGAAGATGTTGACCACACCGCTACCCAGGTCATAGCCCTGCGGCAGCGGATCGGCCTCGATCTCGTAGCGATTGACGCCATAGCCGCGATCCAAGCCGACCAGAGCCGGACCCAGCCATCCGCTGTGCGCGACCGTATAGCCGCTGGAATCCGTCAGCTTGATGCGCGAACGGGAGAGGGTAGGGTGGGGCGTTGCGATGACGAAGCCCTCGCGCGCCGAACGTCCGACGCCAAAGGCGCCGCCGGCGTAACCGATCATCGTCGACATTCGCCACAACGACTCCTGGCGCGTGACCCCGCCGGGCTCGGACGAAACCAGCCGGTTCGATACGAGTTCGGCGTCGAACCGATTATTGATGTAGCGCAGGTCCGCCGTGATCGCTTGGTTGGTTCGATCTTGCGACAGCCGCAAGTCGCCGCTCAAGTCGTTGAGGCGGCCCGAAGATGCGCGTGACACCCCAACCTCACGCAGGTCGTTGTCGGTGTCGTAGCGCGCGGTGGTGCTCCAGCGCCCGCCGAAGCGCGACGTCAGCGTCAATCCGAAGCGGTCCTCGTCGCGGCCATCTTCGGTGGACCCGCGCTGCCAGGCCAGATTGACCGCGAAACGACGGAAAGTGCGGCCCAGGCCCAGGCTGAAATCGGTGCGATCCTTTTGTTCGCGACCCTTTACGAAGGCGACGCCGCCGCTGATCGAATAGTCACGAAAACGCACAAGCAGCCGCGCGGCGGCGCGCCATTTCTCGTTGTTGAAAGCGGACGGATCGAAGGCGCTCTGAAAATAGCGGCTGGTTGCCTGGGCCGACGCCACAAGGCGCGCATCAGCGGTCTTGCCCAAAGTCCTTTCGAGGAGATAGTCGACAGAGGCGACGTAGCCGTTTTTTCCGGTGTCGCCGTTGTGGCTGGCGGCGCTGCTCAGCTGGATCAGACCCAGTTTGGAACCCCACGTCGCTATGGCCCCGGCTTGCCCCTTTCGGTCGGCGATCTGAGCGTTGACGCCGACGGTCAAAACATCGGACAGGCCCTTGCGAACAAAGCCGCTCGCGGCCAGCGTCGAGCCGTACTGAAGATCTCCGCCTTCTTCCAGCAGTCCGGCCGACACCCCAAAATCCAACACGCCGCGATCCAGCAGCCCGGCGCCGCCGAACAGGTCGAACACAGCGATCTCGCGCCGACCGCTGTCGTCTTCGACGAGCAGGCGAACCGTGTTGGCGCCCTGCGCGAAGGGAAAGTCGCCAATGGAGTAGGGGCCGGCGTCCAGACGGATCCGTTCCGCCACGACGCCGTTGACCTCGACGACGACCAAGGCCGGACGGTCTAGGATGAACTGCCGGCGCCCTGCGGGACGCACGTTCTGGAATGGTCGAATGGTTGAATATGCGCGCGCCGCCGATAGCCCTAAAAACCTTTGCGAGCCCTGAAAACTGTCGATGGGGGGCGCGAACTCGCCGGCGGTCAAACGTACAGCGGATTTGAAGATGTCCTTGGTCAGACGGATTTCGCGGCGCTGCCAGCGGCCTTGTGTGTTGTTCCCGTCGTAATCGACGCCGGTGGTCAGCGTGACGCCGTCAAACCCGCCGAGGTTGGCGAAAAAGTCGACGCCGCCCTGTAGCGGCGAAAAACGAGTGTCGGTGTGGGAGTAGAGTTGGGCCAGGGTGATATTCGCGCCGGCCGAAAAGTCCGCCGGTTGATCGAAGGCGGCAGGGTCGATCACCGGGGTTTGGGAGAAGCCGACATCGCGACGCGCTCGGCTTTCAGGCGTGGATGTCGCGACGAAGGTCAGCGAAAGGGGATCGAAGGCTAGCGAGAAGGTGTCGGTGACAAGGTCCGCCATATTGACCTTCGTCTGTGTCGCGATCCGGCTCGACAGGGTGGTGAAGAGTTCGGACCCGATCTGGGGCTTCAACAGGTCCAGCAGGGCTGTCGCATCCACCAATCCCTGGCCCTGGGCGTCGACCGAGCCGCTGATGTCGCCAAGATATTTGCCGTCGAGCGTTAGCGGTCCCTGGATCGGCGTAAAAACCGAGGACGGCCTGACCGAAGGAGACTGGTCCTGAATGGGCGGCGAAGCTTCGGTGACTGGGCGTTCGCTTTCGTCTCGATCGATGGCTACGACGGCGGAATAGTCCGGCGGCGCCGTGCGCATGACCTCATCGGTCAGCACGACGGGAGCGGCATGCGCCACGGTAGCCAATCCGCCCCCCATGCAGGCGACGGCCCCGATGCGGCGAAAAGCGGTTCGCGCTCCGGACCGCCCGCCCTTGAGGGACTCGCGGGCCATCGCCGGCCCTCACAGCAGCACGATGGAAGCGGTAAGGTCGCCGGATGCCGATGCGGCGAGGGCCGCCGGTATCTTCACCTGCCGCGTGGCGCCGCCGGCGATCACGCTGACCTGTCCGACATCCACTTCGGCGGCCGGCACCTCATGCGACTGTCCGTCCGCCGTCTTCAGGATAATCCTGGACTCGCGGATATAGGCGAAGCCGGTCCCTGAATTATGGGCGGTCAGGATGACGTCGCCGTTCGGCTCGCGCGACACGGCAGTGACCTGCACTTCGGCGCGCGCTCTGGGCGGGGCCACGAACACATATGTATTGATCGTGAAGGCGACCTGAATGTCGGCGCCGACGCCGCCGTCGCTCGGCGTTGTCTGCATATTGATCGGCAACTGAGCTGCGCGGACCAGATACATACGGCCCTCTTCGGTAGCGTCGCCTGTATAGCGGACTTGGATCACCTGCTCGCGATTGGCCGGGATGACGGACTGGACAGGAAACACCGTGATGTCTTTGTCGTCTTCGACCAGAGACCGGGCGCCGTTATCATCGACCTGCATGCGATAGGTCTCGATTTCGACCGTCGCTGGTGTGGCGCTGTCGTTCCTGACGGTCATCCGATAGCTGGACCCATTGCCGGATGGCGTGATCTTCGAGATCATGGGCGACACGTCCATGGCCTTGGCCGGTGCAGTCGCGCCTGCCATCAGGACTGTCGTTAAAGCCGTTGCGGCCATCAGTGTCGCGAATACACGACGTGTCATTGTTGCCCCCGTTGTGTTGTCAGACTTCTCACGAAGAAGCAGGGGCCGTCCGAGGGCGGCCCCTGCATTTCGCGACGATCAAGCGGGATCGAGCGAGAAGGTGAAGGTTTCCGTATAGGTTCCGGCCGGAGCCGAAGCGGCGCCTGGACCCGAGGGGGAGGCAGCACAACCCGAAGAGCCGGGGTTGCTCGGATCGCCCTGCGTTCCGCCCACACCGCTGCCGCCGGGGACGTTGTAGCAGAGGTTCAGGAACAGATCGCCGAAGACGCCGTCAGCCAGTTTTTGGCTGTAGCCGCTAGAGTTGGTGACTTGGGCAGGTTCGCCGGGATAGGTGTCGTTGGCCGCAAAGCCCAGGCTGGGGATTTCCGGCACGGACAGATCCCAATCGTAGTTGATCAGCTTGCCTGCCGCCGACTTGAAGTCGCCGTTGGCGGCGCTTGATGTCAGTTTGGCGCCGCTGGCGGCGTTGCACGACATCCGCAATGTGGTGACCTTCTGACGTACGCCGTTGGCGACCGCGACGTTTCCGCCTGCAACATTGGCCAAGCCGATGCCGCAGAAGTTGGTCACGGTGGTCGAGACGGTCACATTGGTCTGTGCGCTCGACACAGCCGGCATCGCCAGCAAGGCCGCAGCGGCAGTCGCCGCTGCAATAATATAGGTCCGCATATTATCCTCCAGCTTTTCAATATTTTTCCCGCCCAATGAGACTGGGTGGGCGCCACAATGTCGTGGTGTCATCATCTATTCACCGCTGGAGGCGGCGTCGCATCGTCAAAGACACTATCGATGATTGCTTAGTCGATCTGCGCATCATTATTGGTGGTGCAAGGACACAGCTTGAAGCTGCGCCAGCGTGTCGGTGTGAAAGTTCGACGCCACTTGGCGAGCGGTATTGAGCTGGATCGGCTTCGACGGCTGTCACTCCCCTAACTCGGGTATGTCAATTGCCCCGGTCTGTGGATAGGACGGTGTGGTGAACTGCGCCTGAGAACGCTCGACGCTTGGAATGGCTGTTTACGTGTCGAGCATCGAGGCCCAGCCACGAGGGAGGGTTGAGATGATTGTGGGCGTGACGGGCTTTCTTGCTGTCGGGAGTGAAATCGGCGACTGCGATCCGCGACAGGCGAACCTGAACTTCGACGATGACGCCGATCTCATACCGCCCTGGTCTCGCGCCATCGCGGCTTGGGTCAACATCGATCCTCGCGCCAGGATGTTGTTATCGCGATCGGGACGTATCGGTTGGGCGAACGAAGCCGCCTATCGAATGTTGAAGGACGCCGGCGTGTTCCGGCTTATTGACGACCATCTTGTCTCCGACAGTGCTCAGACGGCTGCAGCGCTGGCGCGCCTTCTAAGAGACGCTGTGCCCGGGCAAGCGATCTATGCCGTCACATCGACGGATGCGGATCGACAATGGCTTTTGCGCTGTCAACAACTGATACCCGGCGATGACGACAGCATAGGGTTTGCCGCACACCGAATGGCGGACCGTGTTTCGTACGAAGCAATGCTCCAGATTCACCACCTGACACCCTGCGAAAAACACATCGTGACGATGATGTTGGCGGGGATGGAGACGGGGCGTATTGCTCAAAAGCAGGACATCTCCATCGAAACACTGCGCACTCACATCAAACATGCCTATCGCAAGTTGGACGTGAGCAGTCGTGGCGAACTATTCGCCAAGGCTGTGGACTTCGCGGGTCTTTAGGCCTGAAAGCAGTCTTTCCGGCGCGCGATGCGGGCGGGCAAGATTTCGGACTTAGACCACGACACGGTCGCCAATCACTTCCGTTAGCCGTTGAACGTGGTGGTTATGACGAAAGCTTTGCCTGCTGCAGTACACGCCCACCTCATATATCGACTGATCGCTCCATATTTCGAACAACGTCTTTGACGGAAACGGCCCCGCGGCGCATCATGTACTTAGGGGGCATCGTTGGTTCAGGGCGGCGAAAAATCGGAGCACGCAAGAGTCCGGTGGTTGGGGTATGAAATCCTGCCCCACGAGCAGGACGTTCGCGCTTGGCTTCGACGATCGCTTGTGACCTCCAACGATGTCGATGATGTCATTCAGGAATCGTATTGCCGATTGGCCAACCTGAAGGCGGTCGAGCAGATCGAGAGTCCTCGCGCTTATTTCTTCCAGACCGCGCGGTCTGTCGTGCTTGAGCAGATGCGCCGCGCCCGCATTGTCCGGATCGACGCCGTGACGGAAATCGACGCCCTGCGCATCGAGTGGGACGAACCGTCGCCAGAGCGTATCGCCGGGGGACGCAAGGAACTCGAACGCGTAATGAAGATCGTCGCCACATTGCCCGAACGCAGCCGACGCATCTTCGAGATGCGTCGCGTGCTGGGGCTGTCTCAAAAGGAGATCGCGCACCAGTTGGGCGTGTCGGAGAACGTGGTCGAGAACGAAGCTGCGCGCGGGTTGAAAGCCGTCCTGGCAGGCTTGGCAAAGGCTGACGCTAATGTCGCCCCATCATCGACCGGGGAGCGGCGTGCATGAGCCGTGAAGCTTCCACAGAGATCGACGCGGCGGCGGCCAATTGGGCCGCTCGACTGGACGCAAACGTGATTAGCGCGTCCGACCAGGCGGCCTTGGACGACTGGCTGGCTGGCGACAGCCGTCGTGAGGGCGCTTTGTGGCGGGCGCGGGCGGTCATGGCCTTGATGGTCGAGCCCATGCCTCAGACCCAAACGCACCGGGCGCCGGCGAAGCCCGACCGCCGCGTGCTTCTCGGGGGGATGGGATTGGCGGCGGCTGTCGCGGCCGGGGTCGTTCTGACGCCGATCTTGTCGCGTCAGCGCTACCGGACCTTGGTGGGCGAGATTCGCCGCGTGCCCTTGGCCGACGGGTCAATGGCGGCGATAAACACCGACACGACATTGGACATCCGCTTTCACAAGGCCGAACGCGCCGTGACCCTTGATCAGGGAGAGGCGTGGTTTCAGGTCGCAAAAGATCGAGCGCGGCCTTTCGTCGTGGCGGCGGGCGATGTCCGCGTCCAAGCGGTCGGCACTGCCTTCTCCGTTCGCCGCAAGTCTGGCGGGGCCGAAGTTCGTGTGACGGAAGGCGTCGTGGAGGTCTGGAGTGACAAGGGCGCTGGAAAAATGCGCCGACGCGTCGCCGCCGGTGAACAGGTATTCGTCAGCGACCAGGTCGGCGCGTCCAGTCCGGTGAAGCGTCCGCTGGAAATGGACCGGGCTCTGTCTTGGCGAGAAGGGCAGATTGTTCTGGATGGCGACACGATCGGCGCAGCGGCAGCTGAGTTCAACCGCTACAACAACCGCAAGATCGTGATCGTCGATCCGGATCTGGAAGGCCGTACCGTGGTCGGATGGTTCCGCACCAATGAACCGGAAAGCTTCGCCCAGGCGGTGGGCGTCACCCATGACGCGAGCGTTAAGGTGGGCTCAGATGTGATCATGCTGGGTGGCGCCGGATAAATCTTTTCTGTCCGGCGACGGAAAGTCGCTCGTCGAACATCGAGACTCTCGGAACCCTCGAAGAAGGGTCCGGGAACCAGGAAACAGAAAAAGGGAGGGCCGACGCATGGCCATGTCGCGAAACCAAGGCGCGAAGGCGTCGCTGATGGTCGCCGTCAGCACGATGGCGCTGGCCGGCGCCGGCGCCGCTCAGGCTCAGGCCAGACAGTTCAATATCCCTGCGCAGCCTGCCTCGACCGGCGTGCCGGCCTTCGCACGCCAAGCGGATCTTCAAATCCTGGCGTCGACCGAAGCGGTCGCAGGGCAACGGACCGCCGCTGTGCAAGGCG
Source organism: Brevundimonas sp. MEB006b (assembly GCF_030209705.1). Classification (NCBI taxonomy): domain Bacteria; kingdom Pseudomonadati; phylum Pseudomonadota; class Alphaproteobacteria; order Caulobacterales; family Caulobacteraceae; genus Brevundimonas; species Brevundimonas sp. MEB006b. The sequence goes on from NZ_JARVRL010000009.1 coordinate 15,462, forward strand.
TCTATTCGGTTGATCAGGGGCTGGGCCGGCTCCTGCGGGGCAGCAACCTGGTGGTGGCGTCCAACAACGGCCGGACGGCAGTGCTCGCCGGCGCGAGCGTCGCGCCCCAAACCGTCGCCCAGGGGAGCGAGGTCGAAGACCAGGCGGACGAAGTTGAAACTATCGTGGTAACCGGTTTCCGTGCGTCGCTGGGCAGCGCGCTGACGGCCAAGCGACGAGCCAACGGCGTCGTCGATGTGATCAAGGCCGAGGATATGGCCGATTTTCCGGACGCCAACCTTGCGGAGTCCATTCAACGGGTGCCTGGCGTCTCCATCGCACGCGACGCTGGCGAAGGCCGTCAGATCACGGTGCGAGGGCTGGGGCCGCAATTCACGCGCGTGCGCATCAACGGCGTCGAGGGACAGAGCACCGCGTCGGGCACGGACAGCTCAGGCGGCGCCAACCGCAACCGAGCCTTCGACTTCAACGTCTTCGCGTCCGAGCTTTTCAACAGCATCACGGTCCGCAAGACCGCCTCGGCCGAAACGGAAGAGGGGTCGTTGGGCGCTACGGTCGATCTGCAGACCGGTCGTCCGTTCGACTACGCCGGCGCCAACCTCGTTGTGTCGGGCCAATACGGCTACAATGATCTGTCCCGGGAATGGGACCCGCGGTTCGCGGCGCTCGCCAGCAATACCTGGATGGATGGGCGTCTCGGAGCCCTCGTCTCGGTGGCCTATACCAAGCGTCGGCTTTTGGAGGAAGGACATGGTTCCGGCGGCTGGCTCAACGGGACCGAGGCTGGCGGCTATAACCCCGCATCACCCTTTGCCGATGCGAGGCGAGCCGATGTCTATACGCCCCGCTTTCCGCGTTACGGCCGACTGACGCACGATCAGGAGCGGCTGGGCCTGACGGGATCGGTGCAGTTCCGCCCGCAGGAACAGACGCTGATCAATCTCGATCTGCTCTACTCCGACTTCAAAGCCACGCGTCAGGAAAACTGGCTGGAAGCCCTGTCCTTCGCGCGCAACGCGTCGCAGGGCGGCCGACCAGAAATCATCGTGCGTGACGGCGTCATCGATGCCAACGGCGACATGGTCTACGGCTTGTTCGATGACGTCGATGTGGAGACGGAAACTCGCTACGACGAACTCGACACCAAATATACGCAAGGGACACTGAGCCTCGAGCACGCGTTCAGCGACCGATTCAGGATCAAGGGCCTGGTGGGCTATTCCAAGTCTGATTTTGACAATCCGATCCAGACGACGGTCATTCTGAACCGTGAAAATTCGGACAACTACTCATACGACTATCGCGAAAACCGCAACGCGCCATTGATCCGGTTCGGCTATGACGTGACCGACCCTCTGGCCTACAACTTCGGGGCGGCGCGCTCGGAAATCCGCCTGCGCCCGCAGGGCGTCACCAACACGATCAAGACTGCGCAACTTGACGGCGGCTACGATCTGACGCCGTCGCTGACGCTTAAGGCCGGGGTGAACTACAAAGAATATGAGTTCGACTCCTGGGCTCTGGCGCGGGTCAACGAGGGCGTGGTGCCGCAACTGCCTGCTGGCGTGACCCTGGCCAGCCTGACCGAATTGGTCAGCGGGTTTGGTCGCAATCTTGGCGCACCGAACGGCACCGTCACCAACTGGATCGCGCCGAACCTCAACGCCTTTGCCGACCTGTTCAACATCTACAGCGGCACGGGACTGTTCGAACTCAGCGGCGCCTCCAATGCCAATGCGCGCGGCAACATTCGCAATGTGACCGAGAAGGACTCGGCGGCCTACCTGCAGCTCGACTTCGACACCGAGCTCGGTGGCGTGCCAGTCCGCGGCGATATCGGTGTGCGCTACGTCAAGACAAAGCAGAGCTCGACCGGCTATCAACTGGTTGCCGGCGCCGCTCGGCAGACGACAGTCGATCGCGACTATGACGACGTTTTGCCGGCACTGAATCTGACGGCCGAAGTCACGCCGGACTTTCTGGTGCGGTTCGGTGCCGCCAAGGTCATGACCCGTCCAAACCTCGGCAGTGTGACGCCGGGCGGCAGCCTCAGCACGGTTGGCGTGTTCAGCGTCAGCTCGGGCAATCCGTATTTGGATCCCATCCGCGCCACGACCTACGACTTGTCGGCGGAATGGTATTTCGCGCCTGACGCCCTGCTGTCAGTCGGCCTGTTCTACAAGGACATCGAAAGCTACATTCAAACCTCTCGAACCTCACAGCCTTTCAATCAATCCGGCTTGCCGCTGGAGTTGCTGAACGGCCTGGGTGTTTCGCCCAGCGACGTCTTCCTGTTCAGCCAGCCGGTGAACACCGAAGGCGGCCCGCTGAAGGGGATCGAGGTCAGCTATCAGCAGCCCTTCACCTTCCTGCCCGGACCGTTCGACAATCTCGGCGCCATCTTCAACGTCACGCTGGTGGACTCCAAGATCAGCTATATTTCCTCGCGATCGCCGACGGGCTTCGTTGAAAATGATCTGCTCGGCCTTTCGAAGACCGCCTACAACGCCACCCTCTATTACGAAGACGATCGGTTCAGCGCCCGCGTCTCGGCCGCCTATCGCGATCGCTATCTGACCGCGGTCCCTAGCGGCACCAGCACCAATGACATCGATGGCGTGCGTGACATCGTGACGGTGGACGCCTCGGCCTCCTATGCTTTGACGGACCGCATCAAGGTGACGTTTGAAGGTTTGAACCTGACCGACGCCTTCAATGAGCAGTACACCGACAGTCGCCGGGATAGCATCTACGTCTATTCGCACACTGGAAGGCAGTACAACTTCGGCGTCCGCTACACCTTCTAAGACACTCCCACCTCCCCCGGGAGACTGGGCGCTGAACGGCTCGCCGGTCAGCGCCCTCTTTTTCCATTCGGAGCCAGCATGCGTTTGTCCCTTTCGCGCCGTCAGGCGCTCGCAACCGCCGTCGCCCTACCGATCATGGCGTCCGGTCGATCCTGGGCTGCGACGGCTGGATACGACGCCGTGGTTGGGACTGAGGATGCCGGTCGTCGCTTCGGCGCGCCGGCCTATCCGACCCTTTCCGCCGCCATCGCCGCCGCACCGGCAGACGGATCGAAGCCTTTTCGCATCTTGATCACGCGCGGCATCTGGACCGAGCAAGTTGTGGTCGATAAGCCCTTCGTTCATCTGATCGGCAAGGATCGGTCAGGCTCGGTGATCAATCACCTGGCGGCATCGGGATTGGCGGCGCCGGATGGGCGGATGTGGGGCACATTCCGCACCCCGACCCTGTTCGTTCGCGCGCCCGATTTTCACGCCGAGAACCTGACGATCAACAATGCCTTCGACGGTCTGGCGGAAATGACCAAGCCGAACGGCCTGCACTCTCACAATGGCGCAGGGCCCCAAGCCGTGGCTCTGATGATGGACAAGGGGTCGGATCGCGCAGTCGTCCGCAACTGCGATATTCTCAGCTATCAGGACACCTTGTTCCCCGACGCGGGCGCGACACTGTTCGAAAACTGCCTGATCACTGGCAGCTATGACTTCATCTTCGGTGGTGGGCGTGCTTGGTTCGAACGTTGCGAAATCCGATCTCGACTGCGTCCCGCCGATCCGGTCGAAGGCTATATCGCCGCTCCAAGCACATCGATCGAGCAGGACTACGGCTTTGTCTTCCACGATTGCCGTCTCACCAAGGACGCCGGCGTCCTGCGGCATTCCGTGTTTTTGGGACGCCCTTGGCGACCGTCCAGCACCTTCCCTGATGGTCGGTATGGCGATCCGAAGTTTGTCGGCGCAGCGACCTTCCTCGACTGCTGGATGGACGACCATATCGCGCCGGCGGGCTGGACCGAGATGTGGTACACCGGCCGCGACGGCAATCCCCGCACAATGCTTCAGCCGGAAGACGCCCGCTTCGCTACCTTCGGATCGCGCGGACCTGGTCGCGCAGACTTTTCGCGGGGCAAGCGTCTGACGGTCGAGCAGGCGAGAGGGGTCGATAGAGACGCCGTCATCGGCGGCAAATTCCGGCACTGCGCTGGTTAGCGACGGTGACGCCTATGCGCGAAGCGTTAGCTTTAACATGTCAGAGTTTCGCGTGGCATGACCACGATGGGCTAAGCGGACCGCCCGACGTCTTCTTATCGTCTGACAAAGATTTAGACGAATAGGTCGGTCATGGTTTCGGTCTATTTGATCGGCCCAAAAAAGCCTGCCAGTTGGTCGCTTCGACTCGTTCCGTTTGAGCGGGTGCTGCGAGGTCGCATCGAGCAGCCGCCACTCTGATTTCAAGGGCCTTTAGCGGCTTTGAGGAGGTAACGCATCCCCTGAGGACTTGAGACCGCTATCGCACATAGGAACGAATAGCCTCGGGGTAGCTTTGATCTACAGGCGTTACGCCATGGACCGATCCGAGGGGGGTCGGGTTGTCGATTACGGCGGTACGGATGCGCATCGGCGTCATCGCACATCTCAAATATCCGATCGCAGAACCCTTCGCCGGCGGGCTGGAGATGCATACGCATCTGCTCTGTCGCCAACTGCGGCTGAACGGTCATGACGTCACGCTGTTTGCAGCGACCCTGTCCGACCCCGCGCTCGGTCTGGAGGCGATCTGCGAGCAGACGGAAATCGCCAAGGTCGGGACGGCGGAGGCGGGCGACGTCGCCTTCTTCCGAGAGCATCACGCCTATCTGTCATTGATGAGCCGGCTTCGACGCAGTGCGTTCGATGTCATCCACAACAACAGCCTGCACTATCTGCCGGTCTCGATGGCCGAGACCTTGCCGATGCCGATGGTCACCACGCTCCACACGCCGCCATTTTGCTGGCTGGAAAGCGGTATCCGCGAAGCGAGCGCGCCGTTTGCGCGGTTTGTCGGCGTTTCCGAGGCGATGCGCGAACAATGGACCCGAGTGCGGCCGATCGATCAGGTCATTCTGAACGGGATCGACCTGGAGCGCTTTCCGTGGCGTGCGCGTCACGACGACCCTGGGCATTTGATCTGGTATGGGCGGATTGTGCCCGAGAAGGGTCTGCATCTGGCGCTGGACGCGGCGGCATTGGCGGGTGTCGCCCTGCGGTTCGCGGGCCCAATTCTGGATCAAGCCTATTTCGATGCCGAGATCGCTCCGAGGTTGACGCGCGAAACTACCTATCTCGGCCACCTCGATCACGAAACGCTGTCGAAGGAGATCGGGCAGGCGGCCGTCTTCGTCTGCACGCCGCGCTGGGACGAACCCTACGGGTTGGTGGTGGCCGAAGCGCTGGCGTGCGGCACGCCCGTCGCTGCCTTCGCGCGCGGCGCCATTCCCGAGATTCTGACTCCCGACTGTGGCGCCTTGGCCCGTCCGGACGATGTGCAGGATCTGGCGCGCGCGATCGCCCGGGCGGTCGGCCTGTCTCGGTCAGCCTGCCGCGCGCGCGCCGAGGCGGCCTGCGATGTGCGCCGGATGATCACCGCCTATGAAAAACTCTATGGCGAGATGATTCAGGCGGCTGCGGCAGGGCAGATGCAGGCCAATGACGCGCTGGAAGATCGGCTGATCGCATGACAGGCGAACCTGCCTTCTGCGTTTGCGTGCCCGTGCGGAATGAGGAACGGGGTCTTCCCGTGCTTCTGGCCGCTCTGGCCGCACAGGATCTTCCGGGCAGAATTTCGGTCGCGCTCTGCATCAATAACTCCACGGACAGTTCGCTCCCTCAGGCCCAGGCCGCGGCCTATCGGTGGAAGGATCGACTCGACATCGTTGTCGATCTGCAGACCTTTCCAGAGCATCGCGCCCATGCCGGCGCGGCGCGGCGTGCGGCCATGTCCGTCGGTCTCAAGCATCTCGGAGATCGATCCGATGGCCTTCTGATCTCGACGGACGCCGACACGCGGCCGCCGTCAAACTGGCTGTCCGCCAATCTCGCGGCCATCGCGGATGGAGCCGATCTGGTGGGTGGACGGCTGGTGCTGGATGACGCGGAACCGATCTCGGCGGATGTCGCGGCTGTGCGTCGATTATGGGACGCCTACTGGCGCGAGGTTCGCGCGATCGAGGACGAAATCGACCCTTCGCCGCATGATCCGGCGCCTCGCCATGGCGATCACACCGGGGCCAGCCTCGCCATCACGGCGGCGGCCTACCTGTCAGCCGGCGGCGTGCCGGAACAGCCGACGGGCGAGGATCGGGCGCTTGTGATCGCCGCTCAAGCGCAGGGGGCCAGGCTTGTGCATCCCTTGGCGGTGTGGACCCGAGTGTCGGCACGCACGACGGGCCGCGCCGCCGGGGGGATGGCGGAGGCTATGACCCGCTTGTTCGATCAGGCGCGGAACGGCGGTCCGATCATGGCGCCGGACTTTTCGCATTGGCGACAGCGGGCGAGGTGGCGCCGGGATCAGCGTCACGACGCGGCGAGCGCCAGGCGGCTGTCGGCATTGGAAACCCAGCTGCCCGCCATGCCGCTCGACATGGATTTACGAGAATGGGCCAACGACGTTGCGAGAGCCGCAGCGTGAGGGCTCCGATCGGATACTATGTCCATCACCAGGGCGACGGCCACCGCCAGCGTGCGCTGGAAATCGCCTCCGCTGCGCCCGAGCGATTTGTCCTGCTTGGAACGGGACTAAATGGGCGAACCGAAGACATCGCCTGCGTGGATCTGGAAGATGACAGGCCCCACGAGGGAGACCGCTTCTCCGGCCGTGACGAGGCGCCTGTCCGGCCCGAGGCGCTGCATTACGCCCCTTATCACCATGCGGGCGTCCGGGCGCGAACCGCCCGGTTCGCCCAGTGGATCAGCGACGCCAAGCCGGCCTTGATGGTGATCGATGTGTCGGTCGAGATGGCGATGCTGGCCCGGCTGTGTGCGACGCCTGTGGTCTATGTCCGTCTCGCGGGGGATCGATCGGACCCGGCGCATCTGGACGCCTTCCGCGGCGCAGAAGCCGTGCTTGCGCCCTTCCATGAGCGGCTGGATGGACCGGTGGCGAGAGAGGTGCGCGACAAAACGCATTACTTCGCCCCCCGGCGCTATTCGGGACCGAAACGTGGAGCAGGCATCCTGGTCGTTCATGGTCGGGGTGGCGATCCGTTGGATGGCGCCAAGCTGGCGGCGGCTGCAGAAGCGACGCCCGATCAAGTGTGGACCGGTGTCGGGCCGATCGAGCCTCCGCCGGTCATGCCGCCGAACCTGAAGCTGGCAGGCTGGATCGACGCCATCGGCGATGAGATCGACAAGGCGGAGATCGTCGTCGGAGGCGCGGGAGACGGCCTGCTGAACGCGGTGATTTCGGCCGACAAGCCCTTTGTCTGTCTTCCCGAGCCTCGCGCCTACAACGAGCAGATCGCGAAGGCCGAACGGTTAGCGGTGCTTGGCGCCTCGATCGTCCTGGCGCAGTGGCCGCAGGCGCAGCAATGGCCGAGCATCCTTAGGTCAGCACTCTCACTGTCGCCCGCTGATCGGCAGCAGATCAGCGGGCAGGGACTCGGCGCCGCCGGACTCTGGCTTGTCGATCTCGCATCAGAGCTTGAGGCACGCCGATGACAGCCCTGGAAACAACGCCGACCGCGTCATCGCCTCTTGAACTTGAGGTTAGATTGGCGGCGCTGGGTGCGCGCTACGACGCCGCGCCGAGATATCCCGCCGACAGTCTGACGCTGCTCGCCTCGGAGGGTTGGGGTAGGCGGTTCGCTCCGGTCCAAAGCGGTGGAACGGCCTATGACGATCCAGTCCAAAAGGCCTTGGCCTTGATGGGCGCTCTACGAAGCGTGGGGCGGTCGGATCTCAGCGTCGGCCGATTATTCGAAGGACACGTCAACGCCCTGGCGCTGTTCGACTGGTACGCGGACCCGGCCCAGAAGGCTTGGCTGGGCAAGGTCCTTGCGCAGGGCGGCTGGTTCGGCGTGTGGGCGACGGAGCCGCCGCCCGGCGTTCGTCTGGTCGGCGACCGGCTGCAGGGCGCCAAGATTTTTGCGACCGGCGCAGGCGGCCTGGAATATGCGATCATCACCGCCCAGCCGGAACAGGGCGAACGCGAGTTGATCGTCGTGCCGGCGAACGCGCCCGAGAGGGCCGATCTGAGCGGCTGGCGCGTCCGCGGCATGCGCGCGACAACCAGCGGGCGCTATGAGGTGACTGGGTTGACGGTCAATATCGATCAGCGGCTCGGACGTCCCGGAGACTATGATCGCGAACCGCGTTTCACGGCCGGGGCGTGGCGGTTCACGGCGGTGCAGCAGGGCGGCGTCGAAGGCCTGGTCATGGCGATGCGCGACGCGCTGTCCGACGCCGCCCGCGCCGATCCCATCCAGCGCGCGCGCTTCGCCGATGCGGTCGTTGCGATGCGGACGGCCTGGCTCTGGGTCCGCGAAGCCGCGATCCGCGCGGCGTCCGAAGCGCCTGACGCCGAGGATTTCGCGCGCGCCACGCGCGGCGTCGTCGAACGCAGCGCCCTGGATGTCATGGAGTTGGCGGCGCGGTCGGTCGGGACGCGCAGCGCCTTCGACGGCGAGCGCATCGACAAGATCACCCGTGATCTCAGCCTCTACCTTCGACAGGCCGGACCCGACTATGCAAAGGACCAGGCAGCCAAGACCTGGCTGGATCGCGATCTCTGGGGCGAGGGCGACGCCTTATGGTGAGCGAGAAAACCGGCCGGCTGGCGACCCTGGCGCTGGAGCATTCGCCCTGGCGATCCTCGCGGTGGCTGATCATTGCCCCGCATGCCGACGACGAGACGCTGGGCGCCGGCGCCTTGATTCATCAGGCGGCCGAGGCTGGGCGGTTGGCGGGCATCGTGATCCTCACCAACGGCGCGGGTTCGCACGATCATTCGGACGCGGCCTCCCGTGCGAGGCTTATCCGGACCCGACGCCTGGAGGCGGGGCGCGCCGTTCGACGGTTGGCGGGGGATGCGGCTGTAGCGCCCGTGTTTCTGGATTGGCCTGATGCTCAGCCCGCTTCTCCTGGCAGCACGGTATTCCAGGCGACCGCGCGTCGTCTCGCCGCCCTGTGCCGTGATCGGCGCGTCGATGCGATCGCCGTCACTGGACCAGACGATCCCCATTGCGATCATCAGGCAGCGGCCCAGCTGGCGCGCCGCGCGGCCCGTATAGCCTGCCGGCCGGTCGCCGTGTTCGATTATGTCGTGTGGGGGGCGGCTCCGCCCGGGTCGAAACTGCGGATCACGACGCGACCTCTAAGGGCCGGCCTCAGAGCGTACGCCTTATCGAGCCATCAAAGTCAGTTGACGCCGATGTTCGGCCAAGGGTTCCGGCTTGAGAAGGAGAGGGGGCTGCGCGCCGCCTCAGACACCCTTTATCGGTGCGACGCCTATGGCTGAACGCTCGCTTCCCGCCGCCTATTTCGAAGGCATCTTCGCCGGGGACGCCGATCCATGGAGTCTGGCCTCCAGCCCCTATGAGGCGGCCAAGTTCGATCGCACCATCGCCGCCCTGTCGGTGCGGCGAGCGGCTTTTGCGCTCGAGGTCGGTTGTGCGGGCGGCGTCCTGACCGAGCGGCTGAGTGCCGTCTGCGATCATCTGTTGGCGATCGACGTTAGCCCGACCGCCCTGGGGCGAGCGCGCCAGCGTCTGTCGGGGCGGTCGAACGTCCGGTTCGAGGCTGCGGACTTCCCCCGGGAATGTCCGGCTGTTGATGGGCTGGATCTCGTCGTCCTGTCCGAGGTGGCCTATTATTGGAGCCAGGCCGATCTGGACTTTGCGACACAACGCATCTCCGATGGCCTGGTCGAGGGCGGACGCGTGCTTCTGGTGCACTGGACCGGCGAGACCGACTATCCCCAGACCGCCGACGACGCCGTGGAACGCCTCTGGCTTGGATTGTCGGCTGTCATGAAAGTGGATCTCGCCGAGCGGCATCCGAACTATCGGCTGGATTTGTGGAGCCGTCGATGACCACCCTGTCCGCGCTCACGCTGGTTCGTAACCGGCAAGCCCATCTGGACCGATTGGTTGAGGGATTGACGATCAGCGCCTCGCCGCCAGACGAACTGATCGTCATCGACATGAGCGATGCGCCGGTGACGCTGCCGTCGGTGGATTTTCCGGTCCGCGTCGAACGTCTGGCGGGCGACGCCCTGCCTCTGGCCGCCGCCCGAAATCTGGCGGCCGCCTTGGCGTCAGGTGATAGCCTGCTTTTTCTGGATGTGGACTGCATCGTGTCGTCGGCAGTTTGCGGGCGGATGAAGGCTCTGCTCGCCGACAATGACGCCGTCGTCTGTCCAGAGGTGCTCTATCTCCCCGCCGGAGCCGTCCGGCCGGGCCCCCTGTCGGAAACTGATCTGAGAGCGGCCGGGCGGCCCCATCCCGTGCGCCCCTTTCCGCAGAAAGGCGAAAGCCTCGAGCGCAATCCCGGCCTGTTCTGGTCTTTGGCTTTCGCGCTCCGTCGCTCGACCTTCCATCGGATCGGCGGGTTCGACGAGACCTATGTCGGCTACGGCGCCGAAGACACGGACCTGGGGTTTCGCATCGCGCGAGAGGGCCTGCCGCTGCTCTTCGCCGGCCGCGCGCCCGTCTTCCACCAACATCATGACGGCTATGATCCGCCCCTGCAGCATTTTCGCGCGCTGATCGCCAACGCCAAGCGCTTCCACGCCGCCTGGTCGATCTGGCCGATGGACGGTTGGCTGCGGGCGATGGCGGATCTCGGACTGATCGACTGGTCGTCGGATGAATTGACCATCTGCCGGGACCCAACGCCGGCCGAAATCGCTGCCGCACGAAAAGATACTGCAAATCCCTTCTAGGCCGGTTCCGTCGCGCTGGCAGCTGAAATGACCGGTCGGGGGTACGAAAGCGGGCGCAACCCCCGGCCGGCCTTGGGGTTGAGACAGGATGAAATCGTCTCCCGCCGACACCGATCTTTCCGCCATAGGCCAGCAAGTTCTGGTCGATGGTCCAGCCCCCCAGGCGGACGAGGGCAGGCGTTGGAAAATGCCGGCGGCGGCAGTGGCGGCCGGACTTGCCGAGATGAAGACGAGGCGTTCGCAGGCCGTGGTGTTCATCGCCACCAGCGAACGCCGCGCCGATGAGATTGCGGCGGCGCTCTCACCGATGGTGAAGGACGCCGAGGTGCTGGTCTTGCCGCCCTGGGACTGCCTGCCCTACGACCGCGCCGAGCCTTCGCGAGAAAGCATGGGGCGGCGGATGGCCGTCTTGGCCGCCCTGAACGAAGCCAGCGCAAGGCCTGTGTTCCTGGTCGTCTCGCCCGATGCGATAGTGCAGCGGACGCCGTCGCGCGAACGGATCAAGGCCCGCTTGTCGCTCGCGCCGGGCGAGGCGCTGGATCGCCAAGCCTTGGAGTCGTTTCTGACGGATACGGGCTACGCGGCGGATGAGCGGGTCGACGAACCTGGCGAGTACGCTCTGCTCGGCGCGGTGGTCGATGTCTTCCCGCCGGCGTCCGCAACCCCTTATCGCATCGCCCTGGATGAGGCGGACCGGATCAGCGAGATCCACGCCTTCGATCCCGTATCGCAGCGCCGGGGCGTCGAGATCCAGACGATCTGTCTGACCCCGGCGGCTGAGTGGAGCGACCGGTCGCCCGAGGATGACGAGGCCGATCATCAGGACATGGGCCCGTCGATCGATGCTGAGACCTCGACAACCCTGTTTGATTTCCTCGACAAGCCGACGATCCTGACCGACGTGGGCGTCGAGGATCGGTTCGAACGCATTCGCGCGCATGTGGCCGAAGCCTATGACACCCGCCTGCGGTTCAGCGAGGGGGCGCGTCCTCCGAAGCCCGACAGCCTCTATTTGACGGAAAAGGACGTTCAGGAGGCGTTGAAGGGCGCCAAACCCCTGAGCGTTGAGGGTTGGGCGCCGACGCCGGCTTTCGCATTGGAGAAGTCGCCGGGGCGGGCCCTGAAACAGTTCATTGCCGAGCGGCGCGAGGCCGGCGATCGCATCGTCCTGACGGGATTGCCTCATGAGCACAGGATCATCCTACGCCTACTGCGTCGCCACGATGTCGATACGCCCGTGGCGCTCGAGAGCTGGAGCGCGATCGCGCCACTGCAGCCCGGGCAGATCGCCGTCGTGACCGCTGATCTGGACACAGGTTTCCGGCAATCGGCGGCCGGTCTTGTCGTCCTGACGCCTTCGGACATCTTCGGCGGCCGGATCGCGCGAGCATCCGGCGACACGAACAATGCGATTGGAGAGACAGAACTGCGGTTGGACGATGTGGTCATCCATGAAGACCACGGTCTGGGCGTCCTGAAGGCTTTGGAGCGGGTCGCTGCCGATGGTGTCGAGCGCGACGTTCTGCGCATCGAATATCATGGCGGTGGGACCATTCTCGCGCCGATCGAGGAGTTCGGCAAAATCTGGCGCTACGGCTCGGAGCCGGACGCGGTGTCGCTGGATCGGCTGAACACCCGGGGATGGCTCAAGCGACGCACCAAGGTCAGCGCGCAGATCGACGAGGCCGCAGCGGCCTTGACCGCCCGGGCCGAAGCGCGCGCAGCGCTGAGGACCGAGCCGATCGCCGCGCCGCGTCAGGCGCTGGCCCGATTCGCCGCAGGGTTCGCCTTCCCCGAAACGGCCGATCAGGCGCGCGCCATTGAGGCGGTCCTGTCGGACCTGGGATCCGGCAAGCCCATGAACCGGCTCGTCTGCGGCGATGTCGGTTTCGGCAAGACCGAGGTCGCCCTGCGCGCTGCGGCGGCCGTGGCCCTTGCCGGCAAACAGGTCATCGTCGTCGCCCCGACTACCGTCTTGGCGCGCCAGCATTTCGAGGTCTTCAAGAGACGGTTCAAGGACACGGACATTCAAATCGGCCACCTGTCGCGCGCCGCAGACAGCGCGGAGGCGCGGGCGGTCAAGGCAGGGCTGGCGGACGGCTCCATGCGCGTCGTGGTGGGTACGCAGGCGCTGGCGTCGGAAGGGTTGGCGTTTTCCAGCCTCGGGCTTGTCATCATCGATGAGGAGCATCGCTTCGGCGCGCAGATGAAATCTGCCTTGGCAGAGAAGGCGCCGCATCTGTTGTCGATGTCGGCCACGCCGATTCCAAGAACCTTGCAGAGCGCCATGGTCGGCATTCAGGACGTCAGCCTGATCGCCAGTCCGCCCGCCCGACGCCGCCCCATCCGAACCTTCATGACCCCGTTCGACGCTGGGGCCGTTCGCCTGTCGCTGATGCGCGAGAAGGCGCGGGGCGGGCAGAGTTTCGTGGTCGTGCCGCGGATCGAGGATATGGAACCCCTGGCAGAACGCTTGAAGACCTTGACGCCCGAGCTGTCGGTGGTTTCGGCGCACGGTGACATGTCCCCGTCCGCGATCGACGAGGTTATGAGCCGGTTCTCCGACGGCGCGGGGGACGTGCTTCTGGCCACGAACATCATCGAGACCGGCCTGGATGTGCCGCGCGCCAATACGATGCTGATCTGGCGGCCGGACCGGTTTGGCCTGGCGCAGTTGCATCAGCTGCGCGGGCGTGTCGGCCGGGGGCGCCGCCAGGGCTTCACCTATCTGCTTTCCGATCCCGAAACGCCGATGGCGGCGGCGACGGAAGCGCGCTTGCAGACGCTGGAGGCTCTGGACCGACTGGGGGCGGGCTTCGCGATCAGCGGGCGCGATCTGGACCTGCGCGGCGGCGGCGATCTGGTGGGCGAGGAACAGGCCGGACATGTCAGGCTGATCGGCTCGGCCCTTTACCAGGCCGTCCTGGCTCTGGCGCTCGCGGCTGCCAAAGGCGATCCCGATCCAGACCAAGCTTCTCCCAGTCTGAACGTCGGCGCGACAGGGCATCTGCCGGCGGACTACATCCCCGACGAAACCGTGCGCATCAATTTTTATGCCCGGTTGGCGCGCGCCACGACGGCGGAAGATGTCGACGCCTTGCGAGACGAAGCCGAAGATCGGTTCGGCTCTTTACCAGACCCCGCAGAGGACCTGTTCACCGGCCGTCGCCTTGCGGCGCTCGCCCGTGATGCCGGCGTCACGGAAATCGTGTCGGGACCGAAGGCGACGGCGTTGCGGATCGCGGCGGCGCGTCGGCCCGGCATGGAAGCGTCCTTTCCGTTGCGCGATGATCGACGCTGGTCCGAGGATCGCATGATCGTCGACGCCGCCAACGATCAACCGCACGACACGGCCTTCATCGAGAAGCTTCTGACTGAATTGGCGGCGGCCTGAGGGCAGGGCGGGTTCGAGCCGGTTTCGACGTCCGGAACCTGTTTTCTTGGGAGCAATTCCGCCGCTGGCGCGCTGATCGACGACCGCCGACCGATCACGGCGGAGCCTCGCGTCTTCGCTTTCTAAAAAGCCCCTGCATGCCCACAGACACCCGCCTTACTGTCGTCTTCCTTCATTCCCTGGGCTCGAGCCGCCACGATTGGGACGCGGTGATCGACCGGCTTGCCGATGAGGTGGTGACCGTCGCGATCGATCTTCCAGGGTTCGGGGCCAGGGCGGGGGAAGGCTATGGCGATGTCCAAGCCGTGCTCGACGACCTGAGCCGCCGCCTTACCGATCTTCATCTCCCGCGCTGGATCCTTGTCGGCCACAGCATGGGCGGCAAGTTTGCGACCTTGATCGCCGCGCGGGCGCGTGACGGGGCGGCGGGTCTGAGCGGGTTGCTGGGCGTGGTGCTGGTCGCCGGATCACCACCCTCGTCAGAGCCGATGGACGAGAGCAGGCGTGCGGATATGCTGACCTGGTTCGACGATCCGGCCAGGATAGAGGTTCGGGGACGCCAGTTCATCGACGCCAATACCGCCGCCGGTCTGCCGCAGGCCGCCTTCGATAGGGCCCTGGCTGATTTCACTCGATCCAGCCCCGGAGCCTGGCGGGGATGGTTGGCCGAAGGATCGCGCGAGGATTGGTCCGATCGGGCCGGCGTCCTGCCTTTCCCCTCACTGATCATCGCCGGCGCAGAGGATGGCGATCTGGGCGAGACGGCGCAGCGGCGTCTCAACGCTCCCCACTATCGCGCCGCTGACGTGGTGGTCGTGCCGGATGCGGCGCACCTGATCCCTCAGGAACAGCCGGACCGTCTCGCCGGCTTGGTTCTAGAATTCGTCGAGAAGGTCGGTTCATCCGCGCTGCCTCCACGCTTCGTGGGTCTGATGGCATCCGATCGCGTGTCGGATCGCACACGACGCGCAATGCTGGATCGTCATTTCGGTCCGGCGCCAGCTGACGGCGGCGTCCTGAACCCGACCCAGCGCGCCGTGCTGTCGGCGATGATCGCGCGCATTCTGCCTGATGCAGGCGATCCGGATGATCTGGCGCGACGTTTGGATGTGGGCCTCGCCAACGGACAGGGCGATGGATGGCGGTTCGCCGATCTTCCCTCGGACGCCGAGGCCTGGCGACGCGGGCTGGATGAGATCGCCGCCATGGCGCCGGAGTTCGCAACCCTGGCCCCCGATCGCCAAGACGACATCCTGCGCACCATTTCACAGGGCGAATGGCCCGAGCCGGGCCGGCTTTCGGCGGACGCCATGAGGCTGTGGTTCGAGGACGTCGTGTCCGAGGCCGCACGCCTGTGGATGTCGCTGCCGGCCACCTGGGCCCAGATCGGTTACGACGGCTTCGCCACGGGCGGCGAAGGCCGGTTTCAGGGCTACGATCAGACGGCGGCGGACCACACCGAACCTTGGCGTCTGCCGATGGAGGGCGTGGGTTGAGCGCGCCTGCAAGGACGGCCGGCGAAACCGATGTCGTCATCATCGGCAGCGGGGCCGGCGGTGCTCCGATCGCGGCCAGGCTGGCGAAGGCCGGGCTGTCGGTCACGGTGTTGGAGGCGGGGCGGGCCTTCGATCCGGCGGAGCATACGCCCGACGAAACAACGGCAGACCTTTATTGGATGGAAGAGCGCCTCAGCGGAGGGCGCGACCCGACCGCCTTTGGGGCCAACAACTCCGGCCAGGGGATCGGCGGCTCGCTGCTGCACTGGGGCGCCTTCTGCCCACGACCCGATCCCCGTGATCTGACGCTGGCCTCGGAGACGGGACGCGGGCGGGACTGGCCGTTCGGCTGGGACGAATTGAAATCCTATGTCGAGACCGTAGAGACGGTGATCGGGGTCTCAGGCCCGGCCGACTATCCGTGGGGCGGGCGACAGTTCACCTATCCGCCTGTCCCGCGCAACGCCCCGGCGGATGCGATGGCCCGCGGCGCAAGGGCGATCGGGCTGACCGTTACGGATGCGCCGGCGGCCGTGCTGTCCCGCAATCGCGAGGCGGGAACAACGCCCTACCGCATGGCCTGCGTCAACTGCGGCGCCTGCCACCAGGGATGCAGAACCGGCGCCAAGGGCGGCGCGGACAACAGCTTTCTGCCGATGGCCGCAGCCAACGGCGCCAAGATTATCGCCAACGCGCGGGCGACAGGCGTCGAGCGTGACGCCGGCGGACGGATCAAGTGCGTGATCTATCGTCGCGACGGGCGTGATCATCGGCTGAACTGCCGGGCGCTGTTCCTTTGTGCGGGCGGTGTCGAGACGCCGCGCCTGCTGCTGAACTGGGAACTAGGCAACGCCGGCGGCGAGGTCGGCCGCAACTTCATGACCCACGTGGCGACCCAGGTCTGGGGGCGGTTCGACGCCGACATGTCGATGAACCGCGGCTATCCCTCTTCCCTGATCAGCGAAGAAATGGTGCGTCCGTCGGACGCGAACTTCGCCGGCGGCTATCTGATCCAAAGCCTTGGCGTCATGCCGGTCACCCTGGCGGGCGGGTTCTCGCGCGGCGCGGGCCTGTGGGGCGCGCCGCTGGTCGATACGCTACGCAACTATCGCCGGCTCGCCGGGATCGGCATCAATGGAGAGTGTCTGCCGAACGACGACAACCGCCTGACCCTGTCCGATGAGATCGACGCCGTCGGGCTGAGCAAGGCGCGGATCGACTTCAGCTATGGCGAGAACGAGCGGCGTCTGGACGCCCATGCCCGGCGCGTGATGACGGAGCTTTGGACGGCAGCGGGCGCCGAGGACATCTTCACGGTGGCCCGGTCGGCGCACACCATCGGCGGCTGCCGGATGGGGGACAAATCGGACGGGGCGGTCGTCGATGGCGACGGGTGCAGCGTCGAGATCGACAATCTGTACGTCTGCGACAACTCCGTCTTCCCCAGCGCGCTTTCGGCCAACCCGGCCTTGACCCTCATGGCCGTCGCTCTGCGCACGGCCGATCGCTTCCTCGAACGTCAACGAACAGGAGATTTGTGATGGACCTCGGGATCAAGGGGCGTATCGCCCTCATTTCCGGCGCCGATTCCGGCATGGGCAAGGAGACGGCGCGGCTGCTGCTGGAAGCCGGCGTACGGGTCGCCCTGACCGACAAGCCGGACGGCACGCTGGATGAAGCCGTTCAGGAGCTTTCCGCCTTGGGCGAATGCATCGGCGTGACCGGCGACGTTACCAAGGCCGACGACGTCGAACGGCTGTGGGCGGAGGTCCGAGACCGCATGGGCGATCCGGACATCTATGTGAACGCAGCGGGCGTGACCGGCGCGACCGGCGATTTCTTGGATGTCGATGACGCCGGTTGGCTGGAGACGCTCGACATCAATCTGATGGGCGCGGTGCGGATGTGCCGCCAGGCCATTCCGGCCATGCGGCGTTCGGGCTGGGGCCGCATCGTCTTGTTCGCTTCGGAAGATGCGGTCCAGCCCTATGTCGATGAACTGGCCTATTGCGCCTCGAAGGCCGGTATTCTCAGTCTGGCGAAGGGTCTGTCCAAGGCCTACGGCTGCGACAATGTGCTGGTGAACACGGTCTCGCCGGCCTTCATCGCCACCCCGATGACCGACGCCATGATGAAGAAGCGCGCCGAGGAACGCGGCGAAACCTTCGAGGAGGCGATCAAGAGCTTCCTGAAGGAAGAGCGGCCCGGCATGACGCTGGATCGCAGGGGCAAGCCGGAGGAGGTCGCAGCGGCCGTCGCCTTCCTGTGTTCGGAGCGCGCCAGCTTCATCAACGGTGCGGGCATCCGGGTGGATTCCGGCTCGGTCGCCACCATCGCCGTCTAGTCGTCCCGCCGAAAGAGAGACCGGCGGCGGGACGATCCCGCCGCCGGCTTTGTCTTGTCAGGCGACGCCCATGCCGCCGGTGACGCCGAAGACTTCGCCCGTGATGTAGCTGCCTTCCTGCGACGCCAGCAGAACATAGACCGGAGCGATCTCGACGGGCTGGCCCGGACGACCCAGCGGCACCTGCTCGCCGAACTTCATCACGGCTTCCTGCGGCTGTCCGCCAGACGACTGCAGCGGCGTCCAGAAGGGGCCGGGCGCCACAACATTGGCGCGTATGCCCTTTTCGATCAGCTGCTTGGACAGGGCCTTCGTATAGGCGACGATCCCGGCCTTGGTGGTGGCGTAGTCCAGCAGGATGGCCGAAGGCTCATAGGCCTGGATCGAGGCGGTGGTGATGACCGAGGCGCCCGCCGGCAGATGCGGGACGGCCGCCTGGGCGATCCAGTGCATGGCATAGAGGTTGGTCTTCAAGGTCCTGTCGAAGTCTTCCGACGTCACCTGGGAGATGTCCTCGCGATACTGTTGGCGGCCGGCGTTGATGACCAGGATGTCCAGTCCGCCCAGCTCCGACACGGCCTGTTCAACCATCTGCCGGCACCAGTTTTCATCGGTGATGTCACCGGGGAGGTCGATGGCCTTGCGGCCCTCAGCCTCGATCAGGGCGATGACTTCGGCGGCGTCCTTGCGCTCGGACGGCAGATAGGAGAGGGCCACATCGGCGCCTTCCCGAGCATAGGCGATGGCGGCCGCCCGGCCGATGCCGCTGTCTGCGCCGGTGATCAGGGCCTTGCGTCCTTTCAGCTTGCCGGAACCCTGATAGCTGTCCTCGCCATGATCGGGTTTGGGGTCCATCTCGCGCGCTTCGCCGGGCACGGGCTGCGGTTGGCGCGGGAACGGCGGCTTTGGATATTGCTCGCGCGGATCCTGAAGGGGCAGTCGATCAGTCATGGAACGTCTCCGTTTCGGGCTGGGGGGAAGTGGTCTGCGCCTTGCCGACGGCGGTCAGGGCGGTCAGATGCGCGAGGTGGCTGAGCCCCTGCGGCATGTTGCCGAGGTAGGCGCCGGTGTCCGGGTCGATCATCTCGGTCAGCATGCCCCAGCGGCCGCTGAGGGCTTCGCGTAGGCTGTCGATGCGGGCGCGCGCCTTGTCCGGTTCGCCTAGCGTCGCCCAAGCTTCGGCGATCCAGAAGGAACAGGCGATGAAGCAGCCTTCCTCGGCCTGCATGCCGGAATAGCGATAGTGGAAGACGCCGGCGCCGAGGTGGCGGTCCAGCGCGTCAAGGGTTGCGCGCAGCCGCTCTTCGCCATCGAACCGGAACCGCACGGCCAGGGCCAGGGCGGCGTCCAGCTTGTCGCTGCCCGGATACATCACGAACGCCTGAAGGTTTTCGGACCAGCAATGCGCCTCGACCCAGTCGAAAATCCGGTCGCGCTCGCGCCGCCAGCGATCCCGGCATGTCGTCGGCAGTTGTCCCGCGTCCGCCAGTTCGACCGCGCGGGCCAAGGCCTGCCAGCAGCTGATCTTGGACATGGTGTAGTGCTGCTGATCCTCCAGCTCCCACATGCCCGCGTCCGGCTGTCGCCAGGCGTCGGCGCACTGGTCCGCCAGTTCGGACAACTGCTGGGCGCTGGCGCTGTCGAGGATGTTGCCGCAGCCGACGAAGCGCGAGGCGGTCTCAAAGATGTCGCCGAATACGCCGTGCTGGGCCTGGTCGGCGGCGCGATTACCCGTGACGACCGGACGCGAGCCTTTATAGCCCGGCATGTCCCAGTGCGTTTCCGGCGGCACGAGTGCGCCGTCCAGGCTGTAGCAGACCTTGGCGCCATGGCGCTTCAGCTGCATCAGCAGCCAGCTGAAAGCGGCCTTGGCCTCGGCCTGGGCGCCGGCCGCCAGGAAGGCCTCGATCGTATAGCCGGCGTCGCGCAGCCAGGCGTAGCGATAATCCCAGTTCTTGTCGCCGCCCAGACGCTCGGGCAGGGAGGTCGTGGCCGCCGCGGCGATGGCGCCCGACGGCGAGTACAGCAGCAACTTCAACGCCAGGGCGCTGCGGATGAAGTCGTCGCGATACAGGCCGGGGCAGTTCAAGCGCGCCGCCCAATCCCGCCATTCCTGATCCGACAGGTCGATGCGGGCGTCGATCTCTTCGATGGACGGCACGACCAGCGGTTCGTCGCGTCCAGCGACGATGGCCACGGTGCGCCGCTCGCCTGCGCCGACCACAATGGTTCCGACAATGCCCTCATCGGACCATTCGCATGAGATGCGCGGATCGTGGACGAACAGGCCGAGCACCCGCTCGACATGGAAGACCGTGTGTTCGCCGATCTTCGAATGATACGGATTGGCCGTGTCGCCCCGACGCCCCGGACGCATGTCCAGGGTGAAGGTCACTTCGCCCTCCAGGCCATCGATACGGCGGGCCAGTTCGCACCAGGGCAAACGACCGGCCGTGCCGCTGTTCAGGCTCTCGGTCAGGCGCGCGCGTCCGCTGGCGGTGGTGAACTCCGTCTCCAGCACATTGCTGTCGGGGCGATAGCGGCGGGTCGCCGTGAAGGCCTCGGTCGGCGTGATCGAAAACCGGCCGCCCTCCGGATCCAGTAGGCGGTCGAAAAGGGGCGGCGCATCGATCGCCGGGACGCACCACCAATCGATGCCGCCATCCAGCGCCGACAGGGCCACCGTTCGGCCCTCGCCCAGAACGCCATAATCTTCGAGGGCGACGTAGCCATCAGGACGGAGCGCTTGCGACGAGCGCGCCGGATGGGGCGTGAAGGTCGTCTCTGTCATCGTTTGGACGATCTGATCGCAAAGCCAGCCGTCACGGCAAGGCCCGCAAGGACGCCGACCGCCGCGACCTTGAGCGCCGCGATCTGTCGGCTGGACACGAAGCCGATCAACGGTCTGATCACTCGTACAGTGTCCGGGCCGTCGATCGCCGCCGGACCGTCTTCGGGTTGATCGAGATTGCCCAGGCGGGGCAGTTGGGGGTCGCCCTGTTGTGCCGCGATCATCTTGGCGGCCTGGCGATCCGCCAGCCCTGGCGTGAACTGTTGCGCCAGCGCCATCAGCCATGTCGTGCGACCCACGAAGACCTTGCGGCTGGGGCGCTGCACGGCCGACCAGACGGCGTCTGCACACAGACGGGGATCGAACAGGGGATCTGGAATGACCTGCGCTCGGTCGGTCCGGTTACGTGACCACAAAGGCTGGGGCGTGTTGACGGCCGGCAGATAGACGGTGGTCAGGGTGACATTTGAGGCTGTGGCGATCAGTTCGGCCCGAATGGCCTCGGTGAACCCGTCGACGGCCGCCTTGGCGCCGCAGTAAGCGGCCTGCAGCGGGGCAGGGCGCAGCGCCAATCCCGAGGAAATTTGGATCACCGTCCCTTTGTCCGCCGGCCGCATGACCCGAAGCGCCGCGCGCGTTCCGTAGACCTGAGACAGATAGGTGGTCTCGACGACGCGTCGGTAGTCGGCGTCGGTCAGATCTTCATCGCGCCCGATGACCGTGGACATGGCGTTGTTGACCCAGACATCGATGCCGCCGAAAGCGTCCATGACATCGCGGCCCGCCTGCTCGACGAAGGCCGGATCGGACACATCACCCGCCATGCCGATCACTCGGTCGCCCGAACGATTCAGCTGTTCGACGGCGTTGAAAAGCCGTTCAGCCTGTCTGGCGATCACCACGACCTGCCATCCGGCTCGGGCGAACCGCTCGGCAATCGCGAGACCGATGCCGGCGCTGGCGCCTGTGACGACGATGACCGGCATGGCGATCCTTCTGATCTCGATTGCGGAATGACGATCGCGGTTGCGGCCGAACGGGGAGGCTCTGACAACGACACGTCCGGAGGAAGGTTGCCGACCGAAAGATTGGCGTTGGCGCTCTGCGCAAACGACGACGGTATCGCCAACGGCGGCGCCCCACGCCTGCGGCGCGTTGCGGTCGGTAGTTGAGCCAGACTGATCTTGGACCGACCTCTCGCTCACAGCGCTGTCAGTTTGAGCGTGGAGCGACCCTTGCCCGACCTATTGAAAGCTACAGACGGGCGATAGTGGAGAGGGGGCGGGGTCACACCAACCGTTGCGCAAATCGATCTACCCTCTAGCATTACGTGCGTGGCGAACGAGGTGTAGGTCTTCAATAGGCCAGCGAGGGGTCGGGCGATGGATGTGATGTCATCGGCCCACCGGCGATCTGCGAGCAGGGCGAGCCATAACGCCGCGCAACGGAGCCTCAAACGCTTTCAGCCTGGCAGGGCAAGTTCAGAAGCCGGAGACCTATTGGTCAAGCAATGTCGGAACCTTCATTGCTGCGATCTCACGGGTGCGTCGGGTGATGCCGTACAGCATCCCAAGTTCGCTTTCGTCCCAGTCGATGGCCTGACCTTCGGCCTCTATGCCCAGTGTTTCGATGTGGTCTAGCACGCCCCGCCCATCGGAATGGCGACGACGTAAAGCTCGGGAAGGTCGTGACCTGTCAGATACAGAAGGCCGTCCAGCCCCCGGCCGCCGCCGGAGATGCTCATCGGCGCGATTCGCTCCAGGATCTAGGGCGGCAGGGCCCAGGCTAATGCGCCGTCCACCTTAGCGTCAGGCCGATTGTGCGAGGGCGCAAAGGGGTGATGGCCTGGGCGTCGGGAAGGCGGAAAGGGTCGCTGTAGGCGAAGGTGTTGGCTTCGGTGTCGAACAGATTGTCCACGAAGATCGTCGCGGTCCAAGCCGACGCTTCGACGCCAAAGGCCAGTCTTCCCGTGCCGTAATCGCCCATACGATATTGTTGGCGTCCGTCGAACGTCAGGCGCGACGCGCCGACGTACGAAAGGCCGCCGTCCGCAAGCAACACCAAACGCACGCCCAGCGGACGACGCCAGCTGAAGCCGACATTCGCAGAAGCCCGAGGCACCCCCGGCAAACTCGCGTCTCGGCGGGAATCAAACCGCGCGCTAGGCGAGGTGATGCGTGGGTCGGCGACAAGCCCGTTGGCGAAAAGCTCAAGCGTCTCAGAGGGGCGCCAGTTGGCTTCGACCTCGAAGCCTTTGTCGGCGCCGTCGCCGACGTTAACGACATAGGCCAGGCCGCTGGGCAAAAACTGGTCGCTCTGCACATTGCGCCAGCGTGCGGCGTAGAAGGCGGCGCGGAAGCGGGCGCGACCGTCCGCCGATCGGTACTTGGCCCCAAACTCGGCGTTCCATAGGCTGTCTGGCTTGTACTGGCGCGCCGGTGAATCGGATAGGCCGCTGAAGTCCTGGCCGATGACCCCGGCGGTGTTGAAGCCGCCGGCCCGGTGGCCTTGGCTGACCAAAGCGGACAGATTCAGGCGCTCGCTGGGCTGCCAGGCGAGGGCGATCTTGGGCGTGAAGCCGGCGGATTCCCCGCGTCCGTCGAACGATCGCGAGCGGCTGAACTGTCGAACCAGGGAGGTGGTGTCGTATTCAAGGGCGTAGTAGCGGGCCCCGGCGGTCAGGGTCAGGTCGTGGGGCAGGTCCAGCGACGCTTCGCCATATACGGCGGCCTCGTTCAGCCGGTCGCGCCGCGCCTCTGAATAGACCGTGCGAGGCTCGGGCGTCAGGGCGGACAGGACGGGATTGGTGCGTGTGGTGTTGGACGACACCAGACCGCCGGCCAACCAGCGCCAGCGACCGATATCGGGAGAGGCGAAGTTGGCCTCGCCGACGACCAGATGGATATCCTTGCCTTCGTCCAGCGCGCCAATGCGCCAGCCCGATCCGAAGCGGCGAAGGGCGCTGGAGGCGTCGTAGCGGCTCTTGAAACCATGCTCGACGACCGAGACGGAAGCATTTAGCCGGCCCCAGGCGCCACGTCCCTCGATCGAGGCCGAGCCCTGGTCGAAGCGGTTCTGATGCGGTTCTCGAACCAGATTGGCGCGCCTCAAAGGGCCGAGGCCGCGATAGACGTAGTGGGTGTCCTCGGTGACGATGGACTGGTGAACGACGCCGGCGCGTGCCGTCCAGCCGGGCGCAATCTCCAGCGCGGCGGACAGCCGGCCGCCGCGCCGCGTGCCGTCATTGACCCGCCGCAGGTTCAGTTCGACGTCGTTGATATAGCCGCTGTAGGTCTCGCCATAGAGGGCTGCGCGGATCGCGGCGCGGTCGCCGGCGATAGGCAGGTTGGCGACCAGGCCATAGTCGGAGTTCCAGCCGCCGCCGTCAGTGCGCGACCGGGTCGCAGAGAGCGACAGAGATTCCTCGCCCATCGCCGGAGCCCGCGTGACGATACGCACGACGCCGCCGATGGGGCCGGTGCCGTACAGCGTACCTTGCGGGCCGCGCAGCACCTCGACCCGGTCGATGTCGATCAGCTTCAGATCCGGGTCCGGGGCGGCGTATGTGACCGGCGTCAGGTCGAGGTACAGGCCGACGGTGGATTGGGTCAGGCCGGTGAAGACGCCGTCCGATATGCCGCGCAGCAGGATCTTGTTCCGGCCGGGGCCGAGATTGGTCACCGTCATGCCGGACACGAGGCTGTCCAGTCCCTGCATGCCCGTGACCCCAGCACGGGTGATGCGATCGGCGCCGACCGCCGTCATTGCGGATGAAGAAGACTGGATCAGTTCGGGTCGGCGCGGGGCGGTCACGACGACTTCGCTGACTTGAGCCACGTCTTCCGGCGACGCCACAGCAGCGGCGGGGCGTGGGGCGATCGGTCGAGCGGGAGCGGGCGGCGCGCTCGACTGCCTGCTGATGATCACAGCGCCGTCTTGGCGAATGGCGTGGCGACATCCGCTGCCCGCCAGCAATCGTGTGAGGGCCGCGTCCAGCGACATCCGCCCGCTGATCGCGGGGCTGACGCCGGCGCACGATGTCAAACTGCCGCCCAGTGAAACGCGGGCCTGAAGCGCCAGGTCCAGCAGGGCGTCGTCTACGGACTGGCGCGGAATGTAGATGTCGAGCAGACGCGCATCCGCCTGCGCCGGCGTGCTCAGGGCCGTTGTGGCGAACAGAAAGAGGCTGGGAAGAAGGGCGGCGGCGTGTGGCTTGAACAGGGCGAGGCGTTGGGGCCGCCCGCCCTTAACCGGCCTCACGGGCGTTGACGCGGACTTCGCGCGTCGAGGCGTCCACGCGGACGGGAGCGAAATCCTGCAACTGCTTCAACATCACGGCCTCGTCGCCAATGCGAAGGGCGCCGGTGAACCGCAGCGCCCGAGCCGATGTCGATAGCACGACCGGCTTGTCGAGATAACGCGAAAGATCGTTCGCGACATCAGTCATCAAACGGTTGCGATAGACCAAAACTCCCTGACGCCAGGGTGATGTCTGGTTCGGAGAAACTTGCGACAGGGCCGGGGGCTGCTCGCCGCGCTGCGCCAGCGCCTGACCGGCGACCAGTCGGACCTTGGGCGCGTTGGCAGGGGTTACGGCGACGACGCCCCGTTCGACGGCGACGGCGAAACGGTCGCCATGGTTAAGCACGTTGAAGGCGGTGCCTAGCACCTCAACCTGATGATCGCCGGCGGCGACGATGAACGGATGGGCAGGGTCGTGAGCGATGTCGAAGGCGGCCTCGCCCTCGGTCAGCGACACCGAACGTTTGTCGCCGTCGAACCTGACGTCCATGGCGGAATGGCGGTTCAGATAGACGTGCGATCCATCTTCGAGCGCGACCGTCAGGGGCGCGTCGGTCGTGGCGTAGATCTGCGAGCCCGGCGTCAGCCACATGAACAGGCCGACAGCCAGAGTCACGCTGGCGGCGATGCCGATCGCCGCGCCCAGCCAGGGCGAACGCGTCTTGGTGCGGCGTGCACGCGCGGCGGCGAGGTCGATGACCGGGGCCTCTGTCGGTGCGGAGGCGGCATGGTCATCCAGATCGACCCACAGGCGCTCGACGGCGTCATAGGCGGCGGCGTGGGTCGGCGACGCCTCCAGCCAGTCCTGGAATTCAAGCCAGGCGGATTCGGGCGCATCGTCGTCACGCAGGACGACGAACCAGTGCAGCGCCTTTTCCTCGATGTCGGTTTGTGCGGTCATCCGATCCCAGCCTGGAAGAACGCCGTGCAACGCGCCTCCTGATACCAAGACGGCGCCGCCAAGCTTTCGCCTTCAGACAAATTCCCCCTGAGCGTGGAAAGAATCGGCATCACGGTTGAACCTTGCGGGAGAGAACGCGCAGCGCGTCCATCATGTGCTTCTCGACCGAACTGCGCGAAATGCCCATTTGGACGGCGACCTCGGCATAGCTAACCCCATCGAACTTGTGCAGGCGAAAGACCGTCTGGGTCTTGGCGGGCAGGGTGTCCAAGGCGGCGAGAAGGCGCGCCAGTTTCTCGCGCCCGGCCACGACCGCCTCTGCCGAAGGGGCCGCGTCCAGGTCTTCGGCGGCGCCCGTCTCGTGGTTCAGCTGACGCCACTGGGCGTCGCGGTTGGCCGACCGCTGCCCTGACCGCCAGCGATCCATCAGCAGGTTGGAGGTCAGGCGAAATAGAAAGGCGCGAGGATTGTCCGGCGGCGGGTCGGGATCGAGCGACGAGACCTTCAGATAAATGTCCTGCAGCACATCATCGACATCGCCCGACGCGCCGCCCAGCCGCGCGCGGCAGAACCGGGCAAGATCCTCGCGCTGCTCAAGATAGGCGGCGATCAGGGGATGCGCGGCAGGCGCGGTCAAACGGGCGAAGTCCTCTCGTGCAGCCAAACGGGCCAAGACCTTCAATGCCGTGACGATTTTCATGAGGCAAGGGCTGGTCGGCGGCGTCCTTGTCATGAAGGCGCCGTGTCGCGGCGACGAGCAGGACTCAGATGCGCGCGTTTGCAGGACATGACGGCACGACGGCCCCGGTTCTTTCGGTCGGCTAGGGCGTCGTCGTGTTCGATATCTGGCGCTCGGGCTTTATCCGCCGTCCCTTAAGCAGCTTCGTTGACCATGAGCCGCGCGCGGAAGAAATCGTCTGGCTGCCTGACTGCGGCCCTTACGCCTATATCGCGGACCCGTTCGGGATCACGCGCGACGGCGTGCTGACCGTCTTCGTCGAGGCGTTCGACTATCATGTGCGTCGGGGCGAGATTCACTATCGCCAATACGACGCCGACGACCGGCTGGTGAGGCAGGGCGTGGCCCTGTCCGAGCCCTGGCACCTGTCCTATCCGACCCTCATCGAGGACGGCGGCGAACTCTACATGCTGCCGGAAGGCTACAAGAGCAGCGGGCTGATCCTGTATCGCTGTGTCCGTTTCCCGGATCAGTGGGAGGCGGTGGCCCGCATCGGCGAGGCGGCTGCGATCGATGCGACGGTGGTCAAGCACGACGGCCGTTGGTGGATGTTCCACGCCCTGCCCGGACCGGACGACCGGGCGATGCGCGAACTGCACATCGCCTGGGCCGACAGCCTGACGGGGCCTTGGACGCCGCATCCGGCCAATCCGGTGCTGAGCGGTTTTCAGACCTCGCGTCCGGGCGGCTCGGCGTTCCTGCACGACGGCGCGCTTCATCTGCCGGTGCAGGACTGCGCTGTGACCTATGGCGCGGCGATCAATCTGCTGCGGATCGATGGGTTGTCGCCGGACGCGTTTTCGGCGGTGGTCGTGAAACGGTTCGAGCCGGGGCATCTGCTGGGCGGGTACGGCGACGGCTTGCACACTCTGTCGGGTCACGGCGACGTCACCTTCATCGACGTGAAGGGCATCCGCCAGTCGTCGGCGGAGCCATGGCTGAAGGCCGGCTTCAAGGCGCGTCGCCTGCTGGGCCTGAACGGGCCGCGCGGTCGTCGCGCCACCGGCGCCGCCGTCCATCCCAAGATTTTCGAGACCGCTTCCGTTCGGAAGGAAGGCTAGACCATGCGTATCGCCGTCGTTCTGCCGCGGGGCTGCACCTTCTGTCCGGACAAGACCAACTCGATGGAGACAGTGGTGCGCACGCTGTCGGCGCACAGCCGTTTGAATCGGCTGGTGACGCTGATCGCCGATGCCGGCGGGCCGACGCCGGCGGGCGTGCAGATGGTGACGGTGCCGGCCGGGCTGGGCCGCAAGGCGCGAAATGCGGCGGTGATGGACGTTCTGAAGAAACTGTCGCCGGACATCGTGGAATATCATCAACAGCTGAAGGCGGCCTCGGAGTTGGCGAGACAACTGCCTGACGCGATCCACGTTCTTTATCGCCACACGCGGATCAAGCCGTCGCGCAATTTGATCGAACGTCTGCGATACGGTCGACGCCTCGCGCGGTTCGACCGGCTGGTGTTCGTCAGCCGGGCGGCGGGTGAAGAGTTCGCAACGGATTATCCGCGTCTGGCCGGGCGTATTTCGTCGGTTTGCAATCCGATCGAAAGCGACGTCTGGCGTGCATCGCCCGAGCAGCGCGAGAAGCTGATCCTGTTTGCGGGACGGGCGATGAAGGACAAGGGGCTGGACCTGTTCTGCACCGCTCTAGCCGAGACGCTGGATTGCTACCCCGACTGGCGCGGCGCGTTGATGCTAGGCGACTGGGACAAGCATCAGGATTGGGCTGCGCCACAGGTGCGGATGCTGGAGCGGTTCGGCGACCGGGTCGAAATACACAAATCAGCGTCGCTGGACGCGGTGCGAGCGATGACGCAGCGCGCCGCCATCGCGGTCACGCCTTCGCGGGTGCGCGAGGCCCTGGGACTGGCGGCGCTGGAGGCCCATGCGGCGGGCGCGGCGCTGATCTCGTCGGGACGCGGCGGCTTGCGCGAAGCCAGCGGCGAATATGCGCTGTATGTCGATGTCGAGGAGGCCGGCTCTCTGACGAGCGCCATGATGCGTCTGGTCGAACACCCCGATGAACGTCTGGCCCTGGCGCGTGGCGGGCAGACCTATGTCGAGCGGGTGCATTCGCCGGCAGCGCGCGCCGCCGAGTTGGACGCCTTGCGCGAGGCCTTGGTCGAAAAGGCGTTCGTCACGCCGAAGCCGACGCTGCGAAGGCGCCCTCTTTTGGGGCCGGCGGCGTCGCTGACCCGGCTTCAGGGCTAGGCTTCAGCCTCTTCGGATAAAGCTGTCGTAAACGTGGGTTACCGCGTCGAACCGCACGCGCGTCGGCTGGTCGCCCAAGGGGGCAGCCTGGAAGTTGAGATCAATTAATCCTGCGGCAACGGGATCGGCGATCTTGTCGGTGTTCCAGCCCAGCAGAAGGCGACCGCCCGGGCGTAGGATGGCCGCCAGAGCCTTCAAGGCCTGCTGCTGCTGGTCGGGACTGTCGACGCCATAACCCAGCACGCCGTTGCAGACGACGGCGTCGAAGGTCAGGTCCGAGAACAGCCGATCCGCCTCGCATATGTCGCCGGTGCGGTGGCGACCTTCGCGGCCCCAGCGTGCGGCCGCCGGATCGATGTCGGTGGTCCAGACCTCGCCGCCCTGCGCCTCCAGCAAGGCGTAGTCGTCCAGAGTATACTCGCGGCAACCGACCCACAGGATGCGCCCGCCGTCGGCCGCCAACGCTGGAACATAGCTGTCGGCCATCACCTGTCGGTCGGGCAGGGCGCGGATTCGCGCCGCCTTGGCGGACCGTCGCCTGCGGTCGGCGTCCTTACCGAAGATCAGACCCCTGACGAGCGTTCCCAGACCCACGTGCTTCCCCTTGGACTGTTCGATACGGTTGTTATCGAGGGGGCGGCGATCTGTCTCGCGCTTTTCCGGGCGTTTCGGGTCGCCGGGCTTTGATGTGGCGAAACGACCGCCTACTGACGGCGCATGATCCAGGACGTTCCTCCCCCCGTCACGCCCACCGCCTTGCCCGAGATCGTCGTCACCGCCGCGCGTCTGCCGCCGGCGGCGGCTGATGCTGCGTTTTCGGTGGTGCGGATCGACGAGGCGGTGCTGTCCAGGTCGTCGCGTCTGGACGAGGCATTGCGATCCGTGCCGGCGGTGTCGCTGTTTCGACGCACCAGCAGCGCGGCGACCAATCCGACGACGCAAGGGATTTCGCTGAGGGCCATCGCGCCGTCTGGGGCAGGACGGACGCTAGTGATGCTGGACGGCGTGCCGCTGAACGATCCGTTCGGGGGCTGGGTCATCTGGTCCCAGGCGACGCCGGAATCTCTGGAGAGCCTGGATGTGATCCGGGGCGCGGGCTCGGGCCCCTATGGCGCGGGCGCGCTGACGGGCACGATCACCCTGCGTGAACGCGGGAAAGGCGGCGCGCTCGATGTGTCCGCGTCCGAGCGCGGCGGCTTGCGGGCGGCGGGGTCCGCCTCCACGCGACTGGGACCTCTGGCGGTGACGTTGAGCGGGTTGCGCGAAGTCAGCGACGGCTATGTGCCGGTGCGCGGGCCGGCGGCAGGCGCCGCGGACACGCCGCTGGATCTCGACAGCCGAAGTGCAGCGCTTCGGGTCGATACGGCCTTGGGTCAGGCGAACCTGTCGGTCAGGGCGGCGACGTGGGAAGAGGATCGCGGATCGGGTCTGGCCGGAACGCGCGCCAACGCCAGCGGCCACAGCCTGAGCGCGACGGCGGCGCAGACGCCAACGGCCGACGGCTATGGCTGGCGGCTACAGGCGTGGCGGATCGACAGCAATCTGGCCAACAGTTCGGCCTCGGTGTCGGCCGATCGATCGACCACGACGCCGGCCAACGATCAGTTCAAGACGCCCGCGACGGGATGGGGACTGAATGCGGCGCTGCGCCGCCGCATGACCGATTTCGCGGGCGGACGGCTAGAGTGGGAGGTGGGTGCCGATGCGCGCTTCAACGACGGCGAAACCAACGAACTGTTCAGCAATCCGACAGGAGCCGGCTTCACCCGCATTCGGCGTGCGGGCGGGGAGACGGCGGTGGCCGGGGCCTATGTCGATGCGTCTTGGACGGCAGCCGACTGGCTGGTGGCCGGCGGACTGCGGGTGGATCGGTGGGAGAATGCCGGCGGATTCCGTCAGGAGAACACGCTGGCGACCGGCGCCGTCCTGCTGAATGAAAGCGATCCGGATCGGTCGGGCGAGGTGGTCAGCGCGCGCCTGGCCGTGCGGCGTGATCTGGGCGGCGGCTATGCGGCGCGGGCGGCGGCCTATTCCGGGTTCAGGCCCGCCACGTTGAACGAACTGCATAGGCCATTCCGCGTCGGCAACGACATCACCGAGGCCAACGCCGCCCTGACGCCGGAAACGCTGAAGGGCGTGGAGACGGGATTGGCCTTCGACCGCGAGGGCGTGCGTTGGGGCGCGTCTGTGTTTTGGAACCAGATCGAGGACGCCATCGTCAATGTGACGCTCGGGTCCGGGCCGGCGACCTTCCCGCGTGCGGGGTTCGTGCCGGCGGGCGGCGTGCTGCGCCAGCGTCAGAACGCCGGGACCATCGACGCCTGGGGCGTGGAACTGACGGGGGCGCTGGACCTGTCGTCAGCCGTGTCGCTGAACGCCGCTGCGTCCTGGACCGATGCTGAGATCGACGGCGGATCGTCCGCCGCGCAGCTGACCGGTTTGCGTCCTGCCCAAGCGCCGGAATGGAGCGCGACGGCTGGGCTGGATTGGCGCGCGACCGATCGACTGACCCTGGCGCTGGCGGCACGTTATGAATCGAGCCGGTTCGACGACGACCTGAACAGCCGGGTGCTGGACGCCGCCATGACGCTGGATGCGCGAGCAGAGTGGGCCTTCACGCCAAACGCGACCCTTTGGATGGCGGCGGACAATCTGTTCGACGAGGATGTCGAGGTGTCGGAAACGGGCACGGGCGTCGCCGCATACGGCCCGCCGCGAACGGTCAGCATCGGTCTGCGGTTGAGCTATTGAGAACGCGGACCGGCTGTCTTCTCGACCAGGTTTTTGCGCGACGCACAGATTTCGTCCGCCTGACGGGTGAAAATGACCTTCAATGCTGTTGCGCGAGGCCGCTGGCGCGCTAAGCGCTAAAGGCGGTCGATCCACGGCCGCTGATCCCAACGACGAGCCTGTCATGTCCGAAGAATTCTACCGCATGAAGCGGTTGCCGCCCTATGTCATCGCCGAGACCAATGCGATGCGCGCGGCGGCCCGTGCGGCGGGCGAGGACGTGATCGATCTGGGGATGGGCAACCCCGACCTGCCGCCACCCCAGCATGTGATCGACAAGCTGATCGAGGTGGCCAGGAAGCCCGACGCCCACGGCTATTCAGCGTCACGCGGCATCCCCGGCCTGCGCCGCGCCCAGGCCAACTATTACGGCCGCCGCTTCGGCGTCGATGTGGATCCCGAGACCGAGGTGATCGTCACCATGGGCTCCAAGGAGGGGTTGGCCAGTCTGGCTACCGCCATCACCGAGCCGGGCGACGTGATCCTAGCGCCCAATCCGTCCTATCCGATCCACACCTTCGGCTTCATCATCGCCGGCGCCGCGATCCGCAGCGTGCCGACCACGCCGGACGAGAAATATTTCGAGGCGCTGGAGCGGGCCATGGCCTTCACCGTGCCCCGGCCCAAGATCCTGGTCATGAACTATCCGTCGAACCCGACCGCGGAGACGGTCGATCTGGCCTTCTATGAACGCGTCGTGGACTTCGCCAAGGCGAACGATCTGTGGATCATCAGCGATCTGGCCTATTCGGAGCTCTATTACGACGGCAAGCCGACGGTCTCGATCCTGCAGGTTCCGGGCGCCAAGGACGTGGCGATCGAGTTCACCTCCCTGTCCAAGACCTACAGCATGGCGGGCTGGCGCATGGGGTTTGCGGTCGGCAATAAGAAGCTGATCGCGGCGATGACGCGGGTGAAATCCTACCTCGACTACGGCGCCTTCACGCCGATCCAGGCGGCGGCGTGCGCCGCGCTGAACGGACCGCAGGACATCGTCGAGCAGAACCGCAAACTCTATCACCGCCGGCGCGATGTGCTGGTCGAGAGTTTCGGCCGCGCGGGCTGGGACATTCCCAAGCCGGCCGCTTCCATGTTCGCCTGGGCGCCCTTGCCGCCGGCGCTGAAGCATCTGGGCAGTCTGGAGTTTTCCAAGCAGTTGCTTACCCACGCCAAGGTCGCGGTGGCGGCGGGCGTGGGCTATGGCGAGAACGGCGAGGGCTTCGTGCGCATCGCCATGGTCGAGAACGAACAGCGCATCCGCCAGGCCGCGCGCAACATCAAATCCTATCTGAAATCGCAGGGCGTCAATGTGCCGCCCAGCCGGGAAGACTGACTATGCCGTCTGGACTGATCGCGCTGCTGGACGACGTCGCCGGCATCGCAAAGCTGGCGGCCGCGTCGCTGGATGACGTGGGAGCGGCGGCCGGCAAGGCCTCGACCAAGGCCGCCGGCGTGGTGGTGGACGATGCGGCGGTGACGCCGCGCTATGTTATGGGCCTGTCGCCCAGCCGCGAGCTGCCGATCATAAGCAAGATCGCGCTCGGGTCGTTTCGCAACAAGCTGATCTTCATCCTGCCGGTGGCCCTGGTGCTCAGCGCCTTCGCGCCCTGGGCAATCACCCCGATCCTGATGTGCGGCGGGACCTATCTGTGTTTCGAGGGGGCGGAAAAGCTGCTGGAGGCGATGGGGCACGGCGGGCATGAGAATGCCACGCCGGTCGCGCGCGATGCAGCGGCGCTGGAGAAGACAACGGTGTCGGGGGCGGTGCGCACCGACCTGATCCTGTCGGCCGAGATCATGGCCATCGCTCTGGCCGATGTGGCGGCGCAGCCGATCCTGACCCAGGCCGCTGTGCTGGCTGTGGTCGGCATCGCCATGACCGTCGTCGTCTATGGCGCGGTCGGATTGATCGTGAAGATGGACGACATCGGCCTGCATCTGGCTCAACGGCCCAATGGCGGGGTGCGCGCTTTGGGGCGGGGTCTGGTCAAGGGCATGCCGATGGTGATGAGCGCCCTGTCGGCGATCGGCACGGCGGCCATGCTGTGGGTCGGCGGCGGCATTCTGCTGCATGGTTCCCATACGCTGGGGCTGCACTGGCCGGCGGTACCGGTCGAGCATCTGTCGCATGCCGTCGGCGAACTGTTCGGGCCGTTGGCCGGCGTGATGAGCTGGCTGACGACGGCGGTGGCCTCGGCCGTGATCGGGCTGATCGTCGGCGGGGTGGTGGTGCTGGTCCTGCATCAGGTCGCGCGCCTGCGGTCCAAGGAATCGCACTAGGAGCGAGCCGGGCTGTCACGCGGGCGCCATCCGCAACAGCTAGAGGCCGCACGGCTGTTGTTGGAGTTGTTCATGTCCCTGTCGCGTCACGTCGCCGCCGCGTGTCTGGCCGTCTTGTCGATCGCGGGCGCCGCCTGTGCGGGCGCGCCGGTCGCCCAGCCGCCGGTTCAGGCCGCCGCGCCTCAGGCATCGGCTGCGGCCCTGACGCCGCCCAAACTGATCGTGACCATCGTGGTCGATCAGTTCAGCGCCAACCTCTTCAACCAGTATCGCAGCCGCTACAGCGGCGGCCTGCTTCGGTTGGCCGACCAGGGGCTGGTGTCGATCAACGGCTATCAGACCCATGGTCTGACCGAGACCTGCCCCGGGCACTCCACCGTTCTGACCGGCATGCACCCGGCCGAGACCGGCATTCCCGCCAACGACTGGATCGACGGCAAGACCGGCAAGGAGGTCTATTGTCTGGCCGCGCCGCAGAACCATCTGGCGCACGGGCGTGACGACACCGACAACGGACCGGTGGGCCCGGACCAGCTGCGTGCGACGACGCTGGGCGACTGGTTGAAGGCCGTCAGTCCGGACAGCAAGGTCATGGCGGTGTCGGGCAAGGATCGCGGGGCGATCAATCTGGCCGGTCATCAGGGGCAGGCCTTCTGGTTCACCGACGGGTTTGGATTGACGACCTATGTCGAGCCGGGACAGACGGCCGAGGCCAAGTTGGCGCCGGTCGCAGCGTTCAACCGTGACTTCAACGCCTGGACGGCGGCGACGCCGGTGACCTGGGACTATCAGAACGCGGACTGCCGGGCGCTGGCGGGCGACTGGACCATTCGCGGCCAGACCTTCCATTCGGTGCTGCCGCCGGCGGGGCTGAAGTTCGACACCTCGCCGTTGCTGGACGAGCAGACGCTGAAGGCGGCGGAATATCTGCTGGACAGCCAGAAGCTGGGGCAGGGGACAGCGACCGACATGCTGGGCGTCAGCCTGTCGGCCACCGACCGGATCGGGCATATGTACGGCACCCAGGGGCCGGAGATGTGCGAGCAGATGCACCGGCTGGATGCGGCGCTGGGCGCCTTCCTGGACAAGCTGGCCCAGGTTCCCGGCGGCGCGCTGGTGGTTCTGACGGCCGATCACGGCGGCTCGGACTTCGTCGAGCGGCTGCATGAGCATGGCTATCCGCAGGCGCACCGCGCCGACACCGATGCGATCAAAGGCTTCAACGCCGCGTTGAAGGCGCGCTTCAATCTGGACGCCGATCCGCTGCAGTCCGGCGGAAGCGGCTGGATGGTCGCCGATGCGGATCATAAGTCGCTGCCCGATCCGTTGCGGACACAGGTGGCGGAGGCGGCGGTCGAGATGCTGCGCGCCCTGCCTGAAGTGGCCTTCGCCGAGACGCGCGACCGGCTGCTGGCCGAGCCTCTGCCGGATAGCCGGCAGCCCGAGATGATGACGGTGCGCGAGCGGATGCGACTGTCGACCGTCGCCGAGCGATCGCCCGACATCCAGTTCGCCTGGACCCAGAACACCACCTCGGGCGGCCGCGTCGGCTCGACCCTGGCCGGACACGGCACGCCGTGGGAATATGACCGGCGCGTGCCGATCATCTTCTGGTGGCCAGGCGCCAAGGCCGAGGAGCGGTTTCTGCCGATCCGGACCGTCGATATCGCCCCGACCCTCGCCCATGTGATCGGCGTCCCCGCGCCGCAGGTGGAGGGCCGGTGCATCGATCTGAACGGGTTCGCCGTTGCGACTTGCGGGGCGGCGGCCAGATAAACTCCTGTTTCCGGCCGTCAACTCATGTTTCCTGAGGGGAAGGCGGCCTTACGCAGCGCAGGTTTCGTTGGCAGAAGAGGGCGAAATCGCCCAGGCGGCCCCGTTTTGCCGTCCGAGGGAGCCAACAGGAAACGTCATGAACCGAGCCCGTCGCGCGCGCATCGTCGCCACCCTGGGACCCGCCAGCCGTGCGCCCAGCACCGTCAAGGCGCTGGCCCAGGCGGGGGTGGATGTCTTTCGCCTGAACTTCAGCCACGGGTCGCATGAGGATCACGCCGCCGCGTTGAAGGCGGTGCGCGGCGCTGAAATGGCTTTGCAGCGTCCGCTGGGCGTGTTGGCCGACCTTCAAGGGCCGAAGCTGCGTTTGGGGCGGTTCAAGGACGTCGAAATTGCGGTCAAGCCGGGCCACACCATGCGTTTCGATCTGGACCCGACGCCCGGCGACGAGACGCGGGTGCAGATGCCGCATCCCGAAATCTTCAAGGCGCTGCGCAAGGGCATGCTGTTGCTTCTGGACGACGGCCGGGTGCGTCTGCGTGTGGGCGAGCGAACCGATGAGTGGGCGGATGTGACGGTCGAGAGCGGCTCGAAGCTGTCGGACCGCAAGGGCGTGGCGGTGCCGGAGGCGGTGATCCCGGTCTCGGCCCTGACGCCCAAAGACCGTGAAGACTTGGCCTTCGCCCTGCGGATGGGCGTGGACTGGGTGGCGCTCAGCTTCGTGCAGAAGCCCGAGGACATGGCCGAGCTGAAGCGGATCGTGAATGGTCAGGCGGCCTGCCTCGCCAAGATCGAGAAGCCGGCGGCCTTGGCCGATCTGGAAGCCATCCTGGACTATTGCGACGGGGTGATGGTGGCTCGCGGCGATCTGGGCGTCGAGCTGGATCCCGAGGATGTGCCGGTGGCGCAAAAGCAGATCGTGCGCGCGGCCCGCAATCGCGGCGTGCCGGTGATCGTGGCCACCCAGATGCTGGAATCCATGACCAGCGCCCCGGCCCCGACCCGCGCCGAGGCGACCGATGTGGCCAATGCGGTATATGAGGGCGCGGACGCCCTGATGCTGTCGGCCGAGACGGCGTCGGGCGACTATCCGCTGGAATCCGTCGGCATCATGAGCCGGATCATCGAGCGGGTCGAACGCGATCCGATGTGGCCCAGCCTGATGGGCGCCGAACACGCCGGCATGGACGAGCATGACGTGGACGCCCTGGTCGGGGCTGCGCGGATGGCGGCGAATGCGCCCTCGACAGGCTGTCTGGTGGTGTTCACGACCCTGGGCGGCACCGCGCGGCGGATGGCGCGCGAGCGGCCGCTGAAGCCGATCCTGGTGCTGACGCCCAATCCCAACACCGCGCGGCGGCTGGCCCTGGTCTGGGGGCTGGAGCCGCGTCTGGGCGAGCAGCCGGACTCGCTGGAGGCCGTCACAGATGACGCCGTCAACAGCGCGGTGAAATATGGTCTGGCCGAGCCGGGCCAGCGCATCCTGATCCTGGCGGGCACGCCGTTCGGGGCGCCCGGTGCGGCCAATCTGCTGCGATTGGCTCACGCGCCTGCAGCGACGTCGAAGGGCCGCAAGAAGAGCTAGAGAGCGATCTCGCGCCGCTCCGCCGCGCTGCGCAGACCGGCATCGAGGATGCGCATGACGGTCAGGGCCTGATCGGCTGGGACGGGCGGCGGGCCCTTGCCGAGGATCGCGTCGCGCATGGCCGCGTAGAAGGCGGGATAGTCGCCGCGCTCGGGCGTCGGCGTGGCGCGGACCGTTTCGCCGTCGATCTGTTTCGTCAGCACGCCGGGCGAAGGATCGACGCCCCAGTCCGTGTCGCCGGGACGCAGGCCGGCCTTGCACTGCCCCTCCTGGGCGTCGAGGCCGTGTTTGATGAAGCTGCCGCCCGCGCCGTGGACGGCGTAGCGGAGGCTGGCCTCGGCGGCGAGGTGGCTCATGTTCAGGATGACCCGCAGCCGGTCATAGCGCAGCAGGACGTGGGCGTAGTCGATGGCCGTGCCGCCGACCCGTTGGGCCTGGAGATCGGCATAGACGGCCAGGGGCGGGCCGAACAGTTGCACCGCCTGGTCGATGAGGTGCGGGCCCAGGTCGGCCCAGACGCCGCCGTCGCGCTGGTCCTTCCAACGGTCCGTGACGGCCGGACGAAAGCGGTCGTAGTGGCTTTCGAACACGGCGACGTCGCCCAGTTCGCCCTGGTCGATCAGGCCGCGCAAAGTCAGGAAGTCGGCGTCCCAACGGCGGTTCTGGAAGACGCTGAAGACGCCCGGCGATGACGCTGCAACGGCGGCGACGCTTTCCGCGTCAGCCAGGGTCGCCGCGAAGGGTTTGTCCACCACCACCGACTTGCCGGCCCTCAGCGCGGCGATCGACTGTTCGGCGTGCAGGGCGTCGGGGGTGGCGACGACGATCAGGCCGATGTCCTCGCGGGCGAGGGCAGCCTCCAGATCGGGGAGGACCTCGACGTCGGGCAGGTCGGCGTGGACCGCTTCGGGCCGGGACGAGACGACGGCGGCCAGGTGCAGGCCGGGGGTCGCCGCGATCAGGGGGGCGTGGAAGGTCTGGCCCGCCAGGCCGTAGCCGACGACGGCGACGCCGATGGGTGCGTGTGAGGTCATGCCCCGATCAATAGCGGTCGGGGCGCGGGCCATCCAGCACATAGGGCACCACGCCGCGCTCATTCTCCGGCACGTGCAGGGTCCTGTCCAAGGGCGGGAAGGCGCGCTGGGTGCAGTCGGTGCGCTCGCAGATGCGGCAGCTGACGCCGATCCGGGCGGCGGGGCCGTTCAGGTCCAGACCGGCGGCATAGACCAGGGCGCCCGCATGTTCGACCTCGCATCCCAACGACAGGGCGTAGCGTCGGTCGTTGGCGAGGTAGGAGCCGCTGGGCTTGGACACGCTGCGGGCGATGGAGATGTAGCGCGATCCGTCGGGCATCTCGGCCAGCTGCACCCCGATCCGGTCGGGCGCCGCGAAGGCTTCGTGGACGTTCCACAGCGGGCAGGCGCCGCCAAAGCGAGCGAACTGGAAGCGGGTGGCGCTGTGGCGCTTGGTGATGTTGCCGGCCATATCCACGCGAGCGAAATAGAAGGGCACGCCGCGCCAGCCGGGCCGTTGCAGGGTCGAGAGCCGGTGGCAGACCTGTTCGAAACTGACCTGGAAACGGGTGCGCAGCCGATCGATGTCGTGCTTTTCCTCGCGCGCGGCCTCGAGGAAGGCGCGATAGGGCAGCAGCAGGGCGCCCGCCGCATAGTTGGCCAGACCGACCCGGGCCACGTCGCGTGCGGCGTCCGTGCGGAACGCGGCCTGATCCAGCTCGGCCTCAATCAAATCGCGGAAGGACAGCAGGGCCAGCTGGTGCGCCAGCTGGAACGACCGCGTCGCGCCGGGCTGCCAGGCGTCCAGCGTCAGGACGCGGCTGGCGGGATCGTATCGACGCAGGGCCTCCTGACCGGCGACATAGGCGACGCGGACGCCGTGCGACTGGCTCAGCGCCGCCTCCAGCGCCCGCTCGATCTGGCCGTCCTGCACCAGCGTCGTCGCCAGCGCCTCGGCCGCCGTGTCCAGCGTGTCGATGTAGTTGTCGCGATAGTGGAAGAAGTCGCGCACCTCTTCGTAGGGCAAAAGGGCGACACTGGCGCCGTGTTCATCCCGGCCCAAGGTGTCGTCCAGCGCCTTCACCCGCTCGTCCAGACGACGGAAGGTCTGATGCAGGGCCAGAAACTGTCGGGCCAGACGCGGGGTGTTGGCGACGGCCTGTTTCAGCTCTGCGGCCGTGGGCGGCTCGGCCTGA
Source organism: Brevundimonas sp. MEB006b (assembly GCF_030209705.1). Lineage (NCBI taxonomy): Bacteria > Pseudomonadati > Pseudomonadota > Alphaproteobacteria > Caulobacterales > Caulobacteraceae > Brevundimonas > Brevundimonas sp. MEB006b. The sequence continues at coordinate 55,007 of NZ_JARVRL010000009.1, forward strand.
CCTGCGATGTCGGTGGTCGCCTCGCGCAAATCGGCGATCAGGCGAGCATCGCCCTCCAGGTCGAACAGGCTGGCGTCCACGTGAAAGGCGCGGGTCAGGGCGATCAGGACGCGCGCAGTCGCCGGGCGCTGGTTGGTCTCGATCTGCGACAGATAGGACGGAGACAGGCCCAGCCGCTCGGCGCAGGCCTCCAACGTCCAGCCGCGCGCCTCGCGCAGTTTGCGCAGCTTGGCGCCCAGGAAAAGCTTCTCAGCCATTCGCAACTTTGCAGATCATATCGCCACCCTTTGCAAGCCCGCGCAGTTCCACACTTTTTGCAAAGTTGCGTTTGCCATTTTGCGATGAAGGCGCCACGCGTTCTTTGAACGAGAGGCGAAGATCCATCATGACTCAAGCCATCCTTGAAGAACTGGAGCGCCGTCGCGCCGCCGCCAAACTGGGCGGTGGGGAAAAGCGTATCGCCGCCCAGCACGCCAAGGGCAAGCTGACGGCGCGCGAACGCATCGACGTGCTGCTGGACGAAGGCTCCTTCGAGGAGACCGACATGTTCGTCGAGCACCGCAGCCACGACTTCGGCATGCAGGACCAGCGCATTCCCGGAGACGGTGTGGTGACGGGTCGCGGGACCATCGGCGGACGGCTGGTCTATGTCTTCTCCAAGGATTTCACGGTGTTCGGCGGCAGCCTGTCGGGCGCCCATGCGGCCAAGATCGTCAAGCTGCAGAAGATGGCCCTGACCACAGGCGCGCCGATCATCGGCCTGTTCGACGCAGGCGGCGCGCGGATCCAGGAAGGCGTCGAGAGCCTGGCGGGCTACGCCGACATCTTCCTGCAGAATACGCTTGCCAGCGGCGTCATTCCCCAGATCAGCGTGATCATGGGCCCGTGCGCGGGCGGCGACGTCTATTCGCCCGCCATCACCGACTTCATCTTCATGGTGAAGGACACGAGCTACATGTACGTGACCGGCCCCGATGTGGTGAAGACGGTCACCAATGAGGTGGTCAGCCACGAGGACCTGGGCGGCGCCCGCGTTCACGCCTGCAAGTCGGGCGTGGCGGACGGGGCGTTCGAGAACGACCTTGAGGCCCTGTCGGAGGTGCGCCGCCTGATCGGCTTCCTGCCCCTGTCGAACCGCGAAAAGCCGCCGGTGCGCGAGAGCTATGACGAGCCCGAGCGGGACGAGCCGTCGCTGGACACCCTGATTCCGGCCAACCCGAACCAGCCCTATGACATGAAGGAGCTGATCCTGAAGGTGATCGACGAGGCCGACTTCTTCGAGATCGGGGGCGACTTCGCCAGGAACATCATCTGCGGCTTCGGCCGGCTGGACGGCCAGACGGTCGGGATCGTCGCCAACCAGCCCCAAGTGCTGGCGGGCGTGCTGGACATCGATTCAAGCCGCAAGGCCGCGCGGTTCGTTCGCTTCTGCGACGGTTTCGACATTCCGCTGGTGACCTTGGTGGATGTGCCGGGCTTCATGCCGGGGACCAAGCAGGAGTATGGCGCCCTGATCAAACACGGGGCCAAGCTGCTGTTCGCCTATGCCGAGGCGACGGTGCCGAAACTGACCCTGATCACGCGCAAGGCCTATGGCGGCGCCTATGACGTGATGAGTTCGAAACACCTGCGCGGCGACGTCAACTACGCCTGGCCGACCGCCGAGATCGCGGTCATGGGCGCCAAGGGGGCGGTCGAGATCATCTTCCGCAAGGAGGCCGGCGATCCCGAGGCCCTGGCCGCGCGCGAGGCGGAGTACAAGGACCGGTTCGCCAATCCGTTCGTGGCGGCGGGCCTGGGCTATATCGACGACGTCATCATGCCGCATGGCACGCGGCGGCGGCTGGTGAAGGCGCTGCGGACGCTGAAGAACAAGGTCCAGGAAAACCCCTGGAAGAAGCACGACAACATTCCGCTATGAGTGCAACAGCCATAACGCACGTCCTTCAGATTGCGCGACTTATCCGCGATGGCTCGAAGCAATTTCCCGGAGCCGCCGTCACGACCTTCTTGCAAGAGTTGCGAGGTGTCGCTTCAGACAGTCCCGAATTTTTTCGGGTGGCTGGTGAGGCTCAAAGACAGCTCAGTGAAGCCAAGTTCATAATCGAAGCCGACTCTCGAATGGATTCTGAGGGGCGAGACGGTCTCATCCAGCAGATTACCATGATGAAAACTATGTTTTCACCGAGTGGCCTCGTATCCCAAGCCGCGCAATATGTCCCAAATCCAGATGTGCTGGTTTCGCAGTTCGCCATAATCTCTGGATTTTATAGCTCCGTTCCTAATCCATATGCGCAGGCGGGCGCGGAACTAACCGACTTGATCGCTGAGATCGACCAACTGGATGGTGTTGTATCGTCTTCGGAACAGCCCCCTGAAGTCGTCGAGCTTATCCGAGATCAACTGAGGGCTTTGAGATTTTTCCTCTCAAACGTCGAAATGCTCGGTTTCGATGCGGCTTACTCTGCTTACTTCGACTTGGTGATACGCCTTCGAAGGCAACAACGTGGAGATGCCAATGTTGCTGCCTTCGTAGTGACCCTCTGGCCGTCAGTTGAGCGATGGGCTGGGAGGCTTGCGATCATTGAAGGGTTGGTTTCGAACTCAGAGAAGCTGATTGAGACCGCAGAGCACCTTCACAAGCTAATCACATGAACGGGCGATCATAATGTTCTCCAAAATCCTCATCGCCAATCGCGGCGAGATCGCCGTTCGGATCATCAAGACCTGCCGCAAGATGGGCATCCAGACGGTGCAGGTCTATTCGGAGGCCGACGCCGGGTCGTTGGCGGTCGAGATGGCCGACGAGGCGGTGCTGATCGGGCCGGCGCCGGCGGCGCAGTCCTATTTGTTGGCCGACAAGATCGTCGAGGCGGTGCGCCAGACGGGGGCGCAGGCGGTGCATCCGGGCTTTGGCTTCCTGAGCGAGAACGCCGGGTTCGCGCGGCGGCTGAGGGACGAGGGTATCGCCTTCATCGGCCCGAACCCCGAGGCCATCGAGGCCATGGGCGACAAGATCAGCTCCAAGAAGCTGGCGGCTGAGGCGGGCGTCTCGACCGTGCCGGGCCATATGGGGCTGATCGAGACGCCGGACGAGGCGGTCAGGATCGCCAACGAGATTGGCTATCCGATCATGATCAAGGCCTCGGCCGGCGGCGGCGGCAAGGGCATCCGGGTGGCCCATTCGGACGCCGACATGGCCGAGGGGTTTGCGGCGGTGAAGGCCGAGGCGCTGAACGCCTTCGGCGACGACCGGGTCTTCTTGGAGAAGTTCATCGTCGATCCGCGCCATATCGAGATCCAGGTGCTGGGCGACAAGCACGGCCATGTGGTCCATCTGTTCGAGCGCGAATGCTCGATCCAGCGCCGCAACCAGAAGGTCATCGAGGAGGCGCCGAGCCCCTTGCTTGACGAGGCCACCCGCGCTGCCATGGGGGCGCAGGCCGTCGCCCTGGCCCAGGCGGTGAACTATGACTCGGCCGGCACGGTCGAGTTCGTCGCCGGTCAGGACAAGAGCTTCTACTTCCTGGAGATGAACACCCGGCTGCAGGTCGAGCATCCGGTGACGGAGTTGATTACGGGCGTCGATCTGGTCGAACAGATGATCCGTTCGGCCTGGGGCGAGGAACTGGCCTTCGAACAGAAGGACCTGAAGATCGACGGCTGGGCCATCGAGAGCCGCATCTACGCCGAGGATCCGTATCGCGGCTTCCTGCCCTCGATCGGGCGGCTGGTCCGATACGAGCAGCCGGAAGAGGGCGATCAGGGGGACTATACGGTCAGGAACGATTCCGGCGTCCGCGAGGGCGACGAGATCAGCATGTTCTACGATCCCATGATCGCCAAACTGTGCGCCTGGGGCGAGACGCGCGAAGATGCGGTGACGGGCATGGCTCGCGCCTTGGAGGACACCCACCTGTCGGGCCTGGGCCACAATGTGCCCTTCCTGGCGGCGGTGATGGATCAGGACCGGTTCAAGTCGGGCAATCTGTCGACCAGCTATATCAAGGACGAGTTCCCGGACGGCTTCCACGGCCTGAAACCGACTCAGGATCAGGAGCGCATCCTCATCGCCTCGGCGCTGGCCATGCACGAGGTCATCGCCGAACAGGACGGCGATCCGTCGGACCGCACCGACTGGATCGTGATGATCGACAAAACGCCGCACGGCGTCGGCCTGTCTTATGACGAGGACGAGGAGATGATCCTGACCTTGACGGGCGGGGGCGACATCCGCCTGTCGGACATCGACTGGCGGCCGGGTCTGGCACAGTTCAAGGCCGATCTGGACGGCGAGCCCTTCACCGCCGAGGTCAAACGCGTCGCCGACGGCTTCGACATCCGCCACCGTGCGGCCAAGGCGCGGGTGCGGGTGCTGCGGCCCCACGTCGCCGAACTGTATGCGCGCCTGCCGGAGAAGGTCGCGGCGGACACCTCCAAGATGGTGCTGTCGCCGATGCCGGGTCTGGTGGTCTCGATCCCCGTCGTCGTCGGCCAGGAGGTCAAGACCGGCGAGACGGTGGCCATCATCGAGGCCATGAAGATGCAGAACATCCTGAAGGCCGAGCGCGACGGGGTCGTGAAGGCCGTCGGCGCCAAGGACGGCGATCCGGTGGCGGCGGACGACGTGCTGGTGGAGTTCGGGTGATGAAGGGCTTTCCCGCGCCCACGCCGCTGGAATGGCGCGAGGCGGCCCAGAAGGCGCTGAAGGATCGGCCGATCGAGTCGCTGATGCATCTCGACGCCGATCAACTGGTGACGCGGCCGCTGTACGCAGGCGCGACGGGCGTGCAGCCGATCTTCGCCCCGCGTCCGTCCGACTCGGAAGGCCGGGCCTGGGATCTGCGGACGCTGGTGGAGGGCGACGATGCCGAAGCGGTCAACGCCGCCGTCCTGACCGATCTGGAGAACGGCGCGGCGTCGGTGGTGCTGAAGGGGCGGGTTCTGGCGGATTCCGCCCCGCTCAGCCGGGCGCTGGAAGGCGTGGCGCTGGAGCTGGCGCCCGTCGCTCTGGATGCAGGGATCGACGGGCCGGATGCGGCCAATGCGCTGGCGGTCGTCGCCAAGGGCTCGCCGCGCGCCCAACTGCGGTTTCATATGGACCCGGTGTCAGCCTTCGCAGAGGCGGGCGGGGCGCCGCGTTCGGTGGAAGAGCATCTGAGCCTGGCGGCCAATACGGCGGCGCGTCATGCGGGGGCCTATCCCGACGCGACCTTCTTCCTGGCCAGCGGGCGCGTGGCGCACGAGGCGGGCGGATCGGCGGCGCAGGAGCTGGCCTTTGCGGCCGCCAGCGTGGTGGCCCATGCGAAGGCGGCGGTCGAGGCCGGGATGTCGGTCGAGGCGGCTTTGCGCGGCACCGTCGTCGGCCTGTCGGTCGATGCGGAATATTTCGACAGCCTGGCCAAGGTGCGGGCCATGCGGCTGATCTGGGCCAGCCTGACGCAGGCGTTCGACGTGGAGGTTCCGGCGGTGATCGAGGCGCGCTCGTCGCGGCGGATGCTGTCGGCGCGCGATCCCTGGCCCAATCTGCTGCGGCTGACGGCGGCGGGCTTCGCCGGCGCGGTCGGCGGGGCGGACGTGGTGGTGCTGGACGGCTTCACCCGCGCGTCCGGAACGTCGGACGCCTTCGCCCGGCGACAGGCGCGGAACACCCAGCTGGTGCTGATGGAAGAGGCCAATCTGGGTCGGGTCGACGATCCGGCCGCCGGCTCCTGGTATCTGGACGCCCGGACGCGGGACTTGGCCGAGGCCGGCTGGGCCGAGTTCCAGAGGATCGAGGCGGAGGGCGGTCTGGTCGAAGCGCTCAAGGGCTCGATCATCCAGCCCCGCATCGCCCGCGCCCGTGAAATCCGCGAGGCCGCGCTGACGAACGGCGCGGCGCAGATCATCGGCGTGACCAAATATGTCGATGCGGACGTGCGGCCTGCGCCGGTCGAGGCGGGCGATGAGGCGGCCGTGTTGGTCGAACGGGTGTGCGAGCCCCTGGCTCCGATCCGGTTCGCCGCGGCTTTCGAGGAGACGGCTCAGTGAGCTTTCCAGACTTCAGCAAGATCGTCCTGAACCTCGATACGATGGGGCAGGGGCCGGCGCGCGATCCGTGGCTGACGCCCGAGGGGCTGACGGTCGAGACCACCTATGGTCCCGACAGCACGGACGCGCTGGATCATCCGCACGGCCTGCCGGGGTTCGCGCCGTTCGTGCGTGGCCCCTATCCGACCATGTATGCGGGCAATCCCTGGACGATCCGGCAATACGCCGGCTTCTCGACCGCCGAGGAGTCCAACGCCTTCTACCGCCGCAACCTGGCGGCCGGTCAGAAGGGGCTGAGCATCGCCTTCGACCTGGCGACGCACCGGGGCTATGACAGCGACCACCCGCGGGTGAAGGGCGACGTCGGCATGGCGGGCGTCGCCATCGACAGCATCTATGACATGCGCACCCTGTTCGACGGGATCCCGCTGGACCAGATGTCGGTGTCGATGACGATGAACGGGGCGGTGCTGCCGATCCTGGCTCTCTATGTCGTCGCGGCGGAAGAACAGGGCGTGCCGCACGCCAAGCTGACCGGGACCATTCAGAACGACATTTTGAAGGAGTTCATGGTCCGCAACACCTACATCTATCCGCCCGAGCCCTCGATGCGGATCATCGCGGACATCTTCGCCTGGACGGCGCAGGAGACGCCGAAGTTCAACTCGATCTCGATCAGCGGCTATCACATGCAGGAGGCGGGAGCCTCGGCGGATATTGAGCTGGCCTACACCCTGGCGGACGGGATCGAGTATCTGCGCGCTGGCGTCGCGGCGGGCATGCCAATCGACCGGTTCGCGCCGCGCCTGAGCTTCTTCTGGGCCATCGGCATGAACTACTTCATGGAGGTGGCCAAAATGCGCGCCGGCCGCCTGCTGTGGGCCGAGGCGGTCAGGAAAGAGGGCGGGGTCGATCCGAAGTCGCTGAGCCTGCGCGCCCACTGCCAGACTTCGGGCTGGAGCCTTGCTGCACAGGACGTGTTCAACAATGTGCCGCGCACCATGGTCGAGGCCATGGCGGCGGCGGGCGGCCAGACGCAGAGCCTGCACACCAATGCGCTGGACGAGGCCTTGGCGCTTCCCACCGACTTCTCGGCCCGGATCGCGCGCAACACCCAAATCCTGTTGCAGCAGGAGACGGGGCTGACGCGGGTGATCGATCCTTGGGGCGGCAGCTTCTATGTCGAACGGCTGACCCACGAACTGGCCGAACGGGCGCGCGCCCATATGGCCGAGGTCGAGGCCCTGGGCGGCATGGCCAAGGCGATCGAAGCCGGCATTCCCAAGCTGCGGATCGAGGAGTCCGCCGCCAAGACTCAGGCCCGGATCGACACCGGCCAGCAGACGGTGGTAGGGGTGAACAAATATCTGAACCCCGTCGTCGACGACATTCCGATGCTGAAGGTCGACAATGCGGCGGTGCTGGCCGCCCAGATCGACAAGCTGAAGCGCCTGCGCGCCGAGCGAGATCAGGCGGCGACCGATGCGGCGCTGAACGCCCTGACCGAGGGCGCGCGCGGAAACGCCAACCTGCTGGAACTGGCGGTTCAGGCGGCCCGCGCCAAGGCGACGGTGGGCGAAATCTCCGACGCGCTGGAGGCCGCCTTCGGCCGCCACGTGGCGACGGTCCAGACCGTGTCGGGCGTATACGCCAAGGAGGCGGGGACCGACGCCCGCTTCGCCCACGCCCGCGAGATGGTTGCGACCTTCGTCGAAAACGACGGCGGCCCACCGCGCATTCTGATCGCGAAGCTGGGCCAGGACGGGCACGACCGGGGCCAGAAGGTCGTCGCGACCGGATACGGCGATCTGGGCTTCGACGTCACGGCCGGCAGCCTGTTCCAGACGCCGGCCGAGGCGGCCAAGGATGCGGTGGAAAAGGGCGTTCACGCGGTCGGCGCATCATCGCTGGCGGCCGGGCACCTGACGCTGGTGCCCGAGCTGAAGGCCGAGTTGGAGAAACTGGGCCGGCCCGACATCATGATCGTGGTCGGCGGTGTGATCCCGCCGTCCGACGTCCAACCCCTGCTCGATATGGGCGCGGCCGCCGTCTATCCGCCCGGTTCGGCCATCGCCGATACGGCGGTCGACCTGATCGAGAAGCTGAACCAGCGGCTAGGTTACGCCCAGCCCGCCCCTGACAAGGACAAGTCATGATCGGCGCCCTGAACCACGTCGGCGTCGCCACGCCATCCATCGCCGACTCGATCAAACTGTATCGCGATATCCTCGGCGCGACGAAGATCGGCGAGCCGTTCGACCTGCCGGCGCAAGGGGTGAAGGTTTGTTTCGTGGATACGCCGACGGCCCAGATCGAGCTGATCGAACCCTATGACGACACCAGTCCCATTGTCGGCTTCCTGGCCAAGAATCCCAAGGGCGGCCAGCATCACGTCTGTTTCGAGGTCGCCGACATCCACGCCGCCGTCGCCGAGATGCGCGCGAAGGGGGTAACGATCCTGGGCACAGGCGAGCCGCGTATAGGGGCGCACGGGACGCCGGTCGTCTTCCTGCATCCGCGTGACATGGGCGGCGTATTGATCGAGCTGATGGAGACGCCAAAAGCGGGGCACTAAGCGGAGCCTTTGGTCAGGTTGGGCCGTTGAAGGCGAAACCAGAGGACATGACATGATGTCGCACCGCCTGACCGCATTCGTCGCCATCGCCGCCCTGACCGGCGCCGCAGCCTGCTCTCGCACCGAGCCCCAACAGCCCGCCGCGCCGGTCGAGCCAGCGGCTGCCCCTGCATCCGATGCGCCCTCGATCGGTTATGCCTGCGAAAGCGGCGCGACGCTTCAGGTCCAGTATGTCGACAGCGACAACGCCAAGCTGACCCATCAGAACCAGACCTATGCTTTGCGTTCGGTGCAGGCCGCCAGCGGCGCCCGCTATGTCGGCGGCGGGGTGGAATGGTGGACGGCGACGCGCGATGGACAGGAGAGCGGCACGCTAAGCCGACTGGGTCCGGACGGCACGACCGGTGTCGCGGTGCTGGAGCGCTGCTCGCGGCCGATTCCTGGCGCTGATGCGACGCCCGGACCGCTGCCGGCGCCGGGTCAGGCGCCGACCGAGGCGACCGGCGGGGTCTTGCCCGCTGCGCTGCCCTGCAAGGGGCCGCAACTGACGCTGGCGGCGGGCGACGGGGATGCGGGTGCGGGAAATCGGGTCAGCAACTTCAGTCTTCAGAATATTGGAACCCAGGCCTGCAGTCTGACCGGCTATCCAACAGTGACCTTGCAGGACGCGCGCGGACGCACCTTGTCGTCCATCCGCGCCGAACAGAGTCCAGGAAGCTATTTCCGCCAAGGCCAGGCCCCCACGCCAGTCGAGCTGGCCCCCCGGGCCAAGGCCTATTTCGAAATGGCCTGGAGCGTCGTGCCCAATGAAGCCATGCAAAAGACGTGTCCCGACGCGGCCACGATAAAGGTCACGGCGCCCAGCGATACGGCCGCCGTCAGCCGGCCGTTCTCGTTCAGTCCCTGCGGCGGCCGCATCCGTGTCAGTCCGATTCGGGCCGAGGCCAACCCGGCGCCGGCGACCTGAGGCGGGTGGAAACCGATCGAAAATCGGCGTAGGTCGCGGCCCATGACCCAGAGCTTCTACGACCGCGTCGCCGGCGAACTGTCCGAGATCGACGCCCAGGGCCTGACCAAGCCCGAACGCATCATCGCCTCGCGCCAGGGGCCTGTGATCCAGGTCGCCGGACGCGACGTGCTGAACTTCTGCGCCAACAACTATCTTGGCTTGGCCGGCGACGAGCGCGTGACCCAGGCCGGGATGGCGGCGCAAGCGAAGTGGGGCGCGGGCACCGCGTCCGTGCGTTTCATCTGCGGCACGCTGGATATCCACAAGGAACTGGAAGCGGCCATCGCCAGCTATCTTGGTTTCGAGGACGCCATCCTGTTCGCCGCCGCGTTCGACGCCAACGGCGGTCTGTTCGAGCCGCTGCTGGGCGAGCACGACGCCATCGTCTCCGACAGCCTGAACCACGCCTCGATCATCGACGGGGTGCGGCTGTGCAAGGCCAAACGCTATCGCTTCGCCAACTCCGACATGGACGAGCTGGAGAGCCGGCTGAAGGAGGCCCGCGCGGCGGGCGCGCGTGACATCATCATCGCCACCGACGGCGCCTTCTCGATGGACGGCTATATCGCCAAGCTGGACGAGATCCGGGCGCTGGCCGACAAATACGACGCCCTGATCATGGTGGACGACTGCCACGCGACGGGCTTTTTGGGCCCGCAAGGCAAGGGCTCGTTCGCACATCACGGTGTCGAGGTGGATTTCGTCACCGGCACCTTCGGCAAAGCCCTGGGCGGCGCCATGGGCGGTTTCATCTGCGCGAAGAAGTCGGTGGTCGAACTGCTGAAACAGCGGGCGCGGCCCTATCTGTTCTCCAACGCCCTGGCGCCGGCTGTGTGCGGATCCAGCCTGGAGGCGATCCGAATCGCACAAGGCGCCGAGGGAGATGCGTTGCGCACCCGCCTTTCGGCCAACGCCCATCGCTATCGCGGGGCCATGTCGGACGCAGGCTTCACCCTGCTGGACGGCGAGCATCCGATCATCCCTGTCATGCTGGGCGACGCCAAACTGGCGCAGGATTTTGCGGCCCGGGCGCTGGAGCTGGGCGTCTATGTGATCGGGTTTTCGTTCCCCGTCGTGCCGCGCGGCCAGGCCCGCATCCGCACACAGATGTCGGCGGCCCATACCTTCGACCAGATCGACCGCACGGTCGAAGTGTTCACCCAGGCGGGTCGGGAACTCGGCGTCATTTAGCCCTTTTCGGGCGCCATCGACGAAAGCCAAGCGGCGAGGAGGCGTGGGGCCTCAGCCGCAGGTTTCGGGATGAACCCGAAGCCACGATTTCAGGGAGTTGAGACTATGACCGACACGATGAAGGCCCTGGCCAAGACCGCGCCTGGCGTCGGCCTGGAACTGATCGACGCGCCGATTCCCGAGGCGGGACCAGAGGATGTGCTGATCCGGGTGCATCGCACGGCTGTCTGCGGCACCGACATCCACATCTGGAACTGGGACGAGTGGTCTCAGAAGAACGTTCCGACCCCGATGATCACCGGCCACGAGTTCGCCGGCGAGATCGTCGCCATCGGCAAGGATGTGGATCGCCCGCTGAAGATCGGCCAGCGCGTCTCGGCCGAGGGCCACGTCATCGACCTGAACTCGGAAGCGGCCCGCGCCGGTCATTTCCACCTGGACCCCAAGACGCGCGGCATCGGCGTGAACCGCCAGGGCGCCTTCGCCGAGTTCGTCGTGGCCCCGGCCTTCAACGTGATCGAACTGCCGGACGACGTGCCCTATGAGATCGGCTCGATCCTCGATCCGTTCGGCAATGCGGTGCATACGGCGCAGCAGTTCGACCTGCTGGGCGAGGATGTGCTGGTCACCGGCGCCGGCCCCATCGGCATGATGGCCGCGGCCGTGGCCCGTCACGCCGGCGCGCGAACCGTGGTCCTCACCGACATCAACGACTTCCGGCTGGAGCTGGCGCAGAAGGTCGCGCCGGGCGTTCGCACCGTGAATACGACCAAGGAAGACATCCACGATGTCATGAAGGAGCTGGGCCTGAAGGTCGGCTTCGACGTGGCGCTGGAGATGTCAGGCTCGCCCATCGCCTTCAAACAGTGCGTCGACACCCTGATCATGGGCGGCGGCATGGCGCTGCTGGGCATTCCCGGCAAGCCGATGGAGACCGACTGGGGCGCGATCATCCTGAAGGCCCTGACGATCAAGGGCGTCTATGGCCGCGAGATGTTCACCACCTGGCGCAAGATGCTGGGCCTGCTGAAAGCCGGCCTGGACCTCAGCCCGCTGATCACCCACCGCCTGGGCTACGCCGACTACCGCGAAGGCTTCGAAGCCATGAAATCGGGCCAGTCGGGCAAGGTCGTGCTGGACTGGGACAAGGCGGCCTGAGAGACGAATGCTGCTGATCAGACAGCCAGCAGCTGTTTGATCAGCGCCTTTTCGAACCCCTTGGTCTCCGATCCCGGCAAGGCCTTGCCGATCTCGCCGCTTTCGAACAGGGCGAAGACCTTGGGGTGGACGTAGGACGCGCGGCAGACGGTAGGGGTGTTGCCCAAGAGGCCGGCGACGGCCTTGACGCAGACGGTGATCTTTCGCTTGGCGTCGGTGGGCGAGGTCGGGGCCTCGGTGTCGCGCAGCGCCCGCGCCGCCGAGACGGTGCCGGCCCAGGTGCGGAAGTCCTTGGCCGAGAACTGCTCGCCCATCGCCTCGCGGATGTAGGCGTTCACGTCGTCGGAATCGACCGGGCACAGCGTGCCGTCGGCCGCGCGGTATTTGAATAGTTGCTGGCCGGGCAGGCCTTCCAGCTGTCGCACGACCTTGGCCAGGCGGCGGTCCTTGACGCTGACGCTGTGATCCTTGCCGCTCTTGCCGCGAAACTCAAACGTCAGGGCCGCGCCGTCGACATCAATGTGGCGCTTGTGCAGGGTCGTCAGGCCGTAGCTGCGGTTCTGTTTGGCGTAGATGGAGTTGCCAACGCGGATCAGGGTGATCTCCAGCAGGCGCACGGCTGTCGCCAGCACCTTGTCGCGACAGACGCCGCGAAGAGCCAGATCATGTTCGACCTTCTCCCGCAGTTTCGGCAGGTTCCGCGAGAAGGCCGGCAGCTTGTCGAACTTGTTCTCGGAGCGGGCCGTGCTCCAGTCGTTGTGATAGCGGTATTGTTTGCGGCCCTTCACATCCCGGCCGGTCGCCTGGATATGGCCGTTGGCCTTGGGACAGATCCAGACGTCGGTCCAGGCGGGCGGAATGGCCAAGGCGCGGATGCGGGCCAATGTCTTAGCGTCCGTAACGGTCTTGCCCTTGGCGTCGCGATACGACCAGCCCTTGCCGGCGCGGCGGCGCGTCAGGCCCGCGAACTCGTCGCAGCAATAGCTGAGGCCCTGGGGAACTTCGGCGGCGATGTCGAAGGCGTGCGATCCGTCGGCCATCACCCGTTCGCCTTTTCCAGGCGGTCATGCAGCCGTTTGATCCAGCGCTCGGCCGGATCGCCGCCCCACAGCAGCCAGGCGATATAGCCGGCCGAAGGATCGGTGCGGCTGCCCCAGCCCTTGCCGTCCTTGTCCACGGAGTGGCGGGCGAAATAGCTGTAGATGTCCTTGATGTCCTTGTCCGAGACGGGCTTCTGATCCGCCAACTGATGGGCGCGGCGCACGCCGACCTCCGTGCCGCCCCGGTCGTGCTTGTCGCGCAGGTCGAGACCGCGCTTGGCCTGGGTCGCGACGCCCTTAGGCGGCTTGCGTTGCGTGTCGGTGAGGGTGGTTTTGGCGGCCATCGCATCTTTCCTTACAAGGACTTAGGCCGAACGCCGTGTCTGGCTCGCGAGTTCCGCTTGACCGCGCGGGCCGGGCGCGAGACGAGGCGGCATGAACTATCGCCACAGCTTTCACGCCGGAAACTTCGCCGACCTGGTCAAGCACGCCCTGGTGCTGTGGCTGGTGAAGGCGCGGCAGGCGTCGGGGCCGCTGACGGTGTTCGACACCCATGCGGGGGCGGGGCTGTACGATCTGTCAGGCGACGGCGCGCGGTCCAAGGAGGCCGAGGCCAGCGTGGCGCGGTTGATGTCCGCCGACGGGCGGACGCCGCTGATGGACACGCTGGCGGGCGAGGTCGCGGCGCTGAATCCCGATGGCGGGGCGCGGTTCTATCCGGGGTCGCCTTTGCTGATCGCGGACGCGCTGACGCCTGGCGGTCGGTATGTCGGGTTCGAGCTGAACCCGTTGGTGCGGGCTATGCTGGCCGAGGCGCTGACGGGGCGCGCGAACGCCGAGGCGCGCGAGGGCGACGGCTATGCGGCGGTGGTCGCGGAGGCGGCGAAGGTGCGCGGGCCGCTGGTGCTGATCGACCCGCCGTTCGAAAAGCCCGACGACTATATCCGTTCGGCCGAGACCGCGATTTCGGTGGTGAAGCGCGATCCGACGGCGACGGTGGCCATCTGGACGCCGCTGAAGGATCTGGAGACCTTCGACGGCTTCATCCGGCGGCTGCAGGGCAAGGCGGGGCCGACCCTGGTCGCCGAGGCGCGGCTGAGGCCGCTGACCAATCCGATGAAGATGAACGGCTGCGCCATGGTGGTGGTCAATCCGCCGGCGGGCGCGGAAGCGGCCGCTAGCGAGATCTGCGGCTGGGTCGCGGGGGCGCTCGGCGAAGCGGGCGGACGGGCCGAGGTCTGGACCTTCTGACCGCAGTCACTAGGTTGGTTGCATGACGCGCATCGCCATTCTGGAAACCGGGCACCCGCCGGAGCATCTGAAGGACGATTTCGACGACTATCCGGCGCGGTTTCGGGCTCTGCTGGGCGAGGGCGTGCCGACGACGCGGTTCGACGTGCAGTCGGGGCACCTGCCCGATGATCCGTCGGTCTTCCAGGGGGCCATCGTCACGGGGTCGGCGGCGGGGGTCTATGACGACCTGCCGTGGATTCCGCAGTTGATCGACTGGCTGAGGGCGGCGCGGGGGCGGACGCGGCTGGTCGGCATCTGTTTCGGGCATCAGGCGCTGGCCCATGCGTTCGGCGGGGTGGTCGAGAAATCGCCCAAGGGCTGGGGCGTCGGGCTGCACCGCTATGACGTGCGCGAGGATGCGCCGTGGATGCATCCGAGGGCGCGCACGATCGCCATTCCCGTGTCGCACCAGGATCAGGTCGTCGCGGTTTCGGATGATGCGCGGGTGATCGCCTCCAGCGGGTTCACGCCCTACGCCGGTCTGGCCTGGGGGCAGGACGCGATCTCGTTCCAGTGCCACCCGGAGTTTCAGCCGGACTATGCGGCGGCCCTGATCGAGGGACGGCGCGGCGCGCGCATTCCGCACGATGTGGCGGATCAGGCGATCGACAGTCTGAAGCGGCCCAACGACCGGGCCGTGCTGACCGCCTGGATCCGCGCCTTCCTGCTGCTTACCCCGCCGCCAGTCGAGGACTACGGCAGCGGGATCTAGAGGCCCAGCAGCCGGATCAGCGCCAGCGCCAGCACCACCAATGCGCCCAGCGACAGGATGACAGCGACGACGACGCGGCCGCCGGCGCGGGCGACGGCGCGGATGTCGGTCTGGAGACCCAAGGCAGCCATGGCGACGACGGTCAGCAGGCCCGAGGCGGCGGCCATGGGCGCCAGCGCGGCCTGCGGGATCAGGTCAAACGAGCGCAGGGCGATCATCACCAGGAAGCCGATGATGAACCAGGGCAACAGGCGAGACAGCCCGGGCTTTGCAGCGCCGGGCGCACGGTCGCGGAAGATCAGCGACAGGGCGAGGATGACGGGACCCAGCATCAGCACCCGCACCAGCTTGACCACCGTGCCGGTTTGCGTGGCGAGGGCGCCGAAGGGCGCAGCGGCGGCCAGAACCTGCGGCACCGCATAGACGGTCAGACCAGCCAGGGCGCCGTATTGCAGGCCGTTTAGATGGATCAGGCCGCCCAGCAGGGGCAGGGCCAGAACCACGATCACGCCAAGCACGGCGGTGAAGGCGATGGAGGCGGCGACCTCTTTCCCGTCGGCGTCGATGACGGGGGCGACGGCGGCGATGGCGGAGTTGCCGCAGATGGCGTTGCCGCAGGCGACCAGCAGAGCCATGCGCGGGTTCAGGCCGAGGGCGCGGCCGACGGCGAAACCGACGACGATGGCCAGCGCGACCAGGGCGAAGATGCCCAGGACGAAGCCGACGCCCAGCGACGACAGGGTGGCGGCGCTGACCGAGGCGCCGAGCAGCACCACCGCGACCTCCAGCAGGGTCTTGGCCGAGAAGTCGATGCCGGCCTTGAACCGCGTATCTGGCGTCCAGGCGGTGCGGATGGCGGCGCCCAGCAGGATGGCCAGCACCAGCGGCTCCAGCCAGACATGGCCGATTACGTCGCGCTCGATGCTGGTCAGGCCGATGGCGGCCAGAGTGACCAACAGGCACAGCATGACGCCGGGCCGGATTTTGCGCACGAACGCCGTCACCGACGCCAAAGTGGGCGTTTGGAAGGGGGCGGGCAGGGCGGCGGACTTCATCGTCAAGCGTGATGCTCCTGCCCTCGACGCCGGTCCAACGGATAGTTATGGTCGTTTCAATCCGATTTGGAGATCAATCGTGACCTTGGAACGCCTGCGTATCTTCGTCGCCGTCGCCGAGCGTGACCATGTGACGGCGGCGGCGAGGGCGCTGAACCTGACCCAATCGGCCGTGTCGAATGCCCTGGCCGCGTTGGAAGCCGAGCATGACGTGCGACTGTTCGATCGGGTTGGTCGGGGCGTGGTGCTGAACGAGACCGGCCGCGCCTTCCTGCCCGAGGCCAAGGCGGTGCTGGCGCGAGCGGCGGCGGCCGAGGCGGCGCTGGCGGACATGAGCGCCCTGCGGCGCGGGCGGCTGGCGGTGTTCGCCAGCCAGACCATCGCCAGCTACTGGCTGCCGCGCCGGCTGGTGGATTTCCATAAGGCCTATCCCGGCGTCGAACTGGCCGTCGAGATCGGCAATACGCGCGAGGCGGCCCAGGCGGTGTTGAGCGGGGCCGCCGAGATCGGCCTGGTCGAGGGGGCGGTGGACGAACCGGCACTGTCGCAGGTTCAGGTGGGGTCGGACCGGCTGGCCGTGCTGGTGACGCCGGACCATCCATGGGCGACGCGACGTCGGCTGGAGGCGAAGGATCTGGCGGGCCGGCCATGGGTGTTGCGCGAAGTCGGATCGGGCACGCGCTCGACGCTGGAGGCGGCGGTGCGGGACATCGGGGTCGATCCCGCGACCCTGTCGGTATCGATGACCCTGCCGTCGAACGAAGCCGTGCTGGCGGCGGCCGAGGCGGGGGCGGGGGCCACGGCCCTGTCGGAAAGCGTGGCCTATGCGTCGGTGGCCGCAGGGCGGCTGGTGACGGCGCCCTTCACCCTGCCCGAGCGACCGTTTCGCCTGTTACGACACCGCGAACGGTATCGCAGCCGGGCCGGCGACGTGTTCGTCGAGTCGATGGGGTAAATCTCCCCCAATCCCGCTCATCCCCGCGAAAGCGGGGACCCAGTCCTTTAGGCGATCAATGTTTGGGCGGGTTCGAGGATGTCATCCAGACAGTCGTGCGAACGACGATACTGGGTCCTCGCTCTCGAGGGGATGAGCGGATTTATTTAGGGCCACTTCACCATCGGCGGCATGGACGACAGGATCGAGTCGACGTTCCCGCCCGTCTTCAGTCCGAACATGGTGCCGCGGTCGTAGAGCAGGTTGAACTCGACGTAGCGGCCCCGGCGAATCAGCTGTTCCTCGCGCTCATCGGCCGTCCAGGGCTCGGCCATGCGCGCGGCGACGATGCGAGGATACACGTCCAGGAAGGCCAGGCCGATGTCGCGGGTGAAGGCGAAGTCGCGGTCATAGTCGCCGCTGTCGTGATGGTCATAGAAGACGCCGCCTGTGCCGCGCGGCTCCTTGCGGTGGGGCAGGTAGAAATACTCGTCGCACCAGGCCTTGTATTTGGCGTGCCAGGTCGGGTCGTGGGCGTCGCAGGCGGCCTGCATGGCCGCGTGGAAGGCGACGGTGTCGGGGTGATCCTGACGACGATCCGCCATCAGCACGGGCGTCAGGTCGCCGCCGCCGCCGAACCAGCTTTTTGTCGTGGTGATGAAGCGCGTGTTCATATGCACGGCCGGAATGCGCGGGCTGACGGGGTGGCAAATCAGGCTGATCCCCGTCGCGAAGAAGCGCGGATCGACGTCGGCGCCGGGCACGTTCTTGGCGTAGTCGGGGGGAAAGGCGCCATGCACCGTCGAGACGTGGACGCCGACCTTTTCGAACAGGCGACCGTGCATCATGCCCATGACGCCGCCGCCGCCCTCGGGCCGTTCCCATGCGGTGCGGACGAAGCGACCGGGCTCGCCGGGGAACAGGTCGGCGGGGGCGGCATCCTCCAGCGCCTCGAAGGCCGCATGGATGCGGTCGCGCAGATGTTCGAACCAGGCGCGGGTCTCGACCTTCTTCAGGTCGAGCGGATCGGAGAAGACGGCGTCGCTCATGGCGCGCTTGAACCACGTCGCGGCGGCGGCGTCATCCGGACAGGTTGTCATAAGCAGAATCGCGGGCGCTAATGGCCGCCTGCCGTTTTCAGGAAGCCCGCCCATGATCCGCCGTCTCGTTTCCGTCGCCGTCGTATCGCTCGCGCTGGGAGGGGTGGCCCACGCTCAGGACGCCGATGAGGCGCGTGTGATGGAGATTTTGAAGACCACGCCCCTGATCGACGGGCACAACGACCTGCCGTGGGCGTTGCGACAGCAGTACGGAAATGACGTTTACGCCGTTGATCTGACGAAGAATCTGGCGGCGTCGACCAAACTGCATACCGATATCGCGCGCCTGCGGGCCGGGGGCGTCGGAGGGCAGTTCTGGTCCGTCTATGTGCCTGCCAGCCTGACGCCGCTGGAGGCGGTTGAGGAAACCTTTGAGCAGATCGATACGGCCAAACGCATCATCGCCGCCCACCCCGACACCTTCGGCCTGGCGACCACGGCGGACGAGGTGGATGCGGTGTTCAAATCGGGCCGGATCGCCAGCCTGATCGGGATGGAGGGCGGCTATTCGATCGACGATTCCCTGGCCCTGCTGCGCGAGTTCTACCGGGCCGGCGCGCGCTACATGACCCTGACCCACTCCAAGACCACAACCTGGGCTGACAGCGCGACGGACGCGCCGAAGTGGGGCGGGCTCAGCCCGTTCGGCGAGGCGGTGGTCAAGGAGATGAACCGGCTGGGCATGATGGTCGACCTCAGCCACGTCTCCGAGGAGACGATGCTGGACGCCATGCGCGTGTCCGATGCGCCGGTGATCTTCTCCCATTCGTCGGCGCGGGCGGTCACGGATCATCCGCGCAATGTGCCGGATCGGGTGCTGCGGATGATGCCGCAGGACGGCGGCATCGTGATGATCAACCTGGCCCCCGGTTTCGTGTCCGAGGCGGTGCGGGCCTGGAACGGGGCCAAGGCGGGCGAGGAAGCGCGGCTGAAGACCCTGAACCCCGGCGATCCCGGCGCGGTCGAGGCCGGGCTGACGGCCTGGACCGCCGCCAATCCGACGCCTCAGGCGACTCTGGCCGACGTGGTGGCGCATATTCAGCACGTGCGCGAGGTGGCGGGCATCGATCACGTCGGCCTGGGCGCCGACTTCGACGGCATCGGCAGCCTGCCGGAAGGCATGGGCGGGGTGGACGCCTATCCACGCATCCTGGCGGCCCTGATGGCGGCGGGCTGGACTGAGGCCGACATCCGCAAGATCGCCGGCGAGAACCTGCTGCGGGTGATGCGGTCGGTCGAGGCCGTGGCGGCGTCAAAGTCCGGCGAACGCCCGTCGATGGCGCGGCTGGAGCCCGCTTCGGCTCAGAACTGACCGACGGCGCCCGTCTGGCGCAGGCCTTCCCACAGGGCGATGCCGGCGGTGACGGACAGGTTCAGCGAGCGGGCGTCGGGCCTAAGCGGCACGACGACACGCGCGTCGGCGGCGGCGTGGACATAGTCGGGGGCGCCGGCGCTTTCCTTGCCGAACAGCAGGGTATCGTCGGGCCGGAAGACGAAATCGGGCAGGGGAGTCGCGCCCTTGGTCGTAAGCAGCACCAGCCGCCCGGCCGGACGATCCGCCTGGAAGGCCTCCCAGTCGGCGTGGCGGGTCATGTGGGACAGCGGGCCGTAGTCGAGGGCCGCGCGCTTCATGGCGCGGTCGTCGAAACGGAAGCCCGTCGGCTCGATCACATGCAGATCGACGCCGAAACAGGCCGACAATCGGATGCAGGCTCCGACGTTCTGAGGAATGTCCGGTTGAAAAAGGGCGAGACGCATTCTAAGGCCTGACATACGCGCGGCGAGGGGGTTTGTCGCGGTCTGTTTGCGAGCGTTTCGCAAGAAACGTCAGCAGCTTGCGTCCACGCGGCGCAAGTCACGGGCCGTCGGGGATTCCCGGCGTCTTTTGTTGGTTCGTGCCGTGGCTGGGGACGCCCTTGGGGGTCTTCTGCGGCGTTCGAGAGGTGGAAACGTGGCCGAATCGGTCGTGCATACGGAAGACGGTCACAGCCCTGAGGGCGGTGATCCCAATCGTCGGGACTTTATTTACATCGCGGCGGGCGCCGCAGCGGTCGGCGCGGGCGCCATGATCGCCTGGCCGCTGATCAACCAGATGAATCCGGCGGCCGATACGCTGGCGCTGGCGTCGATCGAGTTCGACCTGACCAAGGTTCAGGAAGGCCAGCAGGTCGTCATCAAATGGCAGGGCAAGCCGGTGTTCGTGCGTTACCGCACCCCGGCCGAGCTGCAGAAGGTCATCGCGGACGATCACGCTCCGGACCTGAAACAGCCCCAGACCGACGCCGAGCGCACCAAGCCGGGTCACGAGAAATATCTGGTCGTCATCGGTTCGTGTACGCACCTGGGTTGCGTGCCGACCTTTGGCGCGGGCGATTACGGCGGCTGGTTCTGCCCCTGCCACGGCTCGCACTACGACGCTTCCGGCCGCATTCGTAAGGGGCCGGCGCCTCTGAACCTGGTGGTGCCGGAATACGATTATCTGTCCGACACCCGCGTCAAGATCGGCTGAGGACCAAGGGGGAATCATGAGCGATCACGAGAGCACCTACGTCCCGAAGACGGGCGTCGAGAAGTGGCTGGACACCCGGCTGCCGATCATCCGTTTCGGCGCGGACTACATGTCCCTGCCGACGCCGCGGAACCTGAACTACTGGTGGACCTTCGGAGGCATCCTGGCCCTGTGCCTGATGACGCAGATCGTCACCGGCATCGTCCTGGCCATGCACTATACGCCGAACGTCGATCTGGCCTTCGCCTCGGTCGAGCGCATCATGCGCGACGTGAACGGCGGCTGGCTGATCCGCTATGTCCACGCCAACGGCGCGTCGATGTTCTTCATCGCCGTCTATCTGCACATGCTGCGCGGCCTCTACTACGGCTCGTACAAGGCGCCGCGCGAGATGATCTGGATCATCGGCTGCGTGATCTTCTTCCTGATGATCGCCACCGCCTTCCTGGGCTACGTCCTGCCGTGGGGCCAGATGTCGTTCTGGGGCGCTGAAGTCATCACCAACCTGATCGGCGCCATCCCGGTGCTGGGCGAGCCGATCCTGATCTGGCTGCGCGGCGGCCCGGCTATCGACAATGCGACGCTGAACCGCTTCTTCTCGCTGCACTATCTGCTGCCGTTCGCCATCCTGGGCTGCGTCGTGCTGCACCTTTGGGCGCTGCACTCGGCCGGTCAGAACAACCCGGTCGGCATCCTGATCCCAAAGGATCGGGAGAAGAAGGATACGCTGCCCTTCCACCCGTATTTCACGGTCAAGGACGGCTTTGCGATCATCCTGTTCCTGATCCTGTTCGCCATTTTCGTCTTCTATCAGCCGAACGCGCTGGGCCACGCCGACAACTATATCCCGGCCAACCCGCTGCAGACGCCGGCGCACATCGTGCCCGAGTGGTACATGCTGCCCTTCTACGCGATCCTGCGCGCCATCCCGGACAAGTTCGGCGGCGTGGTGGCGATGTTCAGCGCCATCGGCGTGCTGTTCGTCCTGCCCTGGCTGGATACGTCCAAGGTGCGCTCGATGCGCTATCGCCCGACGATGCGGACCTTCTTCATCATCTTCCTGGTGGTGGGCGTGGGCCTGGGCTGGTGCGGTGGTCAACTGCCTGACGCGCCGGTGATCGGGTCGTTCAAGACCTTCACCCTGATCGACGGCGACCTGAACTCCTACCTGTGGCTGACGCGGGTCTTCACCCTTTATTACTTCGTCTTCTTCCTGATCATCATGCCGTTGGTCGGGTTGAAGGAGCAGCCGCTGCCGATCCCGGCGACGATCTCCGAGCCGGTCCTGACCGGCGCCGGCGCCGTCGAGTACAAGGTCTGAAGATCATGACGATTGGAATGAAGACCGTGTCGTTCAAGACGATCATCGCCTCGGCCGCGATTGCGCTGGGTCTGTTGAGCGCGGCCGCTCCCGCCATGGCGGCGGGCGCTGCGGCCCATCCGCGCTCGGGCGGGTTCAGCTTCGAAGGGCCGTTCGGCACCTATGACCAGGGCCAGCTGCAACGCGGCTATAAGGTCTATCACGAGGTCTGCGCCGCCTGTCACAGCATGAACCTGATGCACTATCGGAACCTGGGCGACCGTCATGGGCCGTTCTGGAATCCGAAGTACCCGAACCCGAACGACAATCCCGTCGTGAAGGCTCTGGCCAAGGAAAATCAGGTCGGCGACATCGACAGCGAGACCGGTGAGGCGATCCAGCGTGACGCCACCCCCGCCGACAAGTTCCGCGCCCCCTATCCCAACGCCACGGCGGCGGCGGCGGGCAATGGCGGCGCCGCGCCGCCCGACCTTTCGGTCATGGCCAAGGCCCGTCACGACGGCGCGAACTACATCTATTCGCTGCTGTCGGGCTACAAGGCCGCGCCGGCCGGCCTGCAGATCCGCGAGGGTCAGCACTACAACCCCTATATGGCCGGCGACCTGACGCCGTTCTGGACGGGCGACCACAAGGACGTCCCGCCCGGCGGCTTCATCGCCATGCCGCCGCCGCTTCAGAACGGTCAGGTGACCTATGACGACGGCTCGCCGCAGACGGTCGATCAATACGCCAAGGACGTCGCGGCCTTCATCGCCTGGACGTCCGAGCCGAAGATGGTCGAGCGCAAGCAGGCCGGTCTGGGCGTGATGATCTATCTGCTGCTGTTCGCCGGCATCACCTATGTCGCCTACCGCCGCATCTGGAAGGGCGTCGCCCACTAAGGGCTACGCTGCGGGATCGAACTCGTAAGCCCGCCAAGGTTCGCCTTGGCGGGCTTTTTCGTTTGCGACGAAAGGTCCGGGACGCAGCATCGACAGGGAGAAGTTCGCCCCCTAGGGTCGCATATCGTTTCCGGCTGTGGGGCCTTCAGTTCATGCGTCTTGTCTCTTCTTTCGCCGCCGTTCTGTTGGCGAGCGCCGCCTTGTCCGCCTGCGCCACGGCGTCCAATCCTGCTGCGGTTCACACCGTCCCGACTTTCGATGCGGCGCGGATCTCGCAGGACATCAAGACGCTGTCGGACGACAGCTTCGAGGGCAGGGGCATCGCCACACCGGCCGAGGAAAAGGTCATCCGGTATCTGAGCGAAGGCTACGCCGCCGCTGGGTTCGAGCCGGGTGGGCCGAACGGCCAGTGGACGCAGGACGTGATCCTGAACCGCTTTACCCAGTCCAATGTGCGGGCTTCGCTGAAGCTGGGCGACTGGACCCTGCCGATGACGCAAGGGCGCGAGGTCGCCATCTCGACCCGCCGCCCGGCCGAACACGTCAGCCTGAAGGACGCGCCGCTGGTCTTCGTCGGCTATGGCATCAGTGCCCCTGAGCGTCAGTGGAACGACTTCAAGGGCCAGGACCTGCGCGGGAAGATTCTGGTGGTGCTGGTCAATGACGCCGACTTCGAGGAGCCGGCGCTGAACACCTTCGGCGGCAAGGCCATGACCTATTACGGCCGCTGGACCTACAAATACGAAGAGGCGGCCAAACAGGGCGCGGCGGGTGTGCTGATCGTTCACGAGACGGCGCCGGCGTCTTACGGCTGGCAGACGGTCGCCAACTCCTGGGGCGTGTCGCAGTTCGACATCCTGCGCCAAAATGCGGCGGCGGAGCGCGTGCCGATGGAGGGCTGGATCCAGCGTGACGTGGCGGTCGACCTGTTCCGTCGTGCGGGTCTGGATTTCGAGGCGCTGAAGGTCCAGGCGCGCAGCCGTGACTTCCAGCCGGTCGCTTTGCCCGGCGCATCCTTCTCGACCGACTTCGACGTGGCCACCAATCAGGTCACCAGCCACAACGTCATCGCCCGCCTGCCGGGCACAACTCATCCGGACGAGACGATCCTCTATACCGCCCACTGGGATCACATCGGCATGGGCGAGCCGGATGCGACCGGCGACCGGATCTTCAACGGGGCGGTGGACAATGCCTCGGGCACGGCGGGTCTGCTGGAGCTGGCGCGCATGTTCGGTCGCGCGCCGCGCACCGAGCGCTCGATCGTGATGATCAGCTTCACCGGCGAGGAAAGCGGCCTGCTGGGCTCGGAATACTATGCGGTGAACCCGGTCTATCCGCTGGCCAAGACGGTGGGCGGGTTCAACATGGACTCCATGAATGTCTATGGCCGCGTCACGGGTCTGGGCGTCACCGGATATGGCCAGTCGGACTTCGACGAACGTCTGGCGGCGGCGATTCAGCCGCAAGGGCGGTCGCTGGTGCCGGACTACGAGAATGCGGCCGGCACCTATTATCGTTCGGACCACTTCCCGCTGGCCAAGCGCGGGGTGCCGATGGCCTACGCCGGCAGCCGGGGCGAATTCCGCGACGAACCGATCGCCGCGCGCGAGGCGGCGCGGTCGGAATACGGCGCCAAACGCTATCACCAGGCGGCGGATGAATGGTCGCCCGACTGGGACTACAGCGGCATGATCGAGGACCTGACAGTCTTCTACGATGTCGGTCGCGCCCTGGCGAACGGTCGCGACTGGCCGCAGTGGAAGTCGGGTTCCGAGTTCGCGCCGGTGCGCGCCACGACCGCGTCCGAACGCCGCTAGTCTTTTTACAAATCGAGATGGGGCGGGGAGGGATCTCCGCCCCTTTGCCATTCCGCCTGTCGAGTCAGTTCAATGATCCATCGCCGTTCACCCCTGATCGCCCTCGCGGCGCTCGCGCTCGCCGCCTGTGCGACGACGCCGGTCGCATCTCCGGCGCCGAAGCTGGACGCTTTCGCCGTCGCCTCGGCCGCGACGCCTCAGTTCAGCGCCCAGCGCCTGTCGGACCACATCAAATATCTGGCGTCGGACGAGATGGAGGGACGGTTTCCCGGCCTGGTCGGCGAACGGCTGACCCTGGCCTATCTGCAGGCGCAGTATGAGGCGATGGGGCTGGAGCCGGGCGGGCGCAACGGATCATGGCTGCAGCCTGTCGATCTGGTCCGGTTCACGCCGGAGCGGCCGCCGACGGCCTCCTGGACCGGGGCGGACGGCATGGCGCATCCGTTGGTTTCCGGGACGGACATCACCCTGCGGGCCGGGTCGGCGGAACCGGTCGTGACGGCCGAGGCGCCGCTGGTCTTCGCCGGTTACGGCATTTCGGGGCCGACCTGGGACGACTATGGCAATGCGGACCTGACCGGCAAGGTCGTGGTCATTCTGCGCGGCCAGCCGATGGTGATGGGCGAGGATCCCAACTTCTACGGCTCGACAACGCACAAGACCCAGGAGGCGTTGAAGCGCGGAGCCGTGGGCGTCATTACGCTTCAGGATCAGGACAACCGCTGGCGTCGCGCCGTGGGAGGCGCGACCCGGCCGCAGATGACGGTCAAGGGCGCGCAGGACCCGCGGTTCAGCGGATCCATCAACATGGCCACGGCGACAGCGATCGGCGGCGCGCCCCTGGAAGCCGCCGTCGAGCGGGCGAAGACGACCGCCTTGGGGGGCGTTCTGGATCTGGGCGCACGGCTCAGCGTTGATATCGTCGAGACCACCGAGGTCATCCACTCCAACAACATGCTGGCCAAGATCCCCGGCACCGAGCGGCCTGACGAGTACGTCTTCTATTCCGCCCACTGGGATCACGTCGGCAAGGCCCGGACGCCGAACGCCGAGGGCGACGACATCTTCAACGGCGCCTGGGACAATGCATCGGGGACGGCCGGTCTGATCGAGATGGCGCGGGCGTTCAAGGCTGGACCGGCGCCAAAGCGCACCGTGATCTTCTTGCACGTCACGGCCGAGGAGCAGGGGCTGCTGGGGTCGGAGGCCTATGCCGCCGATCCGGTCTATCCGCTGGCCAAGACGGCGGCGGACATCAACATCGACATGCTGCCTTTTACGCCCGCAACGCGCGACGTGGCGGTGTTCGGCGTCGGCAAATCCGAGTTGGAGGACATCCTGGGCCGGTTTGCGGCCGTGCAGGGGCGGGTGGTGACGGGCGACGGCTATCCGGAGGAAGGCTTCTACTACCGCTCCGACCACTTCAACTTCGCGGCCGGCGGGGTGCCGGCCCTGATGCCGTGGACGGGCCGTGATTTCGTCGAGGGCGGGATCGAGGCGGGCAAGCCCTATTACGAGGGCGCGATGGCCAAATACTATCACAAGCTGACCGACGAATGGCGGGCCGACTATGATTTCACGGCCGCCTTGCAGAACCTAGACCTGCTGTATCGGCTGGGGCTGACGGTGGCCGACAGCGAGAGCTGGCCTGCGTGGAAGCCGACGGCCGAGTTCAACGCCATCCGCGACCGCACGGCCGATCAGAGGCGCTAGGCCTCAGGCCGCGCCGAACGGATAGGGGCTGACGGACTTGGACCAGTCATCGACCGCCAGCGGGCGGTCGATGGGGGCGGCGGCGCGTTCGGCGCAGGGGTGACGGTGACACAGGCGGCAGGCCGGGCCGATGGGCGTGACCTCGGGGTTCTGCAGGTCGATGCCGTGAGCGTAGGCCAGACGATGCGCATGACGCAGTTCGCAGCCCAGGCCGACGGCCAGGTCGTGGCGCTCGCCATAGCCGTCGTGGCCTTGCCGCTCGACCGTGCGGGCGAAGGTGAACCAGCGGCCGCCATCTGGAGTCTCGATGATCTGGGTGACGATGCGGCCCGGCGTGCGGAAGGCCGAATGCAGCCGCCAGCGCGGGCAGGCGCCGCCGAAACGCGAGAAGGGAAAGGCGCCCGCCGCATAGCGTTTGGAGATGTTGCCCGCCTGATCGACCCGCATCAGGAAGAAGGGCACGCCGCGCGTCGTGGGGCGTGACAGGGTAGTCAGGCGGTGCGCGGCCTGCTCGTAGCTGACGCCGAACCGGGCCTGGAGCCGGGCCAGGTCATAGCGGGTCTCCTCCGCCGCCCGCTGGAAGGCGGCGTAGGGCATCAGGGTCGCGGCGGCGAGGGTGTTGGTCAGGGCGACCTGCAGCAGGGAGCGAGTCGGCCCGTCCGGGGCGCCGGCGGCCTCTGCCAGCGCGTTGAGCGCCGGCCCTTGCTCGGCCAGGGCCAGTTGATAGGCGATGGCAAAGGCGCGCGAGGACGGCCCCAGGGTTTCCGACAGCAACAGCCGGCGGCGGTGCAGGTCGTAGCGGCGGGTCCATTCCACCATGACCTCGGCCGGCAGGGTTCGGACGCCAAGGTCGTGCCTGGCCGCCAGCCGATGGCGCGCGGCGGGTTCGAAGCCGTCGGCGTGGGCCGGCGCCTCGGCGGACAGGGCATCGGACAGGGCCTCGCCCATCTGGTCCAGTTCGGGAAAATGGTTGCCGCGCGACTGGATGTATTCGCGCACCCATTCGGCGGGACTGGTCTCGATCGGGCTTTCGCCTGTCTCGGCGGCGGCGCGTGCGCGCGTGCGGCCGTCGTCGAAGGCCTGATAGAGGCGCAGCAGGGCGTCGGCGACACCGGGCGCCTCTTCCAGCAGTTGCACCAGTTCGTGCCGGGGCGCGGACAGACCCTTGAATAGGGGATCGGTCAGGATCTCCGTGAGACGCGCCTCGTCCGCCGCCCCACCCTGGTTCAGCGCGCGCAGATCGACATCATAGGTGTCCGCCAATCGCAGCAGCAGCTGAGCTGAGACCGGGCGCTGGTTACGCTCTATGTGATTGAGATAACTTGGAGAAACGTCCAGATCGGCTGCCATGGCGGTCTGGGTCAGGCTCAGATCGCGGCGCAGCCGCTTGAGCCGGGCGCCTAGGAACAGCTTGCGATCAGCGGCGGTGGTCATCACCACACGATGTCACAAAGTGACCGAATAGGCAAAGTCATAGTGTGACAAGATGACTTCGTTGATAGGGTTCGGTCTGTGTCAGTTTTGACCGATGCGTGTTCTTGTCTTCGAGACGGCGGCCGCAGCCGCGCCCTTCAGAGACCGAGTTCGACCATGACCACTTTCGCCGATTTGGTGCCTTCGCCCGCCGGCCGTTTCGACGGCATCGAGCGCCCCTACACTCCTGAAGACGTCCTGCGCCTACGCGGCTCGGTGCCGATCACCCATACGCTGGCCGAGCGTGGGGCCAACCGCCTGTGGCAGTTGCTGCACGACGAGCCCTTCATCAATGCGCTGGGCGCCGTCACCGGCAACCAGGCCATGCAGATGGTCCGCGCGGGTCTGAAGGCCATCTATCTGTCGGGCTGGCAGGTCGCGGCCGACGCCAATACGGCCGGCGCCATGTACCCGGACCAGTCGCTGTACCCGGCCAACGCCGCGCCGGAACTGTGCCGCCGCATCAACCGCACCCTGCAACGCGCCGATCAGATCGAGCATGCCGAGGGCGGCGCCAAGCGCGACTGGTTCGTTCCCATTGTCGCCGACGCGGAAGCCGGTTTCGGCGGGCCGCTGAACAGCTTCGAGATCATGAAGGCCTTCATCGAGGCGGGCGCGGCCGGCGTTCACTTCGAGGACCAGCTGGCGTCGGAAAAGAAGTGCGGCCACCTGGGTGGCAAGGTTCTGATCCCGACCCAGGCGCATGAGCGCAATCTGGTCGCCGCGCGTCTGGCCGCCGACGTCATGGGCACGCCGACCATTACGGTCGCCCGCACGGACGCCGAGAGCGCGCAACTGATCACCTCCGACATCGACGAGCGGGATCAGCCCTTCATCGATCGCGACAACCGCACGCCTGAGGGCTTCTTCCGCCTGAAGGAGGGCACGGGTCTGGACCACTGCATCGCGCGCGGCCTGTCCTACGCCAATATCGCCGACCTGCTGTGGTGGGAGACGTCGCATCCGGATCTGGACGACGCCAAGAAGTTCGCGGAGGCCGTGCAGAAGAAGCATCCGGGCAAGCTGATGGCTTACAACTGCTCGCCGTCCTTCAACTGGAAGGCCAAGCTGGACGACGCCACCATCGCCAAGTTCCAGCGCGAACTGGGGGCCATGGGCTACAAGTTCCAGTTCGTGACCCTGGCCGGCTTCCACAGCCTGAACAACTCGATGTTCGAGCTGGCGGACGGTTATCGCGATCGCGGCATGGCGGCCTATTCGGAGCTGCAACAGCGCGAGTTCGCCAACGAGGCCATCGGCTACACCGCCACGCGTCACCAACGCGAAGTCGGCACCGGCTATTTCGACCAGGTCGCCACGGTCATCTCCAACGGCACGTCCTCGACGACGGCGCTGAAGGACTCGACCGAGACCGCCCAGTTCACCCACGCGGCTTAACCCGGAAAGGAACCCGCAAATGGAACCGCTGACCCGAACCGAAGCCATCATCGACTTCTGCCTGGCGCCCCTGGCGCTCGACACCGGCACGGAGGCCGAGCGTGAGGTGCGTCGTCGCCTGACGCACGTGCTTCGGACCTATCAATCCAAGACCGCGACGCCCGTCGCCGTGGACTTCTCGTCCATGCCGTCACAGGTCATCAACGAAGCGGCGCACGGTTACGAATAGGCCGCTCGCCCACGAAAAAGGCCCGCTCCGATCGCTCGGAGCGGGCCTTGCTCTGTTCGAAGTCACTTAGCGCGAGGGTGTCGTGTTCAGCGATTGGGTGGTCGCAACCGCCGGGGTCGGAACAGGCGTCGCTTGCGGGACGGTGACGGAGATAGGCGTGCGCGCCGGCGCGGCGCCGGTTTCCTGAGGGTCGCCGACGACGATGGTGGTGATCTGCGTCGCCTCGGTGGTGCAGGTCGCCAGGTCGCGGGTGATGTGACGGCCCAGGCAGAAGATGTCCTCGTAGCTGGGGCGCGAGGCGGCCAGGCACTGGAACAGCATCAGCTTGGACATATCCATGCAGAACTCGCTGTTCGGCTCGTGCGTCAGAGCCTCGGTATTGACCCGGGCCTCGTCGCCGCCGGCGCCGAGCGCGCCCAGAGCCGCGATGGCCAGAGAGCGGACGACGGCGGGGGTGTAGGGCGGGCCCTTGCGCGAAGGCTCAAGGCCCAAGCCCGTGCCGCTGTTGGCGGCGGCGAACAGGCGGCTCGATTCCTCCGGCGACGGCAGCATCTTCACGGCCGACAGCGTCTTTGCGCTTTCCAGCCGGACTTCGCGGTTCGGAATCGGCGTGATGGCCCAGCGGCGGCGGGGATCGCTGCGGCCCTGGATGGTGTAGGCGTCCTGCTCGATCGCCTCGGCGATGGCGCGCATGGCGATGGCGTCCTTGCCGACCGTCGCCGAGATCAGGCCGGCGGCCGCATCGGCGCCGGGCAGGGTGGCGGCGTAGGCCGGGTCGGCGACGATCTGGGCGACCATGCGCTGACGCTGCGCCGGATCGATCGCATACTGCTGCACGCCGGCGACGAACTCGGGCGACTGCAGGGCGATGATGGCGCCGTAAGCGATCAGCCCGCGCGACAGCTGGTCGGCGTCATAGGCCGAACCCTTGCGCAGGGCGGCCTGGATCGACTCCGCATCGGGGAAGCCGCCAGGCTGGATCGTCTGGGCTTCGCGCAGGAAGGCCACGTAGATCGAGGCGGCGTCCGCCACGCCCTGATTCAGGGACACGGGGGGCGGCTTGCGGGCGGCCAGTTCGGCCGCCAGACGCTGGGCTTCCAGCTCGGCCTTTGAGGGTCCGCTCTCGCAACTGGCGAGCAGGACAGCGGCGGCGAGGGCGGCGGCCGACAGACCGCGGCTCAGTAGGGCCGTTTTCATGGAGACTTCCTCAGGCGAATACGCGCGCAAAAAGCGCCAATACTGTTGGCGCTTATAAGGCGGGCCTTATGGTTATCCGAAGGTTAATCGAACAGTTTCGATACCGATTCTTCGTTCGCGATCCGTCGGATAGCCTCTCCGACCAGCGGAGCCACGGAAACCGCTCGGATTTTTGGGCAGTTCAAAACTTCGTGGGGTTGCTCGATGGAGTTGGTGATCACCAGCTCCTTCAGCGGGCCGTCGGTGATGCGCTGGACGGCGGGACCGGACAGGACGCCGTGGCTGATGTAGGCCGAAACCTCGGTCGCGCCCTGGTCGATCAGGGCCTTGGCGGCGTTGACCAGGGTGCCGCCCGAATCGACGATGTCGTCGAACAGGATGCAGCGGCGGCCCTGAACGTCGCCGATGATGTTCATGACCTCGCTCTCGCCCGCCTTGGGCCTGCGCTTGTCGACGATGGCGAGATCGGCGTCCAGGCGGCTGGCCAGGGCGCGCGCGCGCACCACGCCGCCGACGTCGGGCGAGACGATCATCAGGTCGTCGCCGCGGGCGTAGTTTTCCTTGATGTCCTGCGCCAGCACGGGAGTCGCGACCAGATTGTCGGTCGGAATGTCGAAGAAGCCCTGGATCTGACCGGCGTGCAGATCCATCGTCAGAACGCGGTCGGCGCCGGCGCGGGTGATCAGATTGGCCACCAGTTTGGCCGAGATCGGCGTGCGGCCGCCGGTCTTACGGTCCTGACGCGCATAGCCGAAATAAGGAATGACGGCCGTGATCCGTTTCGCCGAGGCCCGCACCAGGGCGTCGGTGATGATCAGCAGCTCCATCAGGTTGTCGTTGGCCGGATAGGAAGTCGATTGCAGGATGAAGACGTCCTCTCCGCGGACGTTTTCCTCGATGATGGCGAAGACCTCGTTGTCGGCGAACCGCTTGACCTGGGCCTTGGTCAGGGGCGCATCCAGGTGGTCGGCGATCGCCTGGGACAGTGCGCGGTTGGAGTTGCCTGAGAGCAGCTTCATCGGCCGGTCATCCTTTCGCCGTCATCCGCCCCCCATGAACGGCGGTCGGTTGGCGCGCTCTTTACCAGTGGAGCCGGGCAGGGCAAGTCGTATGCTGAGTTTTCCTCGGCATGGCGCGGCTCGGTCGCGGGTGCTAGAGGTCGCCGCGTTGGTTTCCGGGGAACGGCTTCAGGGCCGTCCTTCACACGTCATGGGGTCGTCCTTGTCCGCTTCTAAGTTCCGTTCCGGCATGGTGCTGATGGCCGCGGCGCTCGCCGCAGTGACGATTTCAGGCTGCTCGGGCACCAAGCGTCCCAAGCTGGCCTATGAGGAACGTCCGGTCGAGGCGCTCTACAACACCGGCTATGATCGGCTGCAGCAGCGCCGCTGGTCCGACGCCGTGGACTATTTCCAGGAAGTCGAACGCCAGCATCCCTATTCGGACTGGGCGCGTCGTTCGATCCTGATGCAGATCTACGCCTACTATCAGAACAACGCCTATGCCGACGCCATCGCGGCGGCCGACCGGTTCATCCAGCTGTTCCCCGGCAATCCGTCGGCGTCCTACGCCTTCTACATGAAGGCGGTCTGCAATTTCGAGCAGATCACCGACGTGGGGCGCGATCAGGGTTACGCCACCGCCGCCCTGGCGGGTCTGAAGGATGTCTCGCGCCGCTATCCGGGCACGCCCTATGCCTCAGACGCCGCCGTCAAGATCGACATGGTCAACGACCAGCTGGCCGGCAAGGAAATGAACATCGGCCGCTACTATCAGCGCGCCAACCAACCGCTGGCGGCCCTGAACCGTTACAAGGCGGTGATCGCCAACCCGGACTTCCAGCGCACCTCGCACACGCCCGAAGCCCTTTATCGCCTGGTCGAGGTCAACCTTCAGCTGGGTCTGAAGGAAGAGGCGACGCGCAACGGCGCGGTTCTGGGCTACAACTATCCGGGCAGCCCCTGGTACGCCGAGGCCTATGCGCTGCTGACCGAAAACGGCCAGACGCCGGACAAGGTGCCCGAGGGCAAGCGCGAGAGCTGGCTGCAGCGGATCATTCCGGGCTGATCACGCGACGGCTTGTGCAATCCGGCGGGGATCGGGATTCTGTCGGTCATGATTCGTTCCGCCGGCGCCTGACGCGATGCTGACCGCCTTTTCCATTCGTGACGTCGTCCTGGTGGACGTGCTCGATCTCGAGGTCGAGAATGGCCTGACCGTGCTGACCGGCGAAACCGGAGCCGGCAAGTCGATCATTCTGGACGCGCTCGGCCTGGCGCTCGGCGGGCGCGGCGATGCAGGCCTGGTGCGCAATGGCGCCAAACAGGCGGTTGCCACAGCTGTCTTCTCCGCCCCCGACGATCCCGATCTGCTGGCCCTGATCGCCGACAAGGGATTCGATGTGCAGCCGGGGGAGGATTTGATCCTGCGACGGGTGCTGGGCGCCGACGGTCGCAGCCGGGCCTATGTCAATGATCAGCCGGCCGGTGTGACGGCCGTGCGCGAGATCGGCGCGGCCTTGGTCGAGGTGCATGGACAGCATGAGACGGTGGGCCTGCTGGATTGGCGAACGCACCGCGCGTCGCTGGACGCTTATGGCGGACTGCAGCCTCAGTTGTCGGCGGTCGCGTCGGCCTCCGCCAAGCTGAAGGCCGCCGAGGCGAAGCTGGTCGAGCTGAAGGCGCAGGCGGCGGACGCCGATGCGCGGCGTGAAGAGATCAGCCTGAACCTCTCCGAACTGGATGCGCTGGATCCTCGCGCCGACGAAGAGACGGAACTGGCAGGCGAACGCGCCCTGCTGGGCGCCGCCGAAAAGGCCATCGCGGATCTGGGCGACGCGCGCACCCAACTAGGCGGCGACAAGCTGAGCCAGAAGCTGGGCGCGGCGTTGAGGGCCGTCGAACATGCGCGCCAGAGGGCAGGGCAAGCGGGGGCCGAGGGCGATCATCCGGTCATCGTCAAACTGTCGGCCGCCGTGGAGGCGATCGACCGTACCATGGTCGAGGCGGCGGAAGCCCTCGCCGCCGTGGACGCCGCCGCCGACGCCTTCGACTATGAGCCCGGCCGTCTGGACAAGGCCGAGGAGCGGCTGTTCGCCTTGCGCGCCGCCGCCCGCAAGCTGCACACGACCGTCGACGCCCTGCCGACCCTGCGCATTCGCCTGCGCGAGCAGCTGCGGCTGATCGAGGACGGGGAGGAGGCGCTGACCAACGCCGGTCGCGAGGCGGCCGAGGCGGCGGAAACCTATGATCTGGCGGCCACCTTCCTGACCTCGGCGCGGGAAGCCGCCGCCGAGCGGCTGACCGCCGCCGTCATGGGAGAATTGGGCCCGCTGAAGTTGGAGCGCGCGCGGTTCCGCGTGGCGCTGGAGCCGATCGAGGGCCGACGCGGGCCCGACGGCGTCGAGACGGTGCGCTTCCAAATCGCCACCAACGCCGGAACCGACTTCGGCCCGCTGGACGCCATCGCCTCGGGCGGCGAACTGGCGCGTTTCGCCCTGGCGATGAAGGCGGCCCTCGCCAGCCGCGAGGACATGCGCCAGCCCGTGATGATCTTCGACGAGGTGGATCAGGGAGTCGGCGGCGCGGTGGCCGAAGCCGTCGGTTCGCGCCTGAAACGCTTGTCGAACGGCGCACAGGTCCTGGTCGTGACCCACAGCCCCCAGGTCGCCGCCCGCGGCCATGCCCACTGGAAGGTGATGAAGGCCGACCGCGACGGCCTGACCACCACCACCGTCGTCGCCCTGGACGACCAGCGCCGTCAGGAAGAGATCGCGCGCATGCTGTCGGGAGCGGAAATCACCGACGAGGCGCGGGCGGCGGCGCGGGCTTTGATCGGATAAGACAAAACCCCCGGAGCGCATGCTCCGGGGGGCGTTAAAATCAACTCAGGATCAGTTGGGCTTGGCGCCGGCGTTGGTCGAGCCGTTTGCGCTGGCGCCGGCCGACAGCGCTACGCCGCTGCGTGAGGCGGAAGCCGAACCGTTGGCCGAGCCCGAGGTGGCCGCGTCGCCGCGCGACGTCGAGGCGGAGCTGGATGCGTCGCCCGAAGCCGAGCCGGAGACCGAGGCGGAGTTCACGGTCGACGCGGCGCCTTGGGCCAGACCAGACGCGCGATCACGTGCGGCGCCGGCGGTGGTTTGGGCCGCGCCGACCGTCGTCGCCGCCGTGGAGGCTGCGGCGTCGCGGGTGCGGGCCGCCGTGGCCTCAGCGCGGGCGCGGGCCTGCTGAGCGCGGCGTTCGGCGCGGGTCTGGGTGGAGGTCGCACGATCGGTGACGCGCGAGCTGTCCAGCGAACCGCCCAGGTTTCCGGTCAGCGAGCCGGCGCCCGTCGCGCCGCCGGTCAGGCCGCCGACCTGGCCGCCCAGGCTGCCGCCGAGATTGCCGCCCAGACCGCCCGAGCCGCCCAGGATTTGAGCCTGCGAGGCGCCGGCCAGCATCAGGCCGAAGGCGACGGTCGCGGTCATCAGGGTCTTTTTCATCGTCGTATCTCCTGTTGTTCTGGGCTTTGATCGCCCTCACAGGGTCCAACGACGGCGTCGGTCAGTTTCATCCCGGCAGACGAATCTTTTTTACGACGCCAGACGTCCGCGCGCGACGACAGCGCCCGGCGGGGTGCGCAGGGAGAGGCCCACAACCCCTTGGCCATAGACGGCGTCGCGGCCGGATGCGCCGGCGTCGATCGCGTTCAAACCCTGGCGGCCGGACTTTCCGATCAGGCCGGCGACCAGCGGCGCGGCGAAGGAGGTGCCGCGCACCGAGACGAAACTGCCGGCGCGTCCGGCGGCGGCCATGTCGGCGCCCGGCGCGGCGTAATCGACCTGATCCCCCCGCCCCGCTTCGGCAAGGACGCGGCCCTGGGCGTTGACGGCGGTGACACCGATGACTTGCGGATAGGCGGCGGGGTAGAGGGGCGGGGCGGCGGGGCCATCGTTTCCGACCGCAGCGACCAGAATGACGCCGCGCCGCTGCGCCGCCGACACCGCGCGTTCGATCAGGGCGTTGCGCGGCCCGACCAGACTGATGTTCACGACGGCGACGTGACGTTCGACCATCCAGGCCAGGGCC
Source organism: Brevundimonas sp. MEB006b (assembly GCF_030209705.1). Classification (NCBI taxonomy): domain Bacteria; kingdom Pseudomonadati; phylum Pseudomonadota; class Alphaproteobacteria; order Caulobacterales; family Caulobacteraceae; genus Brevundimonas; species Brevundimonas sp. MEB006b. Next base: position 90,708 of record NZ_JARVRL010000009.1, read on the forward strand.
GAGGCCAAGGCTGTCGCCGACCCGCCCGCCGCGCGACCGCCGTAGATGTCTGCCACCAAAAGCGCCGCGCCGGGATCGCCGCCCTTGAAGACCCCCGCATCCCCTACCATCAGCGATGCGACCGCTGTGCCGTGCGCGCCCATTTGCGGCGGGCCAGAGAAGCCGCGTTGTTCGATGGCCGATCCGGCCAAGGCCGGGTGGGTCGCTTCGACGCCTGTGTCGATTAATCCGAGGCGGGCGCCCGGCGCGGCGCCGTTCGTTTGTGGGGAGGCGGTCAGCGCGACAGGGGCAGCCGCCATTCCGGCAGGAGAGGCGATGTGGTTGAAGGTGATCTCCGCGCCGGGAGCCATTTCGCGAAGCCGTCGCACTGCGCGATCCAGCGTCAGGCGACGCGGGGGCGCCAGGACCACGATCGACAGGTCAAGCGCGTTGAGACGCTCTTCGCGCAGAACGGTGAAGCCCGCAGCCAGAGCCTGATCCCGCGCGTGCTGCGGCAGATCAACCGCCACGACTTCGCCCGTCACAACGGGCCAGCCGTCGGGATCGGTCTGCAGCGCGCCGCGCGAGGTTCGGACCAGATCGGTCAGACGGGCGGGCGCCCTGAGCGCATCCTCGACGGCATCGCGCGCCAGACCTTCAAGCGTTCCCCTTTGCGGAATGCGATCGCTCAGGCCTGAAGGCAGCGACGGAAGGGAGGACGGCAGGCCGATCTGCGCCATGGCCGGCGAGGCGACCGAGCAAGCCACAAGCGTCGCCGCCATCCATCCGATCGTCAGCCGGTTCAAAATCACCCGATCCGCTCCTTGCGCCGTCTTGCATCGTCAGGCGATCCATTCGCCTATGCCCATTCGCTTGTGACAAGGGATGAAACGCGCCGCGCCGCGCGTTTCATCCCTCATGACAGAGGAACACGCGTGGACGAATTTCAGACCGAGTTGGTGGCGATGCTTCCGCGCCTTCGCCGGTTCGCGCGCGTTCTGCGGCCCCAGGACGCCGACGCTCAGGATTTGGTGCAACAAACGGTCGAGCGCGCTCTGGCCTCTCGAAAGGGCTTCAGGGCGGGCACGCGGTTGGACAGTTGGGCGTTCACGATCATGAAACGGATCGCCATAGACGACGGTCGAAAGGCCCAGCGGTGGTCCCGCGTCGTCTCGCCTGAGGACGACGCCACGCCGCAGGCGCCCGATCCGGCCCAGGCCGGCGAGGGGTTGCGCACCGACGCCCTGGCCGCGCGCGACGCGATCCACGCCCTGCCGGACGATCAGCGTCAGGCCGTGGCCTTGGTCCTGATCGAGGGCCTGTCCTACGCCGAGGCGGCGCACGTTCTGGGCGTGCCCGCCGGCACCTTGACCAGCCGACTGGTGCGGGGCCGCCAGGCCCTGGTCGAAGTTCTCGCCGCCCAAGGAATAACCGGATGACCCGCTACGACGACGAAACCCTGATGCGGCGGATCGACGGCGAAATGCCGGTCGCCGAGCGCGATCGGATCGATGCGGCGGCTGCAAGCGACGCCGATCTGGCGGCTCGGCTGGCGGCGCTGCGGACGACCGGCGCCGCTGCGCGCGCGGCCTTCCCGATCCAGAGCGATGCGCGCGATGCGGATCTGGCCCGGCTCATCATGGCGTCGGGCTCCGCGCCGACGAAAAGCGTAGGCTGGAAGCTCTGGCTCGGCCAAGTCTTTGCGCCCCGGTCGGCCATCATCTGGGGCGGTCTGGCGACGGCGGCCTTCGTTGCTGGCCTGTTGATCGCGCCGTCAATGAACGGGCCGACCGGGTTCGCCCTGACCAGCGACGGCGCCGTGGCGGACGTAGGGCTGATCCGGGTGCTCGATACGGGCCTGGCGGCCGACGGGGCCGACGCTCGAGGGCGGGCGGTCGGACTGACGTTCCGAAACGCCGAAGGACGCTGGTGTCGGACCTTCACCGCCTCGCAGGACGGGGTCGCGGGGCTGGTTTGTCGCCAAGGCGAAGACTGGCGGCTGCAGGCCCTGGCGCCGGCGGGGTCTCCGGGCGGTGAAATCCGCACGGCCTCGAGCGACACGCCTGGCGTCGTGCTCGCGGCTGTCGATACGACCATCGCCGGAGACGCCGTGGACACCGCCGCCGAACGACGCGCGCGCGACGACGGTTGGCGTTAAGCGCCCAGAATCCAGCCTTCTTCCTGTTCGACCTGGGCGATCAGTTCGGGTGTGGCGTCCTTGGGCGGGGCGAACGCCTTGGCGAGGTCGCCGGCCTCGTCCATCCGGGCGAGGGCCTCGGCCGTGGAGCGAACCTGGGCCTGGTCCTTGAACTCACCGGGTTGAGGCTTGGTCTCGTGCATCGACGGCCAGACCTCGACAACCAGGGCCGACAAGGGTTCCACGTCCTCGGGCGTCAGCGCGCGCCAGCCGGTGCCGAACGGCCAGACGGCACCTGACGGGCCGAGGCTTTCCAGAAGCCGCCGCACAGCCGGGATGCCGACCAGGGTCTGGCCGCCCACGGCGCCGGCGCCGTGCATCTGCCACACGCTCTTGGGCTGAAGCCGGCCCTTGCGAGCCGCGTTTTCGGTGGCGCGGAACTCGGGGATGTCGGCGCCGGAGCCTGCGGGCGGTTTGGTCGTGGTCAACCAGCGCTGGGCCTGTTTGGCGGGTGCGCCCCACAGAGGCCAGGCCTCGTCGGTCATCAGCCGGTTCATCTTGGCCGCGACCTGATAGCGGTTGTTGGTGTTGTCGGCCTTATCCACGACGTTCGAGGCGATGAATTTCCACATGGCTTGCCACGGGGTTCCGTCCAACTTCAGCCGCGCGGCCGTGCCGACGGGATAACCGAAGTTGAAGTCCAGGCCGACCAGCACCCGGTCGCCGCGCTTTCTGTGGTCCGCCAGGATCGAGGCCAGCAGGGCTTCGCCCTCGGCCCGGGTCGCGACATTGTGCGTCTCGGTATAGAGGCGGAAACGCACGTCGCGCTTGGCCACGCCGATCCACAGCGAGGTGTCGCCGAGCTTCTTGGTTTCGGCGGCGGTCCAGTCGGCGACGATATAGGCGTCGAAAAGGCGGGCCAAGGCGGCCTCCCTGATAAAGGCGTGTCGGTTAGGAGTGAGCCGGGCTTCTAACGCCGCATCGCGGCGACTGAAAGGCCCATGCGGCGTCTCAGCCCTTCAGCAGGGCTTCCAGATGCGACAACCAGCGGCGGCCGAGACGAAGCGCCTCGCCCGGCGAGCCGGTCTGGACGGGCAGGGCGGCGTCCCACAGGGCCAGTTCGAACTCCGGGTGGCGGGCGTCGGCGAACATCAGCCGCAGCACCACCTGTTCGGCATCGGGGGCCAGCACGTCCAGCGACTTGCGCGCCTCGCCCCGGCGAATGCGGGCGACCACGTGGCCGTCCACGATGATCTCGCCCCCCTCGACCTCATCGAAGGCGTAGACCAGGCCATGGGCGCCGATGGCCCACAGTACGACGACCTGTTCGACGTCGAAGTTCAAGGCGCAGGCGCGACCTTCGCCCGGCGACAAGGCCTCGACCTCCGGCGCGGCGCCCAAGGTCTTGAGCATGGCGCGGTGCAAGCGGCGCGGCGGCTCCATCCACCACGACAGCGCCAGGGCCAGGGTCGTCAGCAGGGCCGCCGCGAGGGCGATCAGCAACACCACCCGCAAGACGTCGGCCATGGTCGTCAGGCCTCCAGATCGAGATCGACCACCACGGGGACGTGGTCGCTGGGTTTTTCCATGTCCCGGGCGTCGCGGTGGGTCTCTATCCCCCTGAACCGGTCGGCGGCCTGGGGCGACAGAAGCGCGAAGTCGATGCGGATGCCATGGTCCCGCTGCCAGGCGCCAGCCTGATAGTCCCAGAAAGTGTAGGTGCCGGCCGGTTCGCCGCCGATCTCGTGCGCGTCGGCCAGGCCCAGGTTCTTGAGCGCGCGGAATGCCTGGCGGCTCTGCGGTTGGAATAGGGCGTCGTCGGTCCAGGCGGTCGGATCTTTGGCGTCCTCCGCTTCGGGAATGACGTTGTAGTCGCCGCACAGGACCAGCGGCTCCTCGAAAGCCATCAGATCCTGGGCATGGCGGTTCAACCGATCGAACCAAGCCAGCTTGTAATCGAACTTCTCCGTCCCGATCGGATTACCGTTCGGCAGATAGAGGGCGCCCACGCGAATAGGCCGTGGAGCCTCGATCAGGGCCTCGATATAGCGCGCCTGCTCGTCAGTCTCGTCGCCCGGCAGCCCGCGGCGGATGTCGGACAGCGGATACTTGGACAGCAGCGCGACGCCGTTGTAGCTCTTCTGCCCGTGGGTCTCGACATTGTAGCCGCGGCTCTCGAACGCCTCGCGCGGGAACTTCTCATCCACGCATTTGATTTCCTGGAAACAGGCGACGTCGGGGGCGGCCTGCTCCAGCCATGCCAGAACGGTGGGCAGGCGGGCGTTGACGGAGTTCACGTTCCAGGTGGCGATGCGCATGACGGCGAGGCTAGGCTGCGTCTCGGTTCTGGAAAAGAGGGCGCAAAAGAAAAGGGCCGCCGGATCGCTCCGACGGCCCTTTCGTCTGGTCTCTGTCGTCGTTTACGGGCGACCGCCGGCAGGGGCTGGCGCAGCGGCCGGAGCCGCCATTGTCAATTTGCAGCCGCCGCCGATGCGTTGTGCCGTGGCGCAAGGATAGACTTGCTGAACCGCGTTTTCAGTGTTCACGCGGGCGATGACGCCATCAGCGCCGTCGCACTTGGCTTCATAGAAAACGCCGTTGGCGTTCTGGCCCATCAGCCGAGCTTCGGTCACGTTACAAGACGCGGCATCCGACCCTGCAAGAAGGCCTTTCACGAATGCGGCATTTTCAGCGACTGTCGTGAATTCACAAACTCCGCTTTCGGCCAAAACTCGGATGCAGGGTGTCTTTGTCCAAGCTTCGCCCTCTTTCTGAATCCAGTAACCAGCAGCGTCCGCGCAACCGATTTCATAAACAACAGCCCCGTCGCCCGACTGGCCCAAAACCTTTGTCTGATCAACCGAGCAAGGTACGCTGGCTTGCTGAGCGTAGGCACGGATAAACCGATCTACATCCGTATTCGCTGCTATCGTGCATTGCATGCCGACATCCGCCGCTGGATCTCTCTCGCGTACGATCCGCGCCGAATAGGCTAGATTGATGCAGCTTGTCGCGACAGGTGGCGTCTTCGCTTCAATGATGAAGCCAGCCTCTGCTCCGCATGCAACCTCGAAAACAGAGGTTTTGTCCGCCGTTTGGCCCAACAGCTTGGCCTCAGTGACCTGACATTTCGTATTCGCTAAAGTTGCCTGTTCTTGCGCGGATGCAAGAACTTGCTCTGCGGTGGGAGCGGTTGCACTAGGCGCTTGTTGTCTACGATTCTGGCGGTTCTCTCGCAGGCGCGAAGCAGAGGTTTCGCGGGTTGATTGTGCCCGGGAAGGGTCAGACGGATTTCCTGGCGCCGCCCTGCCGCCGTATTCAGGGTTGGACGTAGGGCCAGCCGATTGAGCAACGGCTGAACCAGCCAAAGCCAGGCCGATAAATGCGCTGCTAGCAAGAGCCGCAAGGACGCGATGATGGGACAAGCAGGACCTCCGAAGACCAGTTTTGTTCAGCCTTGAGCTGTCGTAAGATAATCGTCAAGAGAACCACGCACAGCAAGTGTGACCTGGGTTTGGAAAGCTAGTGCGAAATGGCAAGACAAGCGTGACATCACAAAGCGATGAGCGCGAGCGGATGTCACGCCAACCCATTCTTCATTATCCCTTGGGCGCGAATGGCCCCGAACAGAGCGCAGTCGAAGTGACGCGAGGCGTGCTGTGGCTGCGGTTCGCCCTGCCGTTTCAACTGGATCACGTGAATGTCTATGCGATCCGGGACGGCGACGGCTGGGTAGTCGTCGATACGGGTTTGAAGACATCCACGACCGTTGCTGCATGGGAGACGGCGCTGGATGGCGCGCTGGGCGGCAGGCCGGTGACGCGACTGATCTGCACGCATATGCATCCCGATCACATCGGACTGGCGGGCTGGCTATGTGAGCGGTCGGGGGCGCCGTTGCTGATGTCGCGACTGGAATATGTGACCGCGCGGATGCTGATGGCCGAGGAGGCGGGCGATGCGCCGAAGGACGGCGAGCGCTACTATCGTGCGGCGGGTTGGGGCGATGAGCAGATCGCGCGCTGGCGGGCTGACTACGGCGGGTTCGGCAAGGGTGTGGCGACGATGCCCCGCAGCTATCTGCGACTGTCCGACGGCGACATCATTCAGATCGACGGAGAAGATTGGACAGTGGTCGTCGGGTCAGGCCATAGCCCCGAGCACGTCTGCCTGTGGCGGCGGTCGGACGACGTCTTCATCGCCGGGGATCAGATTCTGCCGCGCATATCGTCGAACGTGTCGGTCTGGTCGACGGAGCCGGAAGCCGACCCTCTGGGTGACTGGATGGACTCGCTGGACAAGCTGAGGGCGCTGTTGCCGGAGGGCGCGTTCGTTCTGCCGGCGCATGGCGAACCCTTCTATGGCGTCCACACGCGGCTCGATGCCCTGAAGCGAGGGCATAAGGTCGCGCTGAAACGGCTTGAGCGGACGTTGCGTCAACCGTCTAGGGTGATCGACGCCTTCCCGTCTGTCTTCGGGCGGACGGTGGGCGACGGGGTGCTGGGTATGGCGACGGGCGAGGCCCAGGCGCACCTGAACTATCTGGAAAGACGCGGCCGCGCGACGCGGACGCGGGACGAGAGCGGCGTCGACTGGTGGAGCGCCGTCGCACAGGACGAGGAAACGACGTGAGCGAACATATCCGCAGCGAACTGATCGACGGCGTCCTGACCGTCACTCTGGACCGGGCCGACAAGAAGAACGCCATCACCCAGGCCATGTATTCGGCCTTGGCCGAGGCGACGGAGCGGGGGCGAACCGACGATGCGGTGCGGGCGCTGCTGCTGCGCGCGGAGGGCGACAGCTTCTCGGCCGGCAACGACATTCAGGACTTCATCGCCCTGGGCTCGCAAGGGGCGGGGCCGGGCGACATGCCTGTGTTTCGTTTCCTGAAGGCGCTGGCGGATCTGGACAAGCCGGCTGTGGCGGCCGTGAAGGGGCGGGCGGTCGGGATCGGCCTGACCATGCTGCTGCACTGCGATCTGGTGGTGGTCGCCGAGGATGCGCTGCTGTCCGTGCCCTTCGTCAATCTGGCGTTGGCGCCCGAGGCGGCGTCCAGCCTGTTGTTGCCGGCCGTGATCGGTCATCAGCGGGCCTTCGAACTGTTTGCGCTGGGCGAGCCGCTGGATGGCCGGACAGCCCTGGCGTGGGGTATCGCCAATCGCGCGGTCCCGGCCGATCAGGTCGAGGCGACGGCGGCGGAACTGGCGGCCAAGGTGGCGGCCCGCGCGCCCAACTCGATCCGCAAGACCAAGCGGCTGATGCGTGACGCCGAAGGCATTTGGGCGCTGATGCAGCGCGAGGGCGAGGCCTTCGGTTCGCAGATGAAGAGCCCCGAGGCGATGGAGGCCTTCATGGCCTTCACCCAGAAGCGTGCGCCGGACTTTTCGAAGGCGGGTTAAGCGGTCGTCAGAAGGCCTTGCCTTGATTTGGCGCAGCTTTGCTTCTAGGTGCGCGCGCCGATGTCGCACGCCCTTTCCATACCTCCGGCCGTAAGCCGTATCGAAGCCGAGACCCCGGCCGACGCCACAGGCGTGGACGCGCTGGTCATGGCCGCCTTCGGGCCCGGACGGTTCGCCAAGACGGCCGAACGTCTGCGTGAAGGCTCGCAGCCAAGCGCGGCCTTTGTCGTCAAGCGCGACGGGGACGTGGTGGGCTCGGTGCGGCTATGGCCGGTCGTGGTTGGAGACACCTCGGGCCTGTTTTTGGGGCCGATCGCCGTGGACGCCGGCCGCCGGAGCGACGGTCTGGGCGCCGAACTGGTTCAGGCGTGCGTGGATCAGGCACGGACGCTGGACGTCGGCGGCGTGCTGCTGATCGGGGATGCGGCCTATTTCGAGCGGTTCGGATTCGCCCCTGCGCCCGAGGCGATCCTGCCCGGACCTGTGGATCGTCGCCGTGTCCTGTGGCTGGCGACCGGCGTGGATCAGGTTTCGGGTTCGGTTCGCATCGGCTGACCCTTTCCCGCGCGGTTCGCGGGGCCTAAGTCAGGGTGATGGATAATCCCAAGTCAGGACTGAACGCCGTCGCCGAGGCGGCCAAACAGGCGCCCGGCAAGGGGCTGCCGCCAGTCCACCTGTGGCATCCCGAGCATTGCGGCGACATCGATATCGTCATTCGGGCGAACGGTGTCTGGATGCATGAAGGCTCGCCCATCGGCCGCAAGGAATTGGTACGGCTGTTCTCGACGGTGCTGAGGAAGGACCCGGACGGCTATCACCTGGTCACGCCGGTCGAAAAGCTGAAAATCACCGTTGAGGACTTGCCGTTCCGGGCTGTCGCGATGCGGCGGGAAGGCGACGCCCTGATTTTCACCACCGATGTCGGTGATGAGGTGAGGGCCAGCGAGGCCGATCCCATCGTCGTCGAAACCGATCCGACGACGGGCGAGCCGGCGCCGCGCATCCATGTGCGCCGCGATCTGTGGGCGCGGATCGCGCGTTCGGTCTTCTATGAAATGGTCGAAATGGCCCATGAGGTCGACGGACGCCTGGTCGTTCGGTCGGGCGGCCAGATCTTCTCCTTGGGCGCGGTGACGTGAGCCTTGAGACCCTGAGGGCCCGGCTGGTCGATCGGCTGGCGCCGGTCGAGACGTGGCGGCCGGAACTGGTCGCGGCGCGGTCCGACTTCGACCTGAACCCTCAGGCGACACGGACGGCCAGGGAGCTTCGGCCGGCGGCGGTGCTGATCCCCATTGTGGCGCGGCCCGAGGGGGCGACCGTGCTGCTGACGCGGCGCGCCGACACCCTGGCGCGCCACACGGGGCAGATCGCCTTCCCTGGCGGTCGGCTTGACCCCGGCGAGACCGCGATGCAGGCGGCGCTACGTGAGGCGGACGAGGAGGTGGCGCTGGACCCGGCGTTTGTCGAGGTGCTGGGCCTGTCAGACGCCTATGAGACGGGGACCGGCTTTCTTGTCACGCCGGTGATCGGCTGGCTGCGCGAGGCGCCGGTGACGACGCCGTCGCCGGACGAGGTCGCCGAGGTGTTCGAGACGCCGTGGGACTTTCTGATGGACGCCGCCAACCATCGTCGCGACTTTTACGATCTGGATGAGGGGTTGCGGCGCTGGTTCTGGGCCATGCCTTGGGGCGAGCGCTACATCTGGGGCGTGACAGCGGGGATTCTCAAGGCGTTGCACGTGCGGCTGTATGGCGACGAGGCTGCGCCAGAGGCGGCGGCCGACGAGGATGCGGCATGAGCGTCTCTGTGAAGGGACAGCCCTGGCTGGAAAGCCAAGCGACGCGGGCGGTGATGCGGGCGCTGGAAGCGGCGGGCGGTGCGGGCTGCGCGCGGTTCGTGGGCGGCTGCGTGAGGAACAGTCTGCTGGGCCAGCCGGTCGACGACATCGACATCGCCACGCGCCTACGGCCCGAACAGACCATGGCGGCGCTGACGGCGGCCGGGTTGAAGGCCGTGCCAACGGGCGTCGAGCACGGCACGGTGACGGGCGTGTCGGAGCGGTGTCCCTATGAGATCACGACCCTGCGTCGCGATGTGGAGACAGACGGACGCCGTGCGGTGGTCGCCTTCACCGAGGACTGGGCCGAGGATGCGGCGCGGCGGGATTTCCGGCTGAACGCCCTTTACGCCGATGCGGCAGGGACGGTGTTCGATCCGACCGGCGGTGGGTTGGAGGATGCGGCGGCGGGACGCATCGTTTTCGTCGGAGAGGCGGAGACGCGCATCCGCGAGGACTACTTACGCATCCTGCGCTTCTTCCGGTTCTACGCCTGGTACGGGCGGGGTGAGCCGGACGCGATCGGACTGGCGGCGTGCGCGGCGCTGAAGGCCGGGATGGCGCAGCTGTCGGCCGAGCGGGTGTCCAAGGAGATGTTGAAACTGCTGGCGGCGCCTGACCCGCGTGCGGCGGTGCGGGCGATGGCCGAGACCGGCGTGCTGGCTCAAGTGCTGCCGCAGGCGCAGCCGCTAGCGCTGTTCGATGCGATGTGTGACCTGACCGACGATCCTGTGATGCGGCTGTCGGCCTTGGTGCCCGCAGATGCGGCAGGTGTGACGGAGATCGCGGGTGGTCTGAGATTGTCGAACGCGGTGCGAGATCGGTTGGCGGCGGCGGTCGCGGACGGGCCTGCGGTTTCGCCGACGATGAGCGACGCCGAGGCGCGAGCGGCGATCTATCGTTTGGGACGCAGGGCGTTCGAGGATCGGCTGATGCGCGCCCAGGCGGCCGGTGCGGGCGTCGGCGCGCGATTGCAGGCGCTGGCCGCCGATTGGACGCCGCCCAAGATGCCGATCGGGGGGCGCGATCTGGATCGTCTGGGCCTGAAGCCGGGGCCGAAGACAGGGCGGGTGTTGAAGGCGTTCGAGGACGGTTGGGTCGATGACGATTTCCCTGCCGAGGGGCATGAGGCGCGGCTGAAGATTCTTATCGCGGCGGCTGAGCGCGGGTGAACTCGGTGATGACGGGGCGGTGGTCGGATCCTGTCGGCTCGCCCAGGCGGCGCGTGATCAGGGCCAGATCAGGCGAGCGATAGATCTGGTCGATGGTGATGCCGGCGAAGGCGGGAATCTGGCTGGGCCAGGTGCCGGGCCAGCCGGGCGCGGGGACCAGGCCCAAGTCGGACTGGATTTGTTTGCCGATTCGAGCGCTGGAGACGCTGTTGAAGTCCCCGGCGGCGATGACGGGATGGTCTGGCGCGGCCTTCATCCGCTCGGCCAGGGCCATGACTTGGCTGATCTGACCCCACTGATATTGATAGGGCCAGGGTCGGGTCAGGTGGACGCCGAAGACGTTGATCGGGCCGATAGACGTCTGAACCGTCGCGCCCACGGCGCTGAGGCCGTCGGGGCGCTTGGGCAGGCCTTGCAGGATCGGATAGCGCGAGGCGATGATCGAGCGCGCGTGGTCGCCGGCGCGCGCCTGGCCGATCAGAACGCGGTGGGGATAGTCCGGCAGCAACTGGTCCAGCCGCGACGCCGGCGCCTGCCCCAACTCGACCAGCACCAGGATGTCGGCGTCGGCCGCCGCGATGGACCGGCGCATGGCTGCGACATCGCTGTTGAACACATACAGGTTGGCCGAATAGACCCGCACGATCGGCTGGTCGGGAACCGGCGCGCCCTTTGTCGGCGTCCATTGCGGCCAGACCGACAGGGTCAGAACCACACACGCCAGTCCACCGACGATCGAGGCCGGCCATAGGCGAAAGAGCAGACACACCACGGTCACGCCGACGGCCGCCAGCAACACCGGCGATGTAAACTGCGCCAGGATATCCACCCAGCGATGGCCGATGCCGCTGAGCGCCGCTGCGCCGAACGCCGCCAAGCCCAGCAGCAGGGCGCTCGCCGTCACATTCGCCGCCAGCTTTATCAGGGTCATTGAAGAGGTATCTCTCGGATTGAACAGGACGCCTCGCCCAGCGTTAAGGCGACGCTTTGGAGGGCGACATGGCCAAACGGTCGATCCGGGATATCGAGAACATCTGGTCCAATGTCGAGGGCGTCAAGAAACTGTCGGACCGCGTCATCGGCATCGGCCCGTTCGGCATGGGGCTGGACGCCATGCTGACCTGGGTGCCGGTCGTCGGCACGGCCTACACGGTCGGGACGGGCGGCTGGCTGATGCTTCAGGCCGTGCGGGCTAAGGCGACGCCGGCGACCCTGGCGCGCATGGGGGCCTATATGGCCATCGACACCGCCACCGGCACGGTGCCGATCGCAGGCGACATCGTCGATACCTTCTTTCCCGGACAACTGATGGCGGCGCGGGCGCTGCAAAAGCACATCGAAAGCACCCACTGGGTCGAGGACACTGAGGCCAATGCGCGCGCCACCGGCGCCCATGAGATGCATGAAGCCCGCGTGCAGAACGACAAGACGCTGAAGCGGATCATCTATCTGCACGATTGAGATGCGCTGGCTGAGGCGGCCTAGCCATCGTGTTCTCCGCAACGAATCTGTCTGAAATCAAGGACCTGAGCCAAATGACCGCCCGTCTTCCGGCCTGACGAAGGGCTGCGCCCAGACTGATCTCCACGACAACGGAGAGAAGAATGAGCGACGATTTCAGCGCGCGTCTTAACCTGCCCTATCTGGCGGCGGGGCAGATGCAGAAGCATGTGACCCTGAACTCGGCCCTGACCCGGCTGGACGCCCTGTTGCAGACGGCGGTGGTCAGTCGCACGACGGTCATCCAGCCGGCCGATGCGTCGGATGGCGATCTCTATATCCTGCCGGGAGAGGCCGAAGGCGCGGTCTGGGCCGGGCGGCCGGCCGGAACCCTGATGCGGTTCGAGGGCGGCGGCTGGACCACCGTGACGACGCCGGACGGCATGATCGCCTATGTTCTGGACGAAGGCGTCGTGGTGGTACGGGCCCGTGCGGGCTGGATTGCACTGGGGCAGCGACTGGGCGAGGTGCAGGGCCTGACGCGGCTGGGTCTCGGGACGTCCGCCGACGACGCCAATCCCCTGGCGGCCAAGATCAACGCCGCCCTGTTCACGGCGCGCGGCGAGGGGGAAGGCGGCGACGGCGATCTTCGCCTGACGCTGAACAAGGCGACGGCGGGCGATGTCCTGTCGCTGCTGTTTCAGAGCGGATACGCCGCTCGCGCAGAGTTGGGCCTGATCGGCGACGACGATCTGGGCCTCAAGGCCTGCGATGACGCTGGGACATGGCGGTCGGTGTGGCGCGTGGATCGCGCGACGGGGCGTATCGCCTTTGACCAGGGGGCGGTCCGGCGTGAGACGACGCTGTTCACCAGCGATGACGACTATGCCCTGCCGGCCTGGGCGTGCTGGGTCGAGGCGACCTGCGTGGGCGGTGGCGGCGGCGGGGGCGAAGGGCTGACGGGTCCGTCTGGTGCCCCACGCCTCGGCGGTGGCGGAGGCGGCGCCGGCGGGCTGAGCCTCGCGCGATGGTCGGCGGACGATCTGGAGGGCGTCCTGTCGGTCAAGGTCGGCGCCGGCGGGATCAGCGGCGTTTCGGGCGGCGATAGCGAGGTCGCGACAGGTGACATGGTCCTGTTACGCGCGACGGGCGGGGCCGCAGGCGGTTCTGGCGTCGGTGGAGCAGGGGGTATCGGCCAACGGCTCGCCAACTCCGGCGGCAGCTCTTCGACAAGCGCAACGGCAGCGACGGGCGCAGAAACCCTTTGCTCTCACGGACCGGGCGGAGGCGGGGCAGGGGGCGGTCTGAGCGCGGCGGATGTCGCCTATGCCGGAGGCCTGGGCGGGGTGGGCGGCTGGTCGGGCCTTCGCGCGGCCGGCGGCGTCGCGGGCGCTGCGGGACAGGTCTCGCCCAAGCCGCTGTTGTCGATCGTCGGCGGCGGCGGCGGGGGCGGCGACGCATCAGCGAGCGGCGCGGGCGGTCCCGGCGGCTCGGGCGCGCTGTTCGGGGCCGGGGGCGGGGGAGGCGGCGCGGGCCTGACCCTCGGCGGCCAGGGCGGATCGGGCGCTTCGGGCGCGGTTTTGATCACGGTCGTCGGATGAGCCGGCGCGGATATCCGGTTGAGCCGGTCGAAGTGCTGGAAGCCGAAGCGTGGGAAGCGCCCGACAGCCTCAGCGACGGGGAATGGCGCGCCCAGTCCGGCTGGGACGGCCGCTGCGCCATCGAAACCTATGACGAGGAGGACGAACGATGACCCGACACAGGCAGGGGGCGATTCCCTTGGCGGAGGGGCGGTGGCTGTTCCGTCGGCTCTATGTCTTCGCCGTCAGTGCGGGACTGTGGGTGCTGTTGATGCGCACGGTCGGGCGGACGCCGGCTGAGATGCTGCCCAGGATCACGGACGGGCTGATGGGCCTGCTGGCCCTGATCCTGGTGCTCTATCTGGTGGCGCCGACCGCTCAGCAGTTGATCACCCTGATCGCCACCGCAAGGCTGCGGATCAGCGGAGGTCGACCATGAGCTTTCGTCTGTCCAGCCGGTCGCGGGCACGGCTCGTCGGCGTGCATCCGGCCCTGAGTGCGGTGGTCGAGGCGGCGATCGCGCGCACGCCGGTGGATTTCATGATCACCGAGGGACTGCGCTCGGCCGAACGTCAGGCCGCCCTGGTCAAGGCGGGCGCCAGCCGCACGACGCGCTCGCGCCATCTGACGGGCCATGCCGTCGATGTCGCCGCCCTGGTCGAAGGGCAGGTGCGATGGGACTGGCCGCTGTATGGCCGGATCGCCGAGGCGTTCAAGGCGGCGGCGCTCGACCTGAAGACGCCTCTGATCTGGGGCGGCGACTGGAAGACGCTGCGGGACGGTCCGCATTTCGAGCTGGATCGAAAGGCTTTTCCATGAGCGCCGGATCGATACTGCGGGCGGTGACGCCGCTCGGCTGGCTGGTGGTGGGTGCGACAGCGTTGGCGCTGGGGGTCGTCCTGCTGGGCGGGCTCGGCTTTCGCTGGGATCCGCTGAACTTGGAGCACAAGCGTCTGGCGGCCGCGCGCACTCAGGCGCGGGATGCGACTGCCGTGGCGGCGGCGCAGGCCGACGCCCGACGCATCGAAACCGAAGGCGCCGCGGCTCAGGCCCAGCGCGTCGATCACTATCACCACATGACGGGGGCGGCGGACCGGGCGACCACGGCCGCTGTCGCCCAGGCCAGGAGCGCCGACGATGCCGATCAACCCTTGGAGAACCGCCGCGCTGATCGCCTGCGCGACCATGACGGCGAACTGTGCCGCGTCGCCCCCGATCTCGACGGTTGCGCCGGCGCGACTGGTCTTGCCGGAGGCGGCGACACGGCCGTGCGCGCTGGCGACCCTGCCGGCTGAACCGACGGCCGGCGATCTGGACGCAGCCTATCTGCTGCGTGGCGCCCAGATCGTGGCTTGCGACGGGGCGCGGCGGCTGGCGGTCGAGACCCTGTTGGCCGAACGCGCGATGCACGACGCGCAGGTGCCACGCCGCGACTGACGCCCTGCAAAAACGACTCGGCAACTTCTGCCGCCTGGTGTGCAAGCTTGCCGGGTCGTTTCGCAAAACGTCGAGATAAGTTCAATGAAATCAGCGTCGGCGTCTGGCTGGCGGCATATTTTGGACTGGCCCCGCCCTTGCTCTCCTGAAGACCGAGCAAAACGCTCCTGACGCTAAAATGGCGTCGGACATCACACGAAGTGAACAGGAAAGCCAAAATGGCTACGAGCATCAATACGAACTACGGCGCCGCTGTCGCGCTGCAAAACCTCAATGCGACCAACGCTATGTTGGAGCGCACGCAAAACCGTGTCTCGACGGGCCTGAAGGTGGGCTCGGCCAAGGACAACGGCGCGATCTACGCCATCGCGACGACCCAGCGCGCCAACATGGGCGCCATGGATGCGGTTCGGAATTCACTCCAGCGCGGACAGTCGATCGTCGATGTGGCTCTGGCCGCCGGCGACACCATCACCGCCGCACTGGAAGAGATGAAGTCGCTGGCCGTCAGCATTCAGTCCTCGGTCGCCGGCTCGGCCGCCGAAACGTCTTATCTGGCCGATTTCAACGCCTTGGGTAAGGAAATCGACGCGGCGCTGAAGGGCGCGACCTTCGACGGCGTCAACCTGTGGAACACCACCACGGCCACCAACATCACCACCAACGTCAGCGGCGGAACCTATCAGATCGGTTTCGGAACGACCGACAAGGCGGCCGCCGCCCCGATTACGGCGGTCTCGGCCGGCACCGCCGCCCGCGCCGGCGCCACGACCGCCATCGTCGATGCGGCAATCACCGAGATCACCGCTGACCTGGCCACGATCGGCACCCAGTCCAAGTCGGTCGGGCGTCAACTGACCTTCGTGAACAAGCTGCAGGACTCGACCGAAGCCGGCATCGGCAACCTGGTCGACGCCGATCTGGCCAAGGAAAGCGCCAAGCTGACCGCCCTGCAAACCAAGCAACAGCTGGGCGTGCAGGCGCTGTCGATCGCCAACCAGGGCAGCTCGATCCTCCTGAGCCTCTTCCGCAACTAAGCCCTTGCGGCTGAATGCTTCGCCTTCCGCCGTGTGGTGACCCGGCATAGGCGCAGACCAACTCGACGCGCGCTCGGCAAATCTTGCCTGGTGCGCCGACCAGCCCGGCAAAAGCTGCCGGGCCGGAAGGAGGGTAAATCAAAGGTAAATCAGTAAAATCAGTTAGTTGTAGGATTTTGCTCGGATCAGAAATGGCCCGGCAATTGCTTCTTACTCACCGAGCAAAAAGCTCCCGGCGGCAAAACGACGCCGGAAATCACTGAAGTGAACAAGGAGGGCCAGAAATGCCCAGCATCAATACGAACTACGGCGCCGCAGTCGCCCTGCAGAGCCTGAACAAGACCAACGCCCAGCTGGAAACCACCCAAAACCGGATCAGCACCGGCATGAAGGTGTCTTCGGCCAAGGACAATGGCGCGATCTTCGCCATCGCCACCCAGCAGCGCGCCAACGCCGCCTCGCAAGACGCGACGCGCAACTCGCTGCAACGCAGCCAATCGATCACCGACGTGGCCCTGGCCGCCGGCGACACCATCACCTCCGCCCTGGAAGAGATGAAGTCGCTCGCTGTCAGCATCCAGTCGTCGGTCGCCGGTTCGGATGCTGAGACGGCCTATCTGAAAGACTTCAACGCCTTGGGCGCGGAAATCGCCACCGCGATCTCTGGCGCTTCGTTCGACGGCGCCAACAGCCTGACGACGCCTCTGGGCGTCGCCTCGGTGACGGGCCTGACGGGCGGCTCCGTCGCTCGTGCGGGCGCCACGACGGCTGCGGTCGACGCCGGCATCGCGACGGTCACGTCGTCGCTGGCGACGCTGGGCACCCAGTCCAAGTCGCTGGGCCGCCAGATCACCTTCGTCAACAAGCTGCAAGATGCGATGGAAGCCGGTGTCGGCAACCTGGTCGATGCAGACCTGGCCAAGGAAAGCGCCAAGCTGACCGCCCTGCAAACCAAGCAGCAGCTGGGCGTGCAGGCGCTGTCGATCGCCAACCAGGGCAGCTCGATCCTGCTGAGCCTGTTCCGCTAAGGCCCACGGCCCGATCGCTGAGGCGGTCGGGCCAAGGCCGCATCTGATCGGTCGTCGGTTCCCGGCGCCCGGACCTGAGCAAAATGCTCACCCCGGCAAAACGCCAGGGGATCTCACGAAGTGAACAAGGAGGGCCAGAAATGCCCAGCATCAATACGAACTACGGCGCCGCAGTCGCCCTGCAGAGCCTGAACAAGACCAGCGCCCAGCTGGAGACGACCCAGAACCGGATCAGCACCGGCCTGAAAGTCTCCTCGGCCAAGGACAATGGCGCGATCTTCGCCATCGCCACACAACAGCGCGCCAACGCCGCCTCTCAAGACGCGGTTCGCAACTCGCTGCAACGCGGTCAGTCCATCGTCGATGTGGCGCTGGCGGCCGGCGACACCATCACCTCCGCCCTGGAAGAGATGAAGTCGCTCGCGGTCAACATCGCCTCGTCCACGGGTTCGGCGAAGACGGCATACGAGGCCGACTTCACTGCCCTGGGCAAGGAAATCAACGACGCGATCGCCGGCGCCAGCTTCGACGGGGTCAACCTGTTGAACACGGCTGCAGGCACGACCACCGACGTCCAGACGGGTTCGGGCACCTATCGCCTGGGCACCGCCACGGCGGTCAGCGCGAACACCCAACTGGCGATGTTCACGGCGGCGACGCCGACCGTCGCCAACTACACCACCGCGAACGTCGATCTGGCGATCGCGGGCGTGACCAGCACCCTGGCCACCCTGGGCACCCAGTCCAAGTCGGTCGGGCGTCAGATCACCTTCGTCAACAAGCTTCAGGACGCGATGGAAGCTGGCGTGGGCAATCTGGTGGACGCTGATCTGGCCAAGGAAAGCGCACGACTGACCGCCCTGCAAACCAAGCAACAGCTGGGCGTGCAGGCGCTGTCGATCGCCAACCAGGGCAGCTCGATACTGCTGAGCCTCTTCCGCTAAGGCCCGGAGACCTCGCCGTCCCGGCGGCGGGGTCGTGGCCTTGAACCCCGAGCAAAACGCTCACCCCGGCAAAACGCCGGGGCTCTCACGAAGTGAAAAGGAGGGCTAGAAATGCCCAGCATCAATACGAACTACGGCGCCGCAGTCGCTCTGCAGAGCCTGAACAAGACCAGCCAACAGCTGGACACGACCCAAAACCGGATCAGCACCGGGATGAAGGTGTCGTCGGCGAAGGACAACGGTGCGATCTTCGCGATCGCCACGTCGCAACGCGCTAACGCCGCCTCGCAGGACGCCGTTCGCGCCGGCCTGCAACGCACCCAGTCGATCACCGACGTGGCTCTGGCCGCCGGCGATTCCGTCACTTCCGCCCTGGAAGAGATGAAGTCGCTCGCCGTCAACATCGCCTCGTCGACCGGCTCGGCGCAGACGGCCTATCTGGCCGACTACAACGCCTTGGGTCTGGAAGTCGCCTCGGCCATCTCCGGCGCGACCTTCGATGGCGTGAACAGCCTGACGGCACTGGGTTCGAACGCGGCGATCACCGCCGTGAACACCGGCAGCGTCACGGCCGCTAACGCCACCGCGGCGAACGTCGACGCCGCCATCTCGGCGACGACGAGCGCCCTGGCCACCTTGGGCACCCAGTCCAAGTCGCTGGGCCGTCAGATCACCTTCGTCAACAAGCTTCAGGACGCTCTTGAAGCCGGCGTGGGCAATCTGGTGGACGCCGATCTGGCCAAGGAAAGCGCCAAGCTGACCGCCCTGCAAACCAAGCAACAGCTGGGCGTGCAGGCGTTGTCGATCGCCAACCAGGGCAGCTCGATCCTGCTGGGCCTGTTCCGCTAAGACGCGCGGCCGGAGCGGTTTCGCGACCGCTCCGGCTGATCGTTTGTTTCTCTAGAGGGCGTGGGACGACCTGCGCGTGGAGCCATGACAGACAATGTCGCGAGATCAGTAAGCGTACCTCAGATCCCTCCCGTCAGTCCGGTCGCCATCCAGCCTGCAACGCCGGCCCCGGCAGCCAGGAACGACAACCACGACGCCAGCCGCTTTCGACTGACCATCGAGGCCGTGGGCGACAACCGCTTCGTCTATAAGGTCTTGGACCGGGTGACGGGGGAGGTGATCCGCCAGTTGCCGCGCGAGGATGTCGAAAAACTGAACAGCGACCCGACCTATCGCGGCGGTCGGCTGGTCGATACCGCCGTCTGAAGACGGGCGAGAGCTAAAATTTTTTAACGCCGCCGGCTTGCCGGACGGCGCAATCATGGTTTCCGGCGCGTTAACCATGTGATTACGACTCATGGTTAATCCTGTAGCCCACAGAACGTCCGGGGGCTTGAAGCCATGACCACCAGCATCCACACCAACACCTCGGCGATGATCGCCCTGCAGAATCTGAACCGCACCAACGACCAGTTGGCGGCGACGCAGAGCCGGGTGAACACGGGGCTGAAGGTTCAGGGCGCGCGCGACAACGCCGCGGTCTGGGCGGTCGCGCAAGGTCAACGCGCCGACCGGGGATCGCTCGAAGCCGTCACCACCAGCCTGAACCGCGCGACATCTATCGCCGACGTTTCGCTGGCGGCCGGCGAGCAGATATCGGACATCCTGCTGGAGTTAAAGCAGAAGGCGACCGCAGCGGCGGACCCGAGCGCCAGCGCCGCCACCCGCACGTCCTACAATGATGAGTTTCAGGCGCTGCTGAGCTCGATCGATTCGTTCGCCAACAACGCCATCTTCGACGGCGCCAACATTCTGGACGGTTCGGCGACGACGACGCTGAACTTCCTGGCCAGCGCCGACGGCGCCGAGACCATCGCGCTGGATCGTCAGAACCTGACCGTCGCTGGCCTGTCGCTGACCGGCACGACCCTGACCAGCCAGGCCAACGCCACGACGGCCCTGGCCGCCGTCAACGCCGCCATCACCACCAGCAGCGCGCGTCTAGCCGAACTGGGCGCCCAGTCCAAGCAGATCGAACGCCACACCACCTATGTCGGCAAGCTGTCGGATGCGCTGGAAGCCGGCATCGGCAATCTGGTGGATGCGGATCTGGCCAAGGAAAGCGCCCGTCTACAGGCCCTGCAGGTCCAGCAGCAGCTTGGCGTTCAGGCCCTGTCGATCGCCAACCAGGCGCCGCAGGTGATCCTGTCGCTGTTCAAGGGCTGATCCGACAGCTTAACAGTTCCTTATCGACGCCCGCCGCACGATAGGGTCGGAGCCGTCTGAATGATCAACAACAGCTATCTGCTGGGTCTTTTCGGAACGACGACGGGGACGTCGTCGTCAGGCGCCACCACGACCGCCAGCGCGGCCGTTAAAACCAAGAAGACCCAACCGACGGCCCCCTGGTCGTCCACGGCGACGCCCGCGAAGGCCAGCGATCTGGTCCGTGCGGCGCTCGGCGGTCGCCGCCTGATCGACGAGGGCAATGTCAGCCTGGATCTGGCCGGCGCCTCCACCGACTACCGCAAGATGTTCGCCCTCTATCAGGGCCTGAACACGCTGGGCGCCCTGGCCGACCGTGCGGGCATCAAGGGGCTGAGCGCGTCGGAAGCCGCCTTGGTGTCCAAGCGGTTCGGTGAAGGCCTGGCCGAACTGTCGACCTATCTCAGCACCGCCAGTTTCGAAGACATGCGGCTGGTGCAGGGTGTGGCTCAGACCTCGGTCAAGAGCACCTATGCGCTGGAACGGGCGCCGACCAGTTTCGTCACCGCCCCCATCCACGACGGCGACCCCACCGCCTCGGTCAAGGCCTTCGAGGGCGACGTGAAGTTCTCCGTAACCGTCAAGACGGCGGCCGGGGAGCAGGCGATCGCCATGGACCTGTCTGAGATGGGTGCGACTGATCGGTCGTTGGCCAATGTCACCGCCTATATGAACGGCAAGCTGGAGGACGCGGGCGTCGCGACGCGAATCAGCGCTCAGTTGATTCCCGCCGAGCCGAAGACGGTCAAGAGCGGAACCAAGACCATCACCCTGCCGGCCGGACCGGATCAGTGGGCGTTGAAGGTCAATGGCGGGACCGGCGAGGCCATCAGCTTCCGGGCCGTCGACACCTCCGACGCCGTCTATGTGACGCAAGGGGTCGGAAAGACCGGCACGGCGGGCCAACTGCTGAAGTTCCAGGCCGACGGCGGCGCGGCGCCGGCCGCCCGGCAGGGCGTCGACGATCCGTTCTGGGTCGAGGGCAGGGTGGGGCACGCTGACCTGCCCGACGGGGTCGCCGCGGTTAAGGCCAGCGCCGTGGCCCCGGACGGTTCCGTCTGGGTCGTCGCCGAACTGACGGCGGGCGACGCCAGTCAACCGATCAAGGGTGCGCGCGATGTCGCCCTGATGAAATACGATTCCGCCGGCAATCTGATGCAGACCAAGTTGCTCGGCGCCGCCTCCAGCGCCAACGGCTTCTCCATCGCCATCGACGATGACGGCCGGGTCGCCCTGGCCGGATCGGTGACCGGGGCGCTGGAACCCGGCAAGAGCGGCGACAACGCGTCCGTGGCCGACAGTTTCGTCTCGGTGTTCGACAGTTCGGGCCAGGAGTTGTGGACCCAGCGGCGCGGCGCCAAGGCGGCCGATGAGGCGACCGAGGTCCGCTTCGGCGCCGACGGCATGGTCTATGTCGCCGGCCGGTCGAAATCGGCCATGCCGGGCAATGCGGCCCTGGGCGGCTGGGATTCCTATCTTCAGGCCTTCCAGGAAAAGCCGATCAAGATCAACGGCCCGGACGTGGGCGTGAACGTCGCGACCATGCAGTTCGGCACCAGCGGCGACGATTCCGTTCAGGCCATGACGGTGTCAGGAAACGACCTCTATACGGCCGGCGTCGAGAACGGGAAGGCGGTCGTGCGCCGCTTCACCCTAGACGCCGACGGCGTGCCGAGCCTGGCTTCGACGCGTGACCTTGGCTACGCCAGCGGCGCGATCGCCGGCATATCGGTCGAAAACGGCAAGGTGGTGGTGACCGGCCATACCGAAAACACCGCCCTCGATATCGCGACGGTGACCAACGCCCATGCCGGCGGCAGCGACGTCTTCATCGCCACCTTGTCGGCCGACCTTCAGGCCTCGGGAAGCGACCAACTGACCTATTTCGGCGGGGCGGGTGCGGACACCGCCGCCGACGTCGCCATCAAGGACGGCAAGGTCTGGATCACCGGCACGAACCGGGCGGAAGGCGCGGGCAAGGACGATCCGACGTCCGGCTATCTGGCCCAGATCGACCTTGCGAGCGGAGCGGTCCAATCCAATCGGACCTGGCGAGCGGATGGCGACCAGGCCAAGCCGACCAGTTTGAGCGTCGCGGCAAACGGCGCCAGCGTGCTCGATCGCCTCGGTCTGCCGCAAGGTCAGATCATGCAGGCCGACTCCAAGCTGCTGACTGTCGCGACGTCGGCGCGGGTCGGGGATCAGTTCTCGATATCGCCCGCGAGCGGCGGCCGCGCCGTGACGGTGACGATCGACGCCAAGGACACGTTGGAAAGCTTGGCCAAGAAGATCAATTCCGCCTCTAGCCGTCAGCTGGAAGCCAAGGTCATCACCGACCTGAAGGCCAAACCCATTGTCCAGCGCCTGGAAATCAAGACGGCGGCCAACAAGGACGGCGCCGTCATCTCCGCTGGGGCGATCGGCAAGGACGCCCTGGGCGCGCTGGGTCTGACGCCCGGCTTCGTCGGTCCGATGAAGCCGGACAAGGACGCGATCAAGACCTATGGGCTGAACCTGTCGAACAAGCTGAACCTGAACGATCCCGCCTCGATAAAGGCGGCCATCGAATCGCTAGCCCAGGCGATGACGGCGGTCCGGTCTTCCTATCGCGCCCTCGCGCCATCGACCGGCGGCATAACCAACACCCAGACCGGCAACGGCTCCTCGACCGCCTACCAGCAGACGCAGCTGGCCAACTATCAGGCTGCGCTGAGCCGCCTGACGGCCTGATGGCGGTCGGGACCGGTCAAGGCGGTTGACGCCCGAGGCCGGGTCGGAGTTATTGACCTCCTCATCCGCGAAAGCCCGCCCATGGCCCTTCCGAAAGACAACCGCGTCATCCTGTTGGTCGGCGCCGGCGTGGTGATCGTCATCGCCGTCGTGCTCGCCCTGATCTTTACGGGCGGCGGCGACAAGACGACGGAAGCGCCGCCGGCGTCCAAGGGCGGTCTGGTGGTCAACCTGGCCGAGGCGCCCACGCTGGAACCGACGCGGGAACTGCGCTGCTTCGTCGATGGCCAGTTCGTCGGCATGGCGACCCTGGCGGTCTGCGCCCAGCGCAACGGTCTGGCGACGGACGCCCTGGACGTGGGTCTGGACGCGACCGGCGCCCTGGCCGCCGCGCCGACCGCGGCCTTCGCGCCGCCGCCCGAACTGCCTGCGGTCGAAATGGCCGAGACCCCGCCGCCAGCGGTTTTGGAACCGAAACCCACACCTCGTCCGACACCCGTGGTCAGCGGCAGCCCCTGCCTGCGCCACACCGGCTCGGACTGGCGCACCCTGTCGCCGAACATGAGCCTGAACGCCTGCGTCCAGGCGCTTTACGCCGGAACCTGCGTCGGGCCGGGCGACGCCCAATACGGCCGCTGGGGCGATACGACCCTGCGTCTGGTCCCGCGCCGGGTGGAACAGTCAAATGACAACAACCGTTTCAGGACCCTGGCCGAGCAGGATCGCAACTGCCAATTCACGGGAATGAACTGATGCGTTTCGTCGCCCTCGCCGCCATCGCCGGGGCTGCTCTGCTGGGCGCCTGCTCAAACGAACCCAAGTACGAGTTCGCGGAGGGCGCCTGCTACTTCGTCGCGACGCCGGACAATGCGCCGCCTCGTTTGCAGAAGATCGCCGACGACCAGCCCCAGCTCGAACAATGCGCCGCGCGGCTGGAGGAGATGCGCCTTCGCTTCCTGCGCATGGGAGGATCGAACCAGGAAATCGCCGGCGCCTATCAGGGCCGCTTCATCTTCGTTGACCGCGAAGGAGTCAAGATCGGCAAGAGCCTGAACGGCAGTCGCTTCTTCGCCATGGCCCGCACAGGCGACGGTCGTCTGGCCATCCCCGGCGCCATCCAGCGCGACGAGACGGGCCGTCCCATCGCCATCGCAGCCGACCCTGCCGCCAAGTAGGGCTTGCGCGTCTGGAACGAAAGTGGAACATTCGGTTAATGCTTATCCACTGATTTAGCGGGTTTGCTGTCGAAAGGGCTGGCGATGAGCTGTCGCCCCGGTCAGACATCGGACTGAATTGACGGGGTGGGCGAAGTCGTCGCCGCCTCACACGAGAAGGAAGTTTCCATGGCGGGCAGCGTCAACAAGGTCATTCTGGTCGGCAACCTGGGTCGAGATCCCGAAATCCGCTCCATGCCCAACGGCGACCGCATCGCCAACCTGTCCATCGCCACCTCGGAAACCTGGCGCGACAAGTCTTCGGGCGAGCGCAAGGAAAAGACCGAGTGGCACCGGGTCGTCATCTTCAACGACAACATCGTCAAGGTGGTTGAGAACTATGTGAAGAAGGGCTCGACCGTCTACATCGAGGGCGCGCTCCAGACCCGCAAATGGACCGACCAGCAGGGCGTCGAAAAATATTCGACCGAGATCGTCGTCAGCCGCTTCAAGGGTGAACTGACCATGCTTGGCGGCCGTTCGGAAGGCGGCTCATCGGGCGGCGGTTACGGCGGCGGCGGTGGTCGCGGCGATGACGACTATTCCTCGGGCTTCTCCACCGGCGGCGCCAACAAGCCGAGCGGCCCCAAGGAAAGCTACGATCTGAACGACGACATCCCGTTCTGAGGTCAGACCATTGGGGCGGGGGCCTTACAGCTATCGTGAGGATCCTGCCGTTCCGGCCTTTCCGGACGACCGGCCTCTGGTTCTGTTCGACGGCGATTGCGCGCTGTGCTCCGGTTCGGCGCGCAAGATCCTGAAGCATGACAGGGCAGGGAGGATCCGGCTCGCGCCGACGCAGTCGCCCCTGGGTCGGGCGCTTCTCGTCCACTACAGCGTCGATCCCGACGATCCCTATACGATGCTGTTGATCCAAGACGGCGTTGCGCGAAAGCGGTCCGACGGCGTTCTGGGCATCGCCGCCCTGCTGCCGCCGCCCTATCGACTGGCCGTCGTTGGGCGGATCGTGCCGCGGATCCTCCGCGACACCCTCTATGACTTTATCGCGCGCCGCCGCCGCCGGTTTCCCGGCGCGGCCTGGTGCGCCATGCCGCCAAAAGGCGTTGATCTGACGGACCGGGTGCTGGAATGAGTGGACGCGTGCTGGTGCTGGGGGCCAACGGCTTCATCGGTTCGCACGTGGCGGCGGCCCTGTCGTCGGCTGGCTGGTCCGTTCGCGCCGGGGCGCGCCGCATCATCGAACCCGCCCGTCGCGCGCCGACGTTCGACTGGGTCGTCGCCGACTTCGCCAAGCTGACGACACCCCAGGCCTGGGCGCCTCTGCTGGTTGGCGTGGAGGCGGTGGTGAACTGCGTCGGCGTGCTTCAGAATGGCGCGGACGACAGCACGCGCGCCGCCCATGTCGACGGCCCGCGCGCCTTGATCGCGGCGTGCGAGGCGGCGGGCGTGCGGCGGCTGGTGCATATCTCCGCCGTCGGCGCGGACGACGGGGCCGGCACCGACTACGCTCGCACAAAGGCCGAGACCGAGCGGATGATCGAGGCCAGCGGGCTGGATTGGCTGATCCTGCGGCCGTCGCTGGTGGTGGACCGCGCGGCGTTCGGCGGCACGGGTCTTATCCGTGCGCTGGCGGCGTTTCCGCTGTTCAGCCCGGTCGTGGGCGGTGACCAGATTTTCCGCCCGATCCCGCTGGGCGACCTGTCGGCCGCCGTCGTCGCGGCGCTGAAGCCTGCCGCGCCGTCGCATCGGACGCTTGATATGCCGGGGCCGGAGCCGGTGACGATGGTCGAGACGGTGCGCCTGTATCGCGGTTGGATGGGGTTGAGCCCGGCACGGGTGATCCGCGTTCCGCGTGTCCTGGCTGCGCCGGCCCTGGCGATCGGCGACCTGCTGGGGCGGCTGGGCTGGTCCTCGCCGATCCGCACGACGGCGATCAAACAGATGGATCACGACGTGTCCGGCCGCGACAGCGGCTGGGCGCAGGCGCTTGGCGTCCCGTCGCGCGGCTTCACTCGTTTCCTAGCCGAGACACCGGCCTCCGTTCAGGATGTCTGGCATGCGCGCCTCTGGTTCGTGCGGCCGATCTCCATCGTGACCTTGGGCCTGTTCTGGCTGATCACCGGCCTGATCAGCTTCGGCCCGGGTTGGGACCGCGCGGTCGCCATCCTGCATGAGGGCGGTTACGGCCGTATGGCCGGCCCCATCGCATGGTGGGGCGCGCTGCTGGACGTGGTGCTGGGGCTGATGCTGTTCGTGCGGCCGTGGACGGCGCGGGTGGCGATCTTCATGTGTCTAGCCACCGTCGGCTATCTGATCGCCGGCACTCTCAGCCTGCCGCACTTCTGGATCGATCCGTTGGGGCCATGGCTCAAGGTCCTGCCGATGATGGCCCTTTGCCTGTTCGTTGCGGCGACGGACGCGCGTCGATGACCGCCTATGTGCTGCTCAAGATCGTTCACATCCTGTCGGGCGCGGTGCTGTTCGGCACAGGCGCAGGCATCGCCTTCTTCATGCTGCGCGCCCACGCGACCAAGGACGCCAGGACCGTCGCCGAGGTCGGCCGCATCGTCGTTCTGGCTGATTTCGTCTTCACCGCGACCGCCGTGGTGATCCAGCCAATCAGCGGCCTGGGCCTGATCCATCTGCAGGGCTGGTCGCTGACCAGTCCATGGCTGCTGGCCGCCTACGGGCTTTATGTCCTGATCGGCGTCTGCTGGTTGCCGGTCGTGTGGATCCAGTACCGGATGATGAAGCTGGCCGAACGGGCGGCAGGGGAGGGCGCCGCCCTGCCATCCGCCTATCATCGGCTGTTCCGCTGGTGGTTCGCCTTGGGCTGGCCCGCCTTCGCCGGAGTCCTGGCCATCTACTGGCTGATGGTCGCCAAGCCGGATTTCTGAGCGGAAACCTGAGGTCATTCAAAGTGAGCCGACGCGGCAGCCGCGCCGTGCCATAGGGCGGTCATGACCGACGTTCGTTCCGAAGTTGCGCCTGCGCCCGCGCCCCTATCCAAGAGGCCTCACGCCCTGACAGGGCTAGAGATCGCCGCCATCGTGGCGATCATCGTCGTGTGGGGCGTCAACAACGCCGGGGCCAAGCTGGCGACGCAGGACTTGTCGCCGCTGCTGGTCGGCGCCATCCGGTTCGGCATCGCCACCGCCTGTCTGATCGCTTTCGTGCGGCCGCCGTTTCCGGACTGGAAGAGCCTGATGCTGATCGTCATCATCGGCGGGCCGATCCAGTACGGCCTGGCCTACACCGCCTACTGGCTGGCGACGGACGTCAGCCCTGTTACGGTGGCCAACCAGTTGTGGATCCCCTTCACCACCCTGTTCGCCTTTCTGATCCTGGGCGAGCGGCTGTCCAAGGCGGCCTTGGTCGGCATGGGCGTGGCCTTCGTCGGCGTGGCCTGGATGACGCTGGACGCCCATGCGCTGCAGGACTGGAAGGCCATTCTGGTCGCCATCGCAGCCGGCGCCGCCTGGGGCGTGACCACAGTGGTGGCGCGTCGCACCAACTCGATCCCGCCGCTGAAGATGCAGGGTCTGCTGGCGCTGGGCGCCTTTCCCGTCATGGCCTTCGGCTCGGCGGTGTTCGAGCATGGCCAGTGGGAGGCGGTGAAGCGCGCCACGCCCATGGTCTGGGCCTCGTTGCTGTGGGCGGGCGTCGTGTCGTCCGTGCTGGCGACGACCCTGCTGTTCTGGCTGGTGCAGCGGCGCGAGGCGGGGCGGGTGACGCCCTATCTGCTGGTCACGCCCGTGGTGTCGATGTTCATCGGCTGGAGCTTCATGGGCGACATCCTGACGCCGCAGATTCTGACGGGGTCGGCCATCACCATGGGAGGGGTCGCCCTCGTGGCCCTGGCCGAACGGGGCTTGCGCGCTGGGGCCGCCAAGGCTTGATCTGTTCCTGATCGTTTCAGGAGCCCGCCATGCATCACGCCCCCCTCGACGCCGACCACGTGTCCCGCCGCTGGCTGGGCAAGGCGAAGCACGATCTTCCGGCGAACGAAGCCGTCGTCGTTCAGAGCACCGCCGATCGTCGCCCCGTTTCCGAAGACATCAACGAGACCTTCGACGACCGCCAAACCTTTGGCGAGCGGCTGGCCGATCGGGTGGCGGCTTTCGGTGGTTCGTGGCCCTTCATCATCGCGTTCGGCGTCTTCCTGGCGATCTGGACCGGGCTGAACCTGCTGCTGCGCAAGGACGCCTTCGACCCCTATCCCTTCATCTTCCTGAACCTGGTCTTGTCGATGCTGGCGGCGATCCAGGCGCCGGTCATCATGATGAGCCAGAACCGCCAGGCGTCAAAGGATCGGCTGGACGCGGGCAATGACTATCAGGTCAATCTGAAGGCCGAGATTGAGATCATGGCCCTGCTGGAAAAGGTCGAACACCTGACCGCCCGACAGGAGGAGCAGACCGAAATGATCCGCCGTCTTCTCGCACAAAAAGAGACCCGCTGAACGCTGTCCAGCGGGCCATCTTCCGTTTCGGAAAAAGACTTAGCTTGCGCTGAGCGCCGCGCAGGCCACCCGGTCGCCTGCGCCGCCGATGGGCTGGGTCGAATGGTCGTCGGGGTTGGCGTGGATGATGATGGCCGAGCCGTCGGCGTCCCACAGCCATTGGCCGGGGCCTTCGGACGAGATCCGGGCGCGGGTCGTGAACAGCTCGGCGTTCACCTTGCCGTCCGCACCGGCCCAGACGTTGGGAAGGTCGCCGTCGTCCGGCCCGGCGGCGTTCAGCAGACCGTGCGGAGCCTTGGGCTCGCCGTGGTTGATGTGGGCGCCGGACGAGGTGAAGGGCGCGGCGCATTCGCCGGTCGCATGGATGTGAATGCCGTGCCAGCCGGGCGTCAGGCCCGAAGCCTCGATCTTCATCAGCAGGCCGGTCGGTCCCTGACGCAGGTCGACGCGACCGATATTGGCGCCGGAGGCGTTGATCAGAACGGCCTGTCCCGTCGCGCCGACGGGCGCGCGTTCGACGGTCGCCTGGGGCGCGTTTCCGGTCGCGGCGCAGGCGGTTGTCAGGGCCAAGGGGGAGGCGAGGAGAAGGGCGGCGGCGAGGCGGGTGGCGCGCATGTCGAAAGTCCTTTCAGAGACGGGCTTTCACGGCGACGTCGCTTTGCCACCGAGGCCCTGGAATGCTAGAAATCGTCACAGCGGATCACGTTCCGATTCCGGCCGCATAAAGCCACGCTTCATTGACCGACGACAGCTACGAAAACGCCGCACCTCCGATCGTTCCGGGAGGCGGCGGCTCCGACATTTCCACGATCACGATCGAGGACGAACTGAAGCGTTCGTACCTCGACTACGCCATGAGCGTGATCGTCTCGCGCGCGCTTCCTGACGCCCGGGACGGGCTGAAGCCGGTTCATCGTCGTATCCTGTATTCGATGCACGACCTGAACATGACGCCCGAGCGCAGCTATTCGAAATGCGCCCGCGTGGTCGGTGACGTGCTGGGCCGGTTCCACCCCCACGGCGACGCCTCGGTCTATATGGCCCTGGTGCGGATGGCGCAGCCGTTCTCGATGGGGCTGATGCTGGTCGACGGCCAGGGCAACTTCGGGTCCGTCGACGGCGATATGCCCGCCTCGATGCGTTACACCGAAGCCCGGATGGCCCCGGCCGCCGTCGCCCTGATGGCCGACATCGACAAGGACACGGTCGATTTCCAGCCGAATTACGACGAAAAGGAGCTGGAGCCGGTCGTCCTGCCGAGCCGGATCCCGAACCTGCTGGTCAACGGCGCGGGCGGCATCGCCGTCGGCATGGCGACCAACATTCCGCCGCACAATCTGGGCGAGGTCGTCGATGCGGCCCTGGCCCTGCTGGATGATCCCAACGTCTCCGACGACGCCCTGCTGGACATCGTGCCCGGTCCGGACTTCCCGACCGGCGGCGAGATCATGGGCCGCACAGCCCCGCGCAACGCCCTGCGCGACGGTCGCGGCTCGGTCGTCGTGCGCGGCCGCGCCTCGGTGGAGGAGATCCGCAAGGACCGCGAGGCCATCGTCGTCACCGAACTGCCCTATCAGGTCAACAAGCAGACCCTGATCGAACGCATCGCCGAAATGGTGCGCGAGAAGCGGCTGGAAGGTATTTCCGACGTTCGCGACGAATCCGACCGCCAAGGCATGCGGATCGTCATCGAGCTGAAGCGCGACGCGTCCGGCGACGTGATCCTGAACCAGCTGTGGCGCTATACCGCGATGCAGAGCTCGTTCGGCGTCAACATGCTGGCGCTGAACCACGGCCGGCCCGAGCAGATGGGCCTGCGCCAACTGCTGCAGATCTTCCTCGACTTCCGCGAGGAGGTCGTGGTTCGCCGCGTCAAGTTCGAGCTGAACAAGGCCCGTGATCGCGGCCACGTCCTGGTCGGTCTGGCCGTCGCCGTCGCCAATATCGACGAGGTGATCCACATCATCCGCTCCTCGGCCGATCCAACCGAGGCGCGCGAGCGTCTGCAGGCCAAGGCCTGGCCCGTCGGCGACATGATGGCCTTGGTCGAGCTGATCGCCGATCCGCGCACCGTCATCGTCGAGGGCGACAAGATCCGCCTGACCGACGAACAGGCCCGCGCCATC
Source organism: Brevundimonas sp. MEB006b (assembly GCF_030209705.1). Lineage (NCBI taxonomy): Bacteria > Pseudomonadati > Pseudomonadota > Alphaproteobacteria > Caulobacterales > Caulobacteraceae > Brevundimonas > Brevundimonas sp. MEB006b. The sequence continues at coordinate 121,408 of NZ_JARVRL010000009.1, forward strand.
CTGGCCCTGACCCTGTCGCGTCTGACCGGCCTGGGCCGCGACGACATCTTCGGCGAGGCGCACGGCCTGGCCGACACTATCCAGGGCCATCTGACCATCCTGTCTGACCGCAAGAACGTCCTGGCCATCATCCGCGACGACCTGATCGACGTTAAGGATCGGTTCGCCGTGCCGCGCCGCACCCTGATCGGGGAAGGCGATGGCGAGATGGAGGACGAGGACCTGATCCCGCGCGAGGACATGGTCGTCACCGTCACCCACGGCGGCTACGTCAAGCGCGTGGCCCTGAACGCCTATCGGACCCAGCATCGCGGCGGCAAGGGCCGCAGCGGCATGTCGATGAAGGACGAGGACGCCATTACCGGCGTGTTCAGCGCCTCGACCCACACCCCGGTCCTGTTCTTCGCCACCAACGGCAAGGCCTACAAGCTGAAGACCTGGCGTCTGCCGCTGGGCAATCCGCAATCGCGGGGCAAGGCCTTCGTCAATCTGCTGCCCATCGAGCCGGGCGACAGCATCATGAACGTCCTGCCTCTGCCCGAGGACGAGACGACCTGGGGCGACTACGACATCATGTTCGCCACCTCGAGCGGCGACGTGCGGCGCAACAAGCTGTCGGACTTCGCCACGGTCAACCGCGCCGGCAAGATCGCCATGAAGCTGGAAGGCGCTGACCGCATGGTCGGCGTCGGCCTGTGCACGGCCGACGACGACGTGCTGCTGACCACGGCGCTGGGCCGCGCGATCCGGTTCAAGGCCGACGACGTGCGCGTGTTCAAGGGCCGGGATTCGACCGGCGTCCGGGGCGTGCGCCTGCAGGACGGCGACGAAGTCATCTCCATGGCCATCCTGGGGCGTGTGGACGCGACGCCGGAAGAACGCGCCACCTACGTCAAACACGCCAACGCCATGCGCAAGGCCCTGGCCGGCGCGGATGCGGAAGAGGATGCCGCAGCTCCGGTCGAGGCTGAACACGAGGTCGCGGATGCGGCTCTGACCGTGGAGCGGATCGCCGAACTGGGCGCCGCCGAACAATTCATCCTGACGGTCACCGAGACCGGCTTCGGCAAGCGATCCTCGGCCTACGAGTATCGCCGCACCGGTCGCGGCGGTCAGGGCCTGACGGCCCACGGCCTGGGCGGTCGCGCCGGCACGCGTCTGGCGGCGGCCTTCCCGGTCGAGGAGACGGACGATCTGCTGCTGGTCACCTCGGGCGGCCAGATGATCCGCACGCGCATCGACCAGGTCCGCATCGTCGGCCGCTCCAGCCAGGGCGTCACCATCTTCCGCACCGGCAAGGATGAAAAGGTCGTCTCGGTTGAACGTCTGCCGGAAAGCGGCGGCGCGAATGATGCCGATGTCGGCGGAGAAGACGGCGGCGAGGCCTGATCCGCCTCCGCGCAGCAGAGCAGGGAAGGGTCGTTTGAGCGCGACGATTCTGATCGACGGCCTTCCCGCCACGCCTGACGACCTGGCGCACCAGGCGTTGGTCAACTACGGCGCCTACACCTCCTTCCGCGTCGAGGATGGCGCCGCGCGCGGCCTCGACCTCCACCTCGCGCGTCTGGACCGGGCCGCCGTCGAACTGTTCGGCGAAAGCCTCGGCGAGGCGGAGTTTCGGCGTCTGATGGCGCTGGCCGTCGCCGGTCGTGACGCCTGCTGGCTGCGTGTCAGCCTGTACTCGCCCGACATCGGTCATCGCGGCCCGGCCTTCGTCGGCCGACCGAAGGTGATGACCAGTGTCTCCCCTGCGCCGCCGCCGCTGGCGAACCGGGTGCGGATTACCGCCATGCCCTACGCGCGCGAGGCGCCGCATCTGAAGCATCTCGCCACCTTCGGCCTGATTCGCGCGCGCCGCGCCGCGCGTGCCGCCGGGTTTGACGACGCCCTGTTTGTGGATGGTGAAGGGCGGGTGTCAGAGGGCACGCTGTGGAACGTTGGCTTCGTTCAAGGCGACCGGATCATCTGGCCCCAGGCCCCGATGCTGGCGGGCGTGACCCAGGCCTTGATCGCGCGCGGGCTGCCCCAGGTCGGGCTGACCAGTGAAACGCGACCAATTCGTCTCGACGAGGTCGGCGCCTTCGACGGCGCCTTCCTGTGCAACAGCGCCACGCCCGTCTGTCCGATCACCGTCATCGACGATGTCGCCTTCGCCAATGACCCGGCCCTGCTCGCCAAGGTCGAAGCGGCTTGGAGCGTCCAGGCAGCCCAGCCCATCTTGGATCATGACGATGACGAAGGCGTCAGCCGGCTAGGCCGCTGATTTCGCACCTGCTAAACGACGCTGACGCCACGCGACAGGCCGGGGAGACACGCATGCGCATCGGACTTTATCCGGGCACCTTCGACCCGGTGACGAACGGGCATACCGACATCATCAAGCGCGCGCTGAAGCTGGTGGACCGGCTGGTCATCGGCGTGGCCCAGAACGACGACAAGGGCCCTCTGTTCTCCACCGCCGAGCGGGTCGAGATGCTGAAGGCCGAGATGGCGCCCCTCGGCGGCGACATCGTGGTCCAGCCGTTCTCGACCCTGCTGATGCATTTCGCCGAAGAGCTGGACGCCAGCGTCATCATCCGGGGTCTGCGCGCCGTCGCCGACTTTGAATACGAGTTCCAGATGACGGCCATGAACCAGCGCCTCAATCAGGACATCGAGACCGTATTCCTGATGGCCGATCCGCGCCATCAGGCGATCGCCTCGCGCCTCGTCAAGGAGATCGCTCGACTGGATGGCGCGATCGACAGTTTCGTCAGCCCCGCCATCGCCGAGCGCGTGCGGGCCAAGGTCAAGAACGGTTAGGGTAGACAAGACCATGCGTAAGGCCATCATCGCAGCGACCGTCGCCGCCCTTCTTGCAGCCGGCGCGGCCCAGGCCCCGGCTGTGGCGCAAACGGCGCCGGCGGCGTCCGACTGGCGGACCATTGCGCCGGAAAACCTGCTGGTTATCGATACGTCGAAGGGCCGGGTGCTGGTCGAACTGATCCCCGTCGCCGCGCCCAACCATGCGGAACGCATCCGCACCCTGGCCAACCAAGGCTTCTACGATGGTCTGAAGTTCCATCGCGTCATCCCTGATTTCATGGCGCAAACTGGCGATCCGAAGGGCACGGGCGAAGGCGGCAGCGAGTTGCCAGACCTGAAGGCCGAGTTCAGTTTCCGTCGTGGACGCGACGCCGGCTTCGTCGCGGTGCCCAGCGTCGGCGCGGGCGTGCGCGGTCTGGTCGGCGATCTGCCGGTCCAGACCCAACCCGACGCCCAAATGATGATCACCGCCGACTTCAAGGTCGACGCCCACGGCCTGTTCTGTCCCGGCGTGCTGGGCATGGCCCGCTCGGGTTCGCCGGATAGCGCCAACAGCCAATTCTTCCTGATGATGGGTGCGCGCGAACAGCTGGACGGCATCTACACCGCCTTCGGCCGCGTGGTGTCCGGCCTGGACGTGGTCGGCAAGCTGAAGAAGGGTTCGGACGCCGAGGACGGCAAGGTGATCGATCCCGACACCATGACCCGCGTCCGCATGGCCTCGGCCCTGCCCGAAGCTGAGCGTCCGACGGTGCGCGTGCTGAACGCCGACAGCGCCGCCTTCGCAGAACGGATCGCCACGGCGCGCGCCGCGCGCGGCGCGGCCTTCAGCGTCTGCGATGTTCAGCCGGTCGCCGAAGTGACAGGCGGCTGAGGCTTTCGCAAACGGGGGAGGGGACGATGACGATACGAACGATGGCGATGGCGGCGGCCGTGCTGGCTGCGACGGCGGGCGCCGCCCTGGCGCAAGACGCGACCGCCGTTCCCGCGCCTCCGCCGCCGCCCGGCGAATGGCGCACGATCGCGCCCGAGAACCTGCTGGTCATCGACACCAACAAGGGGCGAGTTCTGGTCGAACTGGCGCCCGAGATTGCGCCCGCCCATGTCGAGCGCATCAAGTTGCTGGCGTCGCGCGGATTCTTCGACAACCTGGTCTGGCACCGGGTGATCGACTGGTTCATGGCCCAGACCGGCGATCCGCTGGGCACGGGCGAGGGGCAGAGCTGGTATCCCGACCTGAAGGCCGAGTTCACCTTCCGCCGTGGCGCGGACATGGCCTTCACTCCGGTGGCGGCCCCGGTCGGCGCCTTGGTCGGTTTCGTCGATTCCATCCCGGTCCAGACCCAGCCCGACGCTTTGATGTCCGGCACCAGCGACAAGAAGGTGCACGGTTGGGCGCTCTATTGCCCGGGCGTCGCGGGCATGGCGCGTGACGAGGGCAATGACACCGCCAACAGCCAGTTCTTTCTGATGCGTCAGGCCTATCCCGCGCTGGACAAGCGCTACACCGTCTGGGGCCGGGTCGTGTCCGGTCTGGACGTCGTGCGATCGCTGAAGGCCAGCGACACGCCGGATGGTCTGGTCCAGGGACCGGATCAGATGACCCGCGTTCGCGTGGCGTCGGATCTGCCCGCGGCCGAACGTCCGACGGCGGCCGTGCTCAACACCAACTCCGCCACCTTCCAGACCCTGGCGCAGCAGGCGCGTCAGGCGCGTGGCGCGGATTTCTCGGTCTGCGACATCGAACTGCCGGTGCGCGTCACGCCGGCGGCCTGATCAGGCGGCGGGGGCCGGCCGCCCCCGTCCGCGCCGACGACGCCGTCCCCTCGGCGGCTTCTTGTCTTCGCGCATCCGTTGCAGCAGCAGGCCTTCGCGCAGGCCGCGATCCGCGACCCGCACCCGCTCCGACGGCCAGGCGCGTTGCACGGCCTCCAGGATGGCCGCGCCCGCCAAAACGAGGTCCGCCCGATCGGGACCGATGCAGGCCTCGCGCGCCCGGCCGTCCGGGCCCAGCGCCTTCAGGCGATCCGCCGCCGCCTCGCAGTCGGCGCGCGTCATCCACAAGCCATCGACCCGGTCTCGATTGTACCGCGGCAGATTCAGATGAATGCCGGCCAGGCTAGTGATCGCGCCCGATGTGCCGACCAGATGCGCCCGGTTCTGCCGAAACAGGTCCAGCATCGGTTCGTCGACGATCCCGCCCGCTGCAATAGCCGCGCCCATGTCGGCGACCATCGCCTCGTACCAGTCCTCGCCGGAGTTCGGGGGCTCGGGATGCCGCTCGGCCAAGGTCACGACCCCCACCGGCGCCGACATCCAGGCGGTGGTCGTCCAGTCGGTCCCGCTGCGCTTCAGCCACGACATCTCGGTCGAGCCGCCGCCGACATCGATGACCAGCACCGCCTCTGCCTTGGGGTCGATCAGGTTCAGGCATCCCTCGACCGCCAGCCGCGCCTCTTCGGCGGGATCGATGATCCGCAGGCGCAGGCCCGTGCCCTTGCGCACCCGGTCGATGAAGTCGGCGCCGTTCTCGGCCGCGCGGCAGGCCTGGGTGGCGACGGCGCTCAGTCGCGCCGAATCGACGCCCTTGCGCACGATCCGCTCGGCGCACAGGGCCAGGGCGTCATACGCCCGGTCCATGGCGCGCGGGTCTAACAGGCCCGTCCGCGACAGCCCTTCGCCCAGCCGCACGATGCGGCTGAAGCTGTCAACCACGCGAAAGCCTTCGCGTGACGGCCGCGCGATCAGTAGCCGACAATTGTTGGTCCCCAGATCGAGCGCGCCATACAGCGGCGCATCTCGACCCGACGCATCCCGCGAACGGGAAGGCTGGGACCGCTCGTCGCGCCGTCGAGGCGCGCCGTGGGTCTCCGGCATGGGCCGTCATCCGTTGTGGGCGGTCCAAAGCGGCGCCCGTCCTGATCAGCCTAACCCGCCAAGATCGTCAGCGCCAAGCCATTCTGTCAGGAAGATGAACAGACCGGCAGGCATTGGGGTCATGCGCTGAATCGTATGAAGTGCGATGACCCGCATTCAGACCGCACGTTTCGCCATCGGCCAGATCGTCCGCCACCGCGACGACGCCTTTCGTGGCGTCGTGATGGATGTCGATCACGCCTATGAGGGACCGGCTGGTGAAAGCGGCCTAGTCAGGCCGGACCAGCCCTTCTACCGCGTCTTCGCCTTGGGCGAGGACGGCGGCTTTGTCGCCTACGCCGCCGAAGGCGCTTTGGAAGACGGCGATTCCGTGCTGCTGCCCGACGACGCCGAGCGGTGGTTCACCACCGACGGCATGGGCCACCACGCACCGCTGGATGAACGTCTGCACTGACGGTTGGAAGCCATGGCGGCTCCGGGCTAGGATGGCGGCAAAAGAGGAATACGCCATGTCCGACTTCGAACACGTCTTCGAAAAGCCGCCCGAGGGCGCGGCCGCCGACTGGACCATTCCCCAGAACTGGGCCGCCTATACCGAGGTCGAGCACCAGACTTGGGACACGCTTTACGCCCGGCAGATGAAGATTCTGCCCGGTCGCGCCTGCGACGCCTTCATGCGGGGACTGGACGCGCTCGATCTGAATGCCGGCGGCATTCCCGACTTCGACGTGATCAATCCGAAGCTTCAGGCCCTGACCGGCTGGACGGTCGTCTGCGTGCCGGGCCTGGTCCCGGACGAGGTCTTCTTCGACCATCTGGCCAATCGCCGCTTCGTCTCGGGTCAGTTTATCCGCAAGCCGGATCAGCTGGACTACCTTCAAGAGCCCGACGTCTTCCACGACGTCTTCGGCCACGTGCCGATGCTGACCGACCCCGATTTCGCCGCCTACATGGAGGCCTATGGCAAGGGCGGCCAGCGGGCGGCCGGCCTGGGCATGCTGCCGAACCTGGCGCGCCTGTACTGGTACACGGTCGAGTTTGGTCTGATGAAGGAGGCGGGCGGCCTTCGCATCTATGGCGCCGGCATTGTCTCCTCGGCGACCGAGAGCGTCTTTGCTCTGGACGATCCGTCGCCCAACCGCCTGGGTTTCGACCTGGAGCGGGTGATGCGGACACTGTACCGGATCGACGACTTCCAGCAGGTCTATTTCGTCATCGATAGCCTGGAAGCTCTGAAGGACGAGACGCTCAAGGACTTCGGCCCGGTCTATGCGGCGCTGAAAGGCAAGGACGACCTCGCCATCGAAACTGTCCTGCCCACCGATCAGGTCTTCACACGCGGCACGCAGGCCTACGCCCAGCGCGGCGGGCGCTTCGCGGCCTGATCTCCGTCAGGTGTGCGTAATCAGACTGTTGTGCTTCGTATCGCGCATGCGGATGAAGGTGAACAGCGACAGTCCGATCATGCCGGTGACGTACCAGAAGAAGACGCTCTCGACCCCCGCGCCCTTCAGCCACAGCGCCACATATTCCGCCGTGCCCCCGAACACCGCATTGGCGATGGCGTAGGGCAGAGCAACGCCGAGGGCGCGGATGTGGGCGGGGAACAGCTCGGCCTTCACCACGGCGTTGATCGCGGTGTAGCCCGACACGATCACCAGCCCAGCCAGCGCCAAGAGGAAGGCGACGAAAGGGCTCTCGACAGTCGATAGGGTCGTCATAATTGGTACGGTGCACAACACCCCCAGCACGCCGAAAGCGATCATCACGGGACGCCGTCCCACCCTGTCCGAAAGCGCGCCGACCGCCGGCTGAAGCAGCATGAAGACAAACAGGGCCGCCGCGCTGATCTCGGTCGCCGTGTTCTTGGAAAACCCGCTCGTGTTGACCAGAAACTTCTGGAGGTAGGTCGTGTAGGTGTAGAAGGCCAAGGTGCCGCCGGCCGTCAGGCCCAGCACCATCAAGGCCTCTTTCGGGTGTTTCAGGATCAACTGCACGGCGCTGGATTTCGGGGCGTCTTTGGCCTCGGTCGCCTTATGCGTCTCGTCCAGCCGGCGACGCAGCCAGAAAACGACAACCGCCAAGCCCGCGCCGACGAAGAAGGGAATGCGCCAGCCCCACGAGGCCAGCGCCGTCTCGCTCAGCGTATTTTGCAGCACGATCAACAGCAGCAGGGCGATCAACTGGCCCGAGATCAGGGTGACGTACTGGAAGCTGGACCAGAAGCCGCGGCGATGCGGCTCGGCCATTTCGGACAGATAGGTGGCGCTGGATCCGTATTCTCCGCCGACGCTCAGCCCCTGCAACAGCCGCGCGAACAGCAGCAGCGCCGGCGCCGCCAGGCCGATGGAAGCATAGCCGGGCGTCACGCCGATTATCAGTGAACCCGTGCACATCAGGGTCACCGAAAGGGTCAGCCCCGCCTTGCGACCCTTTCGGTCGGCATAGACCCCCATGATCCATGCCCCGATAGGCCGCATCAAAAAGCCCACCGCAAAGACGGCGGCGGCGCTCAGCAGTTGCGCCGTCGGGTCTTCGCTGGGGAAGAAGACCGGCGCGAAATACAGGGTGAAGGCCGCATAGGCGTACCAGTCGAACCACTCCACCAGATTGCCGGCCGATCCGCCGACGATATTTCTCAATCGGCGGGCGGGGCTCATGGGCGCTGTGGTCGTCATGGCCGTATCAGCCTCTCTGGAAGGGGTAGAAGTCGGTTCCGAGGTTCAGGATCGTCGTCAGTTCGTCCAGCGCGTTGCGGCTTTCGACCAGCAAGTGGGGGTCGGCGAGATCGGCGGGGCGCAGTTCGTCGCGGTACCAGCGCCCGGCCCAGTCCGACAGACGCGCATGCAGATCGTCGGTCAGGCGCATGGCCGGGTTGGTCGCCGCCAGTTCGGCCTCAGTCAGCACGACACGCAGGCGCAGGCACGCCGGTCCGCCGCCGTTGCGCATCGACTGGCGCACGTCGACGTACTGCACACGGCCGATGGGGCCGTTGGACGCGGCCAGCGCTTGCGCTATTGCATGGCTGCGCGGGTTGTCGCGGGTCTCGGTCGGACAGATTAGCGTCAGGCGATCCTCGCCCGGAACCTGGATCAGCATGGAGTTGAACAGATAGCTCGAGATCGCATCGGCCAGCGGCAGGTCAGCGGACGAGACCTCGACGAAGATCGGTTCGAACAGACCATCGGCCGCGCGGCGGATGGCGGCCTGGGTTGCGGCCGTGTCCTCGAACGCCAACTCGTGGAAGAATAGGGTGTCCAGCGCCCCGACGCAGACGACGTCGTTGTGGAAGGTGCCGCCCGCGATGGCGGCGCGGGATTGCTGGGCCAGGACCGGCCGTCCGGCTTCGTGGCGGCGGACGATGGTTTCCGACGCTTCGCGCGTCTGGCGGGTGGGGAAGGGGCCGTCCCAAGGCTCGAACGCCTCGCGACCCCAGACCAGCAGATTGACGCCGCGACCGCCATGCTCGGCGCACAGGCGAACGTGGTTCGCGGCGCCTTCGTCGGCCAGATGCGCGACCGCAGGCAGGGCGTCATGGACGGCGAACCGGCTGGCGTCGGGAAACAGGGCGTCCAGCGCGCGCTTGGTCTGCCGGTGCTCCAGGCTGCGGTGCAGATTGGTGTGCAGATTGGCCGGCGTGAAATGCACCCGGCCGTCGGCGGCGTCGGCGCTGGGCGTCACGGTCGCGGCGTTGGCGGCCCACATGGGCGAGGCCGAACAGGCAGCGGCGGCGAAAGAAGGCGCATTCTTCCACGCCCGCTCCAGCACCTGGGCGTCCGATCCGGCGAAACCTAGGGTCCGCAGGAAGGGAATATTCGGCCGCTCATGCGGCGGCAGGACGAACTGGGGCAGGCCGAGGTCCGCCAGGGTCTTCATCTTGTCGAGGCCCTGAAGCACCGCCGCGCGCGGGTTCGACGCCTCGCCCTTGTTCAGGCTGGAGGCCAGATTGCCCGGAGACAGACCGGCGTAGGAATGGGTCGGCCCGATCAGACCGTCGGCGTTGGCCTCGACAGCCCTGATCATCGCAATCCCTTGATCTCGCCTTCGATGTTGGCGACGGCGTCGGCCTCGAAACTGGCGACCGGATAGGCGCAATAGTCGGCGGCGTAATAGGCGCTGGGGCGGTGGTTGCCGCTGGCCCCCAGGCCGCCAAACGGCATGTCGCCGGCGGCGCCGGTGGTCGGGCGGTTGAAGTTGACCACGCCGGCGCGGATGCGGCGGATGAAGTGGTCCCAGTTCTTCGGATCATCGCTGACCAGACCGGCGGACAGGCCGTAGCGGGTCGCATTCGCCGCCTGAATCGCCGCGTCGAACGAGGCGACGCGCGTCACCGACAGGAAGGGGGCGAACATCTCCTCGTCCGGCACATCGACCCCCGTCACGTCGATGATGGCCGGTTTGACGAAGGCGCCGGGCAGATTGGCGACCGGCCCCGAGACGCGGATCACCTTGGCACCCATGTCGATCCGGTCCTGCAAAGCCTTCAGCGCCGCCTCGGCAGCACGCGCAGAGATCAGCGGTCCGGCATACGGTTCGGGATCGCTATCCCACGGGCCGAATATCAGCCGGTCGGACAGGGCGGCGATGGCTTCGATGATCGCATCGCCTTGCGGTCCTTCCGGCACGATCAGGCGGCGCGCGCACGAGCAGCGCTGGCCGGTGGTGATGAAGGCGGACTGCACCGCGATGCCCGCGACGGCTTCGGCGTCGGCTGCGTCCCACACGACCAGCGGGTTATTGCCGCCCAGTTCCAGCGCCAGGATGACGTGGGGATCGTCGGCGAACTTCCTGCGGAAATGCGCGCCCGCCGCACCCGAGCCGGTGAACATCAGGGCGTCGATGCCGGCGTCCAGCAGGGCCGCGCCCGTCTCGCGCCCGCCCTGGACCACATTGACCACGCCGGTCGGCAGATCGGCGGCGGCGAAAGCTTCGGCCATCACCTGACCGACCAGAGGCGTTTCCTCCGACGGCTTGAAGACGACCGTGTCGCCCGCCAGCAGGGCGGGGACAATATGGCCGTTCGGCAGATGGCCGGGGAAGTTGAACGGGCCAAGCACCGCTGCAACGCCGTGCGGCCGGTGCCGCAGGGTCGCGCGGCCGAACGCCGTGTCGCTGGTCCGTTCGCCGGTGCGCTCGTCATAGGCGCGGATCGAGATGTCCACCTTGCCGATCATGGCGGCGGCCTCGGTCTTGGTCTCCCACAGCGGCTTGCCGGTCTCGCGCGCGATGGCCTCGGCGATCTGGGGCGCGCGGTCTTTCAGGACGGCCTGATAGCGTTTGACGCCCTCGATCCGTTCGGCGCGCGGCGCATCGGCCCAGGCGGGGAAGGCGGTGCGGGCGGCGTCGACGGCGGCCTGGACCTGGGCCGGGTTGGCGGCCTCACCCTCCCAGTTGGTCGCTTCGGTGGCGGGATCGGTGGAGGTGAAACGGGTCATGACTTTACTCGCACAGTGTCTCCGCCGCGCACCTTGAGCACGGCGGCGGTTTCGGCATTCAGGCGAACGGCGTCGCCATCGATGTCGGCCTTGGCGCGGACGGCGCGGAAGGCGGCGACGCTGTCGGTCGAGATCAGGGCCGGCAACTCTGCCTCGACGCCCTCGACGATCTGAACCGTCAGGCGCCGGGCGTCGCGCACAGTTCGGATATTGTCGCGGCCGCAGGCGACGGTCGGACCGGCGTCGAAGATGTCGACCAGACCATTGGGCCGGAAGCCCTCGCTTTCCAGCAGCGCCATGGCCGGCACGCCTTGCGGATGGACTTTTCCGATCACCGCGCGGGCCGGTTCGGGCAGCAACTCGGTATAGATCGGGTGGCGCGGCGCCAGGTCCAGGATGAACTGCTTGTCCGTCGAGCCGGTCATCCGGTCGGCGTGGTCGAACTCCATCGGGAAGAACTTGTGCGCCACGTGGTCCCAGAACGGGCAGGCGCCGTCGGGCGTGAAGACCCCGCGCAACTCGGCCAGTACATTGTCGGCGAACAGCTCGGGCTGGGCGCCGATCAGCATATATCGCGACTGGCTGAGCAGACGGCCCGCGCCGCCCTTTCTCCGATCCGCCTTCAGGAACAGGGACCCGACCTCGGTCCAACCCGTGCATTCATTGACCAGAACCAGGGTCTGGTGATCCAGCTTCACCCCCAGCGAGGGCGACTGGACGGTGTTGTTGACGACGCGGAACGAGAAGAAGGGCCGCTTCAGCCCCACCGTCGCCTTGACCGAGCCGACGCCGTCGATGTCGCCCGTGTCGCCGTCCTCCAGCATCAGCGTGTACCAAGCCTCTTGCCAGGGCACGCGACCCTCGAAGCTCGCCTGGCTCAGCTCCAGCCGATCAGCCAGGGCGTCGGGGTCCTCAGGCAGGCTGGTGAAGCCGGGGCCGGACAGGATAGCTAGTTCCAGCAGATGATCGAGATCGGCGGGGCCGGCGGGACGGACGACAAGCATTCTACAGGGTTTCCATCCGCAGGGATTTCAGTTTGGCCGCATCGATTTCACCCGATGCGATCTTGCACAGGATCAGAGCGCTGAGCTGGGCGCGTTCGACGAAGCTGTCGGGCCAGGCGAACTCCTGATCCGAATGGATGTCTCCGCCGCGCACCCCCAGGGTGTCGATATTGGGCAGGCCGGCGGCATGCAGATTGTTGCCCTCGCACACTCCGCCCGACGGTTTCCAGGCGATGGGCTGGCCCAACAGGGCGCCCGCCTCTTTCACCGCTTCGAACAGGGCGGTCTGGGCGGCGTCCATCGGTTTGGGCGCACGGGTGAAGCCACCGTGCAAATCCAGCGTCAGGCCCTCGAACGGCGGCGTCGCGGCGATGGCCCGCACGGATGCGTCGATCCAGTCGGCGGCGGCCTTGTCCGGCACCCGGACGTTGAACCGCACCACGGCGTTGTCGGCGACGACGTTCAGCGCAGCCCCGCCCGAAATCTTGGCGACGTTGACGGTGACGCCCTCGTGCTGACCGTTCAGTCCGTGCAGGGCGGCGGCGATGATGGCGGCCCCGACCACAGCATTGCGGCCTTCGTCGAAGGCGCGGCCGGCGTGGGCGGCGCGACCCGTCACGATCAGATGATAGTTGCCGCTGCCCTTGCGCGCGCCGGCCAGTGTGCCGTCCGCCAGCGCCGGCTCGTAGGTCAGGCCGACATGGCCGCGCGCACCCAGTTCGGCCAGCAGCGGAGCGGACGCCGGCGAGCCGATTTCTTCGTCGGGGCTCAGCAGCACCGTCCACCCGACGCCGTGTTTGTCTGGATGGGTTTCGAACGCCTCCAGCGCGGCCAGAAGCACGCTGATCCCGCCCTTCATGTCGGCGACGCCCGGCCCGTTGAGGGCGCCGTCGGCCCGCGTGGTCACGGTCTGGAACCGGCTGTGGGCGGGGAAGACGGTGTCATAGTGGCCGGTCAGCACGACCTGGATCGGCGCATCCGGTCGGGCGGTGATCTTCAGCGCGTCGGCATGGGCCTCGGTCCGTACCGATCCGTCGTCGGCGACGGTGGTCGAGCCCTGTGTCGGGAGGCGTTCGACACGGGCGGGCAGGGCGCTCGCCGCCGCTTCCAGAACATCCAACACAGCATTCAGCCCGGCGGCGTTGCGGCTGCCGGAGTTGATGTTCGCCCAGTCGATGGTGCGGCCGATGATCGTCTCGCGTCGCGCGGCGACGTGGTCGAGGACGGCTTGGTCCGAGGTCAGAATCCGCATCGGCCGGACCCTAGACGCCTCGACCCCAAAGGTGAAGGTCGGGGCCTGTAAGTCGTCGCCGATCACCGCTAGGTTCCGCTCAAAACGAGGGCCCCATGACACGCAACAAGATCGATCTCTGGCTCCGCGCCATGAACCCGCTGAAGCTGCCGCGCGGCATGGCCGAGGCTCAGCGTTCGGCGCGGTCGATGGTGATCGGCCTGGTCATCGCCCTGATCGTCGGCCTGATCCCGACCTGGTGGATGTTCACCTCGGGCTGGTTCGAGACGGCGATGAGCGCGGAGTACGCCAAGATGGGTCTGTCGGCGGATCAGTTGGCCATGCAGCAGGAGATGATGAAGGTCATCTGGCCGTTCGCTATCGCCTCTGGCGCGATCTTCTCCGTCCTATTCTATGGCGTCGTGGCGGTGGTTCAGTGGCGCATGATGACGCGCGCCATCCCGATCATCATGCTGGCGCTGATCGCCTACAGCGTGGTGGCCAATCTGGGGATGCGGCTGCTGGGGACCCTGCCATCGCCGGACCTTCCGCTGTGGGTCAACCTGACGACCTGGCCGGCCATGATCGTGTCGGGCGTGATCTATGTCGCGTCGCTGCAGGGCGCCATGCTGCTGCATCGCCTGAAGCAGGAGGCGTGATGTCGGTCATCCTCTACCACAATCCGAAATGCAGCACGTCGCGTAACGCCCTCGCCTTGCTGCGTGAACAGGGCGTCGAGCCGGCGGTCGTCGAATATCTGAAGACCGGATGGGATCCCGAGACGCTGCAGCGATTGGCGTCCAGAACAGGCCTCGGTCTGTCCGGCCTGCTGCGTAAGAAGGAGGCCGACGCCAAGGCTCTGCTGGACGCCGGCGCAGAAGACGAAGCCATCCTGGCCGCAGCGATCGCGCAGCCGATCGTGATCGAACGCCCGATCGTCGAAACCGACAAGGGCGCCGTGATCGGCCGACCCGTGGAGCGGGTGCTGGTGGTCCTCTAGCGACAGATCCGATCGGGCGGCCTACCGGTTCCGGCCGCCCCGGTTCGGACGACGGTCGCCCGCCTCGCGGCTTTCGTGACGCCAGCGGATCGACAGGCTTGTCTGGCCCTGGCCGCCGAACTGCGAGGCGATGGCGACGTTGCGCCGAGGCTGCCATTCGACCTTGACCGCCGCACCGTTCTGACCGCCGCCGATGACCTCCAGATAGACGTCGTCGGTGATGTAGCGACCGCCCGCAACGGTGACCGCAGACGCGTCGCCGCCGAACGACAGCCGGTCCAGACCCGCCAGTTCGCGCAGGTTGCCGATCACGTCGAACCCGCCCCCGCCCGCCAGGGCCGCGACCCCGGCCGCCAGCTGCGCCGCCTCGAAGGCCGACAGCTGTGACGCCGACCGTCCGAACAGCACCTGCGACAGGATTTCGTCCTGGGGCAGGGACGGGGTGGAGGTCAGGGCGATCTTGGGTTCGGCCGCCGTGCCCGTGACGTTGATCGAGGCGGTCAGGGCCGCGTCCTCACGCGTCGCCGCCAGGTTCAGGCGGATCTGCTTGGGATCGGTCGACAGGGTGACGCGCCCGGTGTCGTCGAACACGAACCGCTTGCCCGCGAACTCATAATCGCCGCGCACCACATTGGCCGTGCCGGTCAGTTGCGGCTGGGCGATCGTGCCACGCACCCGGGCGTTCACGTCCAGGATCACGTTCA
Source organism: Brevundimonas sp. MEB006b (assembly GCF_030209705.1). Classification (NCBI taxonomy): domain Bacteria; kingdom Pseudomonadati; phylum Pseudomonadota; class Alphaproteobacteria; order Caulobacterales; family Caulobacteraceae; genus Brevundimonas; species Brevundimonas sp. MEB006b. The sequence goes on from NZ_JARVRL010000009.1 coordinate 136,464, forward strand.
GGCCGCGACCGTTGACCCGCACCTTGCCGCCGCTGGAACGCAGGACGATGTCCATCCCGATCTGCGGGCCGCGCGCCTTCTGCTCCGTCTCCTCCGGATCGCCGCCGGGACGATTGATCTCGACCACATCCATCGAGACGATGCCGGTCGCGCCGGGCAGTTCCGGTTCGATCTTGGCCTCGTCGATGTCGATGCGGCCGCCCAGCTGAATATTGCCGTCGGCGCCGCGAACGATGGTGATCGGGCCCGAGGCGCGCGCCTCGGCGATATCGTTGTCAATGACCCGGAAGCGGTTCAGCATCAGTTGTGCGTTCGATCCGGAACCTTGGCGCAGACCGATGCGGCCCTGGCCGGACACCGTGCCGCCCTTGCCATCGTTGGCCGTGAAGGTTTCGATCTGGGCGGCTGTGTCGTCGAACCGGGTCCGCAGCGTCAGGTCGCTGAGCACCAGACCGACCGCATTCTCACGATAGGAGCCTTGGCTCAGATCGAACCGGCCGTTCAGACGCGGTGCGTTCAGCGTCCCGCCGATCGTCGCCTGACCCGCCACCTGGCCCGACAGGCTGCGGTCGCCGCCCAGGAACAGGTCCCAGATCGGCTGGATCTGACCGTTGATCGACACCCGGCCCGACATTTCGCGCGTCCGGGCGATGGCGAGCCGCAGCGGCGCCGCCGAGGCCTCGACCGGCAGGACGACGTCAGCCGAGGCCTGAACCGCGCCCTCGTCGACCGCCGTCGCCTTGATGCTCAGCCGGTCGCCCGCCAGTGTAGCGTCCACGCGCCCGTCGACGGCCAGGCCGCGCGGCGCATCGATGCTGCGCACGTTCTGGAGCGCAATATTGGCCGTGCCCGACAGATCGCTGCCGACGCCGCGCAGGGCGACCTGACCGGTCACGCTGCCGCGCAGTTCGGGCGAGATGGAGCCCAGATCGACCCGCGTCAGGTCGGCCTGGATCGCGGCGCCGCGCGCATCCTGACGCAGGTCGGCCAGCAGCACGCCGCCGCCCACGCCCAGATCCAGATGCGCCGTACGCGTGGCGCCGTTCAGGGTGATCGAGGCGGGACTGCGGGTTGTGAAGGCCACCTCGCGCACCCGGCCGCCGCCGCGCAGCGTCAGACCGTGCGTCGTGTTCTGACGCGAATAGACGCCCGTGCCGTTGAACTGGGCCGGGTTGGGGCCGCCCACGTCCAGCGCCAGGGTGAAGGGCAGGTTGTTCAGCGTGCCGCGTCCGTCCAGATCCAGATTGCGAATGATCCAGTTCTGACCCGCCAGCCGGACGTTGCGACCGCTGACGTCCAGAATGGCGCTGTCCGATCCGCCGCCGTCGGTCAGCCGCACCCGTCCGTTGGCTTCGCCCGAAGCCAGGAAGGCCCCCGCGCGCGCCGAGAACGTCAGGTCCGCGCTAGAGGGAATGCTGTCGGACAGGGCGATGGCGCCCCTGGCCGTCACGCCGCCGGCGTCCACGTCCAGATCGCTCAATCGGATGCGCTTGCCGCCCAGGAAGAAGTTGCCCGAAGCGCGCGCCGGTCCATAGTTCGAGCCGCTGACCACCGAAATCCGGCCGTCCGACGCATCTGCGCCCTTGCGGAAGCTGAGCGTCAGGTCGGCGTTGTTCAGCGTCAGGGCGCCGGCCGTGACCTGCTGGAAGCCGGCGGTCAGATCGACGCGCGGCTGGGCCAGAGTGCCGGTCAGGGCGCCGCGTCCGTTCATGTCGCCGCCGACCTCGACCGGCCCGGCCGCGAACGGGCCACGCGCGTTCCAGTCCAGCGCCAGCCTCAGCTTGCCGGCGGTTTCGATAATGCCCTTGGCCCCCGCGCGACCGGCCGCGCCGGTCAGTTCGCCGCGCTCGAGCTCGATGCGTCCGCCGTTCAGCTTGCCGGCCAGTTGCAGGCGCGGGGTCTTGCCGAGCAGGCGATCCAGTTCGTCCAGACCCACAGTCAGATTGCGGCCCCGTCCGTCGAAGTTCAGCACCCACGGAGCGCCGGGCCGCCCCGACGAAGCCCGGATCGGACCGCCGAAGGCGCCGCGGGCGTCCGGCAGCACGCGCCTGGCGTCGGTCAACTGCGCCTCGCCGCGGAAGTTCATCCCGCCCAGCAGATTGCGCGAGCCCGAGCCGTTCAGCGTCAGGCCCTGGCCCTGCAGATCGACCTTGGTCAGCAGGATGGCCCCGTCCTTCATCCGCGCCGCCTTCATCTGCACGCGCGGGGCGGGACCCAAGAGGCCGCCGATGATGCCTTCGCCCGATCCGCCGTTCGCGCGAATGTCGCCGTCGAGATCAATCCGGCCGTTCTTGACCGCGACGTTCAACGGTCCGGCGATGCGCGTGGCGCGATAGCTGGCCACATTGGCGTTCAGCAGGGTGACCTGGCCATCCAGCGTCCAGGTCTGGGCGTCGCCCTTGAACAGGCCGGAATAGGCCGCTGGTCCCGCCACATCGGACCCGACCAGCCGGCTCAGCGAGGCCGTCTGAATATTGAGGCTGATTCCGTCGGGCGAACTGCGGTCGGAGTTGCGGATCAGGCCGCGCGCTTCGGACTGGACATTGTCGGAAATCAGCTTCCACGCCACGCCCTGGCTGGCCTTGTCCGGTGTCGGAACCATGGCGAAGCCGAACCGCGCGGTGCGGCCGATCTTGGTGACGAAAGGCGCCAGCAGGTCCGAGTTGCTGAAGTCGGCGAAGCCCGCGACGCGAGAGCCCTTGTCGCCGAAATGGCCCTGGACGATCAGGGGGACGAATCGTCCCGTCTGGACCCGCGCATTGACGACATCGGCGTTCAGAACCGCTACCGCCGAGAACGGCTGATCCGGGGAATAGCCCAAGGCCCCGGCCAGCGGTCCGCCCTGGGCCTCATTGGCGCGAAGGTTCAGCCGGGTGTCTTCCAGCTTGCCGCCAAAGGTCGCCGCCAGACGCAGGAAGTCGCCCGGTCGGTTCAGGCTGTCGGCGTTGACCGTCGCGCTCTTGGCGCCGGCGCGTGGCAGGCTGGCGTTCCCCGACAGGCTCCAACGGCCGTATTCCTTGGAGAAACCTTCCATCAGTTCGATGTTGGCCGCGAACTTGTCGATGCGGACAGAGATCGGCTGAGGGCTGGGCGGTTCGCCAGTGGGCGGCTCGACCACGGGCCGACGCAGGACGCGAATGGTCTCGGCCTTGATGTCGTTCGCATGGAAGCTGCGGCCCAGCAGGGCCAGATACGACCAGTCCATGCTGAGGTTGTTCGCCTCCAGCCAGATGCCCTGACTGTCGGCCAATGTGATGCGGTCGATGGTGAAGTCGCTGAGTAGATCGCCCTTCAGCCCATAGACCTTCAGCCGGCCGTAGCGGCTGATCTTCAGGTCCTGAAGCCGTTGCAAAACCATGTCGCGACCGCCGTCCGAGGCGATGTAGTAACGCCCTCCGACCAGGGCGGCGGCGATCAGCACCAGCAGTCCGGCCACCACCACGCCCACGCCCAGAGCGATGCGCCTGACCAGCCCGCGACGCGGCTTGGCGGGCCGCGCGGCCTTGGCCGGCGTCGTCGCTTCTTCAGGCGTGGCTTCGGGCGGTGTATCGGTCAAAACGCCTGCCCGATGCTGATGTAGATCTGGAAGGCCGAGTCGCCCTCACGTTTGTTCAGCGGCATGGCGACATCCGCCCGTATGGGCCCGAACGGCAGCATGTAGCGCACGCCCACGCCCGCGCCGTAGCGCATATTGGTCAGGTTCGGGGTTTCCTGGAATCCCACGGAGCCGGCATCGACGAAGCCCACGGCCTGGAAGCTCTGACCGATCGACTGGCGCACCTCGAACGAGGTTTCGAACAGCGACAGACCGCCCCGCGGCGTGCCGTCCGGCAGCTGCGGATTGACGTTCTGGTACGAATAGCCCCGCACCGAACCCCCGCCGCCGGAATAGAACAGACGGTCGGCCGGCACGTTCAACTCGCTGCCGCCGACGATGGAGCCGATCTTCATGCGTCCGGCCAGGATGGTGCGATCACCCGCGACGGGGAAATAGGCGGTGCCTTGCGTTTCGGTGCGCAGGAACAGGATGTTGCTCTCGCCGGTCACCGCCGTCGGCTGAACCGCCAGATTGACCCGCCAGCCCTTGGTCGGGTTCAGCGGATCATTGGAGCGGTCGATATAGGCGCTGGTCCGCGCCGTGATGATCGCCAGATCACGGTCAAAGGTCACGCGCTGCGGCGGCAGGGTGGTGAAGTCGTAGCGAGTCTCGCTGTAGCGCCCGGCGTCCAGCCCGATTCCGTAGTTGAAATAGGAGGTCTTGCCGATCCGCTGTTGCAGGTCGGCGTACAGAACCACGGCGGTGCGCAGATAGGCGTCGGTGTCTTCGTTGACCACCGCCGCGCCCAGTTTGAGCGTCCGGCCGGGCCGACGCCAGTGGGGCAGAGACAGGTCGGCGCCGATCCGGCTGTCGATGTCTGCCAGCCGCGCTTCCAGCCTCAGCGTGTCCGCGCGGCCGAAGCGGTTGTAGCGGGTCTGGATCACGTCCACGCCCGCGCCCTCCGCCGTCGACCAGGTGGCGCCGGCCTCCAGCACGCGACGGGGGCGGTCTTGCAGGCTGACCACCACGGGGCGATGACCATCGGCGGTGATCTGGTCCAGCGGCGACAACGCGACGCTGACGCCGTCATAGACGCCGGTGTCCAGCAGCCGGCGTTCCAGCTCCGCGACCATTTCGGGATCGTAGCGATCGCCCTCGTTCCACGGCGCCAGGCCCGCGACCCAGGCGGGATTGGTGCGGCCCTGGCTGGTCAGACGCACGCCGTCCAGACGCACCAGCGCGCCGGAGGCGATGCGATACTCCGGCGCGACAGTGAAGGCCGCGTGATCCACCACGACACGGCGCGGATTGGCCTTGGCGTCGGCATAGCCGTCACGCACCAACGCTGCCACGGCCCGGCCTTCGCCCGATATGACGTCCGCCGCCCGCCCCGGATCGCCGACCTTCAGGGCAATGGCGTCTTTGGCCTTGTCCGCCGCCTCGGCTTCCGGCGCGGGATCGGCCCACTGGATCGTCGGATCGGTCAGCAGGAAACGGCGCCCCGGTTCGACCAAGACCACCGCGATCGGCGTCTCCTCGCCCTCGACGATGTCTTCGACGACCGGTTGATAGTAGCCTTCGGACCGCAGCAGGGCGGTCGCCGAGGTCACGGCGCTCTCGGCGCGACGACGGGCCTCGAAGCGGCTGGCTGGCGCGCCGTCAACCTCGCCCACAGCCCGCTCCAGCGCCCGCCGCAGATCGCCGTCCATGTCGCCCCGGATCTGCGCGCGGGGTTCCGCCGCCGCTGCATGGGCGCAGGCCGAAAACGCCGCGAGGGCGACCAGCAGGGTAGGCCTGAACGTCAAACTCGATCTTTCGTCAAAAGGACGCCCCCCGGCATACCTGTTCGTCAGTAGAACAGCGTCTCGCTTTCGGGCTGGACCGACTGTTCCGACGTGCGTTCCTCAGGCGGAAGCGTCGTCGACGGCGGAGGCGTGGGCGTCGGATCCTGAACCTCTGGCGCGGGCGGGGGAGTTTCTTCCTTGACCGGCGGAGGCGCCGGCTCGACCGACATCTCGCGATAGTCGTCATCCGAGCGCGAAGGACGGTCGTCGCAGGCCGACAGCGCGAGCACGCTAGCGGCGGCGGCCAAGACAAAAATCGAGCGTGTCATGAAAGTCCCCGGTCTCCGCCGACCAAACGCCTGTCGCGCTAAGCTGTTCCCTTAGCGCCGAAATCTGCGTCGGTCATCCTGCGTGATCGGACCATTTTGTGACCATTTGATCCAAGGTCAGTTCGGACTTGGGGGTGGGCGCAGCACTAACGCCGTCGAAACGGGGGGCGGGTTGCGGCAGGCCGCCGTGGAATGTTCCACGCGCCTGATTGTGCGGATGATCTAGTGCCTCGGTCAGGCTAAGCACGGGCGTGACACAGGCTTCCGTCCCGGCGAAATGGGCGCTCCAGTCGTCGCGGTCGCGGCTTGCGAACAAGGCCGCAAGCCGCGCCTGCAGGGCCGGCCAGGCGGCGATGTCGTATTGAACCGCATCAGCCGGATCGATCTCCAAGCCGGCCAGAAGCGCAGCGTAGAAACGCGGCTCCAGCGCCGCCACCGCCACGAACCCGCCGTCGCGACAGGCGTAGCAGCGATAGAAGGGCGCGCCCCCGTCCAGCAGGTTGGATCCGCGCCGGTCGCTCCATAGTCCTCGACCCCGCAAGGCTTGGAATAGACCGCCCAGCAGAGCCGCCCCGTCCGTCATGGCGGCGTCCACCACGCTTCCCTGGCCCGTCGTCCTGGCCTCCACCAGCGCGGCCAGCACCCCGACCACCAGCAGCATGGCCCCGCCGCCATAATCTCCGACCAGGTTCAACGGCGGGGAGGGCGGACGATGCGCCTCGCCCATGGCGTGCAAGACGCCCGACAGGCCGATGTAGTTCAGATCATGCCCGACCGTGTTCGCTAGCGGCCCCGTCTGGCCCCATCCCGTCACGCGCCCAAACACCAGCGCGGGCTTTCGCGCTTGGACAACGTCGGGACCATAGCCCAGCCGCTCCATGACGCCGGGTCGAAAACCTTCGATCACTGCGTCGGCCCCATCGATCAGTTGCAGGATGCGCTCGCGATCAGCCGGTGATTTCAGATCGACCGGAACGGCCGCTCGTCCCCGATGCAGGACCTCGCCTCCGACCTCGTCGAAGATCGCCGGTCTGGCCGAGGCGTCGCGCGTCAGCCGCACCACCTCCCCTCCCAGGTCCGCCAGCATCATTCCGGCGAAGGTGACCGGCCCCAAGCCGTCGAATTCGATGATGCGGACGCCATTTAACGGTTTCATGCCCAATGAGTAGCAGACCGGGTCTTGACCGGAAGGCCGGATTACAACAGAAGGCGCCCTTCGACGGTTCGGGCCAGCCCGGACGTCGCGCGGTGCGTCCTTAGCTCAGTTGGTTAGAGCATCTGACTTTTAATCAGAGGGTCCTCGGTTCGAGCCCGAGAGGACGTACCATTTAAAGCCCGCTTCGGCGGGCTTTTTGCTGTCTGGGCCTTGCCTTCAGTGCGTCGCGAAACGACCGGGCGCAGTCGTATCTGCCGCGATCGGAGCGTTCGATTTGTCGAGATACTTCGACAGGGTGGCGACTAGGGCGGGCAGTTGCAGCGGCTTGGCCAGGTGGTCGTCCATGCCGGCGTCGCGACACAGCTGGATCTGGTCCGGCTGAACATTGGCGGACAGGGCGATGATCGGCAGTCGGCGTCCGCCGCCCTGCTCGATACGGCGAATCTCACGCGTGGCCGTCAGGCCGTCCATGACCGGCATCTGCATATCCATCAGGACGAGGTCGTAGACTTCGGACTGCACCGCATGCACCGCTTCGGCCCCATCGCTGGCGGTAGCGACCTCCAGTCCCATGCCGACAAGGATGACGCTGATCAGTTCGCGGTTGGCCGGTGCGTCGTCGGCGATCAACACGCGGCCCTCGGGCATCACGCTGAGGCGCGGTCCCTCGGCCTCCGATCCGCCCTCGGCGATGTGCAGCGGGACGGTCACCTTGAACGTCGATCCCAGGCCGGGCTGGCTCGTGACGACGATGTCGCCGTCCATCGCTCGCGCCAGTCGCCGCGAGATCGCGAGCCCCAGGCCGGTGCCGCCGTAGAGCCGCGTCGTCGACCGATCCGCCTGTGAGAAACGTTCGAACAGATGGGCCTGAGTCTGGGGGCTCATGCCGATGCCGGTATCGGTCACCTCGGCCGTCAGCCGCCATGCGCCGTTTGCCTCCAAGGCTCCCCCGACCGACAGACTGACCGAGCCCTGGCTGGTGAACTTCACCGCATTGCCCAGCAGGTTCAGCAGGACCTGCCGAAGACGGGCCTGGTCGCCCATCAGGCGATCCGGCAAGTCCGGCGCCAGATCGACGTGCAGCGCCAGACCCTTGGCCAGACACTGGGCCTCCATCATCTGGACCGTCTCGTGCGCCAGGGCGGCCGGGTTGAAACGCTGCGGCTCCAGCTCGATCATGCCGGCTTCGAGCTTGGAATAGTCCAGCACGTCGTTGATCACCGACAGCAGGGCCTCGCTGGCGGTGGCGATGCGCGCGACATAGCCCTTCTCGGCCTCGGGCAAGGCCTCGCTGGCTTTCAGCAGGTTGGAAAAGCCGATGACGCTGGTCAGAGGCGTGCGCAGTTCGTGGCTCATGTTCGCCAGGAACTCGCTCTTGGCCGCCGCCGCCGCCTCGGCCCGGTCGCGCGCGGTGACCAGTTCGTCGGCCAGGATCTTGCGATCCGTCATGTCACGGATGACCACCACCACCTCCGACGGCTTGCCCGCCTCGGCGGCCAGGGCGCGGAAGGTGCATTCGACCCAGACGATCGAACCGTCGCGATGAAGGGCGCGGTGCTCCAGCCGGCACGGCTCCTTGGTGTGGATGGTGCCCAGCACGGCCCGGGTCACCATTTCCCGATCATCAGGATGGACATAGTCCATGGGCCGGCCGTTCATCTCTTCGGTGGTCCAGCCGAGCAGGCTTTCGATCGCCGGCGAGATGTATTTGCTGGTGCCGTCCGGGCGAACGCGGGTGATCACGTCGCCCACGTTTTCAGCCAATAGCCGATAGCGCGCCTCGTCACGCTGAGCGCGGGCGATCTGGGCCTGCTGGTCTGTGATGTCCTGAAACACGCCGTAAAGGACCTTCACGACCCCGGCGTCGTCACGTTCGGCGCGCGCCTGGGTCAGAACCGCACGCTCCTCGCCATCGGCGCGGATCAGCCGAAGACGCATTTTGTAGCCATCGCCGGTTTCGGCCGAGTGTGCGATCGCCGCCAACAATCCGGGCCTGTCGTCGGGGTGATAGCGATCGATGGCCGAATCGACCTGCGGATCGAAGGTTTTGCGATCTAGACCGTGGATGCGGAACACTTCGTCGGACCAGTGGACCTTGCCGCTGGCCAGTTCCAACCGCCAATGACCGACCCCGGCCATGTTTTCAATCAGCTCCAGCGTGCCGTGGCGCTCATCGCTGACGCGACCGACTTCCAACGACGCGATGATGTCTTCGGCCATGGCGCCCAAGGTTCGCAGCGTTGCGATCTGGGCGTCGGAGGGGTGAGGGCGGGGTTTGCGATCCATGACGCCGAACGCGCCCAGCGGCTGACCGTCCGGGCCGCAGATCGTCACGCCGGCGTAGAAACGCAGATTGTAGGGGGGCGCCACCAGGAAATGATTGCGCGCTGCGGGGTCCGCCAGGCCGTCTTCGACCACCAGGACGGCGCCCTTGCCCTGGCGCAGCAGACGGTCGCCGAGAGTGCGTTCGCGCGGCAGGCTTCGAACCAGTTCACGATCGCTGCACCACAGGACGGCGTTGTCGCCGCTGACCAGGGTGACGACGGCGGCGGGCGCATCGAAAACCGTGCAGGCCAGTTCCGTAAGACGTTGGAACGGACCAGCAGGGGCGTCCAGGGCTTCCAGGCTCTTGGCGATGTAAGGCACGACCGAACTCCAACGACCGGTCAAAGTGACCTAAAATCAGAGAATTCTTCGTTACCGACCGCTTCCGCCGCTACGCTTTAATCGCCAGCCTAGGCGTGGTCTAAGCCAACCCATGAAACGCCTTCTTCTCGCAGTCAGTCTTGTTGCGCTTTCCGGTTGCAATGCCGGTCGGTCGGCGATGGGCGGCGCCGAACAGGTCGGGGCGGGCTTTGCGGCGGCGGCGACGGCGCCGCTGGAAGACTTCAACCTGCGTCGTCAGATGATCCCGACGGTGCTGCTGCAAGCCGAAGCCAATCCCTACGACCTGCGCAATCTGAATCAGTGCACGACCATCGGCGCAGAAGTCGCACGGTTGGACGAGGCGCTGGGACCCGATACGGACGAACCGCCGCGTCAGGACGGCTCCTATCTCAGCGAGCGGGCGGCGGATGCGGCGGCCAGGGCGGCGCTGAACGCCATTCGCGACACGACGACCGACTTTATTCCCGGCCGGAACTGGATTCGTCGATTGAGCGGCGCCGAACAGCATTCAAAGCACGTTCAATCGGCCATCCAGTCGGGCCGAATGCGCCGCGCCTTCCTGAAGGGGATGGGCATGCAGCGGAACTGCGCGCCGCCGGCGGCGCCCAGCTGGTTCAGACCGCACCCTTAGGCGTCAGCCGTTCGACGTGTGGCGGGCGTGGAAGTCGCGCCTGAACTGCTCGAAACGACCCTCGGAAATCGCCGCGCGCATGGCCGCCGTCAGCGCCTGATAAAAGGCGATGTTGTGCCAGCTCAGCAGAACCTTGCCGAGGATTTCATCGGCGCGGATCAGGTGGTGCAGATAAGCCTTCGAATACGACGATGATGGGCCGTCGATGGTCGGGTCCAGCGGATCCTGATCCTCGGCGAACCGGGCGTTCTTCAGGTTCAGCGGCCCGTCCCAGGTCCAGGCCTGGCCGTGACGGCCGGCGCGGGTCGGCAGGACGCAGTCGAACATGTCCACGCCGCGATACACCGCCTCGACCAGATCGACAGGTTTGCCCACGCCCATCAGATAGCGCGGACGGTCGGGCGGCAGCATTTCGGGCGCATAGTCCAGCACCTCGCACATGGCCTGGTGGCCTTCGCCGACCGCCAGACCGCCGATGGCGTAGCCGTCGAAGCCGATCTCTTGAAGCTGTTCCGACGACTGGCGGCGCAGGTCCTCGAAGGTCGACCCTTGCTGGATGCCGAATAGGGCCTGGTTCTCACGCTGCCCGAAACGGGCCTTGGAGCGCGCGCCCCAGCGGATCGACAGCTCCATCGCCTTTCTGGCTGCATCCTTCTCGGCCGGATAGGCGACGCACTGGTCCAACTGCATCGAGATGTCGGCGCCGATACGGTCGGCCTGAATCTCGATCGAGCGTTCGGGCGTCAGAACGTGTTTGGAGCCGTCGATGTGGCTGGAGAAGGTCACGGCCTCCTCCTTCACCTTGGAGATGCCGGCCAGGGACATGACCTGGAATCCGCCGCTGTCGGTCAGGATCGGCTTGTCCCAGCCCATGAACTTGTGAAGCCCGCCCAGACGCTCCATCCGCTCGGGCCCAGGGCGCAGCATCAGGTGATAGGTGTTGCCCAGCAGGATGTCGGCGCCGGTCGCCTTGACCTGATCCACCGTCATCGCCTTGACCGTGGCGGCAGTGCCGACCGGCATGAAGGCAGGGGTGCGGATGTCGCCGCGCGCGGTCTTCAGCACCCCGGTGCGGGCGCGGCCCTCGGTGGCGGAAATCTGGAAGGGGAAAGGCATTCAGGCGATCAGTCGTTCAAGCTGTTCGACGCGCGCCAGATCCTTGGGGCGGCCGAACAGGCGATACAGGGCGATGTGGTCCCGGATGTCCGGGACGAACAGGGGCGTGTCCTCGACGAAGACACGGCGGCGCGAGCCGAAGGCGACCGGGGTCCAGTCGCCGCCGTCGCGGGTCTCCAGATCGGCCATGACCTCGACCAGGATCGGCTGATCCGGCGCGCGCCCGAAGACGGCGGAGCGGAACAGACCTTCGCCCGGATCGGGTATCACCACGCCGCCCAGCTCGCCCAGCAGGCTGCGCGCATCACGCGGCGCGCACAGCACGTCGATGTCGGGCACATGGATGTCGGTCAGGCCATAGAGCGCCATGGCCGCCCCGCCGAAGATCCACCACGGCTCGCGCAGGTCGCGCGCGGCCTCGCCGACGGCGATCAGGCCGTCTTGAAGATCATGCGGAAGGTCGTCGGGTGACACGGGGCGGGCTCGGTTTCGTCAGGAGGCGGCATTTAGGCGTTCCGGTCGCGATTGACCACCCGATCACCATCCCAGCGACGCCTCGCCGCGCAGGATCGCCTCGGCCTGGGCGGTGTGTTTGCCGCCCTCGCGATCGTGCAGGATCAGCGGCGGCAGCAGTCGCAGCGGCGCGCGCCCGGTCTTGATGGCGTGCACCAGCACCCGCTTGGCCGGCTCGTCCGCGAAGGGATGGATCGGCCGCACGGCGAACGACCCCGCCTTTTCGCCCAGCAGAGCCAGCAGATCGGCCAGTCGGTCGGCGCGGTGAACGACCACGATGCGCCCGCCTTCCTTCACCGCCTTCAACAGGAAATCGGTCCACGCCTTCAGCCCGTCGTCGGCCATCCAGGCGCCCCGCTTGCCCTCGGCTGGGGCGCGCAACGCCGTGGCGTCATCGAAGAAGGGCGGATTGGATATGGCCCAGTCGACCGGTTCCACGCCCAGGGCCCGAAACCCGGCCGCCACGTCGCCCTGACGAATCACGACGGATCCAGCTGTGCTGTTCAGCGCCGCATTCTCGGTCGCCAGCGCCGCCATCGCCGGATCGCGCTCCACGCCCGTCAGGGCCACGCCGGGCCGCCGCGCCGCGATCTGCATCAGGACCGCGCCGGCCCCGCAGCCCGCCTCGATCACGCTCTGGCCCGCCTCCGCCGGGACCGCCGCCGCCAGCAAAGCCGCATCCATCCCGGCGCGATAGCCGCGCGCGGGTTGACGCAAGCGCACCCGGCCGTTCAACAGGCCGTTCTCGACGATCGTCGTCGGCAGGGTTTCGACCGGCTCCAAGCCTCAATCTCCTTGACCCCCAAGGGGTCGAACATCATTGTGCGCCGCAACTCGCGGGGGCAAGCCGGCCCGGCCGCAAAAAGCCATTCCCGCGGCCCGCCGCGCCAGTGAAAGAGTATTCGTTTGGACGTCGCCATCGCCGCCGCTCACCGCCCGAAGGGGGACGTCAACGCCCTTGTCCGGCTGGCTGAGGTCGATATGGCGGCCGTGGACGCCCTGATCCTGGATCGGATGCAATCGGACGTGCCGATCATTCCGAAACTGGCCGAACATCTGGTGTCGGCGGGCGGAAAGCGTCTGCGTCCCCTGATGACCGTCGCCGCCGCGCGGGCCGTGGGCGCGACGGACGACATCGTGGCGCCGCGCAAGCTGGCCGCTGCGGTCGAGTTCATTCACACCGCCACGCTCCTGCACGACGACATCGTCGATGCGTCCGAACTGCGTCGGGGCAAGGTCGCGGCCCACCTGATCTGGGGCGCCCCGACCAGCGTCCTCGTTGGCGACTTCCTGTTCGCCCGCGCCTTCGAACTGATGGTCGAAACGGACTCGATGCGCGCCCTGGGCATTTTGGCCGAGGCTTCGCGCGTGATTTCCGAAGGCGAGGTGCTGCAACTGACGCGCGCCCACGACCTCAATCTGGACCAGGCCACCTATCTGCAGATCATCTCGGCCAAGACCGCCGAACTGTTCGCCGCGGCCGCCGAGGCGGGCGCGGTGGGCGCCGGCGCCGATCCGGCCGCGATCAAAGCCCTGCGCGACTACGGCATGGCGTTGGGCATCGCCTTCCAACTGGCCGACGACGCCCTGGACTACGGCGCGACAGCCGAGGCCTTGGGCAAGAACGCCGGCGACGATTTCAACGAGGGCAAGGCGACCCTGCCGCTGCTGCTGGCGGTCGCTCGCACGCGCGGCCGCGAGGAAGCCTTCTGGGAACGCACCGTGACCAAGGGCGAGCGGACGCCCGAAGACTTCACCCGCGCCCGCGAACTGATCATCGGCTCGGGCGCCATCGGCGCGACCCTGGATCTAGCCGGCGACTATGCCGATCAGGCCAAGGCGGCCCTGTCGGTCCTGCCGTCCAGCGACTGGCGCGCGGCGCTGGAAGACCTGGCCGATTTCGCGGTGTCGCGCGCCGCTTGACCGAGACTGCGGATACGCTCGACCAACAGGTCCGCACTGCCGACCTCGACCGCTGGCTGTCCAGCCGCCTGGTCGCGGATAACCGCGTCCGCGCTGACCTGATCACGCTGTACGCCTTCGAAGCCGAGCTGATGACCATCCCCACGCGCGTGACCCAGCCACTCCTGGCCGAGATGCGCTATACCTGGTGGGCGGAACAGATGGACGGTGTCTTCGCCGGCGTGCCGCGCAAGGGCCATCCGGTGCTGGAGGCCCTGACTGATCTTGTCGCGCGCCACGGCCTGGACCGCGCGCCGTTCGACGCCTTGATCGACGCCCACATCGGCCGCGTGCGCGAACAGCCGCACGACCTCGACGCCTTCTACGTTGGCCCAATGCAGGTCGCGACGCGTGTGCTGGCAGGGCAGGGGCATGACGCCGCCGTGGCCGATGCGGCCCGCGTCTGGGGGCTGACGCAGACCGGCCGGCGCCAGGAGGCGGCGTCCCTGAAATCCGCCGCCAACGGGGCGCTGAAACGCCTGCCGCCTGCCGGCTTCCCGGCCGTAGCTCACACCGCCCTGACCGATCCGGACCGGCCGGAGCCGCTGAAGCGGCTGCGCCTGCTCTGGGCCGTGCTGCGCGGCCGGATCTGACCTAGCCGTTCAGGCCGGCGATCAAGCGGGTCAGCAGGGCGTTCAGCGTTTTCTGATCTTCTCGCGACAGGCCGCTCAAGGCCTCTTTGGCCGTCTCCTGGTGGCTGGGCATGATCGTCTCGATCAGGTCAAAACCCCTTTCCGTCAGACGGACCAGGGTCGCCCGTCGGTCGCTTGGATGCGGGCGCCGCTCGACCCAGCCCGCCTTTTCCAGCCGGTCGATCCGCGCGGTCATGCCGCCGGACGACATCATCGCCGCCTCGAACAGCGCCGTCGGCGTCAGGCCTTCGCGTTCGCCCGATCGGCGCAGCGTCGCCAGCACGTCGAACTCGCCGTGCTGCAAACCATGGCGCGCGAACAGCGGCGTTTGGCGCTCGCGGATCACCAGTTGCGACGCCTCGTTCAGGCGTCCCAGCACCTCCATCGGCAACATGTCCAGGTCGGGGCGTTGCACGGCCCATTGGGCGGCGGCGCGAGAAGCTCTATCAGGCATGGTTATCTTGACATCGAGATACTTGAGGTCGAGAGACTAGCGTGATTTTCAGTCGGAGTCCCCACCATGACCGCACGATCTGACGCCACGCCGATGCGGGGCGCGTCGCTGTTGTTGTTGGCGGCCATCGTCGCCCTGGCGCTGAACCTGCGTCCGGCGATGGCGGCGGTTGGGCCGCTGCTGGACCTGATCGAGGGGGCGACGGGCATGGGTTCGACCGCCGCCAGCCTGCTGACCACCTTGCCCGTGCTGATGATCGGTCTGGGCATCCTGTCGATCCGGCCGTTGCGTCGGCGGTTGGGCGAGCGGCGCGGGATCTTGCTGGGCGCGCTGCTGATCGGCGCAGCCTGCCTGGTGCGGGCGGTGCTGAGCGATACGGCGGGCCTGATCGCCAGCGCGGCGGTCGTCGGTGTGGGCGTCGCCTTGATCCAGGCCTTGGCGCCGGTCGTCATCAAACGGGCCTTTCCGGCGCAGTTCGGCACGGTTATGGCGCTCTACACCACCGGCATCATGGGCGGCGCCGCCGTCGCGGCGGCCACCGCGGCCGGTCTGGCCGAGACGATCGGCTGGGCCGGGACGCTGGCCCTGTGGAGCGCGCCGGCCCTCGTCGCCGCTCTGATCTGGCTGGCGGCGTCGAGCGACCCCGCAGCCGAAGAGCCGAACCGCGCCGCGGTGGTCGAGGCGACGGACCCGGAGCTGCCCTTCTGGCGTCAGGGGCGGGCGTGGCGGCTGATCCTGATCATGGGCCTGGGGACCTCGGCCTATACATTGATGCTGGCCTGGCTACCGCCCTTCTACATCGACCTGGGCGAGCCGAGGGCCACGGCCGGCTATCTGCTCAGCGGCATGACGGCTGCGGAGGTGACGGCCGGCCTGCTGGTGTCGCTGACCATCGGGTGCTTCCCGGATCGGCGCGGACCGATCCTGACGGCGTTGGTGCTGGCCCTGGCCGGTTTGGCCGGTCTTGTGGTCGCGCCCCTCAGCATGGCCGTGCCGATCGTGATCGTCCTGGGCCTCGGCATCGGCGCAATCTTCCCGCTCAGCCTGATACTGTCCATGGACCAGATCGACGATCCCGCGCGCTCCGGGGATCTGCTCGCCTTCGTCCAGGGCGGCGGTTACATCATCGCCAGCCTGTCGCCGTTAGGCGCCGGCCTGCTGCGCGACCACATGGCCGACCTTACCCAGGCCTGGGTGCTGATGGGCGTGGGCGTCATCCTGCTGGGCGTGATGACACTGGGGTTCCGGCCGGGCCTGTCCAAGCTGGACTGAGCGGCCCGGCCTTCAGAAATCAGCCCGCGTCGCGCCAGGCCTTCAGGCTTTCCATCGCCCTGATGCTCATCAGGCGCTTTTTGGCCCGGCCGCGTTCCTTGAGCGGAATCTTGACGCCCGCCTCATCGACCTTGGGCGCTTCCAGCGGCGGCAGTAGGCCGTAGTTGATGTTCATCGGCTGGAACTTCGATCCTGCCAGATGCCCCCCGGTGATGTGCTCGACCAGGGCGCCCATGGCGGTCTCGGGCGGCGGCGGGGCCAGGTCGCGACCCAGCGCTTGCGCGGCGGCGAGGCGGCCGGTCAGCAGGCCCATGGCGGCGCTCTCGACATAGCCTTCCACCCCCGTCACCTGTCCGGCGAAGCGCAGGCGTGGCATGGCCTTCAGCCGCAGCTGCTTGTCCAGCAGCTGGGGACTGTTCAGATAGGTGTTCCGGTGCAGACCGCCCAGGCGCGCGAACTGGGCGTTCTGAAGCCCCGGGATCATGCGGAAGGTTTCGGCCTGCGCCCCGTGCTTCAGCTTGGTCTGGAAGCCGACCATGTTGAACAGGGTGCCAAGCGCATTGTCCTGACGCAGCTGGACGATGGCGTAGGCCTTGACCAGCGGATCGCGGGGGTTGGTCAGGCCGACCGGCTTCATCGGACCGTGACGCAGGGTCTCGCGACCGCGCTCGGCCATGACCTCGATGGGCAGGCAGCCGTCGAAATAGGGGACGTGCTCCCAGTCCTTGAACTCAGCCTTCGGGCCGCTCAGCAGGGCGTCGATGAAGGCCTCGTACTGCGCCTTGTCCATCGGGCAGTTGACGTAGGCGGCGGCGTCGCCGCCCGGACCCTCCTTGTCATAGCGCGACTGACGCCAGGCGATGTCGAAGTCGATCGAGTCGGCGTGAACGATGGGGGCGATGGCGTCGAAGAAGCTCAAGGACTCTTCGCCCGTCGCCTTCAGTATGGCGTCGGCCAGGGCGGGGGAGGTCAGGGGGCCGGTGGCGACGATGACATTGTCCCACTCCTGCGGCGGCAGGCCCGCGATCTCTTCGCGCACGATGGTGACCAAGGGGTGGGCGGTCAGTTTTGCGGTCACCGCTTGGGAGAAGGCGTCGCGGTCCACAGCCAAGGCGCCGCCGGCCGGCACCTGGTTGATGTCGCCGCAGGCCATGATGATCGAATCCAGCGCCCGCATCTCGGCGTGCAGCAGGCCGACCGCATTGAACTGCCAGTCGTCCGAGCGGAAGGAGTTGGAGCAGACCAGCTCGGCCAGGCCGTCGGTGTGGTGGGCGTCAGTCTTGACGCCAGGCACGCCGCGCATCTCGTGCAGGACGACGGGCACGCCGGCCTGGGCGATCTGCCAGGCGGCCTCGGAGCCGGCCAGGCCGCCGCCGATGACGTGGATGGGGGAAGGAGAGGGGGAAGCGCTCATTGCGGCCTTCTAGCGGGCGGGTGGCGCGGTGTCATGGCCCCCTGCTATATCCGCCGCCGGTCATCGGGGGCGTAGATTGAGCGAGCATCGGATTTTGCGACTGGGCGAGACGCTGTCGGCGGCGGCCCGCGCCCTGCCTCGCCTGTGGCGCGGGGCCTGCGGCGCGATCGTGCTGGCGGCCGTGGTCTGGAGCCCCAAGCCGCTGGCGACGGGCCCGGCGGGCCTGATCTGGGCGGCGTGCGCTCTGGCCTCGACCCTGGTGCTGGCGGGCGCGCTGGCGCGGATTGCGATCACGGACGATCTGGTCGAGGCGCGACGCTTGGGCCTGGGGCCGGTTGGGTTGCAGTTCGGAAGGCCAGAGGTCCGGCTGCTGGGCGCGGGTCTGCTGTGCGCCATCTTTCTCGCCATGATCCTTTCGGTCGTGGCCCTGGTCCTTTTGGCCGTGTTCGGCATGGCCGAGTTAAACGCCCAGGCCATCGAGATGCGCCAGTGGAGCGCGGTGGGGCCGGCGTGGAAGCTGATCCTGCTGGCGGTCGTCACGGCCTTCGCTCTGTTCGCTGTGGTCGCCTTCACGATGCGGCTGTCCTTGTTCGCGCCGGCGACGATCGGGCGCGGGCAGATGGTGTCGCTGCAGTGCATGAGCATCGCGCGCGGCGGCTTCTGGCCCCTGATGGTCGGGCTTGTCGTTACGGCGGCGCCGAAGATCGCGCTGGTGTTGCTGTGGGGCGCGGGGCTGCTGTCGGGGACGGCGGGCTGGATCGTGTTCGCCGTCGTGCTGACGGGCTTGCAGGCGCCGCTGACGATGGCCTTCGTCGGCGCCGCCTATCGCCGGCTCGACGCACAGGGTTGAGGTCGGCCTCGGCCAGATTTTGGCGGCTGCTTTTCTGAAACTTGACGGATCAGCGGTGATCTTGGCTAGCTGGCTTGCAACTGGAGATCACCATGCTACTGGCCGCCTTGATGGCAGGGTTCCTCATGCAGGACGCCCAGCCGGCATATCCCGCCACACCTCAACAGTTCGAAGGTCGGCGGTCCGGCTTCGTCCAAGGCACGCTCAATGTCGCCATAGGTGAGCGGGCGACCCTGCGTCGCAACGCGAACGGAACCTACGACCTGATCAAGGTCGACCGCATCGAGGTTGGCGATGTCCTGCCGCCTGCCGAGGGTTCACGCGGCCCGCTGAATGAGGCGGCGCCCGGAACGGTCAGGTTCGGACTGCACGCGCGCCGGGACGTGGGTTCGGTGCTGAAGGTCGAGAACAGTCAGGGCGAGGGCCTGAAGTATTCCGGCTTCATCGTCAGGTATGTGGGCGGTCAGGCGCGAGGGCCTGCCGAAACCTCAGTCTGCACTGTGCCCGCGGGGATGGTCAGCTACGAACGGTGGAATGAGCCCGTCATCCAGATCGTGGTCGGCGGATTGCAGACTTCGGCAGACGCCGTGCCGACGTGCCCTCCTCACGTCGAGCAATCATCGGGCACGTCGTCATCGCCGCCATCGGTCAGGCCTTCGTGAGCTCCTCAGAAACCGAATAGGCCGCCTCGGTCTTGGCGGCGACTTCGTCGAGGGTGACGCCGTCGGCCAGTTCGATCAGCTCGAGGCCTGCGCCGTCCGGCTTGACGTCGAAGGTGGCCAGGTCGGTGATGATGCGGCTGACCACGCCCGTGCCGGTCAGGGGCAGGGTGCAGGCCTTCAGCACCTTGGACTGGCCGTGCTTGTTGGCGTGTTCCATGACCACGACGACGCGCTTGACGCCGGCGACCAGGTCCATGGCGCCGCCCATGCCCTTCACCAGCTTGCCGGGGATCATCCAGTTGGCGATGTCGCCGTTTTGGGCCACTTCCATAGCGCCCAGGATCGACAGGTTGATGTGTCCGCCGCGGATCATGGCGAAGCTGTCGGCGCTGGAGAAGTAGGAGGATTCCGGGATCTCGGTGATCGTCTGTTTGCCGGCGTTGATCAGGTCGGGATCCTCGTCGCCTTCATAGGGGAAGGGGCCCATGCCCAACATGCCGTTCTCGGACTGCAGGGTCACGGTCATGCCGGCCGGGATGTAGTTGGCGACCAGGGTGGGGATGCCGATGCCGAGGTTCACATAGAAGCCGTCCTGGAGCTCCTGGGCGGCGCGTTCGGCGAGTTGTTCGCGGGTGCGGGGCATGATCAGACCTCCGATCCGGCGGCGGCGCCGGCGGCACGTTGACGGACGGTGCGCTGTTCGATTCGCTTTTCGGACACGGTCCGAACCAGGCGGTCGACATAGACGCCCGGCGTGTGGATGTGGTCGGGATCGAGCGCGCCGACGGGGACGATCTCCTCGACCTCGACGACCGTGACCTTGCCGGCCGTGGCCATCATCGGGTTGAAGTTGCGGGCGGTCTTGCGGAACACCAGGTTGCCGCGCTCGTCGGCCTTCCACGCCTTGACGATGGACAGGTCGGCGACCAGGCCGGTCTCCATGACGTAGTCGCGGCCGTTGAAGTTGCGGACCTCCTTGCCCTCGGCGACCAGGGTGCCGACGCCGGTGGCGGTGAAGAAGGCGGGGATGCCCGCGCCGCCGGCGCGGATGCGCTCGGCCAGCGTCCCTTGCGGGTTGAACTCAAGCTCCAGCTCGCCCGCGAGATACTGGCGCTCGAACTCCTTGTTCTCACCGACGTAGGAACTGATCATCTTGGCGATCTGGCGGGTGCCCAGCAGTTGGCCCAGGCCGAAGCCGTCGATGCCGGCGTTGTTGGAGATGACCGTCAGGCCCTTGACGCCGCTGTCGCGCAGGGCGGCGATCAGGTTCTCGGGGATGCCGCACAGGCCGAAGCCGCCGGACATGACCGTCATGCCGTCGAAGGTCAGCCCCTCCAGCGCGGACGTAACGTCAGCGTAGATCTTTCCCATCGCTCTCCCTTTTTTCACTGCCTGATGAATATCGGCTTTTGACCACGCCTAACGCGGGGGCGGGCGGGGGGCAAGACGCGGCGTCGATCCGACGCGGCGATTTCAGACAGTGAAGGCGAAAAACAGAGTCTGATTCGTCTAATTCATCTGAAATGACGGCGAGCCGGGTTCGAAAAAGAGAGTGCAATTGGTGCACTTTCTACGGAATCGGTCGTCGCGGGAGGAGGATGTCGGCATCCTTGGGGTTGCGTTCAAGAGGGCGGAGGGATCCGTAGGGGCCGAGGCGTCGTATTGCCGTCAAGCCTGCAGCAAGATCCGACGATCGAGGACGCCGATGAACCTGACCAATGTCGCCATTCGCCAGCTTCAGGACGCGCCATTCCCGGACTTCGTGACGCGTCCGGCGATCGACAGCCTGGTGACGGAGGCCAGAAAGCGTCTGGATCGCGACGGCCCGCATGACGAGGCGGCCTTCGCGCGCGAAATGGCCCAGCGCGCCATCGCCGAACATACGGATGCGGCGAACCAGCAGCATTACGAACTGCCGCCCGAGTTTTTCCAGCTGTGCCTGGGCAAGCGGCTGAAATACTCCTGCTGCCTCTATCCCACGGGCCGCGAGACGCTGGATCAGGCGGAAGAGGCGGCGCTGGCCGAGACCTGCGCCCATGCCGATCTGAAGGACGGTCAGACGATTCTGGAGATGGGCTGCGGCTGGGGCTCGCTGTCGCTGTGGATGGCCGAGACCTATCCGAATTCGAAGATCACGGCCGTGTCGAACAGCCACGGCCAACGCGGCCATATCGAAGCCCAGGCGGCGGCGCGGGGCCTGACCAATCTGACGGTCATCACCCAGGACATGAACGCCTT
Source organism: Brevundimonas sp. MEB006b (assembly GCF_030209705.1). Lineage (NCBI taxonomy): Bacteria > Pseudomonadati > Pseudomonadota > Alphaproteobacteria > Caulobacterales > Caulobacteraceae > Brevundimonas > Brevundimonas sp. MEB006b. The sequence continues at coordinate 157,682 of NZ_JARVRL010000009.1, forward strand.
CGACACCGAGCAGCGCTTCGACCGCATCGTCTCGGTCGAGATGTTCGAGCATATGGCCAACTGGCGCGCCCTGCTGACCAAGGCGCGGGGCTGGCTAAAGGACGACGGGCGGATGTTCATCCACGTCTTCACGCACCGCGACGCGCCCTATCGGTTCGACCATACCGACAGCGGCGACTTCATCGCCCAGCATTTCTTCACCGGCGGCGTCATGCCCAGCCACGGCCTGATCCGACAGTTTCCGGACCTGTTCGCGGTCGAGCAGGAATGGACCTGGAACGGCGGTCACTATGCGAAGACCGCCAACGACTGGCTAACGAACATGGACCGGAACGCCCCGCGGATCGCGGTGTTGATGCGTGAGACCTATGGAGACGACGCCAAACTTTGGACCCGTCGCTGGCGACGCTTCTATCTGGCGACGGCCGGTCTGTTCGGAAACGACGAGGGCCGCACCTGGGCGGTCAGCCACTATCGACTGAAGCCGGTTTAAGGGAGACGAGGATGATCAAATATGTCGCGGCCTATCTCGGGGCCGGCCTGACCTTTGCAGCCATCGATTTCGTCTGGCTGACCACCATGACGAACCGGCTGTATAAGCCCGTCATCGGGCCGATTATGGCCGACAAGCCGGACATGAAGGCGGCGGTGGCCTTCTATCTGATCTCCATTGCCGGGACCGTGTTCCTAGCGATCGCTCCGGCCCTGAAGGAGGGGAACTGGACGCGGGCGGCGATCAACGGGGCGGTGCTGGGCTTCGTCGCCTACGCCACCTACGACCTGACCAATCAGGCGACCCTGGCGGTCTGGCAGACCAAGCTGACGATCATCGATTTGATCTGGGGCACGACCCTGACGATGCTGTCGGCGACCGGCGGCTATTTCGCCGCGCGCTGGGCCGAGGGCCGTTTCGGCTAGGCCGCCCGACTGCCCCGCGCTTGCGATTGCAGCCGTGCGTGTCTAAAGCTCGCGCCAGGGTTGATCGCGGGGGCGACAGTTGGGGGATGGCAGGCACCGATTGATGTCGGCGCGCGGCGCGGCTGATGCGGGCTGGGTCTATGGCGCGCATGTCGCCCGCTATGTCTCGCCGCTGCTGCTCTATCCGGTTCTGACGCGACGACTGGGGCTGGAAGAGTTCGGGGTATTCGCCTCGGCCATCGCCCTGGCCTTGGTGGTGTCGGTGGTCGTAGATTATGGGCAGTCGCTTTCGGGGCCGCGCGACGTCGCCGGAGCCGTCGAAGGGCCCGGCGTCCCGGTCGGTCAGGCCCTGGCGATGCGCGGCGTGCTGATCCTGCCCGCCGCTGTGGTCGGCGTCGGCCTGGCGGCCTTCAATCCGGTTCTGGAAGGGGCGAGCGGCGTCGTGGCGATGGCGGTCGTGCTGGGGATCGGGCAGGGGGCCAGCCTACTGTGGTTCTTCCAGGGCATTCGCGATCCCGGTTTGGCAGCGATGCTGGAGGTTGGCTTCGCTATAGCCGCGACGGGAGTCGTTCTGGCGATGCCCGGTCTGAGCGTCGGCGGCGTGATGGCCGTCCAGGCGGGCGGTGTCTGGGCCGGCTTGGTCGCGACCGGCATCCTGTTGTTGCGACGGCAGAGGGTTCAAGCGCCGGAGCGGGGCTTCGTGAGGCGCGCCCTGATCCAGGGCGGTCCGCTGTTCGCCAGTCGAGCGGTCATCGTCGCCTATACGGGGGCGGGCGTTCTGGTCGTCGCGGCGCTGGCCGGGCCGGCGCAGGCGGCCTTTTACGGGGCGGCGGACCGGCTGGTCGCGGCGTCCGGATCGCTGATGCGGCCGCTGGCCGGTCTGATTGCGCCCCGGATCGCCGGACTGCTGGGACAGGATTCGGCGGCGGCGTTTCGCACGGCGCGGTGGACGCTGGCTGCATCGACGGGGGCGTTCGTGCTGCTGGCGGCGGGACTGACGCTGGCGGCGCCGCTGCTGATCCGTCTGTTGTTCGGGCCGGGGTTTGCGGGCGCCGTCGAGGTGCTGCGACTTCTGGCCTGGGTGTTGCCGCTGGTGGCCGTCAGCCAGGTGCTGGGGCTGCATCTGATGAACCCGCTGCGGATGGATGGACGGTTCGCGCTGATCGTGGCGCTGGGCTGTGTCGCGACGCTGGGGCCGGCGGTGGTGCTGGCGCCCGGCCTTGGCACGGCCGGTATGGCGGGCGCGCGGATCATCGGCGAGGCGGCAGTGGTCGTGGCGTGTCTGATCGGGTTGAGGGCGCATTGGGGGGCGTTGTTCCAGACCGGCAGGAGGCGCGATGTCCCGGCGATATGACTGGCTGATCGTCGGCGCCGGTTTCACCGGGGCGGTGGTCGCCGAACGACTGGCGCGCGGGCTGGACCAGTGCGTGCTGGTGATCGATCAGCGCGACCATGTCGGCGGCAATGCGCACGACCGGCGCGATGCGGGCGGGCGGCTGATCCATCCCTATGGCCCGCACGTCTTCCACACCAACAGCGCGCGCATCTTCGACTATCTGAGCCAGTTCACGGCATGGCGGCCTTATGCCCATCGGGTTCAGGGGCAGGTGGATGGACGGCGGGTTCCGCTGCCGTTCAATCTGGATTCGATCGAGACGCTGTTTCCTGCCGCGATGGCCGAGCGGATGATGCAGGCCCTGGTCCAGAGGTTCGGTTTCGGGACGCGGCCCAGCATCCATGACCTGCGACAGGCGGGGGACGATCCGGATCTGAGGCTGCTGGGCGACTATGTCTTCGACAAGGTGTTCGCCGGATACACCGCCAAACAGTGGGGTCTGCCGGTCGAGGCGCTGGACGCCTCGGTCACCGCGCGGGTGCCGATCGCGATCAGCCGGGACGATCGCTATTTCGTCGACCGCCATCAGGCCATGCCGCGCGACGGCTATGGGCCGCTGTTTGAGCGGATGCTGGATCATCCGAACATCACGGTGTCGCTGAACACGCCGATGGATCAGGTGGGGGCGGGGTCGTGGGACCGGATGGTCTATTGCGGCGCGCTGGACGACTATTTCGGCCGGTCGGTCGGGGCCTTGCCCTATCGTAGCGTGCGGTTCGACCATCAGGTCGTGGACGTCGAGGACGGCCTGCCGGTCGGGACAGTCAACTATCCCAACGACTTCGACTTCACGCGCATCACCGATTTCCGCCACCTGACCGGCGAGAGCGGTCCGACGACGGCGACGGTGACCGAATATCCGATGGCTTATGAGGCGGGCGTGAACGACCCCTATTATCCGATCCTGATGGAGGCGTCGCGCGCGTTGGCGGTGCAGTATCGCGCGATGGCGGCGACGCTGGCGGGCAAGGTGTGGTTCGCCGGACGGCTGGCCGATTTTCAGTATTACAACATGGACCAGGCGGTCGGGCGGGCGCTGAGCCTGGTCGAGAAGTCGCTGGCGCCGGCCATCGCTCGGATGGCGGCATGAGCACGTCGGTTTGGGCGGTGGTGGTGACGTGGAACCGGCGCGCCCTGCTGGAGCAATGCCTGGCGCACCTGATCGCCCAAACGCGGCATTGCGACGGGGTGGTGGTGGTCGACAACGCCAGCGACGACGGCACCGCCGAGATGCTGGCCGACGCCTGGGCGGGGCAGGCGATGGTGGTGCGGATGCCGGTCAACACCGGCGGGGCGGGCGGCTTCAACGCCGGCATCCGCGCGGCCATCGAGGCCGGGGCCGATCGGGTGTGGCTGATGGACGACGACGTGCTGCCGGCGCCGGATGCGCTGGAGGCCTTGCTGGCGGCGGAAGCGGGGCTGGCGGACGAGGGCGTCGTTCCGGCCTTCCTGTGTTCCAGCGTGAGGTCGCCTGAGGGGCATCTCACCAACACGCCCGAGATCGATCGGCGCGAGAATGCACTGGGCTATCCGGCCTGGGGCGAGCGGCTGGAGCAGGGGATGGCGCCGGTGCGGCAGGCGACGTTCGTGTCGGTCCTGGTCAGCCGGGCGGCGGTGATGCGGCACGGCCTGCCGTTGGCGCCCATGTTCATCTGGGGCGACGATACGGAATATACGCTGCGGCTGTCGCGCGACGAGCCGGGCTATCTGGTCGCGGCTAGCCGGGTTGAGCATGTGCGCGCGGCGCCGGGACGGCTGACCATCGAGACCGAGCCGGATGCGCGGCGCGAGCGGCTGCATCGCTATCTGACGCGCAACGTCATCCTGGCCAAGCGGCGGCACGAGGGACGGCGCTCTGCGCTGCGCTATGCCGCATCACGGCTGAGGCTTGCGGGGCGGCTGGCGCTGGGCGGACGCTGGCGCAAGGCCGGGGTGCTGGTCGCGGGCGTGGTGGACGGGGCGCGATTCGATCCCGAGGTCGAGCATTGCAGGCCGTCCTGAGCGCATCGCGGCGCGGGACGCTGCGGTGGTCGCAGGTGCGCGCAGCCTATGAGCGGGTGGCCTTGTGCTTGCTGGGCCTAGGCGTGACCTTGCCGCTCTTTCTGACGCCCGGACAGGTCAGCGGGCCCCGGCTGGGCGATCTGGCGCTGGCGGTTGCTGTGCCGCTCGTGGGTGTGACGTGGCGAGGCATGGCGCCGGTTCTGAGGGCGGCGGCCGTGGTCGCGGCGGGCTTTCTGGCGATGACGCTGCTGGTGCAGGTCGCGCAGGGCGGCGATCGGCTGAACGTCGGGGATGCGGCCTTCTGGTTTCGATGGATCACCTCGGCGCTGGCGGCGCCGGCGGCGGCGAGCCTGATCCTGAGGGACGAGCGACGGCGGCACCTGTTCCTCTGGGCCTTGCTGGCGGGCGCGGCGTGTCACCTGGCGACCTACGGGCTGGTGACGCTGGTGGGATTGGAGCCTTTGCAGGCCTTGGGGCTGGCGTCGCCGCGCGCGATGCTGACCACCACGGCCGCACAGGTGCGCCTGACGACCCTGGCCGAGCATCCGAATGCGGCGATGGTGATGATCGGACTGGCGGTTCCGGCAGGCGTGATGCTGGCGGGACGGCGCTGGGCGCGGCGCGGCACCACGTGGGGCGGCGTCGGCGTGGCGGTTCTGGGGTTTGTCAGCACCCTGTCGCGGGGCGGCATGATGGCGGCGATACTGGCGGGGCTGGCGAGGATAATCGTCGGTTGGCGCTGGCGCGAGCGGGTTCGGCCGCTGAGACTTGTGCTGGCAGTCTGCGTGCTGGCGGCGGGCGTGGCGGCTTTGCAGGCGGGGCGGTTCAATCTCGACGGCGGTCGGTTTGCGGGACGGTTCGACAGGGCGGCGCTGCAGGACAATCTGGCCGGAAGGATGCTGACCTGGCGGCGGACAGTCGATCTGGTCGTGGAGCGGCCGATGGGGGCGGGGTGGTCGTCGGCGGACGAGATGGGGGCGTTTCGGGCGCTGTCGGTCAGCCACAACGGCTATCTGTTCACGGCGCGGACGGCGGGCGTGGTGACCGCGCTGGTGCTGCTGGGGCTGCATTTGGCGTCGGCGGCGCGGCTGGACGCGCTGACGCCGCTGTCGGTCTATGTGCTGGCGGCGATGTTCGGAGAGGACCTGACGCAGGGGGCGGGGATGGTCTTCCTGTGCTGTCTGGTGGGCGCCCTGGCGTGGCGAAGGCCGCTGGCGCCGTGAGGGTGCTGATCGTCAACACCCTGTATCCGCCGGCGCAGGTCGGCGGGGCGGAACGCAGCGTGGCGCAGTTGGCCCATGGGCTGAGGCGGGCGGGCGTGGAGGCGTCCGTGCTGACGTTGACGCCGAGGCGCGAGCCGGTGAACGAACGGATCGACGGCGTGCCCGTGCAGCGTCTGCCGTTGCGAAACCTGTACTGGCCGTATGACGGGGCGTGGCGGTCGGCGGTTCGGCGGTCGATCTGGCATGGGCTGGAGGCGGCCAATCCGCTGATGGATCAGGCGGTGGATCGGGCGGTCGCGCGGGTGCGGCCGGATCTGATCCATCTGCACCTGACGACGGGGTTTTCGCTGTCGGTCTATCGCGCGGCGGCGCGGCGGGATCTGCCGCTGGTGCAGACGCTGAGGGACTGGTCGATGCTGTGCGCGCGGGCGTCGCTGTTTCGACGCGGGCAGCGTTGCGAGTGGCGGTGTGCATCATGTGTTCTGCTGACGGCGGGCAAGCGATCACGGTCGCAAGGGGTGGATCATGTCATCGGCCTGAGCGGGCCTGTGCTGGAGACGCATCGGGCGGCCGGCTACTTTCGACGGACGCCGGGGTCGGTGATCGGCAATGCGGCGGGTGCGGCGGCGATCGCGCCAAGACCATCGCTGGCCGAGGCGCCGACGATGCGGTTCGGGTTCTTAGGGCGGGTCGAGCCGGAAAAGGGGATCGAGGTTCTGCTGGCGGCGACCAGAGGGTTGGGCGGCGACTGGACGCTGAATATCGCCGGGCGAGGCGAGGCGGACTACGTGCAGGCGTTGAGGGGGGCGTATGACGATCCGCGCATCGTCTGGCTGGGGCAGGTGGAGGCGGAGGCGTTCTGGCCCAGGGTGGATGTGCTGGTCGCGCCGGCGGTGTGGGCCGAGCCGTTCGGACGCAGCGTCGTGGAGGCGGTTCAGCAGGGACGGGGCGTGATCGCCTCGGGCATCGGCGGCTTGCCGGAGGCGGCGCAGGGGGCGGGCATGTCAGCCCTATTGGAACCGGGGGATGCAGGCGCGCTGACGGCGGCGATGCAGGCGGCTGTGGACCAGCCGGAGCGCTGGCGCTTCGCGGCGGTCGGTGCGCCGGCCTGGACCGAGGCGTCGATCGTCGAGGCGCACAGGGCCGTCTATCGTCAGGTGCTGAGCAGAAGGTCTTCGATGATTTCGGCCGAGCGGGACCAGGCGTAACGATCGGCGCGCCGAAGGCCGGCGTCGCGGCGAGCGACATCGGGTCGACTGAGCATCTCAGCCATATGGGCGGCCAGGGCTGCGTCGTGGGCAGGTTCGAAATAGAGGGCAACGTCGGCGCAGACCTCGCGCGTGGCGGGGATGTCGGAGGCGATGACCGGACAGCCGAGGGTCATCGCCTCCAGCGGCGGGATGCCGAAGCCTTCGTAGAGACTGGGAAAGACCAGGGCGCGCGCGCCGCCGAGCAGGGCGGTGATCTCGGCGTCCGAGCGACGGCCGGCCAAGATCAGGCGCGGGTCGGCCGGGAAGGCGAAACGGTCGAAGACGGCGGGTCGGTCGCCGATGAGGACCAGCCGAACGGCAGGCTCGGCAAGGCGGGAAAGGGCGCGGATGGCGACGGCGAGGTTCTTGTTCGGCGTGAGATTACCCAGGGCCACGAAGTAGGGGCGGGTCGTCAGGACTAGGCTTTCGATGACGGCGGGGTCGGGCGTGATGTTGCGAAGATGGTCGGCGCTATTCGGGGCGACGGCGATGCTGTTGGGCGACAGGTTCAGGACCGAGGCCAACTCGCGCCGGGAGAACTCGGAGACGGTCGCCAACCGCGCCCGGCGCGCCAGGATTCTGTTCAGGGCGCGGTGGAAGGCGGCGTAGCCTGTTCGGAAATGCTCAGGATGACGAAAGACGGCGGCGTCGTGGATGACGACGATGTGCCGCCGGTGCAGCACCGGACCCGAACCCCCTAACGAAAGCAGCCGGCCATGGCGCGCGGTCCAGGCCAGGGCGGTCTGTTCCCAAAGATGGCCGCCCGCGCGCTCTATCTTGCGGGTCGGGATGTTGAGCAGGTTCAGGTTCTCGGCGCCGGGGGGCGTCAGTAGGACGTAACGCTCGGCCGCGCCGGGGCGCTGGTCAAGGGCGCGGACGATCTGACGCGCATAGCGCTGAACCCCGCTCATCGGCTGGGTCAGGAAGCGGCCGTTGATGAAGATGGGCTCAGCCACCCAGGCGTCGGCGAGCGAAGGCGTCGCGGTAGATTTGGACGGTCTGTTCGGCCATGCGTGAGGCGGACAGCAGGCCCGGCGCAATCGGCAGGGGAACGACGCGGCTGGCCAGCGCGGTGCGCATCGCCTCGGCCAGATGATCGGGCGAGGCGTCGACGGGCAGGCGGTCGATGCGCGCGCCGGCCTGGATCAGACGCCCGATCCCGCCGACGTTGGTGCAGACGATCGGCAGGCCCAGGGCGGCCGCCTCGATCATGGCGTAGGAATCGGCCTCATAACGGCTGGTCATGGCGAAAAGATCGAAGCCCGCCATCAGCGGCGCAGCGTCGCGTGCGCCCAGCAGACGTAGGGCGTCGCCGGCGGCGGTCCTGACCGACGGGGCCAGGTCGCCATCGCCGATCATGACGCCGGTGATGCGCGGATCGATGGCGTTCGCCCGGCGGACGGCGTTGGCGAACCGGACGGGGTCTTTCTGGGTGCAGAACCGGCCGACGAAGCCGATGACCAGAGCGTCGTTGGGAACGCCGAGGACCTGGCGGGCGGCGAGACGATCGTTGGCGGGCGGGGAGGCCAGGCCGTTGGGAACGACGTGCAAGCGGTTCCCGCCGAGCCCCCAGCGACGGGCGACGGCGGCTTCTTCGTCAGAGACGGCGATGATGGCGTCGCCGGACCGGGCCAAAAGCGCCTCAGCCGCGCCGGCGCTGATCGTCGCCAGGCTGGCCGGGCCCATCATCGGCAGGGCGTGAGGGGTGTAGATCTTGGCGGCGCCGGGCGCGTGGGCCAGGCGGACCAGGGCGCCGGCCTTGGCGCTGTGGCCGTGAACGATCTCGAACGGGCCGAGGCTGGCGATCAGTCGGTTCAGGGCGTGAAGGGCGGCGACGTCCCACGGTCCGACGCTGCGGCGCATCGGCAGACGTTCATTGGCGTGGAGGGGAAGGGCGGCGACCCCGGCCTCGAACCAGGGCTCGGCGCGGCGCGGCGACCAGATCAGGGACACCTGATGGCCGCTTCCGATCAGGGCGTGGGCCAGATCGACCACATGACGCCCCGAGCCGCCGCCGGACGGCTCGATGACCAGAAGAATGCGCAATGTCGTCCCCCGACGATGGCTCAGCGTTGCAACTGAAAGCCATCACCGAGAAACGTCAAGATTGCGCACATTCTCGTTGCGCGAAATCTAATCCGAGTTGGACGAAGTCCAACTCTGCCGCTTTCGCTTTAGTTGACCGTCGCCTTGACGATCTTGCCGGGGCTGCGCGGCGGCTCGCCCTTGGGCAGGGCGTCGACGTGTTCCATGCCCGATTCGACCTGGCCCCAGACGGTGTACTGGCGATCCAGGAAGGTGGCGTCGTCGAAGACGATGAAGAACTGAGAGTTGGCGCTGTTGGGGTCCGAGGTGCGGGCCATCGAGCAGACGCCGCGCACGTGCGGCTCGGCCGAGAACTCGGCCTTCAGGTTCGGCTTCTTGGAGCCCGAGGTGCCGGTGCCGGTCGGATCGCCGCCCTGGGCCATGAAGCCCGGGATCACGCGGTGGAAGACCACGCCGTCGTAGAAGCCTTCCTTGGCCAGTTCGGTGATGCGCTCGACGTGGCCGGGGGCCAGGTCGGGGCGCAGCTTGATGACCACGTCGCGGGCTTCGCCGTCGCCGGTGTCCAGGGTGAAGGTCAGGGTGTCGGCCATGTCGGTCGTCCTCTTTGGGTTGATTTGAGGCGGGACATAGCCCGCAACGCCGGTCGGGGCTATGTGGGAACGATGAGCGAAGACGAAAAGCCCCAAGAGCGCCGCCGGATGGTGAAACCGCCCACCGGCGGGACCGCCGCCGGACGCGGCATGGGCACCAAGATGAAGACGGCCGACACCAAGTCGATGTCGAGCCAGCAATGGATCAAACGCCAGCTGTCGGACAAATGGTCCGAAAAGGCGCGGGCCGAAGGCTGGCGCTCGCGCGCGGCCTTCAAGCTGATCGAGATCGACGACAAGTTCCGGCTGATCAAGCGCGGGTCAAAGGTCATCGACCTGGGCGCGGCGCCCGGCGGCTGGGTCCAGGTGGCGTTGAACCGGGGGGCGGGCGCGGTGGCGGGCGTGGACCTGCTGATGATCGCGCCGATCCCGGGCGCGACCCTGCTTCAGGCCGATTTCACCCATCCGGGCGTGGACCAGCAGTTGATCGACGCCATCGGCGGGGCGCCGGACCTGGTTCTGTCGGACATGGCGCACAATACGGTCGGGCATCGCCAGACGGACCATTTGAAGATCATCGCCCTGATCGAGATCGCCGCTGACTTCGCCATCCGCACGTTGCGGCCCGGCGGCAACTTCGTCTCCAAGAACTTCCAGGGCGGGGACGCAGGCGGGGTTCTAACGCGGCTTCGCGAGGAGTTCGAGACCGTGAAATACGTCAAGCCGGCGTCGAGCCGTAAGGACAGCGCCGAGGTGTTTCTGGTCGCGCTCAATAAGCGCTGACGCGTCAGGCGGCGGCTGTGCTCGCGCGGGCTCTGCGATCTTCCAGGCGCGACCAGATGCGGTCGTGCAGGGCGAAGAAGAGCGTCTGCACCAGAGGCTCGACCATGCCGATGGTCAGCGCCGTGCGGATGTCGTTGGTCAGGGCGTAGGCTACGGCGACCGCCACGGCGAAATGCATGACGCCGTAGGTGGCGGTCTTCAGCGCGATCTGTTTGAACGACCGGGGCAGGGTGTGGCTGTGGCCGCGATGGGCGTCGTGGGAGCGGCGCTGTTCCTCGGGCGACATGATGTCGAGGCGGGCGGTGAAGGCCTCTGTCGCCTCCTCGATATTGGAGGCCATGCGACGCCGCTCGACCTTATGCCAGACGCGGTCGTGGACGGTGTAGGCGATGGTCTGAAAGATCGGCTCGACCATGCCGACGGCCAGGGCGATGCGCCAGTCGCGTGTGATGGCGAAGGCGACCAGAATGGCGACGATCAGGTGCATAACGCCATAGCTGGCGATCTTCAGAGCCAGTTTGCGCGCGGTGCTGAGGATGACGCCGACCATGCGGAGAGAATGGTGAGCGGCCCTGCGGGTTGCAAAGCAATAAAATCTATCAGGCCTATAACCGCAATCGGCCTTGCCCCCGACCCCCGCATCCCGTTATACGCGGCCCGCAAAACGGAGACTCCCTATGGAGATACGCGAAGGACTGACCTTCGACGATGTTTTGCTGGAACCCGGCGCATCCGAGTTCATGCCGGCGATGGTCGATGTCTCGACCCAGCTGACGCGCGACATCAAACTGAACATCCCGCTGCTGTCGTCCGCCATGGACACGGTGACGGAAAGCCGCCTGGCCATCGCCATGGCCCAGTCCGGCGGTCTGGGCGTGCTGCACCGCAACATGACCATCGAGGAGCAGGCCGATGAGGTCCGCGCCGTCAAACGCTATGAGAGCGGGATGGTGGTCAATCCGGTCACGGTCGGCCCGCAGACGACGCTGGGCGAAGTGCGCGAGATCGTGGCGCGCAAGAAGATCACCGGCTTCCCCGTCGTGGATCCGGCGACGGGCAAGCTGGTCGGTATGCTGACCCACCGCGACATGCGGTTCGAGAGCGACCTGAACGTCACGGCGGCCTCGTTAATGACCACGGGCGACCTGATCACGGTCCGCGAAGGCGCCAGCCGCGACGAAGCGCGCGAGTTGCTGAAGACCCGCAAGATCGAACGCGTCATCGTGGTGGACGAGGACTATCGGGCCGTCGGCCTGATCACCATGAAGGACATCGAGAAGGCCCAGGCCTTCCCCAACGCCGCCAAGGACGAGCAGGGCCGCCTGCTGGTCGGCGCAGCCTCCACCGTCGGCGACGCCGGATACGAGCGCGCGATGGCGCTGGCCGAAGCGGGTTGCGACGTGGTGGTGATCGACACCGCCCACGGTCACTCGGCCTCGGTCGCCCAGGTGGTCGAGCGGATTAAGCGCGAGAACAACCGGCTGCAGATCATCGCCGGCAATGTCGCCACCTATGATGCGACGCGCGCCCTGATCGACGCAGGCGCGGATGCGGTGAAGGTGGGCATCGGTCCCGGCTCCATCTGCACCACCCGCATAGTCGCCGGCGTGGGCGTGCCGCAGCTGACGGCGGTGATGGACTCCGCGCGGGCGGCCAAGGGCACGGGCGCCTCGGTCATCGCCGACGGCGGCATCAAATATTCGGGCGACCTGGCCAAGGCCATCGCGGCCGGGGCGAACGTGGCCATGATGGGCTCGATGTTCGCTGGCACCGACGAAAGCCCCGGCGAGGTCTTCCTGTACCAGGGCCGCAGCTACAAGTCGTATCGCGGCATGGGCTCGGTCGGGGCCATGGCGCGCGGCTCGGCGGACCGGTATTTCCAGAAGGAAGTCTCGTCCGAGAAGCTGGTGCCCGAGGGCATCGAGGGTCAAACGCCCTACAAGGGGCCGATCAGCCCGGTCCTGCACCAGATGGTCGGCGGTCTTCGCGCCTCCATGGGCTATGTCGGCGCCGGTACGATCCCGGAGTTCCAGGAACGCGCCCGCTTCGTGCGCATCACCGGCGCGGGCCTGCGGGAAAGCCATGTCCACGACGTGATGATCACGCGTGAAGCGCCCAACTATCGGCAGGGGTAGGCGACCATGACGACCGAACTCACCTATCTGGCCCTGACGCTGATCCTGGCCCTGGTTCAGATCTTCCTGCCCGCCGGAGCGCGGACGGCCGAGTTCGGCTCGAAATGGAATGCGGGTCCGCGCGACGAGACGCCGGAGGCCAAGAAGCCGCTGACCGGCCGTCTCGAACGCGCCCAGGCCAATCTGTACGAAACCCTGCCGCTGTTCATCGGCGCGGTGCTGATCGCCCATGTCATCGGCGCGTCCAGCGCCCTGACGGTGTGGGGCGCGGCGCTCTATTTCTGGGCGCGGGTGGTCTATGTGCCGCTCTACGCCTTCGGCGTTCCCTATATCCGGTCGCTGATCTGGGTGGTCTCGCTTGCGGGACTGGTCATGGTCCTGGCGTCCCTGTTCTTCGTTTGAAAGCCTGAATTGACCCCAGCCGCTCGCCTCGCCGCCGCCGCCTCCGTCCTGGACTCCATCGCCCAGGGCCGCCAACCGGCCGAGGCCGTGATGAAGGCCTGGGGCACGGCCAACCGCTACGCCGGGTCCAAGGACCGGCGCGCCATCGCCGACCGGGTCTATAAGGTGCTGCGCGCGCGCGGCCGCCTGTCGTGGATCATGGGCGGGCGTGAAGACGGTCGGGCTCTGGTCATCGGTTCGCTGCACGCCATCGATGGCCTTTCGCTGGAAGAGATCGAGGCCCTGCATTCGGGCGACGGCTATGGTCCGCGCTCGCTGTCCAAACAGGAGCGCAGCCGCATCACGGCCGGGCAGGGCGAACTGCCGGGCTGGGTCGCCGCCGGCCTGCCCGAGTTCGTGGTCGAGGATTTCAAGGCCACCTTCGGCGACCGCTGGGCCGAGGAAGCCCACGCCCTGATGGCGCCGCGCGCGCCGATCGACCTGCGCGTCAATGATGCGGGCGCCACGGTCGATGAGGTCGAGGCCGAACTGAAGGCCGCAGGGCTGGACGTTTCGCGCACGCCCTGGTCGTCCGTCGGCCTGCGCGTGCCGTCGGAACCGCCGCCCAACATCCAGGCGCTGGAAGGCTTCAAGGCCGGCCGCTTCGAAATCCAGGACGAAGGCAGTCAGGTCGTCTGCTGGCTGGCGGGCGCCGCACCCGGCATGACGGTGGTGGATTACTGCGCCGGCGGCGGCGGCAAGACGCTGGGTCTGGCCCAGGCGATGAAGGCGCAAGGCAAGCTGGTCGCCTCGGACGTCGTCAACAAGCGGCTGGAGAACATCCGTCCTCGCCTGCAGCGCGCAGGCGTCGAGGCGGAGCTGGTCCTGATCGGTCAGAACGGCGGCGGCCTGGAAGACCTGAACGGGCAGGCCGATCTGGTCTTCGTCGATGCGCCCTGTTCGGGGTCCGGCACCTGGCGTCGTCGTCCCGAGGACGCCTGGCGTCTGACCGCCGAAGAGGTCGAAAAGCTTCACGGCCTGCAGGTGCGTATTTTGAGCCAGGCGACCAAGCTGGTGAAGCCGGGCGGTCGTCTGGTCTATGTCACCTGTTCGATGCTGGCGCGCGAGAACGAGGCCAGTGTGGACGCGTTTGAGGCCGCCAATCCCGACTTCCGCCCGGTCGCCGTCACCGATGTCCTGTCGGCGCCGCACCTGACCGAGGCGGCGCAGGCGAAGTTCTCCGACCTGGCGTCCGGGGCGCGCCTTCGGCTGTCGCCAGCCTCGGCCGACACTGACGGCTTCTTCGCCGCCGTCTACGAGCGCGCGGCATGAAGCTGGCGCGGCATGGCGGAGTTTCGCTGCTCTACGTCATGGCCGCGCCTGCTGAATTCGGCCTGCACCTTCAGGCCCGGATCGCGCCGCTGATGACCGGCGTCGGTCCGGTCGAGGCCGCCGTGAGCCTGGGCGCCGCCCTGGCGCGGCTGGAGGCGGCGGGCGATCTGCCGGATCTGATCGTATCGCTGGGCTCGTGCGGATCGCGGGTGCTGGATCATGCGGCGGTCTATCAGGCCTCGTCGGTCGCCTATCGCGACATGGACGCCAGCCCGCTTGGTTTTCCGAAGGGCGTGACGCCGTTGCTGGACCAGCCCGCCGTCCTGCCGTTGCCGTGCCCGATCCCCGGCGTGCCGACGGCGACCCTGTCGACGGGTGCAAACGTCGTGTCCGGCGTCGCCTATGACGCCATCGACGCCGAGATGGTGGACATGGAGACCTGGGCCCTGGTTCGCGCCGCCCAGACCTTCGGTATGCCCCTGATCGCCTTGCGCGGCGTGTCGGACGGCCGCGCTGAGTTGAAGGCGTTGGAGGATTGGACCTCAACCCTGCATCATGTCGACGAGAACCTGGCCGCCGCCCTGGATCGCTTGATCGCCGTACTGGAGGCCGACGGCCCCGGCGCTCTTGAGTTTCCCGCCCTTGAAATATCGGCCCCGCCCGGCCAAGACCCCGCCCATCTTCCTGCCCCGGATTCGATCACGTCATGACCACGCCGCAAGACCACCAAAAGGTCCTCATCGTCGACTTCGGTAGCCAGGTGACGCAGCTGATCGCGCGCCGTCTGCGCGAGGCCAGCGTCTATTGCGAGATCCATCCGTTCCAGAAGGCCGAGGCGGCCCTGGCGGCCATGACCCCGGCGGCCATCATCCTGTCCGGCGGTCCCGAGAGCGTGCACGAGGAGGGCAGCCCCCGCGCGCCCCAGGCCGTGTTCGAGGCCGGCGTGCCGGTGCTGGGCATCTGCTACGGCGAGATGACCATGTGCGAACAGCTGGGCGGCAAGGTCGAGGGCGGCCACACCCGCGAGTTCGGCCGCGCCGAGATCACCGTCGAAAAGGTCTCCCCCCTGCTGGCCGACCTGGCCCCGGTCGGCGAGGAAGAAACCGTCTGGATGAGCCACGGCGACAAGATCGTCGCCATTCCCGAAGGTTTCGATGTCGTCGCCTCTTCGGCCGGCTCGCCCTATGCGGTGATCGCCGACGAGACCCGCCGTTTCTATGGCGTGCAGTTCCACCCGGAGGTGATGCACACCCCGCGCGGCCACCAGATGCTGAAGAACTTCACCCACGGCATCGCCGGGCTGAAGGGCGACTGGACCATGGCCGCCTATCGCGACGAGAAGATCGCCCAGATCCGCGAACAGGTCGGCGACGCCAAGGTGATCTGCGGCTTGTCGGGCGGGGTCGACAGCTCGGTGGCCGCCGTGCTGATCCATGAGGCCATCGGCGATCAACTGACCTGCGTCTTCGTCGACACCGGCCTGCTACGCAAGGACGAGGCGAAACAGGTCACGACCCTGTTCCGCGAGCACTACAACATCCCGCTGGTGCACGTTGATGCATCGAAGGAATTCCTGAGCGAACTGGCCGGGATTTCCGACCCCGAAACCAAGCGCAAGACCATCGGCCGGCTGTTCATCGAGGTGTTCGATCGCGAATCCGCCAAGATCGAGGGCGCCGAATTCCTGGCCCAGGGCACCCTCTATCCCGACGTGATCGAGAGCGTCTCCTCGTCCAGCGGCAAGGCCCACGTCATCAAGAGCCACCACAACGTCGGCGGCCTGCCGGACTATATGAAACTCAAACTGGTCGAGCCTCTGCGCGAGCTGTTCAAGGACGAGGTTCGCGCCCTGGGCCGCGAGCTGGGGCTCAGCGACGCCTTCGTCGGCCGCCACCCATTCCCCGGACCGGGCCTGGCCATCCGCATCCCTGGCGAGATCACGCCGGACGCCGTCGAGACCCTGCAACAGGCCGACGCCATCTATCTCGACGAGATCCGCAAGGCGGGCCTCTACGACGAGATCTGGCAGGCCTTCGCCGTCCTGCTGCCGGTCAAGACCGTCGGCGTCATGGGCGACGCCCGCACCTATGAAAAGGTCCTGGCCCTGCGCGCCGTCTCCTCCACCGACGGCATGACCGCCGACTTCTACCAGTTCCCGTGGGACGTTCTCTCCAAGACCGCCACCCGCATCATCAACGAGGTCCGCGGCGTCAACCGCGTCGTCTACGACGTGACGTCCAAGCCGCCGGGGACCATCGAGTGGGAATAATTCGGGCCTTTCGGGAGCTTTCGAGAACGCTTCCGAAATGGGCTGTAAGTTGCTGACGCAAAAGTGAATTCTGTCGAGACCCTTCGGAGCCTTTCGGAGGGTCTTTTTTTCGTGATGCCGACCTGTCTGACGGTATCGCGCTCCGTTGCTCCCATGGATTCCGGCTCATACCGTCTGGGCCACGGCGAGCCGATGACGGTATTCTTTTCAAGCAAGACGCTGAAAAGGCGAGAAAATATCGACCTCGAACCGCCGATTTCCGGGCCTGTCCGGTGCGAGGAGGTTTTACCGTGCTTACCGATGCCGCTCTGAAGAATTTGAATCCTAAATCAAAGCCTTACAAGAGTACCGACAGGGACGGCTTGTACGCCTACATCTCGCCCGGGGGAGCGATCTCGTTCCGCTACGACTATCGCTTCAACGGTCGGCGAGAGACGCTCACCCTGGGGCGCTACGGACGGGGCGGTCTGAGCCTCTCGCAGGCGCAGGAACGTCTGTTCGAGATCAAGCGGACCATCGCGGACGGCGTGTCGCCCGCCCTGGAGAAGCAGCGCGCCAAGCGTCGTCTGAAAGAGGCGCGCAGCTTCGAGCATGTCGCCCAGCGTTGGATGGACACCGCACCGATGGCGGACAGCACACGGAACATGCGCCGGTCGATCTTCAATCGCGAGGTGCTGCCGCAGTGGCGAAACCGCCTGCTCAGCGAGATCACTCCCGACGACATCCGGGCGCACTGCAAGACCATCGTGGACCGCGGCGCGCCGGCGACGGCGATCCATGTGCGCGACATCGTCAAACAGATCTACGCCTGGGCGATCCTGCACGGAGAGAAGATCGACAATCCGGCCGACGGCGTCGGGCCGGCGTCGATCGCGACCTTCCGGCCGCGAGACCGCAGCCTGTCGCCGAGCGAGATCCGCATCATGCTGGGGCTTCTCGGCGAGGTGGCGACGCTGCCGACGATCCGGCTCGGATTGAAGTTCATCCTGCTCAGCATGGTGCGAAAGAGCGAACTGCAGGATGGCGTCTGGCCAGAGGTGGATTTCGAGAACGCGGTCTGGTCGATCCCGGCCGCGCGGATGAAGCGCTCCCGGCCCCACAACGTCTATCTGTCGACCCAGATGCTCGACATCCTGATCGCCCTGAAGACCTGTGCCGGAAACTCCAAATACATCCTGCCGTCGCGCTACGACGCGGACGCGCCGATGTCGCGGGCGACCTTCAATCGCGTGACCTCCGCCATCGCCGAGCTGGCGAAGAAGCGGGGACTGCCTTTGGAGCCGTTCACCGTGCACGACCTGCGACGGACGGCTTCGACCCTGTTGCACGAGATGGGGTTCAACTCGGACTGGATCGAAAAGGGCTTGGCTCACGAGGAGCGGTCGTCGCGCGGGGTCTACAACAAGGCGGAGTTCGAGATGCAGCGACGGCATATGGCGCAGCAGTGGTCGGACGCGGTCGAGGCCTGGGAGGCCGGGCGGACGTTCACGCCGGTGCTCAGTGTGCCGGAGGGAGAGGGACCTCGCTTCGATCCAAAGTTCTGACGGGTCGGCTGACGCGTCGGCGGACATCGGGCGGCGGGGCGCGGCGGATCGGCTGGTTGCGGCGCCGCTCGAGCCACGCCTCGACCTCGGCCAGGTCCCAGACCACGCAGCGGGGCGTCAGAAGGAACCGCTTCGGAAACTCGCCCCGGCGCTCCATCTCCCAGATGGTGCTGTCGGCGAGCGGCACCATCTGGTGCAGTTCAGGTTTCTTGATCGTGCGGCGTAGGGGTGGGCTGGCTTGGGCCATCGAAATCTCCGCTTTGCTGGGAGAATCGAACTCGAAAGATTGCGACAGGCCTAGCCGTATCCTCTCCACCGTAGGCTTGCGCATCCCCTGGCATCAGCGGCTTGAATATTTCCATATTTCGACTAATTCGGAAATATGGAAACCGAAGCCTCGATTCTCGCTCTCGCTGCCTTGGCGCAGTCGACCCGGTTGGAGGCGTTTCGTCTCCTTGTCCGTCACGAACCGGAGGGTCTGCCGGCCGGTGACATCTCCAATCACCTCGCCATCCCGGCCAACACGCTTTCGTCCCATCTGGCCGTCCTAAGCCGGGCGGGGCTGATCCAGTCGGAACGTCGCAGCCGGTCGATCATCTATCGGGCCGACCTGGACCGGCTTCGCGACCTGGTCCTGTTCCTGCTCAAGGACTGCTGTGGGGGCAGGGCGGACCTGTGCGAGCCGCTGTTGGCAGACCTCGCGCCCTGTTGCTCGTGAGGACGCCATGGACATCGTAATCTATCACAACCCCGCGTGCGGGACGTCTCGCAACGCCTTGGAGCTGATCCGGCACGTCGGGATCGAGCCCCACGTCATCGAATATCTGAAAAGCCCGCCGTCGCGCGCCATGGTCGCTTGGCTGGCCGGGCGGACCGGCTCCCCCCTGCGCGACCTGCTGCGGGACAAGGGCACGCCCTTCGCCGAACTGGGTCTCGACGCCCCCGGCCTGACGGACGAGCAACTGCTCGATGCGATCGAGGCCCATCCGATCCTGCTCAACCGCCCGATCGTCGTCGGTCCCCTGGGGGTTCGCCTCTGCCGCCCGTCGGAAGCCGTGCTGGACCTGCTGCCGGTCGAGAACCTGAAGCCCTTCACCAAGGAAGACGGAGAGGTCGTCATCGACGCCGACGGCCGGCGGGTGGGACGATGACCGAAGCGCCCGCCAGGTCGCCACGCCGCCTGTCGTTCCTTGATCGCTGGCTGACGGTGTGGATTTTCGCCGCCATGGCCGTCGGCGTTCTGCTCGGAACCATGGTGCCGGGCCTGCCCGCCTGGGTCGACAGCCTCTCGGTCGGTACCACCAACATCCCGATCGCCATCGGCCTGATCCTGATGATGTACCCGCCGCTGGCGAAGGTCCGCTATGAGGCCTTGCCGCGCGTGTTCGCCGACAAGCGGGTCCTCGCGCTGTCGCTGGTCCAGAACTGGATTCTGGGTCCGGTGCTGATGTTCGCTCTAGCGGTGATCTTCCTGCGCGATCAGCCGGAATATATGACCGGCGTGATCCTGATCGGCCTGGCGCGCTGTATCGCCATGGTGCTGGTCTGGAACCAGTTGGCCCGAGGCGACAACCAGTATGTGGCCGGTCTCGTGGCCTTCAACTCGATCTTCCTGATCCTGTTTTTCAGCCTCTACGCTTGGCTCTTCCTTACCGTCCTGCCGCCGCTGTTCGGCTTGCAGGGCAGCGTGGTGGATGTCGGCGTCTGGACCATCGCCGGAGCCGTGCTCGTCTATCTCGGCGTTCCGTTCCTTGCCGGCTTCTTGACCCGCCGCAGTCTGATCGCCCGCAAGGGCGCCGACTGGTACGAGCACCGCTTCCTGCCGCGCATCGGGCCGATCACCCTGATCGCGCTGCTGTTCACCATCGTGGCCATGTTCAGCCTCAAGGGCGGAGAGGTCGTGGCCTTGCCGCTGGACGCCCTGCGCATCGCTATCCCGCTGACGATCTATTTCTTCGTTATGTTCGTCGTCAGCTTCCTGATGGGCAAGCTGATCGAGGCCGACTATCCGCGCACCACGGCCTTGGCCTTCACCGCGGCCTCCAACAATTTCGAGCTGGCCATCGCGGTCGCCATCGCGGCGTTCGGCCTGGCCTCGCCGGTCGCCTTCGCCGCCGTCATCGGCCCGCTGGTGGAGGTGCCGGTATTGATCCTGCTGGTGTCGGTCGCCCTCTGGATGGGCCGGCGCTGGTTCCCGGACACGGTCCCGCCGCCGGACGCCGGGTGATGGTGGTTCTGTATCTGATCGAGGCGACCGACGCCGGCCTGATCGCCGCGCTGCAGGCCCAAGGCCTGCCTGCGCCTGAGGCCGGCCGCTACTTCAGCGCGGATCACCACGGCACCATGGTCGGCTACGTCGGTCTGGAAGGGGAGGGACGCGACCTGCTGCTCCGCTCCTTGGTCGTGCTACCCGACCGGAAGGCGCGCGGCCTGGGAGCCCGGGTGCTGGCCGCCGCCGAAACCGTCGCCGGTGATCTTGGCGGCGAACGCCTTCATCTGCTCACCACGACGGCCGAACCCTTCTTCGCCCGGCACGGCTACCGGGCGGCGAACCGCCAAACGGCGCCCGAGACGATCCGGCGGACCCGCGAGTTCGCGGGGCTCTGCCCGGCGTCGGCGGCTTATCTGACCAAGGACCTGTGATGACTTTTTCCCGCCTGCGCCCGCTGCCTGATCCGGATCATCTGCCGGCCCTGGACAAGGCCTATCTCTCGGCCGATCCGGCCCGCGGTCTGGGGCCGCACGATCATCCGCCGCGGATCCTGCTCCTCTACGGATCGCTGCGCGAACGGTCCTATTCGAGATTCTGCGTCGAGGAGGCGGCCCGTCTGCTGCAATGGATGGGGTGTGAAACCCGCATCTTCGATCCGTCGGACCTGCCCCTTCCGGGCTCGCCCGGCGACGACGATCACCCGGCGGTGCGCGAGTTGCGCGAGCACGCCCTGTGGTCCGAGGGCATGGTCTGGTGCAGCCCGGAGCGGCACGGCCAGGTCTCGGGTCTGATGAAGCTGCAGATCGATCATCTGCCCCTGAGCATGGGCGGCGTGCGCCCGACCCAGGGTCGGACCTTGGCCGTCATGCAGGTCTCCGGCGGATCCCAGAGCTTCAACGCCGTCAACACTCTGCGGCTGCTCGGTCGCTGGTTGCGGATGATCACCATCCCCAACCAGTCGAGCGTGGCCAAGGCCTTCCAGGAGTTCGACGACGCCGGGCGGATGACGCCGTCCGCCTACTATGAGCGCATCGTCGACGTGATGGAGGAGCTGGTTCGCTTCACCATCCTGACCCGGCCCCACGCTGCCCGGCTGGTCGATCGCTATTCCGAGCGCAAGGCGGTCGGAATTCCGATCGACGCCGCAAACGATCTCTCGTCCATCGCGATTGCGCCCCAATCCCGACCAAACGCCTGAATGTCGGTCTGCTTAATGTCGGCAGTCTCGGTCCTGAAGGACTTCGATGACCTTGCAGGCTGAAACCCGGCCGCCGGCGCAGTCGGCCGTCATCCGTGAAAGTTCAGTCTGGAGCGCCTGTAACTGCCGAATCTTCTCCGTGACATCGGCCAGATGCCGTTCCGCGATGGCGTTCGCGTCACTGCAGGTGCGGTCGGGGTGATCGGCAAGGTCGAGGAGCGAGCGGATAGCGTCGAGGTCGAAGCCCAACTGGCGGGCGTGCCGGATAAAGCCGAGCCGGCGTAGTGCGGGTTCGTCGTAGAGCCGACGGTCGCTGGCGGTGCGCGGCGGCTCGGGCAGGAGCCCGGCCTGCTCATAGAAGCGGATGGTCGGCACCTTCACGCCGGTCGCGGCGGAGAGCTTGCCGATGGTCAGATGCGGAGCGGGAGTGAGCGTCATCGGCTGAAAATAGGCGCTTGATCCTCTAGTGACTAGAGGATGTAGACCAGTCTTCATGGACACGAGCGAGACCTCCTGCCGCCCGGCCGCCGGCTGCTGCGGACACGATGTGAAGTTTGACGGCTCCACGCCGGCCTATCGCCGCGTGCTGGTGGCCGTGATCGTCATCAACCTCGTCGGCTTCGTCGCGGTCTTGGCCGGCAGTCTCGCGCAGGGGTCGGCCGCGCTCGCCGCCAACGCCCTCGACTTCCTCGCCGACAGCGTGACCTACGCCGTGAGCCTTTGGGTTATCGGCCGCTCGGTGCGCCTCCGCGCCGGCGCAGCCCTCGCCAAGAGCGCCAGCCTGGTCGTGCTGGGGCTGTCGGTCCTCGGCTTCGCGGTCTGGCGGGCCATGACCGGGGCCGCGCCGGAGGGCTTCGTGATCACGGGCCTGGGTCTGTTCGGCTTCGCCGCAAACCTGGTCGCCGCCACCCTGCTGCTGCGCTTCAGGGACGGAGACGCCAATGTTCGATCGGTCTGGCTCTGTACGCGCAACGACCTGGCCCACAGCCTCGGCGTCGCCGCGGCGGGCGGTCTGGTCTGGCTGACAGGATCGCGCTGGCCGGATCTCGCCGCCGGCGCCCTGCTGGCCTTCATCTTCCTTCAATCCGCATGGTCGATCACCCGTCAGGCGCTCGTCGAGACCCGCGTGAACGCTCGCTCGTCCGCCGCCCTGCCTGGAGCGGGCGCTTGATCCGCCGGGCCCGATCCGGCGTGACCGGTCGTCGCAGCAGGGCGGGCCGGAGCGCGTTCCCGTCGCGCAAGGCCGGGGCGGCCGGAGCAGCGTATTTTGTAACAGATTGCCGATACGGGCGAACGAAAGTATGCAGCCGCCGATGACCTGGTCGATGGTGACATGGGCGAAGTTGATTCTGGCGGTGACCTTCGTCGCCGCCGCCTTCTTCGTCGCGCCCATCGCTGACGCAGCGACCTGCCAGCCCGAACCGCCCGCCGCCCACGCCCTGGTCGATCACGATCCGGCCGAAGGCGACCACACCGGCGGCAAGGACCACGGCATCTGCTCGCACGGCCATTGCCATCATACCGCCGCCGCTCGCACGACGGTCGGTGAGGACCTGCCTCTGCAGGCCTTCGACCGGCCGCTCCACGCGTTGCCCCTGAGCGATCTCTTCGGCTCCATCGCGCCCGACGGACTGAAACGCCCTCCCAGAGCCTGACACGACGACCGCGCTTCCGCGCGGGCTCTCTCGTGTCACTCCGTCTGGAAGATGAATCATGCCTGCCTCATATCGCCGGCCGCCGCGTTTCGCGGTCGGCTGCGCGCTCGCCGCTCTCGCGGCTGTGCTGGCCAGCCCCGCGTGGGCTGACCCTGCGCCTTCGTTCGCCGAGCTCCTCGCCCGGCTAGACCAGACCCCGCTCACCCTGGAAGCCGGCGCGCTTCTGGACGCCGCTGAAGCCCGGGCGCGCCAGGCGCGTGTCCGCCCCAACCCGACCCTCGCCCTCGACGCCGAGAACGCGTTCGGGAGCGGGCCCTTCTCTGGCTACGGCAATGCCGAGACCACGCTCTCGATCACTCAGGATCTTGAGCTCTGGGGTCGACGCACGGCTCGCATCAACGCGGCCCGCGCCGATGCCGGGACCGCCTCGCTCCGACGAGACCTGGCCGTGGTCGACGCCGCCGGACGGTTGGCGCTGGTCTACGCCGAGGCCGAGGCGGCCGAGCGGCGCGCGACCTTGGCCGAGGAGAACCTGAGCCTCACCCTCGCCGACGCCCGCGCGGCCCTGGTGCTGGTGGAGGAGGGGCGCGAGCCGCTTCTGCGCGGCATCCAGGGCGAGAGCGAAGCCGCCGCCGCGCGCGCCGGTCTCGACGAAGCCATCGCCGAACGGGACGCGGCCTTCGCCCGGCTCACGGCGGTGGCCATGCTCGCCGAGCCGGTGACGACCATCGACGTCAGCTTGCTGGACCTCGCGCCGGCGACCGCCCTTTCGCCGACGGACCAGACGCTGACCGTGCGCGTGGCTGAGGCTGAGCGCTCGGCCGCCGAAAGCCGCATCGCGGTTGAACGCACCCGGTCGCGACCGGACGTCAGCGCCAGCATCGGTCTTCGCCGCTACGAGGCGGAAGACGCGACGGCGCTGACGTTTGGCCTCAGCCTGCCCCTGCCGCTGTTCGATCGGAACCGCGGCAACATCGAAGCCGCCCAGGCGGATTTCAGGGCGGCCGACGCCCGGCTGATGACCGCCCGCCAGGAAGCCCAGGCGGACCGGGCCGCAGCACAGGCGCGCCTCCGCGCCTCGGTGAGCCGCGTCAACGCCGCCGACGCCGGGGTGACCTCTGCCGAAGAAGCCTACCGGCTCTCGCGGATCGGCTTCGAGGCGGGCCGGATCTCGCAGCTCGAGCTTCGCGCGACCCGCACCGCCCTGGTCAACGCCAGAACCGCCGCCGTGGACGCCCGCCTCGCCCGGGTCCGCGCGGAAATCGATCTCGCGCGCCAGGACGGCCGCGCCCCCTTCCAAGGAGCCCAATGATGCGCAAGCGCACTTCCAACAAGACCTTGCTGATCGGCGGGGTCGCCGCCCTCGTCATCCTCGGGGCCGGGGGTCTTTACCTCGCCATGGGACGGTCGGATCCGCCCGCCGCCGAAGGCGCGGCGGCTGAAGGCGAAGCCGGTCACGCCGAAGGCGAGGCCGAAGCGCCCGAGGGCTTCGTCGCTCTCAGCGCCGCCCAGGCCCAGGCCGCCAATCTGGTCGTCGTCGGCGTCGGTCGGGGTGGGGGCGCCGAGACCCGGCTCTCCGGTCGCGTCGAACCCATGATCGACGCCCGCGCCGCCGTCGCCGCGTCCGTCGGCGGACGGGTGGAACGGGTGCTGGTGGCGCCCGGCCAGTCCGTTCGGATCGGCCAGCCCCTGGCCAGCCTCGTGAGCGGCGATGCGGCCACCTTCCGCGCCGACGCGGATGCGGCCGCGGCCCAGTCCGAAGTCGCGCGCCAGGCCTATCAGCGCAACAGCAACCTCGCCGACCAAGGGGTCGTCGCCCGGCAAGAGGTCGAGGCGTCCCGGGCGCAGCTGCTGAGCGCCGAGGCGGCGGCCCGGGCGGCCCGCGCGCGGTCGAGCGCGGCCGGATCGCCGAACGCCGCCGGACGGCTGAGCGTGAACAGCCCGATCGCCGGCGTGGTCACCAGCGTTCAGGTCGGCCCGGGCGGCTTCGTCCCGCAGGGCGGCGTGATCGCCGAGGTGACCAACCCCGCCCGCGTCGAACTCGTATTCAATGCGCCGCCGCACCTTGCGGCGCTTGTCCGCGCGGGATCGACCTTGCGGGTCTCCAGCCCCCCGGGCGATTTCGACGCCGTCGTCACCGGCGTCGCCGCCGGGGCGGGCGCGGAAAGCGGCGCCACCGTGATCCGGGCGCGCCCAACGGGAGCGACCCTGCCGCCGGCCGGCTCCGCCGTCACCGGCGCGATCGTGACGGGTGAAGCCGCCGGAGGCCTGACCGTGCCGACGGAAGCCATCCAGACCGTCGACGGCGCCAGCGTCGTCTTCATCCAGGTCCCGAACGGCTTCCAGCTGCGCCCCGTGCTCGTCGGCCGCCAGGCCGGGGGGCGCACGGAGATTCTGCGCGGCCTCGACGGGTCCGAGCGGGTCGCCGGAACCAACGCCTTCCTCCTCAAAGCCGAACTCGCCAAGGGCGAGGCCGAGCACGGCCACTAGGGGGCGCGCGCATGTTCAAATTCATCATCGAACTCTCGGTCAAATTCCGATGGTTCATCGTCCTGGCCACGGCGCTCGTCGCGGCCTACGGCCTCCTCGAACTGACACGGTTGCCGATCGACGCCGTGCCGGACATCACCAACCGTCAGGTGCAGGTAACCACCGTCGCCCCGGCCCTGGCCCCCGAACAGATCGAACGTCAGGTCACCTATCCGATCGAGACCGCCATGGCCGGCATCCCCGGTCTGACCTCGACCCGGTCGCTGAGCCGCAACGGCTTCAGCCAGGTGACCGTCATCTTCACCGACCAGACGGACATCTATTTCGCCCGTCAGCAGGTCGCCGAACGACTGGCGCAGGCGCGCGAGACGATGCCCGAAGGTGTCGAACCGGCGCTGGCGCCCATCACCACCGGCCTGGGCGAGGTGCTGATGTGGACGGTGGACTACAAGCCGTTCAACAGCGCCAACCTGGCCAAGCCGGGCCAGACCGGCTGGCAGGCCGGCGGCGCCTATCTGACGCCTGAAGGCGATCTCCTCACCACCCCGCAACAGCGCGCCACCTATCTGCGCACCGTGCAGGACTGGATCATCGCTCCGCAGATGCGGACGGCGCCCGGCCTGGCCGGCGTCGATACGGTCGGCGGTTATGTGAAGGAATATGCGGTTCGTCCGGATACGGCGCGTCTGTCGGCCTACGGGCTCGGCATGGGCGACCTCATCCAGGCGCTCGATCGGGCCAACACCCAGGCCGGGGCCGGCTATGTCCAGCGTGCGGGCGAGGCCCTGACGGTCCGCACGGACGCCCTGGCCTCGACCGTCGAGGACCTCGCCCAGGCGCCTGTCGTCAATCGAAGCGGCCTTGTGGTCCGCGTCGCCGACGTCGCCACCGTCGAGGTCGGCCAGGCCCCGCGTCTGGGCGGCGCCAGCCGCGACGGACACGAAGCGGTTCTCGGCACCGCCCTGATGATCGCGGGCGGCAACAGCCGCACCGTGGCCCAGGCCGCCGGCGACCGGCTCGAGGAGGTGCAGAAGACCCTGCCGCCCGGCATCGAGGCCGTGACGGTGCTGGACCGAAGCGCCCTGGTGAACTCCACCATCGCCACGGTGGCGCGCAATCTGACCGAAGGCGCGCTCCTGGTCATCGTCGTGCTCTTCCTGCTGCTCGGCAACATCCGCGCGGCGAGCATCACGGCGTTGATGATCCCGATCAGCTTCCTGTTCGCCGTCATCGGCATGAACCGGTTCGGCATCAGCGGCAATCTGATGAGCCTCGGCGCGCTGGACTTCGGTCTTCTAGTCGACGGCGCCGTGGTCGTTGTCGAGAACACCCTGCTGATGCTCAGTCAGAAGCGCGCGGAGGCCGGGCGCATGCTGACGCGGCACGAACGTCTCGGCGTCGCCGCCGCGGCGGCGCGCCAGATGGTGAAGCCGGCCGCCTTCGGTCAGCTGATCATCCTGCTGGTCTTCACCCCCCTGCTGATGCTGGAAGGGGTCGAAGGCAAGACCTTCATCCCGATGGGCGCGACGGTCATGCTGGCCCTGGTCGGCGCCTTCATCTTCTCCTTCACCTTCGTGCCGGCGATGACGGCGCTCCTGGTGCGGGATCCCAAGAAGGTCGAGGTCGACGAACACGGCCACGCCCACGAGCACGAGACCTTCCTGCTGCGCCACGCGCGCCGCTGGATCGCTCCGGCCATTCGCACGGCCGTCGATCGTCCGAAGATCGTCCTGCTCTCGGCGCTCGGCGCCCTGGTCATCGGCGGCGTCACCTTCACCACCCTCGGCCGGGAGTTCATCCCGACCCTGGACGAAGGCGACATCGCCATGCAGGCGCTGCGGGTTCCGTCGGCGTCGCTCGAGCAGTCGCTCGCCATGCAGATGGCGATCGAGCGGGCGATCAAGGCCCAGCCGGAAGTGGAGACCATGTTCTCGCGGACCGGCACCGCCGAAGCGGCGGTTGACCCCATGCCGCCCAACATATCCGACAGCGTCATCGTTCTGAAGGACCGTAAGGACTGGCCCAACCCGGGTCTGGAGAAGGAAGAGCTGATCGCCCGCTTCGAGGAAGTCGCGTCGCGGCAGATCGGCAACAACTTCGAATTCAGCCAGCCGATCGAGCTCCGCTTCAACGAGCTGATCTCGGGGGTGCGGACCGATCTGGCGGTCATGGTCTATGGCGACGACTTCGCCACCATGCAGCGGGTCGCCGACCAGGTGGCCAACGCCCTGCGCCAGACCAACGGGGCGGCCGACGTAAGGGTGGAACAGGCGTCCGGCCTGCCGACCCTGACGATCAGCGTGGACCGTTTCGCCGCGGCCAACTACGGCCTGTCGGCGGCGGACGTCTCCGAAGCGGTTTCGGCCGCGATCGGCGGCGCCGAGGCCGGCCGCATCTTCGAGGGCGACCGGCGTTTTGACGTCGTGGTCCGTCTCCCCGACGCCGCGCGCAACGATCCGGCGGCGCTGGCGGCCTTGCCGATCGTGTCATCGACCGGCGTGACCGTGCCCCTGTCCTCGGTCGCGCGCATCCAGAGCGCCGAGGGACCGAACCAGATCAGCCGCAACGACGGCAGCCGCCGCATGGTCGTCCAGGCCAATGTGCGGGGTCGCGATCTGGGCGGCTTCGTCACCGACGCCCAGAGGTCGGTGGATCAGGTTCAGCTCCCCCCGGGCGTCCGCCTGGACTGGGGTGGTCAGTTCGAGAACCTCAAGCGCGCCGAACGGCAGCTGGGCCTGGTCATTCCGATCGTCTTCGTCCTGATCGGCGTATTGCTGTTCATGGCGCTGGGCTCCTTCGCCGAGGCGGGTCTGGTGTTCGCCTGCGTGCCGCTCGCCCTGGTGGGCGGGGCGCTGGCGCTGCTCCTGCGCGGCATGCCGTTCTCCGTCTCGGCGGCGGTCGGTTTCATCGCCGTCTCCGGCGTGGCGACGCTCAACGGCCTGGTGCTCATGCAGGCGATCCGCGAGCGGCTCCAGGCGGGATTGCCGCCCCGTGACGCGGCCATCGAGGGCGCGTCCAGCCGCCTGCGGGCGGTGCTTACC
This sequence comes from Brevundimonas sp. MEB006b, assembly GCF_030209705.1. Classification (NCBI taxonomy): domain Bacteria; kingdom Pseudomonadati; phylum Pseudomonadota; class Alphaproteobacteria; order Caulobacterales; family Caulobacteraceae; genus Brevundimonas; species Brevundimonas sp. MEB006b. Next base: position 186,146 of record NZ_JARVRL010000009.1, read on the forward strand.
ACCGCCATGGTGGCGATCGTCGGCTTCATTCCGATGGCCATCGCCCACGGCGCGGGGGCCGAGGTCCAGAAGCCGCTGGCCACCGTCGTCATCGGCGGCCTGATCACCGCCACCGCCCTGACCCTGCTGGTCCTCCCGACCTTCGCGGCCAAGGCGGTGCGTCACCGCAAGGACGAGGGGATCGAAGACTGATGGCCCGGCCCCAGGATGGTCGGCAGCGCCGGACGCTGCTGACGGTTCTCGGCCTCAACGCCGGCCTGGCGGCGGCGCTCGGAATCGGCGGCGTGTCCGCCGATTCCAGCGCCTTGCTGGCCAATGCGCTGGATAACGCCTCGGACGCGGCGGTCTATCTCATCAGCTTCCTGGCCATCGGGCGGGCAGGGACCTGGAAACGAGGCGCCGCGAGGGCGTCGGGGATCATGCTGCTGGTTTTCGCCGCCGGCGTCCTCGTCGACGCCGTGCGCCGGGTGATCACCGGAACCGAGCCGATCGGTCCAACCATGATGGCGCTCGCCCTGGTCGCCGCCGTGGTCAATCTGATCTGCCTGCAGCTCATCCGCCGCCAGCACAGCGGCGACGTCAACATGAAGGCGGCCGAGACCTTCAGCTTCAACGACTTCGCGTCCAACGGCGGCATCCTCGTCGCCGGCGGTCTGGTCCTCTGGCTCGACCAGGCCTGGCCCGACCTCGTCGTCGGCGTCCTCGTCGCGGCGATCGCCATCAAGGGCGGCGTCGAAATCCTCCGCGACGCCAACGCCGCCTCCGACCACCCACAGGAACGCGCCTCATGACCCACGACCACTCCAGCGGCCACGCCCACGACCACACCGCCGGGGCCAACGCCCGGCAGCTCACCATCGCCCTGGCGCTGACCGGGACCTTCCTGATCGTCGAGGTCATCGGCGGCCTGGTGTTCAACAGCCTCGCCCTGCTGTCGGACGCCGCGCATATGTTCACCGACGCGGCGGCCCTCGCCATCGCGCTGCTGGCGATCAAGATCGGCCAGCGGCCGGCGGATGAGAAACGCACCTTCGGCTATAGGCGGTTCGAGATCCTGGCGGCGGCGTTCAACGCCGTCCTGCTTTTCGTGGTCGCCGGCTACGTCCTCTACGAGGGGATCAAGCGCATCGTCGCTCCGGAGCCTGTCGGCTCGATCGGCATGCTGATCGTCGCCGCCGCCGGCCTGGTGATCAATCTGATCTCCATGCGCATCCTGTCGAGCGGCAAGGATCGCAGCCTCAACGTCAAGGGCGCCTATCTCGAGGTCTGGGCGGACATGCTCGGATCGCTCGGCGTCCTCGTGGCCGCCGTCGTCATCACCGTGACGGACTGGCGCTGGGTCGATCCGATCGTCGCGATCGCCATCGGCCTGTGGGTCCTGCCCCGGACCTGGATCCTGTTGCGCGACACCACCCACATCCTGCTGGAGGGCGCCCCGCGCGGCGTGGCCCTGTCGGACGTGCGGGCCGCCATCCTCGCTACCCCTGGGGTCGCCAGCCTTCACGACCTCCACGTCTGGGTGTCGGGCGCGGATCAGGCGAGCTGCACGGTTCACGTCGTGCTGGCGGAGGGCGCCGACGCCGACGCTGTCCGACAGGCCGTCGGCGACATGCTCGAAGAGCGCTTCGACCTGCATCACACGACCGTCCAGACCGAGCTCGAGCCCTGCGGTGACGCCGGAGGTCTGCACGTATGACCCGAAGCGACGACCCAGCCCGGTCCGCCGCCATGACGGGCGACGAGATCCGGACCCTTTTTCAAACTCAAAGGAAAACGCCATGAAGCGCACCGGTTGGATCTCGGTGATCGCGGTCTTCCTCGCCGTCGCCGCCTTCACCTTCGGCCTTCTGTCCCGCCGAGGCGCCCCCGACGCTTCGGCCCCGCCGCCGGTCGAGGCGCGGGCGATCGATGCGCACGCTGGTCACGACGACTCGCCCTCGGATACGCCGTCGACGCGCGCCTACCAGGAGGCCGCTGACCGCATGCACCAGGCGATGAACATCGACTACTCCGGCGATGCCGACATCGACTTCCTGCGCGGCATGATCGCCCACCACGAGGGCGCGATCGCCATGGCCAAAATCGCCGTGGAGGAGGGCGAGGCGGATGACGTGCGCGGCCTGGCGCAGGAGATCATCCGCGCACAGGAAGGCGAGATCCTTCGGATGCGGATCATGCTGGCGCGGCACGACGACGGGCCGGCCGATCCTGCACGGCCCTGACCTCATGGCCGGCAAGCGCTTCTCGGTCCGCAGCCGCAGCATCCGCTGGCGCGAAGGGCGCTACAAGGGCCGCCGCGGCTCGAGCCCGCACCCGCCGCCGAAACCCCGGCCGGTGCTCGATGTCGTGATCGCCGTCGGCGCCAGCCTGGTCGCCGCCTTCTTCGTCCTGTGCATGGCCTTCTCCCTGCTCGGCGCCTACGGAACGCCGCTCTACATCGGCTACGGCGTGATGATGAGCCTGGTGACGGGCGGCTGTCTGGTGTTCGGACCCCGCGACCGGGCCGGATTGATGATCGCCGGCGGGCTCGGCGTGCTTTGCGTCGCCGGAACCCTCATCCTGTACGGGGTGCGGGCGGACGTGCACTACCATCCTCACGCCAACGAACGCCCCGCCGCCACAGGGAAGCGCGAATGACGATCAGTTCCGGTTTGGAAGGTCAGGCCCGCCGCCCCGCGCGCATCGCGCGCGGCGGCTGGCTGGACGTGCTGCGGTTCGCCGCCGGATCGCTGATCATCTCCTACCACTTCCGGGAAGCGGCTCCGTTGCCGCTCGGACAGATCCATCCGGTGTTCGACCGAGGGTTTCTGCTGACCAACTTCTTCATCATCGACTCCGGCTATGTGCTGGCCCGGATCTACGGCGAGCGCCTGGCCTCGGGCCGGATGGACGTCGGGGCCTATGCCCGGCAGCGGCTGCTGCGCGTGTTCCCGGCCCATCTGGCCGTGATCGCCGGTCTCGCGGCCCTCGTCTCGGCCGCCGCGTTGGCCGGTGTCCGACCGAGCAATCCCCAATGGTTCGACTGGAGCCAGCTGCCCGCCCAGGCCTTGCTCGTGCAGGCCTATGGCGTGCCGGGCGGCGTCGGCTGGAACGCGCCGACCTGGACGCTGTCGGCCCTGATCGGCTGCTATCTGCTCCTGCCGTGGATCTGCCGGGCGCTCTGGGGTCGGCCCTGGGCCACGGCCGCGCTCGCGGTCGCCCTGCTTTTCGCCGCCGACGTCGCCAGCCGCGTCTGGCTGGGCGATCCGGTCTATCGCCTTCCGCTGCGGTTCGGGTTCCTTCGCGCCTTTCCGCTATTCCTGCTGGGCGTGGCCGCCGCCGTGGTCGGTGCGCGCGTCTACGTGCGCCCGTCCGTCGCGGCCATCCTGGGCCTGGGCGCCTTCGGGGCCCTGGCGCTCCTGCAGTCGGCGGGGCCCTTCGGTCTGGCCTGTCTTCTTCTGATGACCCTCATCATCTGGGCGGCCGGAGCCTTGCCCGTGGTGCGCCCGTCGCGCCTGATCGAACAGCTCGGCCTGATGTCGTTCGCGATGTTCCTCACCAATGAGGTGACCCGCATCGTCTGGTTCGGTGCTTTCGACGCCGTCGGTCAGTCGGATTGGTCCGTCGGGATGCGCTGGGGCGTCTGGGCCGCCGGTCTGGCGGCGGCGTTCATGGGGGCGGCGGCGTTCCGGTATGGGTTCGACCGGCCGGTCCAGGCCTGGTTGAACCCGCCGAGGCCTGCGACGCCTGCGCCGGGGGTCAGCGCGGATCGGCCGGTGGCCTGACGCGGCCCCGGACCTCGGCGCCGTTGTACCGACCCCGGACGCCAAGCGAGCTGGCGGCGAGCGACGGCAAGGGTTGGTAGGGTTCGCGTCCGGTGGCTTCCGTACACAGTGACCTGTCGGCATCCCGGGCACGCTCAGCGCCACCGAGCCTGGCCGCGTCGCTGTCGACGGCGGCCAAGCTTTGTCGATCGATCAGGCGGCTTCGCTCTCCCCAGCCTCAAGTGCAGCCGCGGTCGTGGAAACGAAACCCTCAAACCGCGCCGGGTCTGCCAGTGTCTCACGCAACTGGCCGCCCCAGTCTGGATGGCGCTTCAACCACTGGGCCCAGGCCTGGTCCGAGACGCCGTGATGAGCGGCCAGATAGTGCCCGATCATCGCCGGCGCCTGAGCCGCCACGAAGGTGGCGTTCAGTCGGTGAATGACGCTGAACATCCGATAACCGTGAGCGAAGGCCCGAACCCGCCCCTCCAGAGCGAAGCCACGAAGAAGCTCGAGCATGGCCCCGGACGGCGTGACGTACTCCGGCGCGTGCTGGGCCCGGATGGCTTCGGCGACCTTGACCGTGTCGTCGACGCCGAGAGCGAGCAGGGCCTCGTGGATCGTGCGCGTGACGCGCCCTTCGGTGTAATCGTCGGCCTCGAAGTCATTCACCTGGACGGCGTACTCCACGTCGAGGACGGCCTGCCGGGCGAGCTCGTCCGGAAGTCCGACCGGCGCCAGAACCCGGATCGCGGGTCCGCGCTGGCGATCATCGATCACTTCAAGCACGCCCGCCTCTGTCAGCACGGCGAGCTCCCGTGCAAATCGAGGATGTTTCGCCTCGCTCCGAAAGACCGACGCGATATCGCCGGGATAGTCCAGGGCCAGCGTCTCAGGGTCCAGAGTGGGGGTCCGCTGATGTCCGCCGTGGATGTTCATGAGCACGCCGCAGACCATGGCCTGCCGCAGCCTTTGGCCGGTGCCGGAGCCCGGGCGGATCAGCGGTGTCTGGGTACGGTGCAGAACCTCGGTCGCGAACACATACGGCATGACGTCCCGGAAGAAGTTCGGCGGTATGCCGTCGCCGGGCGGATCCTCGGCGTCCGGGTCGGGATTCCAAGCTTCAGCGAGCGGACCGCGACAGGCTGGCGGCAGCGCCGCCAGAAGTCGTCTGCGGTAGGCGTCGCCGTCTTGCGAGCGACTGCCGGTGCGGAGATTGGCCTGGAGGTCATGCCAGTCCTGAAATCCGCCGGCGTTCGCAACCGCGGTCTGACACCGGTGCAGCGGAACATGAAAGCCGCTGTCGTCGAACAACCGCTTGAGCTCTTTGGCGCGAGCCTTCGCGCCGTCGAGGGTGGAGTACATTTGATCCTTCTCTCCCGGCCAGATCGAAACTGCTGCTCGTCTCTCGCGGCCGACAGGAGGATGCGGTCGTGAAAGGGTGGGGTGCGTCTCGTTGGACCAAGGGTCCTTCGCCAGGGCAGCGGCCACGCCGACGTTGACGGCGTTGAAGGAAGGCTACGCCGACGCCGCGGAAAAGCAAGCGCTGCTGTTGGTCCGTCCACCTGCGCCGGATCGAATGGTCGAGGATTTGGCTCTGCGTCTTTGGGACAGAGCTCATCGGTTTCGGCAGGCGTCCGGAACGACTACCGTCGTCTCATGCTGGATTTCCGGAAGCCGCAGGCGTTCTCGGGCCGCCTCTCAAGGGGCGGTGACCATCACGATGTGGCGTTCAAACTCACCCTGACCCCGTCCGGATCGCTCGTCTTCGACTTCGAGGAACTGCCCTTCAGCAGGGCGACCGCCTGGTTGCGCGGCCTCGACGACCCCGGTGAGATGGTGTCCTACTTCAGCCTCGTCGCGCAGTCGGGCGAGGTGACGCTGACGACGGATCATCTGCACCTCAACGCGCCAGTCCATGACGATCAGGAGGGGTCTTATCTCGCCTTGAAGGGGCAGGCCCAATTGGCGACCCTGACAGCCGCGCGCACGGATGAAGAGCCGTTCCTGCGCATGGGGCTGCGAGGGTTTCGGGGCTTCAGCCGGCATCAGGTCGAGACGGCCCTCGGAACGATCTATGTCGGCGGCGGCTCGTCCAAGCCCGTCGACGACACGATCTCGGGTTTCATAACCTTGGTCGCGCCGTCCGCTGTCGCAGACCTGCCGGCCTGGCGGGCGGAGGCGGGACGGCTGCTGGAGTATCTCAGGCTCATGACGAGCTTCGCGGCCGGTCGGAACCTCAAGGGCCCGACCCTGGAGTACGCGAGCGGCACGGAGTGGGCGCTCGAAGTCCTCGAGCAGGCCGGCGGGGGCGACACCCATCAGCCCGTCATCCATTTCCTCAACCAGCAGCCCTTCGTCCGCGCGGCCGTCGACGCCTGGTTTGAACCAGTATTCAAGGTCGAGCAGCTGATGTTCGCCCTCGAGTGGTATGTGATGGCCGCGGGGTACACGGAGATGCGGCTGGTTCAGGCCATGACCGTTCTCGAGAACCTGAGCCACGCCAACCTGACGTCCCGCCAGAGCCATTTTCTCTCGCCGGCGCGGTTCAAACGGCTCTCGACCGCGATGCGGGCGGCGGCGCCGACCGCTCACGGCGATCCTGACCTTGAAGCGCTGTTGGCGGCCCTGCCGGGCAAGATGGCGGACCTGAATCGCCGGCCGCTGAAAGACAAGGTCAGGCTGCTCATGAAGCAGTGGAATGTACCGGTCGCCGATCTCGATCTCGAGGCGCTGGATCGTGCGGTAAACGTCCGAAACGAGATCGTGCACCGCGGCCACTATCGCGCCGACGAGCCGCGATCCTCGGCAGGGTCGGGCCTCTGGCCTCACGTGCAGTTCGTCCGGGAGATCATCGCCCGGATCGTGTTCGCGATGATCGCTTATGACGGCCAGCGGATCGGCTGGATCGGCGGCTATCATCTGACGACCTATCCGCCGTCGGAGGTCTGATGGCGTCCCGGCGTTGGATCGTTCCGCCCCAGGATCAATGGGATTTCCCCTGGACGCGCGGCGACCGCTGTCCCTGCGAAAGCGGGAAGCCGTTCGGCGACTGTTGTCTGAGCCCCGACGGGCGGCCCCATCTGAAGCTGGGTCCGATCCATCCGACGCCGCCGGCCACCGGCTATGCCCACCCCAGATGCTATCTCAACCGGTCCTGCGACTGCTCGCGCGCCATCAGCAGGGAGCATTACATCAGCCGGGGCCTGATCAGCCGGCCGGGCCTCAAGGTGAGGGGCATGCCGTGGCAGGCGGAGCCGGTCATGGCGACGTCCGCCGACGCCCTGACATCCAAGATCCTGTGTCAGCGCCATAACTCCGCGCTCTCGCCCCTGGATGCCCATGCCCAGCGGGCGTTTCTGGCGCTCGAGGCCGCGCAGATGCACGCCACAAAGGCGTCCCTGTCGCGCAAGCGGTTTTCCACCCTCATCTCCGGCGAGGCGCTCGAGCTGTGGGCGATGAAGACCCTTTCCGGCCTCTATGCGACGGGCATGGACTTCAAGGTTGGACCTTACCGGTTCCGGGACTATCCGCCGCCGATGGCGGACATCGCTGACGCCTTGATGGCGACTCCGCCCCGTAGCCTCATGCGTCTGGAGGTGCCGATGGATGCGGACGCCCACGAGGCGTCCCTCGGCCGGTCGGCCGTCTCGACCCTTCCGGTCATCGACGAGGATCAGGGCCGGCTGGTCGCGGTGATCTTCCGCTTGCAAGGGCTGGGATTGAAGTTCCACCTCGAACACGAGGGTGCGCCGACGCCGTCCGACGCAGTGCTCAGACCCCACATGATCGATGTGGTGGGGCCGGACCGGAGCAGCCGCATCTACGTCAGCTGGGGCGAGGCCAGGCCCGGTCAGATCGTCTTCCTCAAGCTGAAGCCCGCGACGCCGCGCCAGAAGGACGCCTGGCGCGCCTCGCACAAGGGCTAAGGGCTCCGCCCTCGCGCGGGCCAGGGTGAAGCGGCTTCGCCGCCGGACCGGCCGGTCTCCCCGACCTTCCGCGCCGGCGAGGGGCGTCATGACAATCATCAGGGTCAGGCTTGTGCAGGTCGGGCGATCCCCCTCCGGCCGGTCCGCCCTGGCCCTTGCTACCCCGGTCTCGCCGACGGGCAGGGTTTCAGGCGCGCAGTTCGCGTGCCTGCAACCCTTGCCCAAGGAGGCAGACATGACTGCTCAATCCACCCAAACCGCCCCCACCGAAGCGACCGCGCCGCAGCACGGCGCGGAGGTGATCGTTCCGCTGAACCGGCTCAAGGCCTCGCAGAAGAATGCGAGAAAGACCCCGCACAGCCCGGCGACCATCGAGGCCTTCGCGGCCTCCATCAAGGCCAAGGGGGTGTTGCAGCCGCCCGTGGTCGAGATCGAGCGGGACGGGGAGGGCGTCCCGACCGGGAACTACCTCGTCACCATCGGCGAGGGGCGCCGTCAGGGGCTTCGACTGCTGGCCAAGCGCAAGGCGATCAAGCGGACCCACCCGGTGCGCTGCATCGTGGACGCCGAGAACGACGCCCATGAGATCAGCCTCGACGAGAACATGACCCGCGAGGCCATGCATCCCGCCGACCAGTTCGAGGCCTTCCAGCGGCTGGCGGTCGAAAAGGGCTACGGTCCCGAGGAGATCGGCGCCCGGTTCGGGGTGTCGGCTCATGTGGTGCGCCAGCGGCTGCGGTTGGGCGCGGCGGCGCCCGAACTGATGGCGGCCTATCGGGACGGGGCGCTGGCCTTGGACCAACTGATGGCCTTCTGCGTCAGCGCCGATCAGGACCGGCAGAGGCATGTGTTCGAGCAGTTGGGCGAGTATCGTCCCATCCACGCCATCCGCCGCGCCATGACCGAGGCCAAGGTGGCGGTGGGCGACCGGCGCGTCCGCTTCGTCGGCGTCGAGGCCTACGTCGAAGCGGGCGGCGGAATCCTCCGGGATTTGTTCACCGAGGACGGCGGAGGCTGGCTGGAGGACGTGGTCCTGCTGGATCGGCTGGTAGCCGACAAGCTGACCGGCTTGGCCGACGAGGCGCGCGAGCGGGAAGGCTGGAAGTGGGCCGAGGCGGGGCTGGAGTATCCCGACCTGTCCGCGTTCGGGCGGGTCTATCCGGTCGCCGTCGAGCGGTCGGAGGCGGACGCCGCCGAGATCGCGGCCCTGTCCGAGGAGTACGACGGCATCGTTTCGGAGGCGGGCGACGACGGCCTGTCGCCCGAGGCGGACGCACGGCTGGAGGAGATCGACAAGGCCTTGCAAGCCTTCGGCCCTGACTTCGCCTATGCGCCCAAGGCCAGGGCGCGCGCCGGGGTCATGGTGATGCTCGGTCATGACGGCCTCGCCCGCTTCGAACGCGGTCTGGTCCGGGCCGAAGACGTGCCCGCCGATCCGCCGTCGCCGTGGCCGGAGGAAGGGGCGGCGGACGACGATGCCGAGGATGGGACGCAGGCAGGCGCGGACGCGCCCGAAGGCGAGACGCCTTCGGCCTTGTCGGATCGTCTGCTGATCGATCTGACGGCGCACAAGACCATGGGCTTGCGCGATGCGGTGCAGGCCGACGTCAACGCGGCGCTCGCGACCGGTCTGGAGCGGTTGGCGCCGGGGGTGGACGACGGTCCCGCCGGTCGGCGCGTCCGCGACCGGTGCGAGGCGTGGGGCGCGCGCCTTCCCGAGCGTCCGGAAGACCTCTGGGGCGTGGTGGCTGGTCTGGCGCCGTCGGACCAACTGGACCTGATGGCCTGCTGCGCGGGGGTCGGCCTCTACGCCGTGCGCGATCCGCACGACCGCAGGCCCGGCGCCTTGGCGCAGGCCGAGACGCTGGCGACGGCGGTCGGGCTCGACATGGCCGGGACGTGGACGGCGACAGCGGCCAGCTACTTCAGCCGCGTCGCCAAACCCAAGGTGCTGGAGGCGGTGACGGAGGCAGCGGGCGCCCAAGAGGCTGCGCGGATCGCCGGGTTCAAGAAGGCGGACATGGCCGAGGCCGCCGAACGGCTGGTGGAGGGTAAGGGGTGGTTGCCCGTCCCGCTGCGGACGGTGTCGGACGCGGCGGAGCCGGATGGGGAGGCGGGCGAGGAGAGCCCGCCGCCGGACGGCGACGCCTATTCGTTCGCCGCCGAATAGGACGCCCGAGGCGAAAACTCGCCGCGCGCCCTTTGGGGGCGCGCGGCTTTTTGTTGAGCGTCAGCTCACATCGTCAGCGACCTTGAGCAGCTCGCGAGCGAACTCGAACTCGCTGACGAGATGGCTGGCCTTCTCTTTCGGCCATCCCTGCTCTCGCAGGGTCGCAAAGAGCAGATCGGTATCGAGACGCTTGCCGCTCCGATGCACGGTGGCGAGGAAGGTCGCCCAGCGTCTGAAATCCGCAGGATGCGATGACCCTGACGACTGGTTGGCCGCACCCGAAAACTGCACGAGCAGTCGCGCGATCTCAGGGCCGACTTCCGCCGCGAGCGAGGTGCGGGGCAGCGAAGTGACCACCGACAACGAGAGCGCCGCCGCCGCCGGCTGAACCAGCTGCTCGAGGAACTCTTGAAGGGCCGCATTGTAGACGGTCGTACCCAGGTTGCCGACGTCGCGGGGAACGATGTTCACAATCTGAATTCCCTCCGGCTCCAGATGCAGGGCCACACCGAGGGCCGGAATTGAGCCGTCGGCCTCTCGCGAGAAGACGCGATAGCTGTCGTCGCCGATATTCGCCTCGCCCTCCGCCGAGCGCGCCCACGGCGCCTCGGCGGCGCGCGTCATATGGTCGACCAGCGCATCGATCTCCGCGCGCGTCCCGCGGACCTCAAGGTCGCGCATCACTTCCATCATCGTCTCGTCCTGTCAGGTGTTCGCATATTGTTCTTAGCGCGAAGCGGTCTAGGATCAAAACCGTCGCCATACCGGAACGAGAGATGCCCACAGGTTCGCTGTACGCACGGATGCAGGCTCACGGCACCTTGACGGAGTCGCCGCGCGACATCGCCAACGCCGTCTACGCCTTGCCGTCGACGTTGCACTGGATGCGCGGGCTGGCGATCCTCTGCGAGGCGCACGCCGTCTCGTTCCAAACGGCCCGGGCCTTTTATCAAAAGGTCCAGCGCAAGCCTCTTCCGGATCGTCAGATCAACTCGATCTACGAGCAGCTGCTGCTGTCGCTGCACCACATCGCAGCCCTGGACGCCCTGGCGCTCGCCCCGAACAAGGCCGACGTGAGCCGGGTCGGCATCGTGGCCTGGTACTACGGCGTCTACGGCGCGGCCTCGGCGATGATCGCGGCGGCCGACGGGTCGTTTCCCGAGACCCACGCCAGCACCGCCCGACAGTGGGATCGGCAGTTCGCCGTTCCTGGCCTGGTGCTCCCGCCGTTCGCGGATCGCGTCGGGCGCCTGTGTTCAGCAGATGTCGAGGAGGCGCTTCGCGTGCCGCGCGGTCGCGGCAAACATCCGCTGACTCTCCAGCCCGGCTCGGTCGACGAGGCCTGGGGCTGTATCGCGGAATACCTTTCCGGCACGGCGGGCTGGGAGCAGTGGAACGTCGAACAGGCCGTCCGGGGATCATCCGCCTTTCGCGATCTCCGGGTCGATAATTTTCGCACCAAAGCCGCACGCGAGCTCCGGGACGAGGCGCTGGGCAAACGGAGCGTCTGCTTCCTTCATCAGGCGTCGCGATACCGCGGCAAGGCCAACTATCGCGATGCGATCTTCCTCGCCTACGGCAAGTCGGTCCCGAAGTCGGTGGAAGGCTTCGTCGATGATCTCCGCACCGTTCTCAGGGCCTTCAGCGCCATGGCAGCCGGCTACTGCGCCGCACGTGTGGGACGAGAGGAATGGGAGTGGTTCGTCGCGGACATCGCCAGCCGTCGCGCGATTTCGCTGTCGCCGGAAGATGTCTGGAGGTGAGCGTCGTCTCAGTCCCCACGAGGATACGACCGAAAATGACGTAGGCGCACGCAACAGTGCGGCCGAGACTCTAACCGGAGACAAGCTGATGCCGATTGCCCGTCTATACGCCCGCGGCGCCGGAGGGCGTCTGGAAGACCTTCAGCATGACATCGACCTGAGCGAATGCGCGGGCGTGTGTCCCGTGAAGGGCGACCACATCGTCGCCTCGAAGGTCGGCGACTCCGGCACGCTCTGGGAAGTGACGGACCGCTACTTCAAGGCTCGCGGGCTGGACGACTACGTGGTTCTGATCGTTGAGGAACGCGACGCCCGTCCGGATGAAGTCGAGCTGTTCTGAGGCCGGGGATGCAGCCGCTCGAACTGCCCGACTTCGACTTCGCTGACGATCCGACGGTCGAACGATTTCTCTCGTCGTTCGATGGTCGGTGGAGTCAGCAGACCAAGGCCATTCAAAAGGCCTTGGGAGTTCAGCGGCTCGAATTGAACGGAAACTGGGCTGGCGTCCCGACCGACTGGTGCTGCCCGGTCTGCCGACGCTACAAGCCCGAGATCGCCCGGCTGACGCCTGCGGGCGTCGTGCTCTGCCAACTGGACCGACACCACGACCATCTCGCCGATGAGGGCGCGCGCATCCTGTGGCGCGGCCAGCAGAAGCAGCCCGATCGGGCGCGCCAGGATGCGCTTCACAGCGCTATTCAGGTTTGCATGGCGCTAGGTGAGCGGTTCCACCAGACCCTGGTCTGCAGCGACTGCAACGCCGCCGACGGGGCGGCCAAGTCTGCGCTGGCGGGCGTGGTCCACCCGGAGTTTAGTTTCGCGCCGTCGGAGATCGCCAGATTCATTCGTGTCGCGGCCAACCGCCCCCACGAGGTCAACATCGAAGCCGCGCGGGCCGTCTGGCTTGAGGTCGCGGACGATGTGCGCGATCGGCTGTCCTTTATGGAAGTCATGGCGCGTCGCGTCGCCGAGGGCCGGCACAGCCGCGAGGGATCCGGATACACGCCGCACCACAAGGCCACGCTCTTGACCGACGTTCTCAGCGCGGCCGGGCATCCCAGGATGCAGGTCGAATGGCTGGCGGGCGCGGTCGAGAAGCGCTCGATCCAGCGCGACGGCTTTGCGTCGTCGGTGAAAAAGCCGCCGAAGGGAGCAGTTTCGGTTCCGACGCTGGATGATCTGGCGCGGTTCACCGCCGGCCAGCATGAGCGGGATTTCTGGCATGCCCCGGCCGAGGACTGGCGATGCGCGGCCTGTGATCGATCCCGCTTCGAGATGCTCCGCAAAGCGCCGAAAAGCGGCCTCTGGACCGCCGGCGCTCACCGGCGACGCGTCTTCCTAGTTGAGGCCGATCCCGACGCCTTATGGCGCCGGAACGGCTGGTATGAGCACGGTCTGACCTTCCGCGACCACGAGACGGTCTGGATTTGCAAGGACTGCCGTCTGATCATCACGGACGCCAAACAGACCGGCCAGAACCTGACGGATGACTGCCTCAGCGTCGCTGATGTCCAAGACTTGCTGGTTTCCGTCACCCCGCACGAGCGACCGCAGTACGACCGCCAGGCCGCGGCGCACCGCGCGAGGGACAACTTCGAAATCATGGCGGCGATCGAGGACTACGATCATCACCGCCGACGATGCCTGGACCTGTTCTACGATCGCCGGCGGCTTCTGCGTTCGAACCGCGAGGCGGACATCGATCTCTGGCAGCTGGAGGCGGTCTGGGAAGACCATATCGAGGAAGCTCAGCGCCCCGGTCATCTCGCATGGCTGATCGCGGAAGGAGGCCGTTTCGCCGAGGTCAACGCGCGGGACCGATGGCCCCGAGACGAGCCCGAAGTCGGCTAGGCCGGTTCGTCCGGCGACGTCAGCGGCGCCCGAAGGGTAAGGCGTTCGGCGAAGCCGGCGAGGTCGGTGAACACCTCCGGATACAGTCCGGAGATATTGAGCGCCGTCGCTACGTCTGACGAACGCACTCGCGGCGTGTCGTGGGTTTCCCGTCGGGCATACGGAAACAGGACCGAGACCCTGGCGTCGATCAGGGCTGCGCGGGCGAGGATGACCTTGATCGTGTCAGCCATCACCGCGTCACTCCGAGGCGTCCGCAGGTTTCGCCATGCAGCGTCGGCGTTCGTCGCCAGCACCTGGAGCTCGGAGATGATCTGGGCGACCTGCTCGCCCGGTTCGTCGGGCGCGGTGAGGATGAAGGCCTGCAGATCGCGCACCACCTCGGTGGGCAACACCGGCAGATCGACGAGGGCGCCGCGCGGCGGTCTGATCTTGCCGACCCGGCCTAGCAGGGGCGCGACCGCCTTGATGACGGCGCGCGCGTATTCCGAGATGTCGTTCAGGCTGAGGGGCAGCACGGCACGGGCGGCCGCGGCGGCCCGTCGGTTTCGTTCGGCCTCGATCCGGTCGGCCTGCCGGATCTGCGACAGGACATAGTTGGCGCCGTAGAGAGCGGCGAGCAGGGCGATCGCGGCCCCGGCCAGGTCCTGCCATTTGTGGATCGAGGACACGCGCGCAGCGAATCCGGGCACGAAGGCGTCCGCGCCGATCAGCAAGCAGATCGATACGAACACAAGCCCCATCCCAAGCGCGGGCCCCAGATGTTCTCTCTTCACGGGCGAGGCTCTTCCTGCAGTTGTGACGGCGCGAAACGCTGTAGACTGGACGACATCACGACGCGAGGCCGCTTATCCATGAGAATACGCTTGCCCGAACTGGGGCGGTCGGGGAGACTCCTCCGGTGAAGAAGAGCCTCGATCATCTGCCGCTGCGCAAGCAGTCGGAACTCCGTCACGTCGTCGACGTGATCAAGGCCGCGTTCGAGGAGGCGATCTCGACGCGCCGCGCCGCGCGGCTGAAGAACGGCAAGATCCTCAAGATCATCCTGTACGGATCGTACGCGCGCGGCGACTGGGTCCACGATCCGGTCGGGCGATATTTCTCGGACTTCGATCTGCTGGTCGTCGTCGATCATGAAGACCTGACCGACGGCGAGTTCTGGCACGACGCCGAGAACCGCACGATGCCGGGCGAGGGCGAAATCCGGACGCCCGTCAGCATCATCGTTCACAGTCTCGACGACGTGAATGAACAGCTCGATCGCGGGCGTTACTTCTTCGCGGACATCCTGCGCGAGGGGATCGTCCTGTTAGACACGCCCGGCGCCAAGCTGCACAAGCCGGCCGATCTCAAGGCCCAAGTGGCGCTTGCGGAGGCGGAGGATTTTTTCGCGGAGTGGATGGGGAGCTCCGAGGAATTTCAAGCTGGCGCTCAGTTCTACGCCAAACGTGAAAACAACAAGCTCGCTGCGTTCAGTCTCCATCAAGCTAGTGAGCACCTCTACCACTGCATTCTATTGGTGGTCACTCTGTACAGCGGTAAGGCCCACAACCTCGCCTTCCTGCGGAAGAAGGCCGAGGCGATTGATACCCGTCTGGCCGAGGCTTGGCCGCGCGAAACCAAGTTCGAACGCCGCTGCTTCGAGCTGTTGCGCGAAGCCTATGTGAAGGCGCGCTACTCCAAACACTACAAGATCAGCGACGAGGAACTCGCCTGGCTGGCGGAGCGAGTGGAGGTGTTGCGCGGCCTGACCAAGACGGTTTGCGAAGAGCGATTGCTGACGCTCCGCGAACGCGCCGAAGCTTCGGAATGAGCCGGGCCAAGCAGCAGGTCGATCAGCACCTGATCGATCGGGAGGGCCAAGCGCTGCTGCGCCGAAAGCTGCCGCGCCACTGGGTGCTGAGGGAATATCCCCCAGACTACGGACTGGACTTCGTTCTTGAGCTCTTCAGCGAGGGCAAGCCCGATGACCAAGGGCGTATGAGGTACGAAACCCTGGGCGAGCATGTCTTCATCCAGTTGAAGACCATCGCCGACCCTCAAATCGCGCCTTTGCAGCTCTTTGCCCGGAGCAATGTCGAAAAGGCTATGGAGGTGCTTCGCCGAGACGATCTGGTCGGCGAGGTGGATACCTATCGGTTCCCGCTGGAGACGCCCGAGCTGGTGACGATCGAACGCATGGGAATCGGCGTGCCGGTGTTGCTGGTGATCGCTGATCTCGCCAACGATCGATGCTCGTTCGTCTGTGTGAACGACTATATAGACAAGATCCTGATCCCAAGACACGAGGACTATCGCGTCAAGGCGAGCCGCACGATCCATGTGCCGATCCGCAACGAGATCGGATCGGATGCAGGCCAGATCGCTCTGCGCTGGTACGCAAAACGGCCCAAGCTGATGGCCGCGTTTCAGCGCTTCACGTTCCAGTTCTCGGAACTGGGTTACGCGTTCGAGACCGATGGCTTTGACGCCATGGCGCGGTACTTCCTGCGGCGAATTCTGCCCTACGACTTCTGGGATGATGTCGAGATGTGGCAACCCATCGCCTGGTGGGCCGACGCGCTCAGGAAGTACGATGCCGAGGGCGGCGTGGTTTTGTTTAAGGGACCCAACGGCGAGGCGACGCCAGCCGAAAGCCCTGAGGAGGCTGAATACTTCCGGCGCCTGAATATCCTGGAGCTCTGGCGGTGTCTTTCGCTCCTGCCGAAGACCTACGAGGACATTTGCAGGGAGTGGTTCTTGCCGACGGCTCTGAGTGAGATGACATCCGCCCCTGAACCGGAAGCAGCTGCACCAGCCGCTCCCGCGTCATGATTTTCCTCATCCACGCGATGCGTGGATTTCGACTTTACGACCACGCATTGCGTGGTATCGTTTCGTATGTCCGAACTTCTGGATATGCAGCCGGATGAACTCCGGACCTTTCGCCAGAGCCTAGATCTCACCCAGGCCGAGCTCGCCGAGAAACTCGGCGGATCCCGACGCGCCATAGAGGATTGGGAAGCGGGGCGACGCCAGCCTCCCGCGATGCTGCGCTTGGCGTTGGCCGCGCTTCGGTTCGATGTTCGGCCTTGGTCGCCGATCGCGATCGACCCGCGCTACCCTGACCGGGAGAGCGTCGAGAACTCTGTCCGTGATCGCCTGCACGAGATTGCTTCGGATCGGGCGCAGACCAAGTTCGAGAATTGGCTGAACGATACAGCGTCGCTGCCGCTCGCCGAAGCCATCCTCCTTGGATTCCTCGAGACGGCGACCGATGGCTACAACGACGTCGAATTGAGGGACAGCTGGGATCGACTGCCGACGTCAGGGTGGCGGACGACCATGGTGGTCAAACCGGCGCTCGGCAACGGACTGCACCCGAACGTCGCCTTCGAAACCCGCCATGACGAACACGCGCAGCGGCTGGCAGTCTTCGTCGACAGCAAAAGACCGAATGAGCGACTGCCTGGTCGTCTTCGGGTCGAGCAAGCGCTGGTCGATCAGGGCTTCCGGGTCATGACCTTCAGCGGCGAGGAGATCCTCGCCGATCCGGAAGGCTGCATCGATCGGATCACCAGCGTCCTACACGATCTCGTGGACGAAAATCTGATCGCTGCGGGGATCATCTCGCCGCCACCGCGTAAGCGAGATGAGATCGGATGATGCAGCACGACGTCTTCATCTGCCACGCCAGCGAGGACAAGGACGCGGTCGCGCGACCGCTCGCGGAAGCGCTTCGCGAGTGGCACCTCGACGTCTGGTACGACGAGTTCTCGATGAAGGTCGGCGACAGCCTTCGGGAGGCGATCGATCGGGGTCTGGCGAGTTGTCGATATGGCGTGGTCATCGTCAGTCCCGCCTTCTTCCAGAAGCGCTGGACCCAGCGGGAGATGAACGGGCTGGTGGCCCGGGAAATGAGCGAAGGTCGCAAACTGGTCCTGCCGATCTGGCACGATGTCGAGCTGTCGGATGTCGTCGCCTATTCGCCGCCCTTGGCGGACGTCGTCGCCACGCGCTCGTCGGTTGGGATGGATCGCATGTGCGCGGACCTTCTTCGGACGATCCGTCCCGAGGAGAGTCCGCTGATGGTGGCCCGCGACGAACTGATCCGCTTCGGATGGTCGCCGCCGCCGATTTCGGACGAGTGGTGGCTCGACATGGCGGAGGCTCAGGAACACGCCGTCTCTTCGATGTGGTCTGTGCCTTGGCGATTTCCCCTGCCGGAGCGCCTTGGCAGCCAAGGGCGCCGGCGGGGCCTGAATATCGCCTGGACGGCGCTTCACCTCGAGTGGCAGCATCAGGCCGAACACCACAAATTTTGCCAGATCACGCCGCCCGAGGAGGTGCTCGCCTTCGTACGCGGCGATCCTGCCCTGACCGAGGCCGCGCACGACTATCCGCAGTATCTCGCCAACTATGCGCCGCAGCTGTTGATCCCCCAGTTCTCGGCGGAGTTCGCCGACGATTTCGATGACCTGCTGAAGGAGTCCGAAGAACGCTGGAGCGTCGATCCCGACCGACGTTTTCCAGACGCCCTGTGCGATCGTCAGCTCGCGCTCCGACATCCGGAGTTCGGCCGCCACTCCGCTGAAGAGGTGGCGGAGAAGTGGATGGTCGGCCTGGGGCGTGACCACGGCGCCAGCATCTATGACGAACTCGACTACATCTTCTGGCTTCTCGCCTCCGACAGCGAGTGGATGCCGGCGGACATCAGGACGTTCCTGATCGCCGGTTTCAAGGAGCGAGCGATGTGGGAGCGCGATCTTCTCCGCGAGACGAGAGGAGCGTTCACCGATGCCCTGATGAAGATGCGGAGAACGCCGCTCCGCTGGACGCGCGCCATGAAGACGGATCTTGAACGGATCGTCTCGGCGGCGATCCGGAAGATGGGGTTGAAGGCTGACGCCAGCGCGATCGTCGAGCGCTTTATCGAGGAAGATTTCGTCGCGGTGGTGGACCGGGTCGAACGCGAACGCGCTGCGGCGCGCAGGCGCTGATCCATGACCGAGGACGGGGGTGATCATCGGCGGTTCTGGAGTCGCTCGACGCCGCTTCGCGCCTTGACCCAGGAGGAGAGGGACGCCGCCCTTGGCCATCTGAAGGATCGGGCCGTAGGTCGGATGGCCGCGCATCATCTGGCCTTGGAGATGCAGGCAGGGCAGGAGCGGGCGCACCACGGAGATCCTGACGCCGCTCGAGATTACCTGGAGTTGGTTCGCGCCCTTCGCCAGGGCGGACGCATCACCTATGCCGAGTACGTTCTGCAGGTCGGCAGCCGCATGGAGATGGTTTCGGATCATCGGTGGTTTCAAGGCGCCTACACCGCGGATTTGCAGCCGATCAGTGACGCGATGGACCGGATCACTCAGTCGCATGGGCTATCGCGGGAAGAGTACTGGCCTCGTGGAGAAGAGCCGGAAGACTATCGCGTCCTGTCCGATGCCTATTCCGCCTGTCTGAACGCCAAGCTGATCGAGACCATGCGCGAGTTCGGTGAGCAAGAGCTCGCCGATCTTCGGGAACGGGAGCCTGCGCGATACGACGCCTTGCGCGAGGAGGGGCGGCGGTCCGTCTTCGAGAAGGAAAACCGCCTCACCGCGCTGACCACCCTGATCGACTACTACGAGCACGAAGCCGATGCGGCCGGAAACGCCGGGGCATACCTGGCCGGGTGCCTGATGTGGGGCGCGGCGGCGGAGGGGAGATTGCTGCTCTGGTGCCTGCGCGCCCCCGCGCTCGCCGAACAGGCTCGCCAAGCCTTGCCGTCAAAGAGCCGGCCCAAGAAGCCGGACCCGGCGGACTGGACCTTGGACGGTCTCGTGCAGGTGGCGCACGGCGCAGGGTGGATCGGTGTCCTCGAAGACGACGATTTCGTCTTTATCGTCGAGGGTTTGCTTCAAAGCCTGCGTCAGTCGCGAAACCTCATTCATCCTGGCCGATCGCTCCAGCTCGAACCGCATTTGCGGAGGGACAAGACCGCTTTTGATGATGCGAAGGCCGCCTATGCTGTGCTCAGGATCAATGAGGTGGCGCACGCGCCCCAGCCACCGGATGACCTCTCCTCATAGGACGGTTTCACAAGGTAAGAACAAAAAGAGAACAAATCTCTTGCGGCGCCTGCTGTGTTCTGCGCAACCCAGCGACCGGGTCGGTTGGCTGGATCGGAGCGGACCGTGAGAGAGCAGGACATGCGGCAGGTGCCGCGAGAGGACGTAGCGCCCGAGATCGGGCGACGCTTGGTGGTGCGGTGTAACAGGCCGCTCTGTGATCATGCTGTCTTGATGGATCCGCGTCCGGTGTTCGGCGCGCCTCGATACTGGCCGGCTGTCGGGCCGTCATATCGGTTCCGATGCCAGTGCGGGCATCGGGTGGCGTGCGTCTCCTACACCGACAATGGAGATCAGGCCGAGGGATCGATTTCGCCGGCCGCGCTCAAGCTCTGGTTCTAGGATGCACAGACCGTTTGGGCCGCCGGCTCCGCCGCGTCTCGTGACGATGCAGGCCGCGCGGCGGCATGGGCTGCTGTTGCGCATCGCCTGCGAGCCTTGCGGCAGGACCGAGGCGATCGAGGGAGCCGCCTTGCCCGTGATCCCGCGCGCTGTCGCCGTGGGTGAGCTGTGGTTCGCTGGGCGCTTCCGGTGTGCGACCTGCCGGCGGCCGGCATCCAGGCTTGAACTGATTGAACGGGGGCAGGTGCAGAAGACGCTGGAGCGATGGGGCCTTGGCGAACCCTTCGTGGCTGAAAGGCTGCGTCGACATTGGCGACATGATCCCTACGACCGGCGTGACTGGCCCGCGTGGTTCAGGCGTGGGTGACCAGCCGTCTCCCGTGCAGCAGGCAAGCCTTGCGCGGCCTCTCAATGGCCTGATCTGACCGAAGCCCGTCCGGCTTCCGCAACCGGTCGTTCGGCTTTCTTCCCCGGCCTGCCGGCCTTCCTCGCGAGGCAAGAAAGCCGCTCTCCCGGTCCTCCGCTGCGCTGCGGGGTCTCGCTGTGCTCGTCCTGCGGGCCGTCCGGCCTCCGGTCCGGCGATCGCCATCGAGGCCGCGGCAGGCGTGGCCCGACATCAGCAAGGAGAGACTTCCATGGCCACCATCGGCACCTTCACCCAGCAAGCGGACGGCAGCTACAGCGGTTCGATCAAGACCCTGACCCTCAACGTCAAGACGGCCCAGCTGCGGGCCAACGAGAAGAGCGACGACAAGGCCCCCGACTTCCGCATCTTCTCCGGCCAGACCGAGTTCGGCGCCGCCTGGAAGAAGACGAGCCAGCAGAACCGCGAGTATCTGTCGGTCAAGCTCGACGATCCCAGCTTCCCGGCCCCGATCTACGCCTCACTGGTCGAGGTGGAGGGCGGGCACAGCCTGATCTGGTCCCGCTAGGCCGTCGCGGCGGCGCCTCCCGGCGCCGCCGCCTCGTCTTTCGACAGGATAAAGTCCGGGGTGGTTTGAGGCTGCTGGTGGAAGACGTAGCGAACGACCTTCTCGCCGAGCGCGCGATCGAGGGCGCGACCGAAGTCGTCGATGGTGCGCGTGATCTTCGGGGCTTGAAGCAACTGACGCCAAGGCGGCGGGCCGGTTCGACCGCCCTCCCAGGTGAGAAGATGAACCAGGGCGACGTGGGCGAACTGCACGCCCCCGTCCCCGACGATGAAGCTGTTGCGTATGCTGGTCGGGGAATGGTCCTCGACCGTCTCCAGGTTCCATGTCGCGAGAAGCTGTTGCGTTTCACCATGCAGGTCGCTTCGCCGGGCGCCGTCTCCATCGGTGAAGAACACCTCCGAAACACGCATCTTCCAGGTTTCGGTGAAATTCGCCGCGTCGCCCTCGACGCCGATGAGCTCTTCCTTCGCGAGGTCGAAATGCACGCCTGCGCCGGGCCTCAACACATAGGCGACGTCGCCTGCCAGCAGTCCGAGCAAATTCTCCTTCATCGCGCGCTCATGGCTGATATTGAAGTTCGTCCTGGCGAGTCGGACGTGCCTCGCGTCGAACAGCGTCCAGATGCTGTGGAACTTCCAGGCGATAAGCAGTGGCCGCCCTACGAGATCCGCGTAGGCTTGCAGACGGCCTAGGTAGTCCGGCCTCAGCGACAGTGTCGGGCTCTTCTTGGACTTCACCTCGATGAGAACCGGCCCTCCCGTGTCGAAGGCGGCAAGGAGGTCCGGAACCTGGAATGTGTCCCGAGACGACAGCGGCGCCTGGGCCTGGTCCAGCTTGTGAACCAGACGACATCGTCCCAGCCAGGCGCAGATGACCGAGAACTCGTCCTCGGCCGGCAAACCCAGGTTCAGTCGCTTCACCTTGCGCGCGACGACGGCCGCATCGCCGCTATAGCCCAGCTCGGCTAGAACCTCTTGGATCAGCCGCTCGATGTCGTCGGGTGGCTCGCCGTCTGTTCCTGTCATTGTCGTCCCAACCTCGGGTCGCCGTTACGCTTGAAAGGTGTAGTTCATGGAGACGGAGGGGGCGATCCAAGACATGTCAAAGGCCGCGAAGCATTCGGCCGACCGTGCGCTTCAGGCCTATGACGCGTTGGCGGCAGCCGAGTCCTACCCGGCGGCTAAGGCGGCCTGGGAAGATTTTCTAATCCACTGGCGCCGAGGGCTCAACCGGTGCGATGCGCTAGGAAGCCGAAGCGACGCCCATTACGTCCGCTCGATCAATCGCGTGAAAACTGACGCTGCGGTGACCTACCTCTGGGCGGCGCGAAACGCCGACGAACACGGCCTCGCTTCTGTTGCGACGGTACAGGAGGCCGCGATCTCGATCGGCGGCTTCGGTGGTTATGAACCCGGAGTGAGAACGGGCGAGTCGGGCGAGGTTATCTACACCTTCACGCCGACCACCGACGATCCTCCACCGTTCCTGGCCTTTCTGCCGGAGCATCTGCGTCTGGAACCCATCGTCGAGCGCGCACGGATCATTCCTGTGCCACCGGGATATGACTACGAGGTCGGGGAGGTTTTTCCCGCCGTTGCTTTGGCCCGGCATGGATTGGAATTTCTGACGCGCGAGGTCACGAACCTCGGCGATCCATGAGACTGGCTTCCGACGCTTCCCGCCCGGCTGGGGCGCCCTTAAGGGCGGCGGGCGAGCGGCCGGCTTCGGTCGCCGAGGGGAGGGCGGCAGCCCCGTAGGCCTGCGGGGCGAGGGAGGTGACGGTCTAGGGCAGGATAGGCTTTGCGCCGGCAATGTCTGACAGACCCGCTCTCCCATGGACCGCCTCACCCTCCGCGTTTCGCCCGATCTGATCCGCCGGTTCGACGCCGCCGCGGCCGGTCAGGGCGGACGCTCGCGGCTTCTCCGGCGGCTCATGGACGGCGCCGCCCAAGCGGCTCTTTCGGCGCCGGAGGACGCGCCGGTGGCTGTGCGGTCGGGCAAGCTGACCCTGCGTCTGGGCGAAGCGGACCTGCGTCTCCTGGAGCGCGAGGCGGCGGCGACGGGCCTGTCGCGAACCCAATGGAGCGTGGCGCTCATCCGTCGCCGCCTGCATGATCGGCCGCAGTTCAGCCGGCCGGACGCTCTGGCCCTGATCGAGGCGCGCCGCGAGCTCAGGCGGATCGGCGTGAACATCAACCAGATCGCCCGCGCGCTGAACACCGCCGTGATGGACGGCATGGTGCTGGATCTGGAGGTGGCTCAGTTGGGGGCCTTCCAGGCCGAAATCTCGGCCTGGGTCGAAGCGCTCGGCGAGGCCTTCGAGGGCAATCTCGCCTATTGGGCGCCGGCGTCGTGACCGACTTCCGGTCATCGCGTGGTTTCGAGGAGGTGCTGCGTCCGCCCGTCGAGATCCGGCGCGCCCGGATCACGCTTGCGGTGCTGCGTCCGTCTCGCGGGGAGGGCGGAAATCCGTCCGTCCGGTTCGCGCGGGTGGCGCGCCGCGTACCCGAGGTGATGGTGAAGATCACCGGACGAACCCGGGACGGCGCTCATCTGAAGGCGCACCTGGATTACATCAGTCGCAACGGCGCCCTGACGCTGGAAGGGCCCGATGGAGAGCGACTGGAAGGCCGTGGGCAGGTGCGAGAGCTGGCGCGCGACTGGGCCGAGGAGTTCGCCCTCGAGCCTGGACGCCGGCGGGATGCGTCGATCACCCTGTCGATCGTGCTGAGCATGCCGGCCGGGACCGACGCCGCCCGTCTGCAGGACGCGGCGAGGGCCTTTGCGGCCGGGACGTTCGGCGAGCGCTTTTCATACGTCTTCGCTCTGCATGATGAAGGCCGACATCCGCACGTCCATCTGACGGTGCGAAGATTGGGGCGGGACGGCGAGCGGTTGAATCCCCGCAAGGCCGACCTGCAGGTTTGGCGGGAAGACTTCGCGCGCGCCCTTCGCGACCGGTCGGTCGAGGCCGAGGCGACGCCGCGCCGGACGCGGGGCGTCACTCGCAAGGCCGAGCGCATCCCGGTGCGCAAGATGCGAGAGCGGTTCGCGGCGGGGCAGGGGCCATTGCCCGAAGTGCTCGCCGCCGCCTATCGGGCCGCGCTCACGGCAGGCGGCGGCGAAGCGCCCTGGCTGGACGCGATCCGGATACGCGAGCTGGCCATCCGGCGGACCCTGGTGGCCGAGGCCCTGCGTTTGTCGCGATCGGAGCAGCCCCGGGATCGCGCGCTCGCGGCTCTGGTGGAGCGGTTCGTGCGGGAACGGCCGGCGCCGATGACTCGGGATCAGGCGCTGCGACAGGGACGGGAGGCCTGGCGCGATGTCGGCCGGACGCGTGACCGATAGGTCGGACATTGCAGGTGGGGCGTCGCGTTTGCGAAGTGTCAGAAGTTGACCTATATTTCTGACGCAGAGGTTATGATGCAAACACTCGCCGATCAGATCATGGAGCGCGCCTCGACGCTGCCGGAAGGCGCGCCGATCGCCGCCAAGGCGTTGCTGCATCTGGGCAGCCGCGCAGCGGTGGACCAGGCCCTGTCGCGGCTGGTGCGCCGGGGGCGGCTGCTGCGCGCCAGTCGCGGCGTCTACATGCGCCCGTTGGAAAGCCGGTTCGGCGCCCGCACGCCCTCGATCGAAAAGGTGGTGCGCGCCGTCAGCGAGCAGCGTGGCGAGGTCGTCGCCTCCAACGGGGCGGCGGCGGCCAATGCCCTCGGCCTGACCACCCAGGTGCCTATCCGCATGGTCTATCTGACCAACGGCAAGAGCCGTATCTTCAGCGTCGGCAAGCAGACGGTGGAGTTCCAGCACGCGCCCGCATGGCAGCTGCTCCTGGCCGATCGTCCCGCCGGAGAGGCGGTTCGCGCCCTGGCCTGGCTCGGGCCGGAGAAGGCCGGAACAGCGCTCGAAACCCTGAAGCGCAAGCTGGGCCCTTCGGCGTTCGGAGAGCTGGTGTCCGTCGGGCCACGTCTGCCGACGTGGCTGGCGCGTTCGGTGAGCCAGGCGGCGCATGTCTGACGTCTTCCTGCAGCTGTCCGCCGAGGACCGGATCGAGGCGCTCGCGACGGCGGCGGCCGAGTCGGGCCGTCCCGCGCACCTGCTGGAGAAGGACGTCTGGGTCGTGTGGGCGCTTCGGGCCCTGTTCGAGGCGCCGCTGGGCGAGGCGCTGGTCTTCAAGGGCGGCACGTCCCTGTCCAAGGCCTATGACGTCATCCAGCGCTTCTCCGAAGACATCGACCTGACCTATGACATCCGTCGGCTCCTTCCGGACCTGGCCGATGCGCCCGAAGACCCCGTGCCGGAAACCCGCGCCGAGGAGCGGCGTTGGTCGCGCGACGTTCAGCGGCTGTTGCCGCTCTGGGTCGAGGGCGAGGTCCGGCCGATGCTCGAGGCGCGCCTGGCCGCTGACGGCGTCGCCGCCGGGGTACGGATCGAGGGCGCCAAGGCCTTCGTGGACTATGCCCCAACCAGCACCGGCACGGGCTATGTCTCGCCCAGCGTGATGCTCGAGTTCGGGGCCCGCGCGACCGGCGAACCGAGCGCGCCGCGTCCGGTGGTCTGCGATGCGGCCGCTCATCTGCCGGGGGTGGCGTTCCCGATCACCACGCCGCGGGTGATGGCCGCCGAACGAACCTTCTGGGAGAAGGCCACCGCGGCCCATGTCTATTGCGTCCAGGGTCGCCTGCGCGGGGATCGCTTCTCGCGTCACTGGCACGATCTCGCCCGTCTGGACGCCGCCGGTTTCGCGGCGACGGCGATCACCGATCGCGCGGTCGCCGAGGCGGTCGCGCGGCACAAGGCGATGTTCTTCCGCGAGACCGCCGACGGGGTGGAGATCGACTACGGTCGGGCGGCCGCCGGCGGTCTTCAGTTGAAGCCGGGAGGCGCGTCCCTGGAGGCCTTGGGCGAGGACTATCGCCGGATGGTCGAGGACGGTCTGCTGGAGGTGGACGCCGAACCGTTCGAGGCCTTGATGGAGACCTGTGCGGATCTCGCCCGGCGCGCCAACGCCGCGGCGGCCTGACCATGACCTATGCCGCCATTGAGCAGGAGGCGATCCTGCTGAAGGCCGTCTGGGACATGATCGACGACATGGTCAATTTCGAGATCTTCCAGTACCCGGTGACCTCCCGGCCGACCAATCTGTTGTTCGAGTCCGGCTCGCACAAACGGGTCTTCGCGATCCTTCTGGCGGACTTTCTGGCCCAGCCGAAACCCTCGGCCCTGCCGTTCGCCTTCGCGCCGTCGGGCCAAGCTTCGCGCGAAACCGACCGGACCTATCTCTTCTACCTCGAGGCCATCGGCCGCCAGCCGCAACTCGGTCCCGACGCCTCGGGGCTGGCGGCGGCGGCATCGGCCTTCGCCGACTGGCTGAACGCCGAGTGCTACTGTCCGGCCGTCTGGCTTTCCGAACTGGATCTGTCCCTGGACCTGCGCGTCTCACGGATCTGGCTGCTGAAGGTGGTCGGGGACGCCAACAAGCACAACTTTTCACGGCTGGGCGAGCGGGTGAAACAGATCCGCAAGATGCTCGCCCGGCACGGCCACGATATCGATGAGGGCAGGGTCTACCGCACCCTTCCTGACTTCCACCACTGGTTCTACAGGGACGTCTTCTCCTATCACGCCAGTACCATCGCGGAGTTCCTGGACCAGATCCGGCGGGCCCTGTTCGACTATCTTGAGAAGGTCTGTTCCAAACTCCGGGTCCGGACCCGGATCGAAGCGGTCGCCTCGGCGGTCCGGCGCGGTCTGATCGACCCGGGATGAGGGAAGGGGGCGGGCCAGGAACTTCTGTGATGAAGCCCGGCGTTTCGCCGCCGATCGCCGCCGACGTTTGCACGTCCCCTGGCTCTCGATCGGCGCCTATCGTTCCCGGAACCCGCCGCCGGTAAGTCTAGATCGGGCAGCGCAAGCGCGCCAGCCGGGCTTGACCCCCGGCAGCAGCGGAGCAAGACACCCAGATGGCTAAATACACGCCGCTCGCAGCCTTTCTCAGACGTCAGAAGGGCGCCGAGGTGGACCTGTCGTTTCGGGACATCGAGCGGATCGTCGGCGGCATCTTGCCCAAGGCGGCCTCGCTGGAGGACTGGTGGCGCGCGAATCCGGCGAGGGAGCAAATGCCCCAGCACCTCGCCTTCGCCGACGCGGGATTCGTCGCCGAACCGCGGACGCGGGCCGAAACCGTCCGTTTCATCCGGGTTGCGGGAGTGGGCGTCACAGGGAGCGCGGCGCGGCTCAGCGCGGCGAAGACCGAGAGTTGAGGCCTGTCTGCTCCGGACAGACCTCCGATCCGTCGGAGCGCCTGCCGGAGTGGTTCAGATCGGGCGGTCAGTTATGGTCGGCGTGACCCTGGGGAGCCGGAGCATCCGAGGGCGCCGGCGCGGGCGGCGCGGGTTCGGCGGGCGGCGGAGCGTCGGACTTCATCTTGTCGCAGCAGCTCATGGCGGCGTCAGCGGCCATATCCTTGCAGCATTCGCAGCCTTCGGCGGCCAGGGCCGCTCCAGCGCTCAGGGCCAGAATCGCGCCGGCGGCGGCCAGCAGGTTGGAAACTCGCATCGTCGTTCTCCTAGTGAACCATGAAGCTGACAGAGCCGGACATCTTGTGGCCGTCCGGACCTTCAGCGGTCCAGGCGGCGGTGTAGGTTCCCGGGGCAAGCCGGGGAAGGGCCAGGCTGACGGTCGCGGCGGCCGGTGCGGCGGGGGCATTCACGACCACCGGGGCCTGCCCCTCGGCGCTCAGGGTCACCGTCTTCAGGACCATCGCATGGGGGAAGGTGACGCTGAAGCGTTCTGGCGATCCGTGGGTCATGGCCCCGTTTGCCGGAACCGTGGTGACGGCCGATTGAGGCTCGGCGGCCTGCGTCTGCATATTGTGCCCGGCGTGCGGATCCTGGGCGGCGGCGGCGCCGGCGAAGGCCAGGGCGGCCGTGAGGGTGAGAATGCGGATCATGGGGTGGTCTCCTTAGGTCAGAACCAGGCCTTGAGGCCGACGACGAAGCGGGTGTCATCAGCCTCACCGCCTCGGGCTTCGATGTAGTCGGCGGTGTTTCCGAGCGCCCGGCTCCACTCAACGCCGACATAGGGGGCGAACTCCTTGCGGAACTCGTAGCGCAGGCGCAGGCCCGCCTCGATGGACGACAAGCCCGAGCCGATCTCCAACTCCGGAATGTCGCTGGCTGAGGCGTCGATTTCGAGGCGGGGCTGGAGGATCAGGCGCTGGGTGATACGCTGGTCGTATTCGGCCTCGACGCGGGCGGTCAGGTCGCCCTCGGTGGAGAGGAAGGCGGCCGCGTCGATCTCCCACCAATAGGGCGCCAGGCCCTGGAGGCCGAGGACCAGGTGCGTCGTATCCTCGCCGTCGGGCCGGAAATCCTGACGCACGCCGGCCTGCACATCCCAGAACGGCGCTATCGCGCGGCTGTAAAGCGCTTGGAGTTCGGCCTCTTCCAACTTGCCGCCAAAGTCGCCTTCGCCCTCGGACTTCCACCAGAAGCGATTGATGTCGCCGCCGCTCCAGCCCTGGACGTCCCAGAGATACGACTCCTCAGCACCGCCGAAGCCGGCTTCGAGACGATCGATGATGACGGCGGTGGTGCGGACCTCGCCGTTCTCGCGAACCAGAATCTGACGGGCGGCCGCCATCGCTTCGGCGCCAAAGACCAGATCGGCGGCGTGCGTGGGGCCGCTCAGGGCGGCGGCTGGGAGCGGGTCCTCCGGAGGACGGCCGGGATTGTCGGCGCTGGTCGGCACGTCCGGCGGCCCCATGCTCATGGTCGACATATCATGCCCGGCATGAGGGTCGACCTGGGTGGAGGGCATGGCGGACATGTCGTGGCCGGCGTGCGGATCGGGCTGCGCCGTCGGCGGCATTGTCGACATGTCGTGACCCGCATGCGGATCAACGACCGGGGGCTCAGCCGGCATCTGATGGCCGGCGTGAGGGTCGGCCGCTGGCGGCGTTGGCGCGGGCGGCATGACATGACCGGCGTGCGGGTCTTGCGCCGACGGCCGGGTGGACGTCTGAGGCCGAACGGCCGGAGCGGGCGTGGCTCGCGGCGCCGCGGTCGCCGGCATGACATGGCCCGCGTGCGGGTCCTGCGCTTGGGCGGTGACGGCGCTGGCGGCGAGGATCAGCGGAGCGAGGGCGACGGCGAAGCGGTTCATGACGCGGCTCCGTCCATGGGTCGGACCGTCACGACATTGAACATGCCGGCGTGCATGTGCATCAGCATATGGCAGTGGAAGGCCCAGTCGCCGGGCGCGTCGGCGGTCAGGTCGAACGTCACCTTGCCCCCGGGCGCGACGTTTACCGTGTGCTTCAGCGGCTGATGCCCCGGGGGACCGCCGGTCACCAGTTCGAAGAAGTGGCCGTGCAGGTGGATGGGGTGGGCCATCATGGTGTCGTTCACCAGGGTCACGCGCACCCGCTCATTCCGCTCGAAACGGATGGGTTCGACCAGTTCACTGAACTTCCGCCCGTCGAAGCCCCACATGAACCGCTCCATATTGCCGGTCAGGTGTATTTCCATGGTCCGCGACGGCGGGCGTTGGTCCTTGTTCGGCTGCAGCGACACCAGGTCGGTGTAGACGAGAACGCGGTGGTCGACGTTGGTCAGGCCGATCGGCCGCTCGCCGAGGCGGTTGGCGGGGGCCATGGCTATCGCGTCGACGCCCACGCCGACCGCCATATCCGGCGGGGCGTTCTCTGGATCGCGCATGTTCATTCCGGCCATGGACATTCCGCCCATCTCGCCCGCCGGCGCCGCGCCTTGGGCTGGGGCGCCGTGGTCCATGCCGGCCATCGTGCCGTGGTCCATTCCGGACATGCCGCCCATTGAGCCGTGATCCATTCCGCCCATGCCCATGTCTCGCATGGTCAGGTTCGGGACCTCGCGCAGCGGCGGAACCTCGGCGGTCATGCCCAGGCGCGGCGCAAGGGTGGCGCGGCCCATCCCCGAGCGATCGATCGCCTCCGAGACGATGGTGTAGGCCCGGTCTTCAGTCGGCCGGACGATGACGTCGTAGGT
Organism: Brevundimonas sp. MEB006b; assembly: GCF_030209705.1. Lineage (NCBI taxonomy): Bacteria > Pseudomonadati > Pseudomonadota > Alphaproteobacteria > Caulobacterales > Caulobacteraceae > Brevundimonas > Brevundimonas sp. MEB006b. The sequence goes on from NZ_JARVRL010000009.1 coordinate 215,994, forward strand.
TTCGGCGACCGAGATCTGGAACTCGTCGGTCTCGACCGGGCGGACGTTCTCGCCGTCGGCCTGCACCACGGTCATCGGCAAGCCGGGGATGCGGACGTTGAAGATCGACATGGCCGAGGCGTTGATGATGCGCAGCCGCACGCGCTCGCCGGGGCTGAAAAGGCCGGTCCAGTTCTCCTGCGGCCCGTGGCCGTTGATCAAATAGGTATAGGTCGAGCCGCTGACGTCGAGGATGTCGCGCGGGTCCATCCGCATCTCACCCCACATGCGCCGCTCCTCCAGGCTCATGCGGTCGCTGCCGTTGATCAGACCGGCGAGCGTGGTGCGCTGCCGGTTGAAGTAGCCCGGGCTCTTCTTCAGCTTCTCCAGGATTTCGTGTGGGTGCATGAAGCTCCAGTCCGACAGGACCAGCACATGCTCGCGGTCGTAGGCGACGGGATCGGCGCCTGCCGGGTCGATGACGATCGGACCGTAGTGGCCCATCGCCTCCTGAAGATTCGAGTGGCTGTGGTACCAGAAGGTGCCTGACTGCTTGATCGGGAACTCATAGACGAAGGTTTCCCGCGGCTTGATGCCCGGGAAGCTGATGCCCGGGACGCCGTCCATCTGGAACGGCAGCAATAGGCCGTGCCAATGGATCGAAGTGTCCTCATCCAGCCCGTTGGTCACGGAGAGTCGCACGTTCTGTCCCTCGCGCAGGCGCAGCAAGGGCGCCGGGAGCACTCCGTTGATCGTCACGGCATGGCCGGTCCGCCCCCCGACCGTGAAGGGCGAGTGGCCGACTGTCAGGTCGATGTTGGGCCCGCTCAACGTCGGGAGGTCCGTTCTCAAGCCCGCCGTACCGGTCTGCGCCCAGGCCGGCAGAAGTCCCTGCAGGCCAAGCAGCCCGCCGCCAACGGCGGCGCCCCTGAGAAGCATTCGGCGATCGAAACTTGGCATGGGCATAAGCGTGGGGTTCCTCGGACGCGTGTCGGCTTCTGGTTGACATACGCACGTCGGCGACAACGCCCTTGCGTCAGGTCGCCACACCGCGAAAAGAAACGCCCTTCGCCATCGGGCGGGCCGATGAGATCAAGCACCTCCCGGAACGGCCATGTCCTCGGCAAGTCGCTTGCGGGCGCGGGCGATCCGCGTCTCCACGGCCTTGGTCGTGACGCCCAGGATCGCCGCGATTTCGCCGTGCGAGCGACCTTCGAGCGTAGCGAGCAGGAGAGGGGCCTTGAGGCCGTCAGGCAGGCGGGTCAGCGCGCTGCGCAGCGCCTCGGCGCGACGGCGATCGTCCAGTCGGGCTTCGGGAGATGGCGTTTCCATCCGGACCGCTGACGCTTCGGGGGCGTCGAGGCCCATGACGCCGCGCACCACCCGACGCACCGCACGCCGACGGCTCCAGTCCCTGCATTTGTTCAGGGCGATCGAGCGGAGCCAGACCTCGAAGGGGCGAGCCGGATCGTACCTTCGCAGGGCGAGCCATGCGGCGGTGTAAGTTTCCTGGAGCAGGTCGTGCGCTTCCGCTTCGTCGCCGACATAGCGGCGCACGAACCTGTAGAGATCGCCCTTGGTCGCCGCCATCAAGGCGCCGAACGCGCCGGCGTCGCCGCCAGCCGCGCGGGCTTCAATGCTGTCGCCGTCCTTCACGCGCCGCGCCTAGCCGGCGTCGGCACGCAGGGCGTCCACCACGGCGGCGTCGAAGACCTCGGCCTGCGCCGGGGTGAGCACCGACCGCATCTCGAAGACGTGGGCGATGGTCGCCTTCTGCAGATCGCCCATGGCCACGTGGAAGTGATCCACCGCCGCCTGCACCTGGGGCGTGTTCCCATCGCTTGCAGCGATGGCGGCGGCGAGCTCGCGGTTGGCGGCTCGCACTTCTGCCTCCAGCCCGGGGCGGCGCGCGGCGAAGCGCGCTTCGATCGCGTCCAGACGACCATCCTGTTCAGCGCTCAGGTTCAACTGCTCATGGACGACGCTATGCAGGCTCGGCGGCTGACGCTCGCGCATGACCCAGGTTGCGCTCGCCCAGGTCGCCGCGCCGCTGGCGAGCGCCGCCAGCACGGCTGTCAGGACGATCGATTTCCAGCGCGCTCTCATCCCCGGGCATCCAGTGGACCGAGCGGCGACAGACCCGCCGAGACGGTGAAGATGCGCAACTCAGAGGGCTCAGGCCGCGGCGACGCCACGAGGAGCAATCCACCGTTGGCCACGCCGAGCACGAGCGCCAGCCCTACGGCGGCGACCCGAACCTGGCCCATTGACGCCGCCTCCCGGCGCACGGCGATCCGTGTCCAGACAGCGTCTTCCAGGCCGTCCAGCCGCCCCGCATCGTCTGGCCCTTCCGCCGCAATCAGTCGTTCGATCTCATCAGTCATTGCGCACCTGCATCACGCCCCCTTTGCCATACGCGCCAAACCGTCCGGCCCCTTACGAGGGGACGAGATGTCCGCCGCGTAGATACCAGAGAACGACCGGGAGGACCCGCTCGTGTCGGGGGAGGCGATGTGAGCGAGAGGACAGATCCGGCCGCGGGTCCGTTTCCGGATCGGCTCGATCCGCTGACGGGGGTGAGGTTCTTCCTCGCGCTCGGCGTGGTTCTGTTTCACTACCAGCTGCAATGGACGCTGCCCGAAGGTGCGGCCGGACTGTTAAACCGGGCCCGTCTCGGGGTCGATATCTTCTTCATCCTGTCTGGGTTCATCCTCACCCACGTTTACCTGCAGGGTGATCAGCCAGTGAACTACAGGCGGTTCATCGCGGCGCGGTTCGCGCGCATATACCCGGCGCATTTGTTCATCCTGTTGGCGATGCTGTTGCTGGTGCTCGCCGCGCCGGTGTTGGGCATCGGCCTGGAGCCCGGGCGGTTCAATCCTGCGGATTTTCTGGCCACCCTCTTTTTGGTTCAGGCCTGGTTGCCGCGAGACGGGATGGTCCTGTGGAACGGTCCCGCCTGGTCGCTGTCAGCCGAATGGTTCGTCTATCTCGCTTTTCCAGCCTATGCTGCGGTCGCCCTGCGGTTTCGACACAGGCCATGGATGCTCGTAGCCGCGGCGACGAGCCTGTTCATCCTGCTGGATGCGATCTACCGGCATTGGTTCGGCTCGGTTCTGCCCCGGGCGGAAGACAATATGGGCGTCTTGCGCATCATTCCGGAGTTCCTGCTCGGGATTGGCCTCTACTATCTCGGAGCGCGCTGGGCGCCGTCCCCGCGCGTCGCGATCGTCGGCGCCGTCGGAGCCACCGCGCTCCTCTTGCTCGCTATGCAGATCGGGGCCGATGATCGCCTTATCGTCGCCGCGTCGGGACCCTTCGTTCTCGCCTTGGCGCTGCTCGCCAAGGCGGGTGTCAGAACCTTCCTGTCGCACCCGGTCGCAATCTTCGCCGGTGAGGCCTCGTTCGCCCTCTACCTCGTCCATATTCCGATCCTGATGGTCTGGCGCAATGCCGCCCAGGCCATCGGGGGCTGGCCGGGCGACTATCGAATGGGGCTTCTGGAACTGGCGGCGATGCTGGCGGTGACCCTCGCCGCGGCGGCCGCCATCTATGGTCTGGTCGAGCGACCGAGCCGCCAGTGGCTGAGGCGGCGCACCTTCGGTCGGACGGCGGATGCCGACGCCAGACGCACCGTTCACAGCGATCAGGGAGAGCCCTTTTGACGACCGCCTACCTCCACCGAAGGCTTTTCTTAGGCGCCGCCGTCAGCGTCGCCCTGACCGGAACAGCCTGCGCCCAGACCCAGGCGTCGAGAACCCTCACGGTCTTCAAGACGCCGACCTGTGCGTGCTGCGACGCCTGGATCTCGCACATGCGGGAGGCTGGCTTCAACACGACCGTCACCGTTCTGCCGAGCCTCCAATCCGTCCGCAGCAGCCGGGGGCTTCCGGACAGCCTGGCCTCCTGCCACACCGGGTTGATTGATGGCTATGTCGTAGAGGGCCATGTTCCGGCACGGGACGTCATACGGTTGCTTGCCGAGCGGCCGGCAGCGCTCGGTCTCGCGGTTCCGGCCATGCCCCTCGGTTCGCCCGGCATGGAGACGCCGCAGGGACACAAGGACCCTTACGACACGCTGCTGGTGCTTCGCTCCGGCGCGACGCAGGTGTTCGCCCGTCACAACCCGCCCACCTGACCTTGTCTCACCTGATTCATAAGCCGGAGCCCATCATGTCCCCCAAACCTCTCGTTCTCGCCCTCTCTCTCGCCGTCCTGTCGGTGACGCCCGCTGTCGCGCAGGACCATTCTCACGGCCATGCCCAGACTGCGGGGTCGATCAGCGCGGAAGCGACGGAGGCGGCCACGACCGTCGATGCCTTCCATGCCGCGCTCAAGGCCGGTGACACATCTGCCGCCCTGTTGCTTCTGGCCCCCGACGTCATGATCTTTGAAGAGGGCGGAGCGGAGCGCTCGCGCGACGAATACGCCTCTCACCATCTTGCGTCGGACGCCGCCTTCGCGGCCGCGTCGGACAATGTCGTAAGCCGCAGATCGGGCTGGGCGGACGGCGATGTGGCGTGGATCACGAGCGAAGGCCGCACCACCGGTCAGTTCAACGGACGCGCCGTGGACCGTCTGACAACGGAAACCATGGTGCTAAAGCGCCACGCCGACGGCTGGCGCATCCATCACATTCACTGGTCGTCGCGCGCTCCGCGGTAATCCGCCTCTCCGGTTTGAACGCCTCAGTGCGAAAGCGCGCGGCGTTCAGACGGTATTTGTCCGCTTAAGCCGGGATCCGGGACGCCCGATGGGAGGACGTGACAACATCTCGACCTCGGAGAATGGCGCCACGACCGCAGCGGCGCTCCACGCCGCGGGCCACTAGATCGTCGGATCACGTCGCGACCGGCGGAGGGAGGGTGCCCATAAGCGCGACGACGGCGAGGACGACGAGCCCGAGGGCCGTCTCCGTGACGATACTGCGCCGCAGCCGTCGAACCGCCGAGATTGACTGTCCTGTGTGCTCCAGTTCCAGACGCAGGGCGGGTGTCAGGCGGAAACGGTTGTCCGCCGCCAGGCCCAGCATCAGCACGAAGAGCGCCAGCTTGGCGATCAGAAGCTGTCCATAGAGGCTTTCGCCAAGGTTCACGAAACGCTCCGATCCGACGAGGAACCAGCTGTTCGCGAGACCCGTGGCCACAAGAAGGGCTACGGCGAGCGTGCCCAGGCCCGAGAACCCATGCAAGGCGCGGTAGAGGGCCCCATCGTCGACCCCGGGGCGGCGAAGCAGCAGGATCGTCAGCGCTACAAGCGCACCAAGCCAAAGGGCCGCCCCGACGGAATGGACGATGTCGGAGGCGAGGTGGACCAGGCCCTCGGGGCCTTCTGTCGCCGCGCCGTGTCCAGTCCAAGCGAAGCTCGCGACCACGAAGAGCCCAAGGCCTAGCGAGATGCTCCAGGCCGTCTTGCCCGGTCTCAAGGCCAGGACCGCGACGACGGCTGCGAGGGCGAGGGCGGCCCGCGCGACCATGGCTTTCCCCAAGGCCGTGCCGGTGATCATGAAAGACAGAGACACAGGCTTGATGGCTTCCGCCAGCGAGCCCGCCATGACCGCTGTCTGTGCGAGTAGCGCCAGGAGCGCGCTCGCGACGACGACCAAACCTGACCCTATCAGGATCGCGCGCGACCAGGTGAGATCCACGCCGTCGCCGCGCCTGAAGGTGTACAACAGGAACAACGGCGTCCCGAGAAGGACGACGGCTCCGGCGTACTGGAGCCACCGGAGCGCGACGACCGCGATCTCGAGCACGGCGTCAGCGCACCGTGAAGGTGTACGAGCCGGTCATGCGGTGACCGTCGCTCGAGGCGATGCGCCAGTCGACGCGATAGTCGCCAGCAGTCAGCGGTCGCGTCAGAGTCCCGGTCAGGGTCTTGCCGTCTTCAGCGACCGAAGTGCGGACCGCGAGCTTCTCGCCGGCCGAGTTGACCACGTCGAAGCCGGAGAACGCAGGCACAGAGCGCTCGCTGAAGGTCAAGGTCAGCGTGCGGGTCGCACCGACTGTGGCGTTCGGCGCGGGCGTGGCGCTGACAAGACGAGCGTGAGCTGCCGCAGGTCCAGCGGCGAGGACGACCGCAGTCGCCAGGGCGACATAGGGAACGGGGTTGAATGCACGCATACTGTGTCTCCTGACGAGTGGCCGGTCCGGCCTTCGACTAGTCTACGCGTCGCATCGACTTTCCCCTCGCCAACGGCGGCCGACGCTGGCCGACCTCACGCCGTGAAGCCGACGACAACACTCGGGGCGGCGAGCGAGGCCACCTCGAACGGGAATGGCGAGTTGGCGGGACCGGCGGACGTGTCCCGCCGGAAGAGCCGTCAAAGCCGATCCTGAATCGCCTGCATCTGTCGGATCTCGCGCTTCTGGGCCTCGACGATCTCTGCGCACAGCGCGACCAGTTCCGGGTCGCTCAGCTTGGCCTTGCCGCACATCAGGATCGCGCCGGAGTGGTGGGGGATCATTCCTCGAATGAGTTCCTTGTCGCCGATCGCCGCCTGGGTGCGCATGGCGTAGAAGCTGCCCGCGAAGATGATCACCGAGGCCAGCCCAATGGCCAGGTTGAGCCGATTGTTCGGATACATCTCGCGCATCAGAACCAGCATGAGGACAGCCATTGGCGCGACCATCATCAGCGTCATGTAGAGATTGTTCAGATTGAAGTTGAAGTGATCGAGCGTCGCGATCATCGTGAACATCACCAAATACATGATGATGAAGTGGACGATGAGTTCAATCGCGAGGTTGCGATAGCTCTTTTCGTGCATGAGGGACTCCCGCCGGCGGACAGACGCCGACGATCGACGCCGTTCAAAAGCACATACGCGCAGGCGGACCAGTTCCCGCGCGTAGTCGTCCCGCATCAGGCTCCGGGCTGGACCGAACCCGAAGCGGGGGTTGCCGCGGCGGACCGATGCTGCGCGACCCACTGCTCCAGTTCCGTGATCTCCTGGCGCTGCATCGTAATCGTCTTTTCGGCCATCTCGCGGAGCGCGGCGTCAGGGTTTTCGCGCATCAGGACCTCCGACATGGCGATGGCGCCCCGGTGGTGCTCGATCATCTTCAGGGCGTAGGTCTCCTGCGGGTCCGCGCCGTGCGCCTGCATCATGGCCTGATGCATCTGCTGTTCGGAGGCGGAATAGGGCGTCTCGGGCCCCGCCATCGGCTGAACCGCCGGAGCGCTGTGTTCGGCCGCCGATCCCGCGTCGGCCGTCGCGGTTTTATCGGCCTGTTCCGCTGGATTGCACGCCGTGAGGAGCACGGACAGGGCGGCGGCCGCCAGACCGACGTTCAGTTTGATCGACATCTTCGTTCTCCGGAAGTGATGATCAACGAACAGTTCTGGCTGCCGGACGTTCCGGTCCTCGCGATTGCGCCGCCACGCAGTCGGGCTTTTTCTCAGGCGGGACGGCTGTCGGCCCTCGCACCCCGTTCGCCAAGACATGGGAGGATTTCAAACCCTTTCACCCTGAAAGGCCGAAATGATCGGACACGGTCCGCTGTCGTTCGCCGCGCAAGCGCTCGCCAGTCGGCGCAACGCCGCTCGCGCCCCCTCAAGATCGGAGATGGTTCGATCCAGCGCCTCCAGCCTCTCCGCGGCCAACGCACGGGCGCGGCTGCGATCTTCGCCAGCGTCGAGCGACAACAGCTCTTTGATCTGCTCCAGGGTGAAGCCCGCCGTCTGTGCGGAGCGAATGAACCTCAGCTGGCGCACGTCCTCCTCGCCATAGCGTCGAACGCCCGCGCCGGCGCCATCACGCGACCATTTGTCAGGCGTCGAAAGCAATCCGCGACGCTGATAAAAGCGGACAGTCTCCACCCCGACGCCGCCGTCTCGCGCCAACCCAGCGATCGTCCGAACGTTCATGCTTGACTCCGTATCTAGGTACGGAACTTAAGAGCTGTAGCTCGGATTTGAAGATCAAGGAGCCTGCAATGACCAAGACCGCTGTCATCTATCGGATGGTGATGCCCGGCCACACCTGTCCGTGGGGGCTCAAGGCCCGGCATCTTCTCAAGAGCCGGGGCTACAAGGTCGAGGACCACTGGCTGACGACCCGCGAGCAGACCGACGCCTTCAAGGCCGAGCACGGCGTCAAGACGACGCCTCAGGTCTTCATCGACGGCCAGCGTGTCGGCGGCCACGACGATCTGCGCCGCTATCTCGGTCTCAAGGTCCGCGATCCCAAGGCGACCACCTACACGCCGGTCCTCGTCGTCTTCCTGACCACCGCCGTGATGGCGACGATGCTCAGCCTGACGATTTTCGGCACGCCGTTCACCGTGCGGGCAGGGGAGTGGTTTATCGCCCTGTCGATGATGGCCCTGGCCATGCTGAAGCTCCAGAACATCGAGAGCTTCTCATCCATGTTCCTGAACTACGACCTGCTGGCCAAGCGGTGGGTGCCATACGGCAAGGTCTATCCGTTCGCCGAGTTCGGGTCAGGCGCGTTGATGGTCGCGGGCGTCCTGACCTGGTTGTCGGTCCCGGTGGCCCTGTTCATCGGCGGCATTGGCGCGGCCTCGGTCTTCAAGGCTGTCTACATCGACAAGCGCGAACTGAAATGCGCCTGCGTCGGTGGAGACAGCAATGTGCCGCTTGGCTTCCTATCCCTGACCGAGAACCTGATGATGATCGCCATGGCGATCTGGATGCTGTTTATGCACTACGCTCTGCCGGCGTCAGCGATGGCGATGTAGGTTCTGTCCATGCTAGTCTAGCGGAGGAAAGTGAACGCGCAAGAATCGATTGTTAATTCGAGTTTGAGATTGTCAATACGTCTCGAAAGATTGCGCGATCACGCGGTTTTTACATCGGTCTATTTATCTAATGTTTTCAAAACCAAAGCGATCGTTCGGGCGGCGAGCCGGTGTTGAAGTAGGCGGGGCGCGAAAAAGCCAACTAATTCAAAATTTTATCCAGCTTAGAGCAATCGAGTGGGAGTGAGGGGCGGCGGGCATGCGGGTGCGGCCTCTGGCGATTTGGTTGACGCCAGGGCGACATTAGCGGTCGGGTTGGGATAGCGCGAACCCGTAGATCTACGGTGGTGAAGGGTGCCGGAGATGCTCGATCTCTCGTGGGTATTTGGGGTCCGCTTCTGACTCATTGCTGACCTTCCGAAGGTCCGCTTCCGGCGGAATGGAAGTTTGTGTCTAGTGGGACCACACTTTTCGTGTCCCGACCAACACTGAGAAAGAGGGGGATGGGCGGGACGTGGCGATGGCCTTCGCCTCGCAGCTAGATGGTCGCCTTGCACCAGATCGTTTCGATCGAAACTGTACCTACGAGCATCCGATGAATTGGGCACTTGTCGGCGATCTCCAGCAACCGGATCCTCTGTTCCTCCGGTAGCCCAGTCGGCAGAGTGATTGTTCGGGTGAACTGATCCGACGGTGTCGCCCCCAAGTCCCGGGTCAACAAGACCTCGACGGACATGGCGCCCAAGGTCCAGCCTTTCCGGTTGGCGTACAGGCGCAGGGTCTGGGCCGTACAGGAGGCGAGCGCCGCCTGCACCAGCTCGTGAGGGGTCGGACCGAGATCCAGCCCGCCCAGGGCGACGGGTTCGTCGACCACGAAGCGGGCGGGGCCCGCGGTGATCGTCAGTTGTAGGCCGCCGAGACCGGCGTCGGTCGCGATCGAGGGCCGGGAAGCTGCGTCGGTCATGGGAATCCTTCGGCGAAGTTTGGAAAACAGGGACGCCGTCGCCTGCCTTGGCGACGGCGACTACATGAGCATGTTCGACGGCGTCGGATGATCAGGCGTCCGCCAGGACCGCGAGCGCGGCGTCGCGCTCCTCGATCAACTCCTGCACCGAAGCGGCCAGACCGGCGCGCGTGAAGGCGTCGAGCTCCAGACCCGTGACGGGCGCATAGACGCCGTCGCGGCAGGTCGTCGGCACACCGCAGACCAGCCCTTCGGGAATGTCGTACTGGCCGATCGAGGCGACGCCCATCGAAACCCAACGGCCGTTCGAGCCCTGCACCCAGTCGCGCATATGGTTGATGGCGGCGTTGGCGGCCGAGGCCGCCGAGGAGGCGCCGCGGGCTTCCAGCACGGCCGTGCCGCGACGGGCCACCTCAGGGATGAGGGTGTCGCGATACCAGGTCTCGTCGTTGATGAGCCCGGCCAGAGACTGGCCCTCCACGGTCGCATGGCTCCAGTCGGCGAACATGGTCGGGGAGTGATTGCCCCAGACCGCGAGCTTCTCCACGGCATCGACGGGGACGCCCGCGCGGCGCGCGAACTGGGCGGCGGCGCGGTTGTGGTCGAGGCGGATCATCGAGGTGATGGCGCCGGGCGGCAGATCCGGCGCGGACTGGATCGCCACCCAGGCATTGGTGTTCGCCGGATTGCCAACCACCAGAACCTTGACGGAGCGTTTGGCGACCGCGTTCAGGGCCGCGCCCTGGGTCTTGAAGATGGCGGCGTTGGCCGCCAGCAGGTCGCGGCGCTCCTTGCCCTTGGCGCGGGGGCGCGACCCGACCAGAAAGGCGGCGTCGATGTCGTCGAAGGCGATAATGGGGTCGTCGGTGGTCTGGATGGAGGTTAGTAGCGGAAAGGCGCAATCGTCCAGCTCCATGACCACGCCCTGGAGCGCCGCCTGAGCCTGAGGCAGGTCGAGGAGGCGAAGATCGATCGGGGTGTCGGGCCCGAACACATCGCCCTGGGCCAGGCGGAACAGCAGGGCGTAGGCGATCTGGCCGGCGGCGCCGGAGACGGCGACCTTGACGGGGGCGTTGGGCATCGGAACCTCAGGATTGCGGGGTTTGAGAAAGGGCTTGGTCGATCGAGGCGGAGACGGCTTCGAGGGTCAGGGCGGTGTCCAGACGTCGGCCCTGGACGAAGAGCGTCGGCGTTCCATTCACCCCGGCGTCGCGGGCACGGGCGACACGGCGCTCCAGGGCCGCGATGGCCTCGGGATCGGTGATGCAGGATTGAAGCCGCGCCTCGCTGATGCCGAACCGCGCCGCGATCCTCAGGAGGGCGTCGCGCGGGCCGCCGCCGTTCGCCCATTCGGACTGGCCGTGCATCAGGGCGTCGATGACCTCGAAATAGCGATCTTCGCCTGCGCACCGCGCCAGCAGAACGCCGGCGGCGGAGAGGTTGGCGGGGCCGGTGATGAATTCGCGATAGATCAGCCGGACCCGCCCGGCGTCGATGTAGCGCCGCCGGAGTTCGGGCAGCACCTCGATGGCGAAGCGGGCGCAGGGGCCGCAGGTGGTCGAGGCGTATTCGATCAGGGTCACGGGCGCGTCAGCCTGGCCCAGCACCATGTCGTCGGCTTCGGCCGCGCGCGGCGCACAGGCGGTGATCAAGGCGCCGACGCCGCCCGCCATGAGGACGCGGCGTGACGGCGTGAAAAGGTCATGAGGCATTGGTGATTCCAGAAAGGTTGGAGTGGAGGCGGATCAGCGTGCGCAAGGGATGTCGCGCTTGGCCGCCTCGGCGAGGCAGGGGGCGACGAACAGGTCTCCGCGCCAGGCGCCGCGCACCGTACGGGCGCCGACGATCAGCCACAGCACCAGCAGTGCGGCGACCAGGGCCATGCCGAACAGGTTGAAGGCCGGGATGGGGAGCAGGGTTCCCAGCTTCAGCGTCGCGACAGAGAAGACGCCGAGTGGGAAGGTGTAGCCCCACCAGCCCAGATTGAACGGCAGGCCCTGACGCAAGTAGCGCAGGGTGATCAGCACGGCCATCGCGGCCCACCACAGGCCGTAGGCCCACAGCAGCAGGCCGCCGATCAGGCCGATCCCGCGCGCGGCGTCGCCGTACTGGCCCAGACCGGCGGCGGTGAAGATGGCGGGCGCGGCCTGGCCGAGCACCAGCATGCCGAGCGCGCCCGTGCCGATCGGGCCCAGCGACAGCCAGCTGGAGGCCGCCATACCGGCGTGCGGCAGTTTGTGGATCGCCATGCGGAGCACGAGGATGACCAGGATGCTCATCGCCAGCGGCACGGACAGGGCCCACAGGCCATAGCTGACTACCAGCACCGACAGGGCGGCGTTCGGGTCCGCGAGGTGCGGCGCGATCAGGCCGCCGGTGACGGCCGCGACCTCGGCCGCCACGACCGGCAGCAGCCAGACGGCCGTCATCTGGTCGATGGCGTGCTCCTGGCGGGTGAACATCATGAAGGGGATGCCGATGCCGCAGGCGACGGCAAGGGCCACGTCGATCCACCACAGGGCTTCGGCGACCGGCACGACGCCTTCGCCCCAGCGCGCCAGGCCGAAGGCCATCAGGCCGTTGATGATGGTCGCCAGCCCCATCGGGATGCAGCCGAAAAACATCGACACGACCGAATGGCCGAAGATTCGTCGCGCGCCGTCGAAGAAGAAGATCCAGCGCGCCGCGTAGAGAACGGTGAACAGGGCGAACAGGCCGATGTTGAAAACCCACAGGGCTTCGGCGACGATTTTTACGCCGGGTATGGGGACCGGAAGCTGGTTCAGCGCCAGGGCGAGGATGCCGGTTCCCATGGTGGCGGCGAACCAGTTCGGCGTGAACTGCCGCACGATCTCCCTGGGCGATTGCAGACTCGCCAACGGGCGAAGGCCGAAGGCGACGTCGCGAACGTGAATGTCATGAGCCATGAGAGGTTATCCAGACGAGCGGTCAGCCCGCGGTGAAGCGATAGACGGCGCCGAGCACGACGGCGGTGACCAGAAGGCAGGCGGGCAGGGTCAGCATCTGCAACGCGGCTTCGCGGCCGCTGATCCAGCCCGTGTCGATGATCACGCGACCGGCGAGGCAATCGTTCAAGGAGCGGATGCGCTCGCCCGGCGCAGGCGTATCGGCCAGCAGGCTCATCCCGGTGAGAAGGCCGAAGAACATCAGGCCGAGAACGGTGATGAAGCCCAGGGCGAGCATCGCCTCGCCGTGACCGAACACCAGCCAGAACACGGCCACCATGGCGGCGTAGAGACCCGCGACCGCCTTGACCATTGCGGGGTGAACGCCGGTAAGGCCGACGCCAGGCTGGACCCGGTGCAAGGTCTCGCCGGATTGGGTCGCGGCGATGGGAGAAGGCGGAATGAAAGGCGTCTGCGGTTTTACATTCTCAGGACCGATGGCCTGGCGCCTGGCGACGGACCTGCGGCCTTGGCGCATGGCCGGAGCGGCGAGAAGGGTGGTCATGGCGGCTCTCCTTTCGGAGTGGAGGCCAGTCTTCGGCGCGCTCCTCGACATCCAGGATGCGCCTCTTGGATCATCAGCTCCAACGGATGTTTTAGATAGGTTTGTTCGCTTTAATCGAATGAACGCCCTAGGGGGTGATCAGCGCGGCTGCCCACGCAAAGGCGGCCTGCAGGCCAAGACGATGCTCGGGGGCGGTGTTGATGAACGTCGGGCTCGGGTGTGGCGCGAGACACAGCTCCACTTCAGGCCGCAGGCGGGTCAGCGTCGGAGCCGCCATCGCGGCGACGCGGCCGCACAATACCGCGGCCCTGAGGCGATGAAGCGGGGTGACCAGTCCCTCTAGCGTGGCCAGGCCGGAGGCGATCTCCTGTCTTGTCAGCGGTCGCGCGGACCCCGAGCGAAGCCAGGGGACCGTGTTCCAAAGGACGATGCGGCGGCGGTCGAGCCCCGCTGCTTCCATCGCGCGCTTCAGGTTGCGCGCGGTGCCCGTGGGATTGTCGATGGAGACGAGGCGATCCGCTTGCGGTCCCGGGGCCGGTGTCTCCAGAAGCACAAGGATTTCCGCCTCGTCTCCACCGTCGAGGGGGTCGAACTTCGGCGTACCTTGTTGAGCGCCCACGCCCCTATCCAGAGCTCTCAGGAATCCGTTCAGTCCCTCGAGATGCGTGTGAGGCGGCGCGCGGTCATTCACCAGTGAAGGCCAGACACCGCCTTGACGAGCCGACGCGCTCAATGGCGTGACGCCGTCAGGGACGCCAGGAACACCTCGCCCGCCTTTGAGCGATAGCGCTGCTTGTGCCGCAGGAGCCAGAACGGGCGGTCGGGCAAGGTCAGGGGCAGGGCGGCGAGGATGCCGGCGCGCAGGCGCGCGGCGACGACATTGCGCGACACGACCGTCGCTCCCGCACCGGCCTCGACGGCGGCGGCGACCGCCTCATTCCCGGGCAAGGTCATGGCCACGTCCAGAGCGTCGATGGCCAGCCCGCGCTGATTGAGGGCCGTCTCAAAAGCCGACCGGGTGCCGGAGCCGGGCTCGCGCAACACCCAGGTCATTTGCTTCAGGTCCGGCGGCCCGGCGCCGTCCTGGGCGGCGGGGTGGTCGGCCGCCACGACCAGCACCAGTTCGTCGTGATCCAGAACCGAACGGCTCAACGCCGGCTCGTTCAGTTCGCCCTCGACCAGACCCAGTTCAGCGCAGCCCTCCAGGACAGCGTCGGCCACCTCGCGCGTATTGCCGATCGAGACCTCGATGCGGATGCCGGGATGAGCCTGATGAAACCGGGTCAGTCGGGCGGGAAGCCACCAGCCGGCGATGGTCTGGCTGGCGTGGATCGACAGTCGTCCGCGTTTCAGGCCGCCCAGGTCGTCGAGCGCGTCCTGCGCCGCCTCGACACGGGCGAGGATCGCCTTGGCCTCGACGAGGAAGGTTGCGCCCGCCTCGTTCAGGACGATGTTGCGGCCAACGCGGTCGAACAGGGCGACGCCGTGGCGGCCCTCCAGCGTCGTCACCGCCGAGCTGACCGCCGACTGGGTCAGGTTCAGGGCCTCGGCGGCGCGGGTTACGTGCTGGCGCTCGGCGACGGCGACGAAGATGCGGAGCTGGTCCAGGGTCATGGGACAATCCTAACCCACGAAGCGGCGACTTCGACAGGGAACGTTCGGCGGCGGCGAACGTTCCGAGCGGAACATCGCGTTGGTCGTCCGGGACGATCGCCTGCAGGATCGGATCATGACCCACGCCCCACCCTCCCGATGGATCAGAACCGGCGTCCTGGCGCTTGGCTCGGCGACTGCCGGTGCCGCAGTTATGGCCTTCGCACAGATGCCCGGCTCGGACTTCGATGCGGCGATGGCCGAGGCGATGGAGCGGATGCACCGCGACATGGCGGTAGAATCCACCGGCGACCCAGACGTGGACTTCGCCGCCATGATGATCCCGCATCATCAGGGCGCCATCGACATGGCGCGCGTCGAGCTTCTGTACGGGCAGGACGAGACCATGAAGCGTCTGGCCCAGGGGATCATCATTGAACAGACCCAGGAAATCGCCCTGATGCGCGACTACCTGACCCGCCATTCTGATGCGCCGACGCCGACCGGCGGCGCGACCTCGACCCATCACGGACACGGATCATGACCCTGACAGCCCGCGCCATCGCCGCCCTTGTTCTCAGCCTGTCCGCCGGACACGCCTTGGCCGATCAGGTTCCGGGCGCGGCGGCGGCGCCCGCCATCCCGATCAGCAGCCAGGATCGGTTCTATTCGGCCGACCAGTTCTCCAACACCGTCTCGGTGGTCGATCCCTCGACCAACGGCCTGCTGGGGGTGATTTCCCTCGGCGAACCGACTCCGGCCAACCTCAGCCCGCTCTACAAGGGCCAGTTGCTGGTCCACGGCATCGGCGCGGCGCCGGACGGCAAGACGATCGCCGTGGTCTCGATCGGGTCCAACTCGGTCAGCTTCATCGACACGGCCAGCAACACCGTCAAACATACCACCTATGTCGGGCGCTCTCCGCACGAGGCCTTCTTCACGCCGGACGGCCGCGAGGTCTGGGTCACGGTGCGGGGCGAGGCCTATGTTTCGGTGCTGGACGCCGCGACCTATCAGGAGACCGCCCGGGTCGAGACGCCCAACGGGCCGGGCATGACCATCTTCTCGCCGGACGGCCGCTACGCCTACATCTGCTCCAGCTTCAGTCCCGAGACGGTGGTAGTCGAGACCGCGACCCGTCAGATCGTCGGTCGGGTGGCCCAGGCCAGTCCGTTCTGCCCCGACATCGCCGCCACGCCCGATGGAAGCCAGGTCTGGATGACGCTGAAGGACGTGGGCAAGACCATGGTTTTCAACGCCCGTCCGCCGTTCGCTGTCCTACAGACGCTCGACACCGGCCCCTTGACCAACCACGTCAACATCGTGCGCAACGCGGCGGGCCAGTTCGCCTATGTGACCGTCGGGACCGAGAACCGGGTCAAGGTCTATCGCACCGACACCTTCACGCTCGTGACGGAGATCGAGGTGGGGTCGCTGCCGCACGGTCTGTGGCCCTCCGGCGACGGCTCGCGGATTTACGTCGGGCTGGAGAATGGCGACGGCGTGGCGGTCATCGACACCCTGGCCAACCGCGTGATCGCCACCGTGCCGATCGGTCAGGGACCGCAAGGGGTCACCTATGTGCCGCGTGCGGTCACCCAGGGTGACGGCAGGGCCAACCTCACGCCCCTGGGCGCAGCTCGCGCCTCGCATCAACTCGTTCTGACGGGCGAGGGCGACACCCGGTCCCAGGCGACCTTGTTCGAGCAGGGGCAGGTCCAGATGCTGCAGATCGCCGCCGCAGGCCTCCAACCCGGCAAGCCCTATGTCCTCGCCTTCGCCAATGCGGCGGACGGATCGGGGACGCTCGAGCCTCTGACGAAGTTCATGACCAATCCGGCTGGGTCTGCGGTCGTCAACGCCGTGGGCCCGATCCGTCAGGTGGTCGCCGCCGACGCCGGCGCACCCCGCCGTTGGCTGGTCATCGCCTCGGGCACGCCCGAGGCGATCGGCGCGGTCGTCCAGAGACAGTCGGAATAGGACCGGCCGCCATGCGGATCGACAAGTTCGTCCATAGCTGCCTGCGCCTGACGATCGGTGCAGATCGACTGCTCTTCGATCCGGGCAAGTTTTCGTTCGTCGACGGACGGGTCGATCCTGCTGTCTTTTCGGATGTCTCGACGATCGTCCTGACGCACGGCCATCCCGACCACATCGACCCTGACGCTCTGGCCAGGATCGTGCAGGCGAGTGGCGCGACACTCGTCGGCAACGGCGAGGTCGCCGACAAGCTCGGCGAGAAGGGGCTGTCGGTCACGGTGTTCGAGGAGGGCGAACGGACCTTCGGCGCGTTCCGGCTGCAGGCTCAGCCGGTCGCGCATGAGCCCATCCTGTCGGACGAGAGCCCGCAACTGACAGCCTTCCTCGTCAACGACGTTTTCCTCAACCCGGGCGACAGTTTCGACAGCCGTCTGGATCGGTTCGCGGGCGTGGAGGTGCTGGCCCTTCCGGTGATGGCGCCTTACCTGACCGAGCTCACTGTCCATGCGTTCGCCAAACGGATGAAGCCAAAATCGGTCGTCCCGGTCCATGACGGCTACGCTCGCGACTATTTCCTCAGGCAGCGTTACGACGTCTACGAGCCCTATCTGGACAAGGCCGGGATCAAACTGCACCGGCCGATGGCGCCCGGAGACGGGTTCGACGTCTCTGACCATGACTGACGCAGTCTGCACCTCCACCGGTTTCGCGCGATTGCGATCGCGATAAAATGGCGGCGGCTCGGCGTGGTAACTCAGGTGAATGTCGCCTTTGCGCGGTGACTGTCATGTCCGCTCATGGCGCGAAGCTGGCTTTGCGCTTCGCTGTGGTGGCAGGAGTGGTCACCGAGGCCCCGACGTGCCACTCGTCCCGGTGGGAAGGCAGGCGGCCATGGGGATCGCAACTTTGGGAGCGGACGGCAGCATCGATGTTCTCGAAGCCAGCACGCCGGAGAAGCGGAGCGCGCCGGGGAATAGTTGTTCAACGCCGACCGAGCGCTCACGCGCTCGGTCGGCGTGCGGCGGCGCGCGACTTTGAAGCCAGGCGGAATGAAAGGGCAGGAGATCTGCCGATAGATGACGATGAGCTCCAGGCCTCGCCTGTTCTTCAAAACGTCAGGCTATGGTATCCGCCTATGCCTAGGTATACCGGTACGATTCCCTCGCGCACCACGCCTGCGGCACTGTCAATACACCCCGAAAGATCTCGTGATCACGCGCTTTCTACATCCGATTATTTCTTCATTGTTTTCAACAGTCCACGATCTATTCGGACTACGATACGGCGCTTTAGGTGACCTCTGGTGCAAAGTCCTTGCCGATCAACGCGCTACCGGCCTTCGTGTAATCGAGTGGGAATAGGGCAGGGCGTCCGTCGGTTCTTTCAAGTGGCAGGTATTCTTCTAAACCGCACAATGCGCCGGCGTGCAGGTTGCACCTACTTTCCCGCTTAACCCACGCTCTTCGACGAGATTACAAATCCGCCATCAGGATCGTCGCCTGCTTGCGAGTCGCGGTCGAATATGACTAAACATGAATGACACCGGTAGCAGTCAAGCGGCCGACTCGTTTTGACACCGGTGTCTCCCGTCAGCAGCGGGAGGCGTGAACGAGGGCGTTCGATCCTTGAAGCGCAACACTTGGGAGGAGAAACTAGAATGATCCAACGCCACAAATTCGCGCGCCACGCCCTGGTCGCCACCGCGTCGCTGGGAGCCCTAGCTCTCGCCATGATGGCGCATGACGCCGCCGCCCAGACGGCCGAGGTCGCTGGGCCTCAGACGGATGACGCCGCCGAGGTCGATGACATCGTCGTCACGGGCTTCCGGGCCAGCCTCCAGAATTCCTTGAACATCAAACGCCGCGAAGCCGGCGTCGTCGACGCCATTTCGGCGGAGGACATCGCGGATTTCCCCGACACCAATCTGGCCGAGTCGATCCAGCGCATACCGGGCGTCTCGATCGACCGCGATGCAGGCGAGGGCCGGTCGATCACTGTGCGTGGTCTCAGCTCGGAGTTCACCCGTACGCGGATCAACGGCATTGAGGCCCAGGCGTCGACCGGCGCCACCGACTCGTCGGGTGGGGTGAATCGCGGTCGTGGCTTCGACTTCAACGTCTTCGCCTCAGAGCTCTTCAACAATATCACGGTGCGCAAGACCGCCTCGGCCGAGACGGAAGAGGGGTCGCTGGGGGCGACCGTCGATCTGCGCACCAGCCGTCCGTTCGACAAGATGGGCTTCCAGGGCGCGCTGTCGGGCCAGTATGGCTATAACGACCTGTCGCAGGACTGGAGCCCGCGCTTCGCCGGTCTGATTTCGAACACCTGGGCGGATGACCAGATCGGCGCTCTGTTCTCGATCGCCTATAGCGAGCGCGACAGTCTGGAGGAAGGTTTCAGCTCGGTGCGCTGGGGACCAGCCAGCGCCGACGGCGGCTTCCAGAATGGCGCTGTCCTGCCGAACGCCGCGCGCACCTACCATCCTCGCATTCCGCGCTATGGCAGCCTGGAGCACAGCCAGGAACGTTTGGGCGCCACCCTTTCGGTTCAGGCCCGGCCGGGCAATGGTCCGACCCTGTTCACGATGGACATGCTGTACTCGAAGCTGGATTCGACCCGCAGCGAAAACTTCCTGCAAGCCTGGTCGCTCAGCCGTGGCGCCGATCAGGGCGGCAAGCCGCAGGTCGACATCATGAGCTTCGAGATCGATCCCGACACGGGCGAGATGATCTATGCCCAGCTCGACGACATGGACATCCGCAGCGAGCAGCGGTTTGACGAGCTGGAAACCGAATTCAAGCAGATGACCTTTGGGGTCGAGCACGAGTTTTCGGATCGGCTGCGGTTCGACGGCCTGATCGGTCGCGCGGAATCCAGCTTCGCCAACCCGGTCCAGGTCAGCGCAATCATCGATCGACAGAACGTCGATGGCTATTCTTACGACTTCCGTCAGAACCGCAATCTGCCGGCGATCAACTGGGGCTTCAACGTCGCCGACCCCACGCAGTGGAGTGTTGTCGGACCGACCGGCGCCCAGCCCCGCTCGGAGCTGCGCATCAGTTCGAACTTCCAGGAGAACGTCTATACGACGGGTGAGGCCAACTTCGCCTTCGACGTAAGCGATTGGCTCACACTGAAAGCGGGGGTCAGCCGCAAGGAATATGAGTCGAGCAGCCGCGCCTTCGCGCGCCCAAACAACGCCAACGGTTCGCCAGCGCTGCCGGCGGGCACGAGCATGGCTTCGGTCACCAATCTGCTAAGCGGGTTCGGTCGCAATCTCGATCTGCCGTCGGGCGCTGCGACCAGCTGGGTTCGGCCGGATCTGGCTGCGTTGCAAACAGTCTGGAACTACAATTGCAACTGCGACACGGGCGTAGCAGGCGGTGATTTCCGACTGATCGGCCTGAACGGCAATCCGTCTACCTATGGCAACTGGCGTGACGTGACCGAAACCGACACCGGCGCCTATGTGCAGGCCGACTGGGACACGGAAATCATGGGTGTACCCTTCCGAGGCAACGTCGGCGTACGTCAGGTCAAGACCGAGGTCGATGCCTTGGGTTATTCGAACGTCGGTGGTGTTGCGACGCCGGTTCGGGGCGAGAACGAGTATGACGACACTCTGCCGTCGCTGAACGTGTCGATCGAGCCGATGAAGGATTTGATCGTGCGTTTGGGCGCCGCCAAAGTCATGGCGCGACCGCCTGTCACCAGCCTCGTTCCGGTCTTCACGCTGAGCGCAGCCGGGGCGGCGACCAATACGGCCTCGCTGGGCAATGTCGAGCTGGAACCCTATCGGGCGACGACCTACGACCTGTCGGTCGAATATTACTTCGCGCCTGAAGCTCTGCTGTCCTTCGCCTACTTCTACAAGGACATCTCGACCTATGTGCAGACGACCACCGAACCGCTGTCGTACAGCCAACTGACGGCCTTGAACCCTGTGGCCTTCCCGGCGGGCGGTCGTCCTGCCGGCGACATCTATCAGTTCAGCACGCCCACAAACACGCCGGGCGGCCCGCTGAAAGGCTTCGAGATCAGCTATCAGCAGACGTTCTCCTTCCTGCCCAGCCTGTTGTCGAATATCGGTACGCAGCTGAACTACACGCACGTTGAATCCGAGATTCAGTATTGCGTCACCGCAACCTGCGCGGCCTTCGTGACGGCGGATCTGGTCAACCTGTCGCCAAACGCCTGGAATGCGACGCTGTATTATGACGACGGCAAGTTCAATGCGCGTGTGTCAGCGGCCTATCGCGACACCTATTTCCAGAACGTGCCGGGTTCGAACGGCGCCACGGGCCTGATTCCGTATCAGGGCAAAACCGAAACCACGACGATCGACGCTTCAGCATCCTATAACCTGACCGATAACCTCAGTGTTTCTGTCGAGGGGCTGAATTTGACCGATGAAGCCAACCGTCAGAATCACGGCGACATCGGCCTGCCGCGTGACAGCACCTATGTCTATCACCACACTGGCCGCCAGGTTTACATTGG
Source organism: Brevundimonas sp. MEB006b (assembly GCF_030209705.1). Taxonomy (NCBI): domain Bacteria; kingdom Pseudomonadati; phylum Pseudomonadota; class Alphaproteobacteria; order Caulobacterales; family Caulobacteraceae; genus Brevundimonas; species Brevundimonas sp. MEB006b. Next base: position 237,183 of record NZ_JARVRL010000009.1, read on the forward strand.
CGCGCGGTATCGCTTCTGATCCCAACAGATCGGCGAGATAAGACAGGCGGCGTCGGTATAACCGGCGCCGCCTTTCTTGTGACATCGGCCGAACTGCGCGACGCAGCGAGAGAATTTTCGCCTGCTGACTAGTTGCCTTGGCGGAAGTCAAAACTTTGGTTTGCGACATAATCTTCCCAGGCGCTGCGCGTGGCGAAGTCCAGGCCGCGATCCCACGCCGATCCCATGTAGTAGGTGAACGGCTGACCCGGCGTGACCCGCACCAGGATCAGATAGTTGTCGGCGTCTTCGGTGAAGCCTTCGACCGTTGCGGGGTCAACCGCCAGAGCGATTCCAAGCGAGCCATGTTCAGGGTTTTCAGGCTCCCAGAACATCAGACGCCCGTGTGCGGCGTCGCGCGTGACGAAACCCCGTCCGTTGTCGTTGCTGCGTTTCGAAATGCCGATCGCGACGATCAGCGGTGCGTCGGAATTCGAGGTTAGAGTTGAAGTCATGCGCGTGAAGTTGGACCCGAACGGAAGGCTGAACTCACGCGTTTCTGAAACCGTGCGCACGACATCGACCGGCCAAGGGCGGTAGGTCACGCTGAACCGCGCCTCGTCGCCGCCGGTTTTATCGATCTGGTAGGCGGAGAAGTTGCGACTGGTCCAGAGCTTGTTGTCGTACCAGATGCCCAGACCTCCGGCGCCTCTGCCGCGTCCCACGTCGTAATAATCTAGGCCTTCACCGCGATCGACGTGATAGTTCGGGAACTTCAGCTGACGGTCCATGAAGGGATAGCGGACACGTTTGGCCCACACATCGATGCCCGAGCCGGAGGGTGCCTCGCGCGCTTCAAGCGTGGGACCGTAAATGCGATGAGCGACGCGATCGTTTTCCCATAGCAAATCATCCAGGCGATCCGGCGCGAAGCGGGCGACGGCGCGCGGTCGCCGCTGATCTTCGGGGGGCGGCTCCAGCGGTTCGATGGTCGAGGGCCGATTCAGAGCGGATGGATCGTAGGAGAGCGCCGAGGTCGCACGCATCTCGGCGTCTCGACGGCGGATTTCTTCGGCGCCGACGACCGTCACGGGGGCGGGCGGGACGGGCGTGGTCGCAGCGATCACTTCGGCCGTGTCGCGCGTGGGTTCCGCTAATGGCAGAGAGCGAACTGGGTCATTCAGCGACGCGACTTCCAGCCCAGCCAGAATATAGGTTCCTGAAGCATAGAGGCCGACGTCCTCATGGTCTGTCGACACGGGCTGATCGCCGGTCTTCTGCGCCGCGCCCATCAGGCCGTTCGCAAGGACATGGCGGTTCAGGCCGGCCCAACCCTTCAACACATGCGGCAGGTAGGTGTCGCGATCCAAAAGGCCGTGATTGATCCCCCAGGCCAGGGCGTAGACATAGAAGACCGAACCTGAGGTTTCAGCCTCGGGATAGGCTTCGGGGTCCAGAAGGCTGGCGCGCCACAGTCCGTCCTCTTGCTGGAGACCTGCGATCCTGCCGGCCATCTTCTGGAAGAGGTCGACATAGAAGGCGCGCCCGGCGAAATCGACAGGCACGGACTCCAGCCATCGTACCAAACCGCCCATGACCCAGCCATTGGCCCGCGACCAGTAGATGCGGTCGCCGTCGGCGTCACGATGGTTCTCGTCCTTGAACCGTTCGTCGCGCAGAAAGAGTTTTTCTTCCTCCACCCACAGCCGCGCCGCTGTGCGTCGCCATTCCTTGTCTGCGGCGCTCAGATATTTCGGATCGCCCGTGATCGCGGTCATCCGGGCGAAGACCGGGGGCGCCATATAGAGGGCGTCGGCCCACCACCAGACCAGCGCGGTTGTGTCTTCCGCCCTGGCCAGATAGGGGACCTGCCAATCCAGCCGCTGACGCAGCGGCATCAGCACGCCCTCCTGTCCACGACGCGCGTAGAGTTCTTCGTAGAGATCGCCGATCGCGATATCGTCGGCGTTCAGCATCGTCTTGCCCGAGCGTGCGCCGCGCACACTGTAGTTGTAGTGATCGGCCACAGAGCTCAAAAAGCGCAGCGTTCTCCTGTCGTCCGAGACGCGCGCAAGCCGCGAAGCGCCGACGTAAAAGGTGGCTGCGACCCAGTTCGAGGACATCTGCGTCAGGTTGCTGCCCGTCGATAAGGCGAGCGGCTCGGCGGCCATGGCCGCGATTTGCGAGGAGGCGACATATTCGACAGCCGCCATGGTGCTCTCGCGAGACGGCACGCCTGCCACGTCGGTGTATAGGGCGGGGCGGTCGCGTTGAGCCAGCCATTCAGCCTCGACGCCCGGCGGCAAGGCTGCGACCGTTTGCGCTAGAACGGGGCCGGACATGGCGGCCGAGCTCATCAGAACTGCAATCAGGCCAAGGCAGGGTCGGGTTGGCAGGGCCATGTTTTCCTCCGGCGCTGCTCCGGGCGGCGCATGATGGTTGGTGGCCCACTTTGACGGCGAGCCGCAACGTAACCGGTGTCAATTTCTGACGATCAGCTGTCGGTATCTCTTGTCAGCCTTATATCGTCCACTATTGTGAGACGAAAGAACAGAATGTGGGAAATCTAGATGCGCGCCAATCGTCGCACGCTTCTGCAATTGGGTGTCGTCAGCGCCTTGACGCAAGCGACGCCGGCGTTTGCACAGTCGAGCCGTTCGCGCGCCTTCGACGCGTCCGACTATGGCGCGGTGGGCGACGGGATCACCATCAACACGCGTCCTGTCCAGGCCGCCATCGACGCAGCGGCAGGGCAGGGCGGAGGGGTCGTGGTCCTGAAGCCCGGTCTGTATCTGTCAGGTTCGCTATTCGTAAAGTCGGGGGTGACCCTGTCGATTGAACGCGGCGCCACTCTGCGCGGCGTTCAGGATCTGGCCGCTTATCCGATGGTTCGCACGCGTGTTGCGGGCGTTGAGATGAACTGGCCCGCCGGCTTGCTGAATGTCTATCAGCAACAGAACGCCAAGATCACGGGCGAGGGTCTGGTCGATGGCGACGGCAAGGTTTTCTGGGACGCCTATTGGGCGCTGCGCCGCGATTATGATCCGCGCGACCTGCGATGGGCGGCTGACTACGACTGCCGCCGTCCGCGGTTGGTCCACGTTTACGACTCACAGCAGGTCGAGGTTTCCGGTCTGAATCTGGCGCGATCGGGCTTCTGGACCGTCCACGTCTGCTATTCGCGGGACGTGAACGTCGCCGACCTGATCATCAGGAATAACATCGGCGGACGCGGCCCTTCGACGGACGGCATCGATATCGACTCATCGGAGCGGGTGTTGGTCGAGAGATGCGACCTGTCGGTCAACGACGACGCGATCTGCATCAAGGCCGGACGCGACTGGGACGGGCTGCGGGTAGCCCGGCCGTGCCGTCAGGTGAAGATTCGCGACTGCATCGTCCGTGACGCCCTGGCCGGGATGACCTTCGGATCGGAGACATCTGGCGGATTTGACGACATCGAAGTCTCTGGGCTGAGGATCGAGTATCCGGTACCGCTGGGGATCTTCTTCAAATCAGGCCACACACGCGGCGGCGTGATCTCCAACATCCGCCTGCGCGACATCCATCTGCAGGACGTGCGCACATTGATGCAGGTGAACCTGAACTGGTACCCAAACTACAGCTACGCCCAGATCCCGGACGGCATCGCGGACGTGCCGGATTACTGGCGCGCGCTCGCCACGCCCGTGCCGCGCGAACAGGGCATTCCCCGTATCCACGATGTTCGCCTGTCGAACATCAAGGCCGTCGGCGGCAAAGTCGGATTCGCCGCCGCCGCCTATCCTGAAGCGCCGCTGAAAGACTTCATTTTCGAACGGTTGGACTGGGATGTGCAGGATGCGGGCGCCATCGCCAATGCCGAGAACTGGCGCTTCCGCGACTGCAACATCGACACCCTGGACGGCCAAGGCCCCAAGGTGACCGAGTCGTCCGGCGTCACAGGCCTTCGATCCAGACAAGCATGAAAAACCAAAAAGTTGTGGGAGTTAGCGCGATGAAAATCCTTTCCGCCTGTTCGATGCTGGCATTTGGCGCGGTCGCGCTTGTGGGGGGCGTCTCCGGCGCCGCCCAGGCAGAAGTCCTGCGGCTGAATACGCCGGCGGTGGGCCTGACCAGCGACAGGATCGGCGCCTTGCCCGACGCGGAGCGCGGTCCGTGGGCCGAGTATCTGGTACGCTCCCAGGCCCAGCATCTGGCCGACCGCGCTGCGCTCGCGGCCGAGCTTCCCGCCGGAGTTGCTACGCCGCCGCCGCCCAAGGCCGTCGGACCCGCCCACTACAACATGCCGCTGGATCGGCCTGCCGACTGGTACGCCACGGCCGAAGCCCGGGCCGTCGCGGATGCGATCGTCAGTTTCCAGACGCCTGCCGGCGGATGGAGCAAAAACCAGGATCGCAGCATTGCGCGCCTGCCGGGTCAGCGGTTCTCCAACGATGCCGAAACCATGGAGCAGAACCCGGCGAACTTCGATGCGCCGGCGGATCGCTTCTGGACCTTCGTGGGGACGCTGGACAACGAGGCGACGTGGTCGGAAATGCGCTTCCTGGCCAAGGTCGCCGCCCACGCGCCCGGACGCGACGGCGACGCCTGGCGCGCCAGCGTCATCCGAGGCGTGCGCTATCTGCTGAATGCGCAGTATCCCAATGGCGGCTGGCCTCAGATCTGGCCGCTCGAAGGCGGCTTCCACGACTCAATCACCTTCAACGACAATGCGGTGGCGAACGCGGCCATGCTGCTTCGTGATGTCGCCCATGGCGCTGAGGGCTTCGACTTCGTGCCGGCTGAGCTGGAGACACGGGCGGCCGAGGCGACCCGGAAGGCGATCGACGTGATCCTCGCGGCACAGGTGCGTCAGGCGGATCGACTGCTGGGCTGGCCGCAGCAGGTCGAGCCCATGCGACTGGTTCCAACCAGCGCTCGGAACTACGAGCCGCGATCCATCGCAAGCGGCGAAACAACCGATATCCTGATCTTCCTGATGGGCGAGGAGAACCCGTCGCCGGAGATCAAGGCCGCCGTTCGCGGCGCAGCCGAATGGCTTCGGGCGGTGCGTGTCTATGACAAGTCATTCGAAATGACCGACGACGGACGCAAACTGATCGACAAGGCCGGTGCGGGTCCGATCTGGTCCCGCAACTACGATCTGGTGACCGGGCGTCCGATCTTCGGCGACAAGGATCAGACCATCCATGACGATGTAAATGAAATCTCCGTCGGGAGGCGCAACGGCTATTCCTGGTGGATTTCATCGCCGCAGAAGGCGCTGGACCTCTACGCCGATTGGTCCAATCGGGCCGGGTGAATCCGGGACGCTGATCGGCATTGTCGACGCGGTCCGGCGGCGCGTCTGCAACATTGGTTTGTGAGCCACCAAAGGCGAGAACGCGCCCTCACTCCAACGCTATAAGATCGGCGCGGCAAAAGCTTATGTGAACCATTCCACGTCCAGACGGTTAGCCAAGCCAGACTTTACGGAGAGGGCTGGCATGAGCACCCATGGACTGAAGGATGCGGTCGTCCGACCGTTGCATTGGCTATTGCTGGCGTTTCCGATCGCGCTGTTCACCTTCGCCCTGTTCACCGACATCGCCTATCTGAAGACGGCCGAGGTCCAGTGGACGAACTTCTCGGCCTGGCTGATCACCGGAGCGCTGGTGTTCGGCGGTGTCGCTGGCCTGTTTTCGATCTTCGATTTCGTCGTCGGTCTGCGCCACGGGCGGTCACGGCGGGCGACGGTGCATCTGGTCGCGCTCGCGCTGGCCTGGGTGCTGGGGCTGGTGAACGCCTTTAAACACAGCCAGGACGCCTGGAGCTCCGTCGGAGCCTTCGGTCTGATCCTGTCGATCCTCTGCACAATCCTGGTCCTGGTCGCCGGCTGGACCGCCTATGCCGCGCGGGAGAGCGTCCGATGAACAAGAATCTGCTCGCCGCCAGCGCCGCCACCCTGGCCATGGCCCTGACGGTCGCATCGTGCGGCAACGCCAGCGATCCGAAACTGAACCAGACCGGCGCGACGCCCGACTTGCCTAAGGTCAACGAGACGCTGGTGCCGCCGATGAAGATCAGCCCGCCGGCAGGCTGGAACGGCGAGACGCCGACGGTGCCGCAAGGCTTTACGATCAGCGCCTTCGCCACGGATCTCAAAATCCCGCGTCAGATGCTGGTCCTCCCCAACGGCGACGTCCTGATCGCCGAGGGGCGCGGCGGCCATGCACCCGCCATGCGGCCCAAGGACGTGATCGCCGGCGTCATCAAAAAGCAGGGCAACACCAAAATCAAAGGCGGCAACCGCATCACCCTGGTGCGCGACGCGAACAACGACGGCACGCCCGAACTGCGGACGGTTCTGGTGGACAACCTCGATGCGCCCTACGGCTTGGCCTATATCGACGGCTATCTCTATGTCGCCGAACAGGGGGCGCTGGTTCGCTTCGCCTTCCAGCCGGGCCAGACCGGTATCGCCACGCCCGCCGAGCGGGTGACGGAACTGCCCTCGCGCATCAACCACCACTGGACCAAGTCCCTGACCGCCAGCGCGGACGGATCGAAGCTGTACGTCGGCACCGGCTCGAACTCGAATATCGGCGAGCGTGGCATGGCGGTCGAAGAAGAGCGCGCCACGGTTTGGGAGATCGACCGGGCGACCGGCGCACGGCGCACGATCGCCACCGGCATTCGCAATCCAACGGCCCTGGCCATCGAGCCGACCACCAATCTGTTGTGGTCGGTCGTCAATGAGCGCGACGAACTGGGGCCGCAACTGGTCCCGGATTATCTGACCCAAGTACGTGACGGGGCCTTCTACGGCTGGCCTTACAGCTATTGGGGCCAGAACCCCGATCCGCGCGTGATGCCGCAGAACCCCGAGATGGTCGCCAAGGCCATCCGGCCGGATTACGCCCTGGGATCGCACGTCGCCGCCCTGGGCCTGGACTTCGCCCGCAATGGCGGCTTTGGCGGGTCGTTCGCCAACGGCGCCTTCATCGGCATGCACGGCAGTTGGAACCGTCAGGACCCGTCCGGCTACAAGGTCGTATGGGTGCCCTTCAACGCCGGCCGTCCGGCGGGACAACCCGTTGACTTCGCCACAGGCTTCTTGAAGGACGGCAAGGCGCGTGGGCGTCCTGTCGGCGTCGCGTTCGATGGGAACAAGCGTGTGCTGTTCGTCGCCGACGACCTGTCGAACACGGTGTGGCGCATCGCGCCTGCGCGATAGGCCGGCTTTCCCTCGCCCGGCAAGGTCGCGGGAAGTCGCTATTGTCCTCGACACATAGCCGAATAAGAAAATCCCCGGCTGCGAGCAACCGGGGACTTTGCATACGGGGCTGAGCTGTGGCCTACGGCGTGAAGTCGATGGTGCGTTCGAAGGGCGCATCGACAGCACGGCCACGATCCATGATCGGCGTGACTTCGGCGCCGTTCATCAAGGCCAAGGCGGCTTCGCCAAAGCCCATGCCCGGACGACTTTCTTCCAGCACGACGCAGTCGGTGACGTGGCCCGACGCCAGGGCGGTGCAACGTAGCCGCACGCTGAAACGGTCGGTGCTCTCTGCCTTCGGCGCGACGGCCCGTTCGATGGCGGGTTGAGGCGCATTGTAAAGGGCCGCGTCTTTGAGCAGCGGTCCAGTCGGGGCGCCCAGCAGGGCCGTCATCAATGTCAGGCTGAAGGTCAGTGTCATGGCAGGCCTCGTTCGTCTTCTATTAAGATTTGAACAAGACCTCCGTTCCCCGAACTTTCAAAAACGCGCGGGTGTGTGCGGCGCACCACACTTCGATTTCTCTGCCGAAGTCAGAATGGCCTCAAGCTGGACTGTTGTTCTTGGCACAGGGTCTTCAGCCACGAACGCACGGTGCGCAGACGCGCGGTGTCGTGGACATCGCGGTGGGTGGCTAGCCAGAAGCGGCGCTCGATCAGGATCGACGGCAGCACGCGCACCAGACCGTCGGCCAGGAAGCACGGCAGGACGCCGACGCCGCCGCCGGCGGCGATGATCTCCCGCTGCGCCCGGATCGAAGACGAGGCGACGTGGGGCGCGAGCCCCGGCTGAACCTCGTCCAGATAGCGCAACTCCGGCGCATAGATCAGATCGTCGATATAGCCGACGATGTCGAAGCGGCTCAGGTCTTCGACGGTCTTCGGAACGCCGTTGCGGTGAAGGTGATCGGGCGAGGCGTAGAGGGCCAGCTGATACGGCGTCAGCGGCTCGACGATCAGGCGTGCGGCGTGTGGCGCCGCCAAGGTGATCGCCATGTCGACCTCTCGGCGCGTCGGCGACAGGAAGCCGGAGGTGGCCGCCAGTTCGATCCTTAGACCCGGATGGGCCAGACGCAGCGCGGGGAGGGCGGGGGCCATCAGGGTGACGCCAAACCCCTCGGACGCGCTGACACGCACCACACCGGCGGGTGCGTCGGGCTGGGTCACGCGGCCGGCAGCCTCCATCGCGCTTTCGGCCTCCAGACCGATATCGAGCAATTGTGCGCCGGCGGCGGTCAGCTGCAGCCCGGTGGTCGAGCGGACGATGAGGGTGGATTTCAGCGCGCTTTCCAGCCGGGCGACCCGACGCCCGACCGTGGCGGCGTCGACGCCCAACCGCTGCGCCGCGCCGCCCAGAGAGCCTGCGCGCGCGGCGGCGATAAAGATGCGCAGATCATCCCAGTCGTACATGGCCGCCTAGTCATCTTGCAAAAACGCAGAATGTTGCCTGCAACTTTGCATTATCGACCCGCGCGCAGGGGTGATAGCCATAGTCGCAACAAAAGAACCAACAGGGACACCCAGGCCATGCGCGACATTCGCCACTTCATCGACGGTGCGGCTTTCGACGGCGCGTCCGGACGCTTCAGCGACGTGTTCAATCCCAACACCGGGGATGTACAGGCTCGCGTGCAACTGGCGACGACGGGCGAGGTCGATCGTGCGGTCCAGGCGGCGCAGAACGCCTTTGACGGTTGGGCTTCGACCAATCCCCAGCGCCGCGCCCGCGTCATGTTCGACTTCAAACGTCTGGTCGAGGCGCGGATGGACGAACTGGCCGAACTGCTGTCCAGCGAGCACGGCAAGGTCATCGCCGACTCCAAGGGCGACATTCAGCGCGGTCTGGAAGTGATCGAGTTCGCCTGCGGCATCCCGCACGCGCTGAAGGGCGAATACACTCAAGGCGCCGGCCCCGGCATCGACGTCTATTCGATGCGTCAGCCGCTGGGCGTGGTGGCGGGCATCACCCCGTTCAACTTCCCGGCCATGATCCCGATGTGGATGTTCGGCGTGGCCATCGCGGTGGGCAACACCTTCGTGCTGAAGCCGTCCGAGCGTGATCCGTCAGTGCCGGTGCGTCTGGCCGAACTGATGCTGGAAGCGGGGGCGCCGAATGGCGTGCTGAACGTGGTGCACGGCGACAAGACGGCGGTCGACGCCATCCTGACCCATCCGCTGGTTCACGCTGTCAGCTTCGTCGGTTCGTCCGACATCGCCCACTATGTCTATCAGACGGGCGCCGCCAACCATAAGCGGGTCCAGGCCATGGGCGGCGCCAAGAACCACGGCATCGTCCTGCCCGACGCCGACATGGATCAGGTGATCAAGGATCTGTCCGGCGCGGCCTATGGCTCGGCGGGCGAACGCTGCATGGCGCTGCCCGTCGTGGTGCCGGTCGGCAAGAAGACGGCCGACGAACTGCGCGAGCGGATGGTCGCGGAAATCCCGTCGATGCGGGTCGGCGTCTCGACCGACGCGGGCGCCCACTATGGCCCCGTCGTCACGGCTCAGCATCGCGAGCGTGTCGCGGGCTGGATCGAGAAGGGCGTGCAGGAAGGCGCTGAACTGGTCGTCGACGGCCGCGACTTCAGCCTGCAAGGTCACGAGAAGGGCTATTTCATCGGCCCGTCGCTGTTCGACCATGTGAAGCCCGAGATGTCGTCCTATCAGGAGGAAATCTTCGGTCCGGTGCTGCAGATCGTTCGCGCCGAGACGTTCGAGGAGGCGCTGTCCCTGCCGTCGAACCACCAATACGGGAACGGCGTCGCCATCTTCACCCAGAACGGCCGCGCGGCGCGCGACTTCGCCGCCCGGGTCAACGTCGGCATGGTCGGGATCAACGTGCCAATCCCGGTGCCGGTCGCCTACCATACCTTCGGCGGCTGGAAGCGTTCGGCCTTCGGCGACATCAACCAGCACGGCATGGAGGGCGTCCGCTTCTGGACCAAGACCAAGACCGTGACGGCCCGCTGGCCGGACTCGGCGCTGGAGCATTCGGACAGCTCGTTCGTCATTCCGACGATGCGCTAAGGCCGTCATGGATTTCGCTCTCAACGACGATCAGCGCGCCATTCAGGACGCCGCCCGCGCCTTCGCCGAGGCCGAACTGGCGCCCCATTCCGCGCGCTGGGACGAGGACAAGCATTTCCCCGTCGAAGTGATGAAACAGGCGGCCGAAATGGGCTTCTGCGGCATCTATACGGCTGAGGAGCACGGCGGCATGGCCCTGGGCCGGGTCGAGGCAGCGGTGATCTTCGAGGAGCTGTCGCGCGGCGACGTGGCGACGGCGGCCTTCATCTCGATCCACAACATGGCGACGTGGATGATCGATCGCTTCGGGTCGAACGACCTGCGCGGCCGGTTCGTGCCGTCGCTGGTCGGGATGGAGAAGATCGCCTCCTATTGCCTGACCGAGCCGGGCTCGGGGTCGGATGCGGCGGCGCTGCGGACCACGGCCGTGCGCGACGGCGACCACTATGTGCTGAATGGGTCCAAGGCCTTCATCTCGGGCGCAGGCACGTCTGACGTTTATGTCGCCATGGTCCGCACGGGCGGCGAGGGGCCAAAGGGCGTTAGCGCGATCGTGGTCGAGGCCGGCACGCCCGGCCTGTCGTTCGGCGCGCAGGAAAAGAAGATGGGCTGGAACGCCCAGCCGACCGCCATCGTCCAGTTCGACGACTGTCGTGTGCCAGTCGCCAATCTTCTGGGCGAGGAGGGAGCGGGTTTTCGCTACGCCATGGCCGGTCTGGACGGCGGTCGGCTGAACATCGCCGCCTGTTCGCTGGGCGGGGCGCGGCTGGCGCTGGAGACGGCGCAGGAGTACGTCACCACCCGCAAACAGTTCGGCCGACCGATCGGCGAGTTCCAGGCGCTGCAGTTCCGACTGGCGGACATGGCCACGGACCTGGAGGCGGCGCGACTGATGGTGCTGCGCGGCGCCTGGGCCATCGATACCGACCATCCGGAAAAGACGAAGTGGTGCGCCATGGCCAAGCGCCTGGCCACCGACGCCTGTTTCCAGATCGCCGACGAGGCCCTGCAACTGCACGGCGGCTATGGCTATCTGAAGGACTATCCGCTGGAACGGATCGTGCGCGACCTGCGGGTTCATCGCATTCTGGAAGGCACCAACGAGATCATGCGGGTGATCATCGCACGGGAGATGACCAAGTGAGCGACGCCGAAGTCATCACCCGGATTGAAAACGGCGTCGGTCGCATCACTCTGAACCGACCCAAGGCGATCCATGCGCTGAACCGGGCGATGTGCGAGGCGATGACGGAGGCGCTGCTGGCCTGGCGTTCGAATCCCTCCGTCTCCTCCATACTTATAGACCACGCCGGCGAGCGGGGTTTTTGCGCGGGCGGCGACATTCGCATGATCGCCGAAAGCGGTGCGGGCGATGCGTCGGAGGCCAAGGCCTTCTTCCTGGCCGAGTACCGGTTGAACCACCTGATGTTCGACTATCCGAAGCCGATCATCGCCATCGTGGACGGCATCGTCATGGGCGGCGGGGTCGGCATTTCCGAGCCGGCCGACATTCGTGTGGCGACCGAGCGCACCACCTACGCCATGCCCGAGACCGGGATCGGCCTGTTCCCCGACGTTGGCGGCGGCTGGTTCCTGCCGCGCCTGCCAGGCCAGACCGGCGTCTGGCTGGCGCTGACAGGCGCGCGGCTGAAGGCGGCGGATACGGTGGCCCTTGGCATCCATACTCACTTCGTGCCCGCAGATCGTGTCGAGGCGCTGAAGGCCGATCTGATGGGCGAGACCGCAGATCCGTCGCCGGTCGTGGCGCGCCACGCCGGGGACGCGGGGCCTGCACCGCTGTCGGCCCACCGCGAGGCCATCGACCGGCTGTTCGCCTTCGACACGGTTGAGGAGATTTTCCAGGCGCTTGAGGCGGACGGGTCGCAGTGGGCGCTGAAGCAGCTGGAAACGCTGAAGACCAAGTCGCCACAGTCGCTGAAGGTCTCGCTGCGCCAGATCCGCACGGGCGCGACGCTGACCAGCTTTGCCGACAATATGGCGATGGAGTACGCCCTGGGCGGCCGCGTGGTGCGCACCCACGACTTCCAGGAAGGCGTGCGGGCCGTGATCATGGACAAGGACAATGCGCCGAAATGGTCCCCGGCGGACCTGTCGGGCGTTACCGACGAGACGCTGGATGCGCTGTTTGCACCGTCGCCGGACAATGAAAAATGGACGCCGCTGGCCTGACCACGGCGCCGACAAAGGGAGAGACACCATGTCCAAGATCGCCTTCATCGGCCTGGGCAACATGGGCGGCGGCATGGCCGCGAACCAGGCCAACGCGGGCCATGCGGTCGCCGCCTTCGACCTGTCGGCGCAGGCGCTGGAACGGGCGGTGACGGCCGGTTGCGTCGCGGCTGGATCGGTCGCCGAGGCGGTCAAGAACGCCGAGGTGGTCATCACCATGCTGCCGGCCGGGCCGCACGTACTGAAGGTCTATTCCGAACAGATCATCGGCGCTGCGCCGTCGACCGCCCTGCTGCTCGACTGTTCGACCATCGATGTTGAAACCGCGCGCAAGGTCGCCGGTCTTGCCAAATCGGCCGGCTACGCCTTTGCCGACGCGCCCGTGTCAGGCGGCACGGCGGCGGCGGATGCGGGCACGCTGGCCTTCATGGTCGGCTGCGACGAGGGCGACTTCGCCCGCGTCGAGGCGGCGCTGGAGCCTATGAGCCGCATCACAATCCGCGCCGGCGATCATGGGGCGGGGCAGGCGGCCAAGATCTGCAACAACATGCTGCTCGGCATCTCCATGCTGGGCACCTGCGAAGCCATCGCCTTGGCGGAAAAGCTGGGTCTGGATCCCGAACGGTTCTTCGAGATCGCGTCCAAGTCTTCGGGTCAGTGCTGGAGCGTTACCAGCTACTATCCCTGGCCGGGTCCGGTGCCGACCGCGCCGTCGAACCGCGACTATCAGGGCGGGTTCGCCACGGCCATGATGTTGAAGGACCTGAAGCTGGCTCAGGACGCAGCGGCGAAATCCGGCGCCTCGACGCCGTTGGGCGCACAGGCCGAGGCGCTTTACGCCCTGTTCGACGGAATCGGGCACGGCGGCCGTGATTTCTCCGCCATGTTGCAGATGCTGCGCGGCAAGCTGGATGAACTTAAGCCGGCATAGATTCGTCTTTCGCATAGTGATTGCGGCCCGTGCAGCTTCGGCGGCGCGGGCCTTTTCGTATGCGGCCGCGGCCGCGACGCTGATCGCTACGGCTGGTGCGACCAAGGCGCGCGCCTGCCGTGTTCGCCTTATTCCGTTCGCCGGAATGAGCCTGTGAAGAGTGAAGTCAAAACAGTAACTTAGCTCTCGCTGACCGTTGAGGCGGCTTTAGCGGAGATCGAAAATCGTCTGAAATGCGGCTGAACGGTGCTTGCGGCGCACATTGCTCTTGTGTCATGTAACCGCTTACATCGCTTATCGACGGATCTTCGAAAAGGGGCCGGGACGATAGGGAGCAGGGAGAATTCGATTGGACATGGCCGCGCCTAGCGCTGCGTCTGCACGGCAGGAGGGCCAGCCCTTCGCCAAGGCCGCAACCATGCGCGACGTGGCTGAACGCGCCAATGTGTCGGTGGCTTCTGTCTCTCGTGTGTTGAACGGCTTGGGCGTGACCTCGGACGCGACGCGCCAGCGGGTGCTCGATGCGGTCGAGGACCTTCGCTATGTCCCGCACTTCGGCGCCCGCAGCCTGTCGACCAGCAAGAACGACACGATCGGCGTCATCCTGCCGGACCTGTTCGGCGAGTTCTTCTCCGAGCTGATCCGGGGCATGGACCTGGCCGCCCGCGCCCACGGCAAGCATCTGATCGTCTCCAGTTCGCATGACGGCGCGGAAGACACCCTGGCGGCCGTGCGTTCGATGCGCGGGCGCGTGGACGGCATGATCGTGCTGTCGCCTCATCTGGGCGCGGCGAACCTGTCGTCAGAGTTCGCCGGTCGGATGCCGGTCCTTCTGATGAACGGCGGCGCGGCCGAGCCGGGCCGGGCGTCCATCATGATCGACAACCACGGCGGCGCCGTCGGCGCGGTCCAGCATCTGCGGTCCACTGGCCGCAAGCGCATCGCTCACATTCGCGGCGCCGCCGGCAACATCGAGGCGGACACGCGTGCGGCCGGATACACGGCGGCGCTCGAGGGCCATGACCCGATCATCGTCGAGGGCGACTTCTCCCAAGCCTCGGGCCATCGCGCGGCGACCCAGCTTCTGGCCATGACAGAGCGGCCCGACGCTGTTTTCGCCGCCAATGACATGATGGCCGTCGGCGCCCTGTTGGCCTTCCAGGAGGCCGGAGTGCGCTGTCCTGAAGACATCGCCGTCGTCGGCTTCGATGACGTGCCTATCGCCGCCCTGATGCGGCCTGCGCTGACCACCATGCGCGTCAACATCGCGGAAATCGGTCGAAGCGGCGTCGAACGCCTGATCGGCCTGGTCCAGGCCGGCGCGACCGCCGACGCCACGGACACCGCTTGCGAAATCGTTCGGCCGATCCTGGTCGAACGCCAGTCCACCGCGGCGGCCTCGTCCGCCAGGTTCAACAAAGGGTAGGCCAGCCATGTTGCTGAAAACCGATCCCATCAGGAGGGGAGAGCTCAGGATGACCCAGTTCAATACGCGTAAGGCCGCGACACGTCAGGTCGCCTTGGCCGCCGCATCGGCGCTTGCCATCAGCATGGCGGTCGTCGGCGGCGCGCAGGCGCAGGTGGCGACCTCGACGATCCGAGGCAATGTGACGGATGGCGCGACGGTCGAGGCCGGCGCCACCATCGTCGCCCGCAATGTCGCCTCGGGCTTCACCAGCCGCACCACGGCGAACGCGCAGGGTGGCTATACCCTGTCGGGCCTGCGTCCCGGCACCTACGAGATCACGGCGACGACGGCCGAGAACGAGACGGCGACCGACACCGTTTCGATCGGCGTGGGCCAGGTCGGCAACCTGGATCTGGCCGTCGCAGACGCGGCGTCCGGCGCGGCTGACGCCAACGCAGCCAATCTGGGAGACATCGTCGTGACCGGACGTCGTCTGGTCGAGGTGCGCACGCCCGAAAACGCCACAAACGTCACGACCCAGCAGATTCAGACCCTGCCGCAGATCAGCCGTAACTTCCTGAACTTCGCGGCGTTGGCGCCGGGCGTCAGAACGGGCACCAACGAGCAAGAAGTTCAGATCACCGCCGGTGGTCAGCGGGCGGAATCCGTCAATGCCTTCATCGACGGCGCCAGCCTGAAGTCGAACATCATCGCCGGCGGTATCGTCGGTCAGGACGACAGCCGCGGCAATCCGTTCCCGCAGGCGGCCGTTCAGGAATTCCGGGTCGTCAGCCAGAACTTCAAGGCTGAGTACGAGCAGGCCTCGTCCGCCATCATCACGGCCGTGACCCGCTCTGGCACCAACGAGTTCCACGGTGAAATCTTCGGCACCTATCGTGATCAGGACTTCATCAAACAAGACGAGTTTTCGCGTGCGGCCGGCCGGGAAAAACCCGCGCTGGAAGTCCAGCAATACGGCGCCGCTCTCGGCGGTCCGATCATTCAGGACAAGCTGCACTTCTTCGGCAGCTACGAGCACAAGCAGGAAAACCGTGCTGCGGCCGTGACGCTGGGCCGTCAGAATCCGGCCTACGTTAGCCAGTTCGGCCAATACATCGGCACCTTCGCTACGCCGTTTGAGGAAGACCTCTACTTCGGCAAGCTAAGCTTCCAGCCGGCAGAGGGCCATTTGATCGACCTGAGCGTCACATACCGCGACGAAGCCGACGTGACGGGTGTTGGCGGTGCCAACTCTATCGAGCGTGCAAGCGGTCTGAAACAGACGACGAAGAGCGCCAATCTGCGTTATCAATGGCAGGGCGATGGCTTCCTGAACGAGTTGGCGGTCGATTACCGCAACTACAACTACAACCCGACAGCCGTGAACTTCGATCAGATCGGTCGCAGCTATCGCATCTTCGAGAACGGCTACGATCCGTTCGGCGGTGTGTCGATCCTCAACATCGGTGGCTCGGGCAGCCGTCAGGACATCAGCGATGACGCCCTGACGGTCCGCAACGACCTGACGTTCAATGAAGTGCAGTTCAACGGCTTCCACACTATAAAACTGGGCGCCAAGGTCAGCCGTCAGAACTACAACGTCGTCAAGGAGTTCGGTCGTAATCCCGAGTTCTTCTATGACCTGAACGGCACGGCCAGCGGCAATGCCGCCGTCCCGTATCGTGTTCAGCTGGGCAACGAGTTTCCCACCGTCGATCTGACCAACACCGTCATCGGTCTGTATGCCCAGGATGATTGGCAGATCACCGACAAGCTGGAGCTGAACCTGGGTCTGCGTTGGGATTACGAGACCAATGCCGACAACAAGAACTACGTCACGCCGGCCTCCGTGGTTGCGGGCCTGAACCAGTGGATCGCTTCGACTGACGGCGGCAAGCCTGCCGGCTATTCGCCGAGCTGGTTCAACATCAACGATTACATCTCGACCGGCGACAATCGTGACCCGTTCAAGAAAGCCTTCCAGCCGCGGATCGGCTTCTCGTATGATGTCTTCGGAGATCGCAGCACGGTTCTGTTCGGCGGCGCCGGTCGCTACTACGACCGTGTCCAGTTCAACTTCGCCTTCGACGAATTGGCCAAGCCTTTCGATTTCACCCAGAACGTCTTCTTCTCGACGACCGGCCGGCCGGCCGGCGTTGCGAACGGAAGTTCTTCGGACCCTATCCTGTGGAATGCGTCTTACGGGACCACAGCTGGACTTGACGCCATCCTGGCCAACATCCCGGCCAAGGGCGAAGCTTTCCTTCTGAAGAACGACTTTGAGCCGCCCCGCACGGATCAGTTCAACCTGGGTGTGCGTCAACGAGTCGGCGAATGGCAGACCGAGTTCACTTTGGCCTACGGCAAGACAGAGAACGAGTTCACCTGGCAGTATCTGAACCGCTGCCGCGAACCAACGCGTGGCAACGACGGCAATGGTTTCGGCGACAACGGCGGATTCTGCGGCCCCGGCGGCACGAACCCTTACCGCTCGTATCTGGTGTCCGATCACAACAAGGAGCGGACGTTTAAGGCGCTCTATGTCAAGCTGGACAAGGGCTACACGCGTGACTCCGGTTGGGGCGTCAACATCGCCTACACGCTGTCCAAGGCTGAACAGAACGGCGGCAACGACAACTTCTGCTTCGACTGCTTCTCGGTGGAAAGTTCGCCGGTGCGGTCCTCGGGCAATGACGAGCGTCACCGTATCGTGGCTAACGGCATCGTCGATCTGCCGCTCGATTTCCAGCTGTCGGGCATTCTGACCTTGGGTTCGGGCACGCCTTACGACGTATTTGACGGACGCGGCGCCAACTTCGTCTATCGCCCCTATGGCGCCTATCCCGAGAAGGAGCAGTTCTTCCTGCCGAACGCCTTCGCCTATCGGAATCTGGATCTCCGCCTGACGAAGAACTTCAATGTGCCCGGCGCGGGCGAACTGTCCGTCTATGTCGACGCCATCAACGTGTTCAACTTCAAGAACTACACGGGGTTCGACGGCGGGACGGGCTCGGCGACGAACCCGAATCCGAACTTCGGTCGGCCTTCGGCGGTCCTGTTCCCCACGCGGACCTTCCAGATCGGCGCCCGTTACGCCTTCTAAATCCTGAGCCTGGGCCGCCTCGTGCTTGTTGCGAGGCGGCCTTTCTTATTCGATTGAGACCCAGTGAGCGTGCCCATGAATCGTCGAAACTTCCTGATGCGGACCACCACAGGCGCGGCGGCTCTGGCCGTTGGATTTCCGGTGATGGCGGCGGCGCAGCAGGCGGCGGCGGCGGCGACGGCGGCGGCGACGGCGGCGGCGACGGCGGCGGTTAATGGGACGCAGAGACGGCCGATGCGGCTGGATCAGGAGATCGAGGAGCTACAGGAGCGGACGTTCCGCTGGTTCGAGAAGGTCACGGATCGCAAGACCGGCCTGACGCCGGATCGCTGGCCGACGCCGTCGTTCTGTTCGGTGGCGGCGGTCGGGTTCGCGCTTACCTGCTGGCCTGTGGGCGTCGAGCGCGGCTGGATGAGCCGGGCCGAGGCGCGTGAGCGGACCCTGACGACGCTGCGCTTCTTCCATGATTTGCCGCAGGGTCCCGAGGCCAGCGGCACGGCGGGGTACAAGGGCTTCTTCTACCACTTCCTGGATATGGAGACGGGGCTTCGTTACCGGACCAACGAACTGTCCACCGTCGATACGGCCCTGCTGATCGGCGGCATGCTGTTCGCCGCCCGCTACTTCGACGGTCGCCATGCCGACGAAGCGGAAATCCGTCAGAAGGCCCAGGCTATCTACGAACGGACCGAATGGCCATGGGCCGTGATCCGCGACAACCGCATCACCATGGGCTGGCACCCCGAGAGCGGCTTCATTCCGTCCGACTGGCACGTCTATAACGAGGGTATGCTGGTGCTGATGCTGGCCATCGGCAGCCCGACCCATCCAGTGTCGGTCAATGTCTGGCACGAATGGGCGGCCAGTTACGACGAGAGCTGGACCGATCGCTGGGGCAGCTGGCACCTGAACTTCGCGCCCATCTTCGGGCACCAGTACAGCCATATGTTCATCGACTTCCGCGGCATTCAGGACGCCTGGATGCGCGGGCAGTCTGCCCAGTTGGGCGAATACTTGGACTATTTTGAAAACAGCCGCCGCGCCGTCTACGCCCAGCAGAAATACGCCCACGACAACCCCGGCGGCTGGGCCGGCTATTCGTCTGAGGTCTGGGGCCTGACGGCCTGCGACGGGCCGGGCGATTTCAAACAAGTCATCGACGGCAAGGAGCGCGAGTTCTTCAGCTATTCCGCGCGCGGTCCGGGCGAGCGCGACGACGGCACCATCGCGCCGACGGCGGCGGCCAGCTCCATCGCCTTCGCGCCCGAGATCGTCGTGCCCTGCGTCAAGGCGATGAAGGCGCGCTATGGCGCGGGCGTCTATACCGAGTGGGGCTTCCTCGACAGCTTTAACCCGACACTGACAGTGCGCGAAGGGCCGCTGCAGCACGGCAAGATCGTGGATGGCGTGGGTTGGGTGGACGGCGACTATCTGGGCATCGACCAGGGACCGATCGTCATCATGACCGAGAACCACAGGTCCGAGTTCGTCTGGCGCTATATGCGCGGCGAGCCCAATATCCGCCGCGCGCTCGACATCGCGGGTTTCACCGGCGGCTGGATGAACGGATGAGTTTGACGGCGCTCAGGTCCCATCTTGATAGACGTGGCGCGCTGGCCCTGATGGCGGGCGGGGCGGTTGCGGCCTGTACCCCGCGCCGCGACGGCGAGATCGTGCTGCGCTTCTGGGCCATGGGCAATGAGGGCGGGACGGTGGGCCAGTTGATGCCCGAGTTCGAGCGCCGCAATCCGGGCGTCCGCGTCTCGGTCCAGCCCCTGCCGTGGACGGCCGCGCACGAAAAACTGCTGACCGCCTATGCCGGGGCCTCGCTGCCGGACGTCAGCCAGATCGGCAATACCTGGGTGGCGGAGCTGACCGCCATCGGCGCCCTGTCGCCGACCCCGGCTGAGGCCGCGAACCTGCTGACCGACCAGTTTCCGGCGGTGCTGGAGACCAACGAGATCGCCGGCCGCGCCATGACTACGCCCTGGTATGTCGACACGCGGCTGCTGTTCTATCGCAAGGATCTGCTGGCGCGGGCCGGCTTCGACGCGCCGCCCGAAGACTGGGCCGAATGGAAGCGGGCCATGCATGCGATCAAGCGTGTGGCGGGCGGCGACAACTACGCCATCCTGCTGCCGTTGAACGAGTTCGAGCAGCTTCTGACCTTCGGGCTTCAGATCGATGAGCCGCTGCTGAGGGATCGGGATACGCGCGGAAACTTCTCCAACCCCGGCTTCGTCTCGGCCTTGGCCTTCTACCGCAGCCTGTTCGACGAGCAGTTGGCGCCGCTGGCCTCGTCGACGCAGATTTCCAACGTCTGGACCGAGTTCGCCAGGGGCTATTTCAGCTTCTACTTCTCCGGCCCGTGGAGCGTGGGCGATTTCCGCAGCAAGCTGCCAGCGTCGTTCCAGCCGAACTGGGCCACGGCGGGCGTGCCGGGACCGAATGGCCTGGGCGCCTCGGCGCCGGGCGGGTCCAGCCTGGCGGTATTCAAATCCTCCCCGCACCAGGAAGCCGCCTGGGCCCTGGTCCGCTATCTGTCCGAGCCGACGGTGCAGGCCCGGTTCAACACCATTGTCGGCGACCTGCCCGCACGCCAGAGCGCCTGGGACATAGCGGGCGTGGAGCGCGACCCGATGCTGGCGCCTTTCCGGGGACAACTGGCGCGCGCCAGGGCTGTGCCCAAGGTGCCGGAATGGGAGCGGATCGTCACGGAGATGCAGATCGTCGCCGAACGGATGGTGCGCGGCGAATATACGCCCGAGGCCGCCGCCGCCGAGATCGACCGTCGCGCCGACCGTCTGCTGGAGAAGCGCCGCTGGATGATGGAACAGGGCAGGGCCGTATGACTGTCGTCGATCCGACCTTGGCCAGAGTGAAGCCATCGCGCGGACGCGGCGCCCGTGAACGGGCCGCCTGGGCCTTCGTCGCCCCGGCCATGCTCGCCATCGGCCTGTTCTTCGCCATTCCGGTGATCGCGGCCCTGCTGCTCAGCCTGACCGACTTCGACATCTACGCCCTGGCGAACCTGGACAACCTGCGTTTCGTGGGCGTGCAGAACTATGAGCGGCTGCTGAGCAATCCCCTGTTTTGGGGGGCGATGAAGAACACCCTGACCTTCGCCGTCCTTGGCGTGCCCCTGTCCATCGCGGCGTCCTTGGCGGCGGCGGTGATCCTGAACGCCCGGGTCGTGAAGTGGCGGCCGATCTGGCGGGTGATGTTCTTCGCCCCCTATGTCACCACCCTGGTCGCGACGGCGGTGGTTTGGCGCTATCTGCTGCACACCCGCTACGGCGTCATCAACTGGGGGCTGGAGAGTCTCGGCCTGCCGGCCGTGGATTGGCTGGGCGACCCATCGACCTCCATTCCGGCGATCCTGATGTTCGTGGTCTGGAAGATCTTCGGATACAATATGCTGATCTTCCTGGCGGTGCTTCAGACCGTGCCGGACGATCTGTACGAGGCCGCGCGCATCGACGGCGCCGGGCCGTGGAAGCAGTTCCGCCATGTGACCCTGCCGGCCATTGCGCCGACCATGCTGCTCGTCTCGATCATCTCTGTCGCCAGCTTCTTCCAGCTGTTCGCCGAACCCTATGTGATGACCCAAGGCGGGCCGGCCCAGAGCACGGTGACGGTGCTCTACTTCATGTACGAAGAGGGCTTCAAATGGTGGAACCTGGGCTCCGCCAGCGCCGTCGCCTTCGTCCTGTTTCTGTGTATCCTCGCGATCACCTTGGTCCAGCTGGCGGTCGCCAAGCGGGTGGGGGCGTATCAATGAAACTCCGCGCCATCCTGCTCAATCTGGCTGTGGGCCTCATCGCCTTGGTCGTGCTGTTCCCACTGGTTTGGATGGTGTCGGTCAGCTTCATGGCGACGGGCGAGGCGGCCGTCTTTCCGCCGCCGCTGCTGCCCTCGCAATGGACGCTGGAGCATTATCGCGACCTGTTTCTGAATCAGGGTATGGGGAGGTATCTGTGGAACAGCTTCGCCCTTGCGACCTTGGCGACGATCCTGGCGCTGGGGTTCACGGTTCCGGCCGGCTACGCCTTCGCCAAGCTGAAGTTCGCCGGGCGCGAGCGGCTGTTCCAGTTCCTGGTCGCCGCCCTGGTGGTGCCCGCCCAGATCGGCACCCTGCCGCTGTTCCTGATGCTGAAGTCGATGGGGCTGGTGAACACCTATGCCGGGGCGCTGGTGCCTTGGCTGGCGTCCATCTTCGGCCTGTTCCTGGTGCGCCAGTATACGCTGAGCATTCCCGATGAGATGTTGGAGGCCGCCCGTATCGACGGCGCCAGCGAAGGGCAGATCTTCCGCCGCGTCGTCCTGCCAACCTTGCAGCCGATCATCGTGACACTGGGCCTGTTCGTCTTCCTGGGCAGTTGGAACGACTTCCTGTGGCCCCTGATCATCCTGACGGACCAGTCGAACTATACCCTGCCGGTGGCGCTGGCGGCCCTGTCGCGCGAGCATGTGCAGGACATCGAACTGATGATGGCCGGCGCCGTCGTCACGGTCGCGCCCGTGCTGATCCTCTTCCTCGCCCTGCAACGCTACTACATCCGCGGCATGCTCGCGGGCAGCGTGAAGGGCTGACCAGAACTGCGAGTTTCGATGCGTAACCTCCTGCTGGCCGCCGCCTCGGTCCTGACCCTCGCTCTGGCCGCGCCCGCCGTCGCCCAGGAAACGCGTGTTCTCGACAACATGGACGATGCGACGCGGTGGGAGGCCAGCGCCTCGACCGACGTTCACGCCGCCGTCTCCGCCGTCGCCGGCCATGACGGGAAAGCGGTGCGGCTCGACTACGATTTCGACGGCAAGGCGGGCTATGCGGTGCTCAGCCGCGCGCTGCCGTTCGACCTGCCCGAGAACTACGAGATCAGCTTCTGGGTGAGGGGCGCCGGGCCGACCAATACCTTCGAGGTCAAGCTGACGGACGCCTCGGCCGAGAATGTCTGGTGGAAGCAGACGGCGCGCTACGACTTTCCCGACGGCTGGACCCGGTTCGTGATTAAACGCCGTCAGGTCTCCAAAGCCTGGGGACCAACCCCTCAAACCATCCTGCGTCGCGCCGAGCGGGTCGAGTTCGTCGTGGTCGCGGCCGAGGGCGGCAAGGGCTCGGTCGAGATTGACCAACTGACCCTGCGCGCCCTGCCGGTCGATCCGCCTGTCCCGCCTCAGCCGATCGGCAACGATGGACGCACTGCGTCGACAGCAGCCAACGCCGTCGATCTCGACCCGAAAACCGCCTGGACCCCGCCCGTGGGCGAGGCGTCGGCCCTGACATTGGACCTGGGCTACGAGCGCGAGTTTGGCGGCCTGACCCTGCGGTGGGGCGAGCGGGGGGCGGCGAGCGACTATCGCGTTTCTACCTCTCTGGACGGACGCGACTGGCGGCCGCTGACGACAGTCACGGGCGGCAATGGCGGCATTGACTGGCTGAGGACGCCCGAGGCGGCGGCGCGCTGGCTGAGACTGGAACCGCTGAAGCCCGCTCCGGCGCCGGACGTGGTCGGTTCATCCGGCGCGGGCCAACGACTGGGCGCGACCCAGGCGACAACCTATGCCCTGAACGAGATCGAGGTCGAACCGCTGACGTTTGGCGCAGATCCCACAGTGTTCCTTGAGGCGGTGGCCAAGGAGAACCGGCGCGGCCTTTACCCGCGCGGCTTCTCCGGCGAGCAGTCATACTGGACCCTGGTCGGTGTCGATGGAGGCGGCGAGAGCGGCTTGATCGGCGAGGACGGCGCCATCGAGCTGCGCCGCGCCGGACCCAGCATCGAGCCGTTCGTCGTCGACAACGGGCGGCTGATCACCTGGGCCGACGTCAATATCGAACAAGGGCTGAAGGACGGCGACCTGCCCATCCCGTCCGTGACCTGGACCGCCGACGACTGGACGCTGAAGATCACCAGCTTCGCCGACGGGCCGCCCGATCAGGCGCAGCTGTGGGCCCGTTACGACCTGACCAACACCTCCAGCCGGCCGCGCACCCTGATCCTGGCCCTGGCCGCACGCCCCATGCAGGTCAATGCGCCGCGTCAGTTCCTGGCCATTCCAGGCGGCGTCAGCCCGGTGGAGACGATCGGCTGGGACGGCGCCGAACTGAAGCTGAACGACACGGTGCGGATGCAGCCGTTGGCGGCCCCGGATCAGGTCGCGTTGGCGACCTTCGATGCCGGCAGCGATCCGCAGTCCCTGATCCTGCCATCCGCGCGGCGACCTGCGGGCGAGGTCATGGCGACGACCGACGCCACGGGTCTGGCCGCTGGCGCCTTGACCTATGAGCTGACGCTGCAATCCGGCGAGACGCGCACGGTCGGATGGGTGTCGCAGCTATCCGGCGACGCCTTGGCGCCCGAGCCCGTGGGGCAGGCGGCGGCTGTGCTGGGTCCTGTCGAGAGCCGGCTGGCGGCCGAATGGCGCGCGAAACTGGATCGGGTGGACCTGACCTTGCCGCCCGCCGCCCAGCGGATCGAGGACGCGCTAAAATCTTCGCTGGCCCATATGCTGATGTCGCGTCAGGGGCCGATCCTTCAGCCGGGAACCCGCAGCTACAACCGCTCCTGGATCCGCGACGGGGCCATGATGGCCGAGGGGCTGAACCGGCTGGGCATGGCCGAGCATTCCGCCGACTATCTGCGCTGGTACGCCCCCTATGTGTTCGAGAACGGCAAGGTCCCGTGCTGCGTCGATGCGCGCGGCGCCGATCCGGTGCCCGAGAACGACAGCCACGGCGAGTTCGTCTTTCTGGCCGCCGAAACCTATCGCTACACCAAGGACGACGCCCTGCTGCGCCAAGTCTGGCCGCAGGTACAAAAGGCGATCGCCTATATGGACGAGCTGCGCGCCTCGACCCGGACGGCGGCCTTCCAGACGCCGGACCAGCGTCACCTGTACGGCCTGCTGCCGCCGACGATCAGTCACGAGGGCTATTCGGACAAGGCGGCCTATTCCTACTGGGACGACTTCTGGGGCCTGCTGGGCTACAAGGACGCGGTCTTCATCGCCGAAACTCTGGGCGATGCGGACGCCGCCGCTCGCTATGCGGCGGCGCGGGATCAGTTCGCCGCCGACATCCGGGCGTCGATCAGGGCGACGGCGGCCCATCATGGCATCGACTGGATCGCTGGGGCTGCGGACCGGGGCGATTTCGACGCCACCTCGACCACCATCGCCCTGTCGCCAGCGGGCGAACGGGATAATCTGCCGCCCGAGCTTCTGGCGCGAACCTTTGATCGCTACTGGGAAAACTTCCAGAACCGTCTGACCAACCGCACGGCGTGGAAGGACTACACCCCCTACGAATGGCGGCTGGTCGGCGCCTATGTGCGGCTGGGTCAGAAGGACCGAGCGCTGGATGTGCTGGACTTCCTGATGGCCGACCGCAGGCCCGAGGCCTGGAACGGCTGGGCCGAGGTGGTGGGGCGCGAAAAGCGCGAGCCGCGCTTCATCGGCGACATGCCGCACGCCTGGATCAGCTCCGACTATATCCGCTCGGCGCTGGATCTGTTCGCCTACGAGCGGGACCGCGATCACGCCCTGGTGCTGGCGGCGGGCGTGCCGGAGGCGTGGCTGGATACGGAAGAAGGCGTCGGCGTGCGGAATCTGCGCACCGCCTATGGGCCGCTGACCTACGCCTATCGCAAGGAACGGCAGGGCTATGTGCTCACCCTGGGCGACGGCGCGACGCCGCCGGGCGGCTTCGTTCTGCAATGGCCGGAGGGGCAGGGGCGGCCGGAGCGCGTTCGGATCGACGGCCGCTCAGCGACGTGGTCGAGTGATGAACTGGTCATTCCGGCAGGGGCGCGGCGGGTGGAACTGCGCTGACCACCTGCGTCCCTTCTCCCATTGGGAGAAGGTGGCCCGAAGGGCTGGATGAAGGGCGGCCGGTAGGCTAGGTCGCACCATCAGACCCTCACCCTTTCGCGCGAAGGACGATCGCTAACGCTCTCGTGCGCTCAAGCCCTCTCCCAATGGGAGAGGGATCAGAGCCTCTGGAACGCCTTACCGGCCGCGTCGAACAGATGCGCTTGTTTCGCGGGGACGTGCAGCGTCAGGCGCTCGCCCGCCTTGGCGCGGAGTTCACCGGCCAGCTGAACCGTCAGCGCGTCTTCGGACGCTGGATGCTTCAGGTGCGCCATGGTCGTCGCACCCAGGGTTTCCACGAACATGACCTCGGCGGTCAGCGCATCGCCGTCGCCGGTCGTGGTCAGATGCTCGGGACGGACGCCCAGGGTGACGGCATCGCCCGGCTTGGCCGAGGCGGCGCCAACCGACACCCGGATCGTCTCGCCTGCGGACGTCTTCACCGTAGCTCCAGCAGCCGAGGCTTCCACGATCTCAGCGGCCAGCAGGTTCATCTTGGGGCTGCCGATGAAGCCTGCGACGAACAGATTGGCAGGGTGTTCGTACAGGTCCATCGGCGCACCGACCTGCTCGATCCGGCCGCCGTTCAGCACCACGATGCGGTCCGCCAGGGTCATAGCCTCGACCTGGTCGTGGGTGACGTAGATCATGGTGGTCTTCAGCTCGGCGTGCAGCCGCGCGAACTCATAGCGCATCCGAACGCGCAGGGCGGCGTCCAGGTTCGACAGTGGCTCGTCGAACAGGAAGACCTCAGGCTCGCGCACGATGGCGCGGCCGATGGCGACGCGCTGGCGCTGGCCGCCCGACATGGCCTTGGGCTTGCGATCCAGATAGTCGGTGATGCTGAGCGCCTCGGCGGCGGCGCGGACGCGTCGGTCGATCTCGCCCTTATCCGTCTTGGCCAGCTTCAGTCCGAAGGCCATGTTCTCATAGGCCGTCATGTGCGGATAGAGCGCATAGGACTGGAACACCATGGCGATGCCGCGGTCGGAGGGCGACAGGTCATTGACCACGCGGTCGCCGATCAGAACCTGGCCTGTCGTCGCCTCTTCCAGACCGGCGATGGTGCGCAGCAGGGTGGACTTGCCGCAGCCCGACGGGCCTACGAAGACGATGAACTCGCCGTCGGCGATCTCCAGATCGACGCCCTTCAGCACCTCGACGGCGCCGAACGCCTTTTTCACGTCGACCAGACGGACGTTCGCCATGCTTCCTGCTTTCCTGACCGTTTCTGTTTTGCCGCACCGTAACCGGTTACATCACGGGATCAATGGCGCACGATGTCTTGCCGCCAACTGAAATTGCAAAACTGCAAAATTAGGCTTTCGCAAAATCGAAGCGATGGATAGAAGCCCGCTGCCAATCGCGGGGAGCATCCGAATGACGCAACGCAACTTCTTGATGGCGACAGCCTCGATCGCTTGGCTGGCGACGGCTGCGGCCGCCCAGGCCCAAGAGGCGTCGCGCGTGGACGATGTGGTCGTCACCGGCTCCCGCATCGCAGGCGGCGAGCGGATCGCCCCGGTAGAGACTGTGGCCCGCGAAACAATCGCCGCCGCCGGCATCGCCGATGCCTCTCAGTTGGTCCGGCTGGTCACCGCCAACTCAGGCTCGGAGGCCCAGGTCGATCAGCTGAACCAGCCGCAGAGTTCGGGGACGGCCCAGTTCAACCTCCGCAATCTCGGCCTCGGCTCGACCTTGGTCCTGGTGGACGGACAGCGCTGGACCAACAGCGCCGTGGTGGCGACGGACGGCTCGGGCTTCGTCGACATCAACTCGCTGGTGCCGATGATCGCGCTTCAGCGGGTCGAGGTGGTCAAGGACGGCGCCTCGGCCGTCTATGGCTCGGACGCGGTGGCGGGCGTGGTCAACTTCATCACCCGGCGGGGCGTGGACCGTCCCGAGATCAGCGCCAAATACGCCGTCGCCGACGGGTCGGAAGAGAGCGTGATCGAGGCCATTGGCGGGCTGAAATTGCTGGGCGGAGACCTGACGCTGGCGGCCTCGCATTTCCATCGTTCGGCCCTGGGGTCGGACGAGCGGAACTTCACCCAGGCCGAACGCTATGGCCGCGCCGCCTGGACGGCTGTGACCAGCTATGGCCAGCCGGGCTCCTATTTCCGACCCATCCGCAATGGCTTTTCGCCCGATCCGGCGTGCGGCAATCCGGCGTTCGGCAGCGCCTATCTGAACTCGCCCACGGACGCCTTCTGCCGGCTGGACTATTCGGACTTCTTCGATCTGGCCCCTGAGGAGACGCGCACGCAGCTGTTCGCGGACTACCGGCGGCCTGTGGGCGACATGACCCTGTCGCTGCAAGGGGCGTGGTCGGCGACCAACACCATCGCGCGCCAGTCGCCGTCGCTGCCGATCCTGGCGCGGTCGCTGACGGTGCCGGCGACCCATCCTGACAATCCGTTCGGCGAGGCGGTGCTGTTCCGGGGGCGGCTGCTGGGGGCGGAGGCCGGCGCGTCGCAGGCCGAGTTCGTCTATCGCACCTGGCGGCTGGCGGCCGGGCTGGATGGGCGCTTCGGCAATGGCTGGACCTGGAACCTGTCGGCGACCAGCAGCCGTCAGCATGTCGCCTATGACAAGCCCGACACCATCGGGAGCGCCTTGCAGAATGCGCTGAACGGCCTGGGTGGAGCGGGCTGCAATCCGGCGACGGGGACGCCCGGCGTCGGGGGTTGCCAGTATTTCAACCCGTTTGGCAGCGCCTATCTGGGAACCGGGACGGCGAACAGCGCCGCCCTGATCGACAGCCTGATCGGCTCGACCGGCCTGCGGGGCGCGGCGACCCTGGCGACGGCGGACGCCTCGACCAGCGGAGAGGCCCTGGCCTGGGCCGGCGGGTCGGTCGATCTCGCCGTCGGCGCCCAGTATCGCCGCAGCGGCTTCCGTCACGACTGGAGCGATCTGGTGAACCGGGGCGACCTGCTGACGGCGGGCGTGTCGCCGGATTTCGAGGGCGATCAGGAAGCCTTGGCCGCCTTTGCCGAAGCCCGCCTCCATCTGGGCGACCGGATCGAGGCGCAGCTGGCCGGACGCTACGAATCCTATGACGGCAACGAGGGTCGTTTCAGCCCCAAGGCCGCGATCCGTTGGGACGTCACTGACGCCCTGGCCCTGCGCGCGTCGTGGGGGCAGGGGTTCCGGGCGCCGTCGGTCTATGCCCAGTCGGGGGCGCAGGCGTCGCAGCCGTCGGTGTTCGACCGAGGGGCGTTCGTCTTCGTCAACACCCTGACCTCGGGCCGGGCCGACCTGAAGCCCGAGAAGTCCGAGAGCCTGAACCTGGGCGCAGTTTGGACGCCGATGAACGGGCTGGAACTGGGCGTGGACGCCTGGCGGTTCGACTATGCTGACCAGGTGGTCAAGGAGTCGGCCCAGGCCATCATCAACCAGGCGGCGGCCGATACGGCGGCGGGGCGGACCGGCACGGAGGTGCAGAGCCGCATCACCCGCTCGGCCAGCGGCGCCCTGACCTTCGTGCAGCTGTATTTCGTCAACGCCTCGTCCATCGAGACCCAAGGGATCGACCTGTCGGCCCGCTATCGGCGCGGCCTGTGGGGCGGGGAGGCGACGGCCTCGGCCACCTGGACCTATGTGGACGCCTATGACATCCGGCTGGACGCGTCGGCCGCCAAGGTGTCGGGCGTCGGTTCGACCAACCTGAACAACATCGGCCGGTCCCTGCCACGCAATCGGGGGGAATTCGCCCTGGGTTGGAGCGGCGGGCCGAACGCGGTGACGGCCCTGGTCCACTATACCGACGGATACGCCAATGACCGCAGCGGCATCACCGACGCCAGCATCGCCAGCCAGACGACGGTCGACCTGCTCTACAGCCGCACGATCGGCGCTGACCTGGATCTGTCGGTCGGGGTGGTCAATGTGGCCGATAAGGTCCCGCCGCTGGCGCAGTTCGCCCTGGGCTATGACCCGGTCGTGGCCGATCCGCGCGGACGGGTGGTCAGCATCGGTCTGAGCAAGCGGTTCTGATCGGCGGTTGCGCGGTCAACCGGGCGGTGTATGCATCCCCTAGGGGAGAATCCGATGACCGACGGCGAGACGACGCGCAAGCAGGCGTTCAAGGACCTGTCCGAGGACGCGCTGGGCTTTGGCGGCGCGGAGGTGCGGACCGCGCGCGACCTGCTGGTGCGGCCCCGGTTGGTGCTGCAGGCCTGGATGATCGAGGGGCCGACCGGGGGCGGGCGTTACGCCAAGCCGTTGAAGCTGTATCTGGCGCTGAACGCGATCCTGATGCTGATCGTCTTTCTGCGCGGGGGCTTGAGCTTCTACCTGGAAGGCATGCCGGCCGAGGTGCTGAACCCCCTGCTTCAGGAAGCGGGCAAGTCGCGCGACGTCTTCATGTCGGACGCCGACGGCTGGATGTCGCTGGTGGCCGTGCCGATCATGGCGCCGCTCTACGCCCTGGCGGCCATGCCGCTGTTTCGCCTGTGGGATGCCGAGGACCTGGGCCTGAGATGCGGGTTTCGCGCGGCCTTCGCCTATCTGAACGCCTGGACCGTGCCGATGCTGCCGCTGGCCTGGTTCATGTTCAGCCCCGGCCCGCTGGCTGCCGCGTGCAGCCTTTTGACGCTGGTGCTGGGCATCGGGGCCTTCATGCGGATGGGGCGGGGACGGTGGTATCGGGGCGTGGTCCCGGGCCTGGCCAAGGCCTTGGTCGTGATGATCGCCATCGGCCTGTCCAGCGTCGTCGCGACCTTTATCGTGATGGTCATCGGCGTCTTCGCCGGATTCGCGGCCTAGACGGTCGCCTGACAAAAACACCGTCCAATTCGTCTAATTCGTCTGAAATCAGCGACCGAGCGAAATTGCACGGCGCGGGAAAAAGGCGTGCAAAGTGCAAGGTGGTCCAATTCCTGAGCGCTGCTGTTTTCAAAGACCCGTCGACATCATAGTCCCGTTCGGGGATGCGTCAGGTCGATTGACGAAGGCCGTCTCTAAGCGCCCGACACTGAAAGGGATTTGTCGGCGAACAATGACGGCAAGGCTGCGCCTTTGTGCGTGGATCGGTCGTCGCTCCGCATCTGTCCCGAAACCTCATTTTCGGTAGTTGCCTTGTCGACAGGCGCGCGAGCGAGGGCGACAGTGTTCGTCGAAGCCTCAAACGGTCCGCCAATGTCTCTGCGTTTACAGGCCGCTCAGGTCGCTTGGCTGAATACGAAGCTGACCCTCGATTTCATCGCCGCATCCCGCACCTGGATCGACGAGGATCTGATATCCGCCCTGCTGACCGCGGGCGTCGTGGATGCAAACGTCAGAGGCGCCGACGACGAAGGTGCGGCGCGCGACTCTTCCATTGGAGCCGGCATTTTGCCGAACGCCCTGCGGCGGCCTGTGAACGCAATCAGCATCGCCATGTCCCTGGGCGTGCCGCGCGAGAGCGCACGCACCAAACTGGC
Organism: Brevundimonas sp. MEB006b; assembly: GCF_030209705.1. NCBI lineage: Bacteria > Pseudomonadati > Pseudomonadota > Alphaproteobacteria > Caulobacterales > Caulobacteraceae > Brevundimonas > Brevundimonas sp. MEB006b. The sequence goes on from NZ_JARVRL010000009.1 coordinate 268,374, forward strand.
GGGATTGGTGGAGCGGGGCGTGCTGGTGCGGACCGACGGCGGTTTCGTCTTGCGCGCCGAGGTGTCGCAGTCGAAGCCGTTCAAGTCCGCGATGGAAGCCTTCCTTCTGGCCACGGTGGAGTTCGTCGATGGGCTGGCGATGCTGAATGCATGCGGCGCCCGCGACGGCGACCGGGTCGTCACGCCAGCCTGGCCAGTCGCAGGCTTGGCGACGCGGCTGATGACGGCGCACGTCCTTAAAGGCATCCAGCACGCCCGATCGCTGAAGCCCGAAATCACCCTGACGACGCACTACGTCCTGCTTTGGCTGTCGCATCTCACTGGAAGCGCCTTGAGGGTTGTTCAGGAGCCGGACGCCGGCCGTCTTGGCTCCTTGAACCCGCCGTTCGGGCCGGTGAGCGTGATCGAGGTCGCCAAGGCCGCCAGAATGGACGACGAAACGGTTCGCAGGCACCTGGGTCAGCTTGAAAAGGCAGGCTTGGTCATCCGGGTCGCGGGCAAGAGAGACATCAATCTGCCGGATCAGACCCTGGTCGCGAACTGGCTCGATTTCCAAAGCCGGACGATCCTCGGCACGCAGCAACTGGTGCGCAAACTCTATGTCGCGGGCGTGATCGTCGATCGGCCAAGCGACACCATTCGATTGTTCTGAGCGACGATGATGAGGTTTGCATCACAGATTGATGCTGGGGCTGCATTCGTCGGTTGCTCGTCGAATGCCGTCGTCAACAGGGGCCGCACCGATGCCAGCCCTTATTGATGCGTTCGACTGGGCGACGACGCCCCTTGGGCCAAAGCGCGATTGGTCGCCCGCGCTGAGCATTACCTATGACATGATGATGGGAATGGGTTTCGCGGCCAGCGTCATGTGGGGCCCGGAGCGCACCTTGCTCTACAACGGCGCCTATATTCCGCTGCTCGGACAAAAGCACCCGAGCGCCCTGGGCCGTCCGCTGGATCAGGTCTGGCATGAGGTGTGGGACGATTTGCGCCCTCTGACGGAGCGCGCGCTGGCAGGCGAAACCGTTTTTCTGGAAGACCTGCCGCTGACGATGGTTCGAAACGGCTATTCGGAAGACACCTGCTGGGTGCTGTCCTACAGCCCCGTGCGGGACGGCGACGCGATCGTCGGCATTCTCAATATCGCCATCGAAACGACCGAGCGGGTGCGGGGCGAGCAACACCGGCAGATGCTGGTCGACGAATGCGGCCACCGGGTGAAGAATACGCTCGCGCTGGTTCAAGCGGTCGCCCGCAGCACCTTGTCGGGCGTCGATCGGGATGTGCTGGAGCGTTTCGACGAGCGACTGAACGCCATCGCCAAGACCCAGCAGACGCTGGATGAAAAGGCGTGGAATGGCGGCGACCTCGGTGAGATTGTTCGCGACGCGGTCGGTAATCTGGTGCGCAGGCCGGTTTCCATCTCGGGGCCGTCGGTGCACCTGTCGCCGCGTGTGGCGCAGACGGTCGCCTTGATCATCCACGAGCTGACGACGAACGCGTTCAAGCATGGCGCGCTGGCCAAGCCTGGCGGCCGCGTCTCGGTCGATTGGCGGCTGGATGAGGGGCAACTCGTCCTGACGTGGATCGAAGGCGGGGGCGCGCCGGCCCATCCGCCGCTCAAGACCGGCTTTGGTGTCAAACTGCTCGCGAGAGGCCTGCTGGGGTGCGGCGGCGCGGATCTTCGTTACGGCGTAGAGGGGTTCTCGGCGACGTTCACAGCGCCGGTGTCGCGTCTGACCGACAGTTGACGATGCTCGGCGAGGGGGCGAAAGCGGCTTGATCCGCTTGAACCACGACCTTCGAGAGACCCATGACCTACACCCTCTACGGCATTCCCAACTGCGACACGGTGAAGAAGGCCCGGGTCTGGCTGGAGCAGCAGGGGGTCGATTACGTCTTCCACGATTACAAGAAGGCCGGAGTGGATGCGGGGCGGCTGGGCCAGTGGATCGACGAGCATGGTTGGGAGACGGTGCTGAACCGGGCCGGGACGACGTTCAAAAAGCTGCCGGATGCCGACAAGACGGACATCGACAAGGCGAAAGCGATCGCGCTGATGACGGCCCAACCGTCGATGATCAAACGGCCGGTGCTGGATCTGGGGAATCGGCGGCTGGTGGGGTTCAAGCCCGAGACCTACGCCTCAGCGCTTACCTGAGCCGGACGGTCGCGACGACGCCGAAGTGGTCGGACGGATATTCGCCGTTGGTCGGCGTATCGCCGAAGCGGCGGGCCTCGCCGGGCGTGAAGGCGGCCTGTTCGACGAAGATGTGGTCGATGACGCGCTCGGGGTGACCCTTGGCCGGGTTCAGGGTGGTCGTGACCGCGCCGCGGGGCAGGGCGCTGAAGAAGCGGGGGCCGGTCAGTGTCGCCAGGCCGGAATCCTCCTGCGTCGCATTGAAATCGCCCATGACGATCAGGGGCGTGCCGTCCTGCGGCAGCCAGCCGAGCAGGGATGCGATCTGGCGGGCGCGGACCGGGCCGGCGTCCTGTTGCCACGCCAGATGGGTGACGACGACATCGACCGGGCGACCTTGGACCGCGACGCGAAGGCGAAGCGCGGTGCGGAAATCGTCGAGCGGCTCAAGCTTGGTCGAGGCCTCGGCCAGAACCGGCAGGCGGGTCAGCAGGGCGTTGCCGTAGCGGCGTGGGGCGCCCTCGGCGTCGGTCGAGACGAAGGCGACATGATAGCCGCCCAGCTCGCGCGCCAGCATCCGGGCCTGGTTCTCCAGCCCGACATTGGCGTCCTCCAGCACCTCCTGGAGGGCGATGACGTCGGCGTCCTGGGCCTTCAGCGCAGCGATCAGCAGCGGACGGCGGGCGGCCCAGTCGCCCATGTTGTGCCAGATGTTGAAGGTGACGAGCTTCAGCTCGGTGGGCGTCTTAGACTTTGGGGCCGTGGCGCAGCCTGCCAGCGGCGCGAGAGCGGCGGCGGCCAGCAGGGTGCGACGGTGGATCATCTCGGCCTCAGCCCTCGACGTCCGTCGAGGGGCGGTCGTGGCCGTCGGCGCTTTCGGTGACCCACTCGCCGGCGGCGGTCTCGTATTCGATCGCGGCGGTCTGGTCCGGCACGCGTTGTTCGCGCGAGACGCGCACGGCGGCGGCCTTGGCGTCGTCGTGGCTGGCGAAGGTTTCGGAATAGGTGTCGCCGGACTTGTAGGCCCAGCCGCCGTCATGCTCGACGATGCGATAGGTGACATGGGCCATGGGACGCGCTCCTGAGATTGATGAAACCGGACCCTAGACCGAACCGGCGGCGGCCGAAACGGCGACCTTACGAAGATTTCACGCAACGACGCGCATCCGTTGAGGCGTCGGCCAGCCTCTTGTGATCAGAAGGCCGCCGCATCAGGCTGCTGCAACGGTTCAAGGGATACTCGACATGGAAGACTTCATTCCGATCTTCGCCATCTTCGCCGTCTTCGGCACGATTACGGCCATCGTCTTCGGCCCCACCTTCCTGAAGTACCGCGAAAAGCGCGACATGCAGGAGACCGTGCGTCTCGCCGTCGACAAGGGTCAGGAACTGCCGCCCGAACTGCTCGATGTGATGACCAAGGATGTGCAGAAGGGGCTGCCGTCGCGCAGCAAGGACATTCGCAAGGGCGTGCTCAGCCTGGCGAGCGGTATCGGCATCGCCGGGTTCGGCATCGTCGTTCAGGGCACGACGCACGTCTGGGGCGGCAATGGCCAGGGCGCGTTGCTGGGCATCGCATGTATTCCCGCAGCCATCGGCGTCGCCTTCATCATCCTGGGCTTCTTCAACCCGAACAAAGACTGACGTCCGCCGGAAGGGGGAAACGTCATGGTCAGATCATTGAGAGACTTCCACGATGTGGAGCTGGCCGCCCAGGCGGCGGCCGGCGGTCGGCGGGAGTATGGCGAGCTGGTGCGTCGGCACGGGTCGGCGGTGCGGGGGCTGCTGCGCCGGATGGGGGCGACGCCGTCCCTGTCCGACGACGTGGCGCAGGACGCCTTTCTGCAAGGGTTCCAGCGGTGCGCGGAGTTTCGCGGGCAGGGGACGTTTGCGGGTTGGATCAAGAAGATCGCCGCGCGGCTTTATCTGAAGCGGGTGGCCAAGGAGGCGCGCTACGTCGCCGAGATCGAGGCCGATCAGGCGGATGTGGTCGTCGACCGCGGCGGTCTGATGGACCTGGACGAGGCGTTGAAGACGCTCAACGAGACCGAGCGTGTCTGCGTCTCCCTGTGCCACGGCGCGGGGATGTCGCATCCGGAAATCGCGGCAGCCATGAATTTGCCGCTTGGCACGGTGAAATCGCATGTCAAACGTGGTCTGGATAAACTCCGTGCGCGGCTACAACCGGCGCACGGCTCAGGCGGGAGGTCGGTCCATGTCGGCTGACGAGTTTGATCCGATGATCGAAAGGCTGTTCGCCCAGGCGCCGAGTCTGCCGGACGAGGCCCTGTTTCTGGCGACGGTGCAGGCGCGCATGGAGACGCGGTCGCGCTGGCGCGCCCTGACCCTGACGGCGGCGGGATTGATCGGCGGCGTGCTGGCGGTGCGCGAGGGGGTGAACATCAACTTCACCGCCGACGGCGATACGACCTTGGCGCAAGGTCTCAGGGCCGCAGCCGCCACGGCGCAGGGTGCGGCGCAATCAGGCCTGGACGGATTGGGCCTTCAAGGTCTCGGCGTCGGGTCGCTGGATGTGATGAACGGCTCGGGGATGATGGCCTTCTGGATCGTCGCCGGGGCCCTGGTCGCGCTGATGGCGGCGGGCGTGGCGAAGCTGTCGCAGGACGTGTGAGCGCGGCTGCAAGGGTGACACCGGCGGGGCAGGGGCCTATCTGACCCCTTCACGTCAGGAGGCCCGGCGATGTCCGTCCACACCCAAGAGAGCGTCAAACGCATCACCGTGCCCGATATCGCGGGGCGCAAGGGCGGCGAGCCCATCGTCTGCCTGACGGCCTATGACGCGCCGATGGCGGCCCTGCTGGATCCGCACTGCGATGTGCTGCTGGTCGGCGACAGCCTGGGGATGGCGGTTCACGGCCTGCCCAATACCGTGGGCGTGACGCTGGAGATGATGATCCTGCACGGGCAGGCCGTCATGCGCGGCGCCAAGCGGGCCATGGTGGTGGTGGACATGCCGTTCGGCTCCTACGAAGGCGGCAAGGAGGTCGCCTACGCCAACTGCGTGCGGGTGATGAAGGAGACGGGCGCCCAGGCGGTGAAGCTGGAAACCAGCATCGAAATGGCCGAGATCGTCGCCTTCCTGGTCAAGCGCGGCATTCCGGTCATGGGCCATGTCGGCTTGCGCCCCCAGGCGATCCTGGCCGAAGGCGGGTTCAAGGCCAAGGGCCGGACCGAGAGCGAGCGTGATCGGGTGCTGGCCGAGGCCAAGGCCGTCGCCGAGGCCGGCGCCTTCTGCATCGTCATTGAGGGCGTCGCCGAATCGCTGGCGCGCGAGATCACCGAGACGATCGACGCGCCCACCATCGGCATCGGCGCCTCGGCCGCCTGCGACGGCCAGGTGCTGGTGGTCAACGACATGCTGGGCATGTTCGACTGGACCCCGAAGTTCGTGCGCAAATACGCCGATCTGCGCACCGAGATCGACCGCGCCGCCTCTGCTTTCGCCAGCGATGTGAAAACCCGCCGTTTTCCTGCCGAAGTCGAGACCTACTTCTCGAAAAAGCCGGCTTCGCAGTAACGGACGACGTTGCGGGCGGGGAGCCGACCTTCTAGGGTCCGCGCCGGTTTGCATTTCGCGATTTTGGGGCGACGTTTCAGTGGTTGATGTCTTCGAGCAGGTCGAGGAGGAGCTTCGCTCCGACAAGTTGAAGCGCCTGGCCAAGACCTGGCTGCCCGTTTTCGGCGTGGTGCTGGTCGTCGCCCTGATCGGCGCCTTGGGCTGGTGGGGCTGGGACAGCCTGAACTCCAACAAGGCCGCCAAGGCCGCCGAGGCCTATGATCGCGGCATGGAGGCCCTGCGCGCCGACAAGCCGATGGACGCCCGCGCCGCCTTCGAGGAAGCGATCAAGGAAGGCAATGGCGCCTACAAGGTCCTGGCCCTGCAGCAGCAGGCCGGCCTGGCCGTCAGCGCCAACAAGTTCCAGGACGCGGTTCGCCTGTTCGACGAGGCCGCCAAGGCGTCCAGCGATCCGATCCTGTCGGACCCGCCCGCCCTGAAGGCCGCCTTCCTGATCATGGACACCGCGCCGCTGGCCGAGATCGAAACGCGTCTGACGCCGCTGGCCGAAGACAAGCGCCCGCTGCACGCCTTCGCCCAGGAAGCCCTGGCCCTGGCGCGCCTGCAACACGGCAAGACCAAGGAGGCGCGTGAGGCCTTCGTGCTGCTGCAACTGGGTCAGGACGTGCCGGACTCGATCCGTCAGCGCGCCCAGATCGCCGTGGAATCCATCGACGCCGGCACCGCAGCCGCCATCAAGCCCATCATCGACGCCGCCGCCAAGGCGACCCCGCCGGCCGCCGGCGCTGCGAATGCGATGACGCCCTCGGCCGCCCAAGCTGCCCCGGCTCAGGCTGCTCCGGCCCAAGCTGCCCCGGCTCAGGCCGCACCCGCTCAGGCGGCTCCCGCCGCCGCGCCGGCCGCCCAATAGTGACGACCCCTTACAGGACGCCCCCGATGAACCGAGTTCTGAAAGTCGCGCTGATCTGCGGCGTCGCCGCAACGATGGCGTCCTGCGGCACCGTGCGCCGCAACCTGCCGTTCGGTCTGGGCGGCGGCAAGGAAGACGCCGGCGCGACCGCCTCGGCCGGGCAACGCATCTCGGTGCTGGAGTTCGAACAGAGCCTGTCGCCGTCGGCCGCCCTGTCGGGTCGCGACTTCTTCCTGCCGGGTCCGCAGGCCGTGACGGCCTGGACGCAGCCCGGCGGCACGTCCGAGAACCTGGTCGAGCACGTCATTGCGGCGCCGAACTTCCAGATCGCGTGGAAGCGGGGCGTCGGCTCGGGATCGGCTCACGTCGGCAACGTCATGGCCCCGATCGTGGCCGCCGACGGCAAGATCTTCGTGCTGGACGGCGAATCGACCGTTTCGGCGGTTTCGGCCGACACCGGCGCGATCCTGTGGAAGGCCAACGTCAAGAACGCCGATCGTGACCGCAACGGCGGCTTCGGCGGCGGCGTCGCCGTGGGCGGCGGCAAGGTCTTCGTCTCGTCCGGCTATCGTTCGATGACGGCGCTGGACGCCAACACCGGCGCGGTGGTCTGGACCCAGCAGGTGGACGCCCCGATCCACGGCGCCCCGACCGTCTCGGGCAACCGGGTCTTCGTCGTGGACGTGGACAGCCAGCTGTTCGCCTTTGACGCCAACACCGGCGCCCAGGACTGGACCTATCGCGGCATCGCCGAGCCGGCGCGCGTCATGCGCGCCTCCAGCCCCGCCGTCAGCGGCACGACCGTCGTCGCCCCGTTCGCCTCCGGCCAGCTGGTCGCGCTGAGCGCCCTGAACGGCCAGGCGGTTTGGGAAGAGACCCTGTCGCGCACCAGCCGCACCAGCGCCCTGTCGGAAGTCCGCGACGTGGCGGGCCGTCCGGTGATCAGCCGCGGCATGGTCTATGGCGTCAGCCATTCGGGCGTGATGTCGGCGCTGGACCTGCGTTCGGGCCAGCCCAAGTGGCAGCTGCCGGTGACGGGCGTGAATGCGCCCCTGCCGGTCGGAGACGCTGTCTTCGTGGTGTCCAAGTCGGGTCAGCTGATCACGGCCAACCGTGACACGGGCCAGATCTACTGGACGCGCGAACTGAACGAGGGCCGCGAGCGCCGCGAGGGCGGTTTCCTGACCTTCGGCCGTCGCACCCTCCGCCCGCAATGGTCGGGGCCGCTGCTGGCCTCCAACCGTCTGGTGATGGTCAATTCGTTCGGCGAAGCCGTCGCCTTCGATCCGAAGACCGGCGCGGCGCAGACGACGCTGAAGCTGGGCGCGTCCGCCTATATCGCGCCGGCCGCCTATAACGGCGCGCTCTATGTGCTGACCGACAACGGCCAACTGATCTGTATCCGCTGATTTTCAGCCCAAACTAAGCTAGAAGGCCGACATGGCTCTGAAGGTCGCCATCGTCGGCCGCCCCAATGTGGGCAAATCGACACTGTTCAACCGCCTCGTCGGCAAGCGCCTGGCGCTCGTCGACGATCGCCCCGGCGTGACTCGCGACCGGCGATACGCCGATGGCAACATCGGCGACATGGACCTGACGCTGATCGACACGGCGGGCTATGAGGACGTCACCGACGACAGTCTGGAAGCCCGGATGCGCGAGCAGACCGAGGCCGCGCTGGACGACGCCGAACTGGTCATGTTCATGATGGACGCCCGCGAGGGCGTGACGTCGTTGGACCGGATCTTCGCCGAGCGCCTGCGCCGGGTGCACAAGCCGATCATCCTGTTGGCCAACAAATCCGAGAGCCGCGAAAGCGGCGGCGGCGTCGGCGAGGCGCACGCCCTGGGCTTCGGCGAACCCGTCGCCATCTCGGCCGAGCACGGCGAGGGGATGGCCGATCTGTACGCCGCCATCGTCGCGGCCTCGCAGGACATCTTCGTCGAGGAGATCGACGAGCCGGACAAGCCGATCCGCATCGCCGTCATCGGCCGGCCCAATGCGGGCAAGTCCACGCTGATCAATCGTTTGATCGGCGACGACCGGCTGCTGACCGGGCCGGAAGCGGGCATCACCCGCGACTCCATCTCGGTCGACTGGCAGTTCGAGGGCAAGAACATCCGTCTGGTCGATACGGCCGGCATGCGTCGCAAGGCGCGGGTGCAGGAGAAGCTGGAGAAGCTGTCGGTCGCCGACACCATCCGCGCCATCACCTTCGCCGAAGTCGTCATCCTGATGATGGACAAGGACGACGCCTTCGACACCCAGGACCTGCAGCTGGCCGATCTGGTCGAGCGCGAGGGCCGCGCCCTGGTCTATGTCGCGTCGAAGTGGGATCTGGAGGACGAGCCCCAGTCCCGCATGGCCAAGCTGAAGGGTATGGCCGAGGACAAGCTGCCGCAACTGAAGGGTTCGCCCTTCGTGGCCCTGTCGTCGCACAGCGGACGCGGCGTCGAGCGGCTGATGCCGGCGGTGCTTCAGGCCTATGACACCTGGTCGGTCAAGGTGAAGACCAAGGACCTGAACACCTGGCTGTCCATGGCCACCCAGCGGCACCCGCCCCCCGCCGTGGACGGCAAGCGGATCAAGCCGAAGTATATCGCCCAGACCAAGGCTCGCCCGCCGACCTTCGTGCTGATGGCCAACCGCGCCGAGTCGATGCCGGAGCATTACAAGCGGTATCTGGTCAACTCGATCCGCGAGAGCTTCGACCTTCCGGGCACGCCGATCCGCCTGAACGTCAAGTCCAGCGGCGTGAACCCCTATGCCGAGGGCGGCGCCAAGTCCGGGCCCGAACGCTACAAGGGCGACGCCAAGACCGCGCCGCGCCGCGTCAAGAAGGCCGAGAAGGAAGAGGCCCTGTCCAAACTGCCCGGCAAGGCGCTGGAGCAGAAGAAGACCCGCAAGGCCCAGCCCAAGATTCTGGGCGGGCTGAAATCCAGTGCGTCGAAGAAGGCCGGCTCGTCGGTGGCGGTCCAGAAGGGCGCGCGCGGCGGCGCGCGCCAGGTGTCGCGCTCGGGCCGGATCCGCACGGGCCAAAAGGGCGGCGCCAAGAAGTGACGGCGTGAGCGAGGCCGAGAGCGCGCTTCCCGCCCGGCCCACCTCGCGTTGGCTGATCCTGGACGGGCAGGGGCGGGTGCTGCTGTTCCACTTCGTGTTCGCCGAAGGACCGCTCGCCGGCACGGCCTTCTGGGCGACGCCCGGCGGCGGGTGCGAGGCCGGCGAAACCTTCGAAGCCGCCGCGCGCCGCGAACTGTTCGAAGAGACGGGCCTGATCGTCGAAGACCCCGGCCCGCAGGTCGCGCAGGTTCGTGTCAGCTTCCGTCTGCCTGACGGCCGAATGGCGGACGTGGATCAGAGGTTCTTCCTGCTGCGCACCGACGACTTCGTCCTGTCGCCCAAGGGCTGGACGGACGAGGAGCAGAGAGTTCTGACCGAACACCGCTGGTGGAGCCTCGAAGACGTCCGCAATTCCAAGGAAACGATCTGGCCGGCTGAGTTGGCGGATATCGTCCAGGGTTTGCAGACGCTCGAGCGATAATGCTTACGCCAGTTTGCGGCCCAGTTTTTCCAGCACCGCGTCGCGGTAGGTGCGGCTGACCACCAGTTCAGCGCCGCTGTTCATCGTCAGTCGCCAGGCGCCGTCGGACAGGGGCTGAACCTGTCTGACGCGGGCCAGGTTGATAAGGCTGGAGCGGTGGCTGCGGGTGAACAGGCGCGGATCCAGACGCGCTTCCAGCGCCAGCAGCGTGTCGCGGATCAGACCCTCCTTGCCGTGCCAGTTGACCACCACATAGTTGCCGGCCGAGGCGAGCCATTCGATGTCGCCGACGGCGACCGAGGTGCGCGCCCGGCCCGTGGAGACCAGCAGGCGCTGGGTCTGCTGCGGCTCCAGCGTGCGAGCCTCGGCCAAGGCGGTGGTCAGGACGGCGATCCGGTCGCTCGCATCGCGGGCGCTGCGCCAATAGAAGGCGGCCAGACCGACAGCGACGACGGCGGTGTAGAGAAGCAGGACGACCGGCAGCCGGTCGACAGTCCGCGCCAGCCATTCGCCGCCCTCGCCGGCATGGTTGAGGAAGCTCATGTCGATGCGGGCGTTCAGGCCAGCGATCAGGGGGACGGCCAGCAGCATGACGGCGGCCAGCCAGCCTATCGCCCGCCACCCTGCGCCAGTTCGGCGGATCACCACCCATGTCAGGCCCGCGACGGCCAGCCACGGCATATAGGACAGGGCCGCCCAGAGGAGCGAGGCGCTCACCGACAGGTCCGTCGATCCCCGCCGAAGATACCAGGCGACGGTGAGCACGGTCGCGATATAGCTATAGCCTGTGAACAGGCCGACGACAGCCGCGACGGACGGATGTCTCAGCCAACGCACAGGGGACGACGGCGTTTGCGGATCAGCAATCTCGCGATCCAGACCACGATCAGGCATTGGAACAGGACGGTCGGCCAGAGCTGGCTCCAAGGGGCAAGAACGGCGGTCAGGAAGTTACCTGAAAAGGCGCTCAGGACCGCAGAATAGGCGCCCAGCATCTTTGTCAGATGCTCATAGGTCCAGAGCTCAGGTGAAAAGGGCCAGGATTTTGGCGCGCTGAACCGCCATACGTCCCACGCCCCCATCATCAGGGCGCTGGCGGCCAAAGCGACGGAGACTGTGGCGGGACCGTCCGACCGGCCTTGGGCCTGAAGGACGAGAACCCACAGGCCGATTCCGATCACGCCCAGGGTCGCGGCCCAATCCAGCGGACGGGCCCGATCGGCGGTGTTCAGGTCGGGCCGTTTGCGTCTCAACACCCTGACGCCCGAGAACAGGCTGAGGGTGGCGGTCGCCGACAGGGCCAGAAAATAGGTGTTGAACCGCAGCGCCGTCATCGCCCAGGCGCAGACCAGCAGGACGGTCATCAGGCCAGCAAACAGCCGCCCGCAAGCCCGATGGGCTCGGCCGCCCTTCCGGGTGACGATGGGCAATACGCCGACCAGCACGGCGCAAAGTCCGGTCGAGACGTGGATGATCAGGAAGGCTGAAAACAGGGTCATGGCCCCGGTCTTGTCGGCGCCCGCCCTCTGCCGCCACGAGCCTGGGACGAATGTCAGCCGGTAGGGACGAAATCCTCAGATCAAGGCATCGACGGAGGGGCCGGCGGTCCAATCGCGGAACTTGATGGTCAGCGGAGGCGTAGCGGCGCCGTTCGACAGTTCGACGACCAAGGGGCCGATCTCGGAGGGGTGGGGCAGGACGGACGGATCTTCGCCCGGATAGGCCTGGGCGCGCATGGCGGTGCGCATGCGGCCGGGATCGACGATGCTGACGCGCACGGGCGTGCTCTCGATCTCGTCGGCCCAAGCCTTCACCAAGGCCTCGGCGCCCGCCTTGGTCGCGGCGTACATGCCCCAAAAGGCCTTGGGCGCGCTGGCGACGCTGGTGGTGAAGTGGATGGCGCGGCCGGCGTCGGAGGCGCGCAGCAGAGGCTCCAGCGAGCGGATCAGACGATAGACGGCGGTGAAGTTGGTCTTTTCGACCTTGGCGAACTCGCGCGGGTCGGCGTGCGACACCGGCGTCAGGCCCGAGGGGCCCATGGTGGCGGCGCAATGGACCCAGATGTCCAGCTTCTTGAACCGTTCGAAGATGGCGCCGCCCAGCCGGTCGATGGCCCCGCCGTCCACCAGATCAAACGGGATCAGGGTCGCATGGCGGCCGGTGGCGGCGAAGATGGCGTCGTCCAGCTCTTCCAGACCGCCCTGGGTGCGCGCCGTCGCAATGACGTGGGCGCCGGCCTTGGCCAGGGCCAGCGCGCTCTCGTAACCGATGCCGCGCGAGGCGCCGACGACGAGGGCGATACGGTCGTTCAGGGGAAGTTCGGACATGGCCGCTGATAGCGCGGCCTCGGCCCTCAAGCCAAGGCCTGCGCGCTCGGCTTTCGATCAGGCGCTGACCAGCAAGGACAGCTGTTTGGCGCCGAACTCGCGCCCGCCTTCCTCGATCTCGCGATCCAAGAGGCGGGTGGGGTAGTCGCCGGTGAAATAGTGGTCGGTGAACTGCGGGGCGGCGGCGTTGCGGCCGGTCTCTCCCATCGCGCGATACAGGCCGTCGATGGACAGGAAGCCGAGCGAATCGACCTCCAACATGTCGCGCATTTCTTCCAGCGTCTTGTTGGCGGCCAGCAGTTGGGCGCGCTCGGGCATGTCGATGCCGTAGAAGTCGGGGAACAGGATCTGCGGGCTGGCCGAACGCAGGTGGACCTCGGTGGCGCCGGCGGCGCGCACGGCGCGGACCAGTTTCAGCGAGGTGGTGCCGCGCACGATCGAATCGTCGATCAGCACGACGCGCTTGCCGGCCAGGGCCGACTTGTTGGGGCTGTGCTTCATGCGCACGCCCTTTTGACGGGCGCCCTGGCTGGGCTGGATGAAGGTGCGGCCCAGATAGTGGCTGCGGATGATGCCCATTTCGTACGGGATGCCGCTTTCCTGGGCGTAGCCGAGAGCGGCGGGTACGCCGGAGTCGGGCACCGGCACGACGATGTCGGCCTCGACGCCCAGTTCGCGGGCCAGGCCGCGACCCATTTCCTTGCGCACCTCGTAGACGGAGCGGCCGTTCACAACCGAATCCGGGCGTGAGAAATAGACGTATTCGAACAGGCAGGGACGCGCCGCGCGGGCGGGGAAGGGCTTCAGCGAGCGCAGGCCGCTGTCGTCGATGACGACGATCTCGCCGTGTTCGACATCGCGCACGAAGGTGGCGCCCATCATGTCCAGGGCGCAGGTCTCGGATGCCAAAACCCAGCCGTCGCCCAACTGGCCCAGGACCAGCGGGCGAATGCCCAGCGGGTCGCGGGCGCCGATCATCTTGGTGCGGGTCTGTGCGACCAAGGCGTAGCCGCCCTCGATCCGGGCCAGAGCGTCGGTGAAGCGATCGACAATCTTGGCTTTGCGGCTGCGCGCGATCAGGTGGAGGATGACTTCGGAATCCGAGGTCGACTGGAAGATGGCGCCTTCGCTGACCAGCTGGGCGTGCAGGAATTTGAAGTTGGTCAGGTTGCCGTTGTGGGCGATGGCGATGCCGCCCTGGTCCAGATCGGCGAACATCGGCTGGATGTTGCGCAGGAAGCTGCCGCCGGCGGTGGAGTAGCGGGTGTGGCCCACGGCCGCGCGGCCGGGCATCCGCGTCATCAGGTCGGCGCCGCCGAAGGCCTCTCCCACCAGGCCCTGGTGGCGTTCGGTGTAGAAGCGCTCGTCCTTGACGCTGGCGATGCCGCAGGCTTCCTGGCCGCGATGCTGAAGGGCGTGAAGACCCAGGGCGACAACGGAAGAGCCTTCGTCCTCGTCCGCGCCCCAGACGCCGCAGACGCCGCACTCCAGACGGAGCTGGTCATCCTCCGGCTCGCGCCAGTGCTCGCGGTGAACGACGGGATCGGCGATATGGTGGCGCATCGTGGGGCTCCGATGACCGGGGAAACTTAAGGGGCGGCTTCGCGGCGCGAGTTAGGCTCTGATTGCGTCGGGGGCAAGGCTTCGTCGTCCGAAAACCCCCGGCGTACGGACGAATCCACGACGGGCGTGATGGCGTCGGCGCCGCGTCCGATGCTGGGCAGGACGATCTGGATCATCCGCGCGCCCATGGCGCTGACCGGATAAAGGGCCGCCTTTCCGAGCCACAGCGGCGTGCGCTCGCCCGGCAGGGCTGCGACGATGACCAGATGCACCGCGCCGATCAGGACCAGCGCACGAATGCCGCCGATGAACAGGCCGAAGATGCGGTCGATGACGCCGAGGTGCGGATGGTCCTTGGCGCTCTTGGACATCATCGAACCGACGAGGCGCAGGCCGAAATAGACGACGAAGAAGGTCAGGACGGCGGCCAGGATCGACCCGGCCCACTCGGGATCGACGAAGGCGCGCGTGACGCCGGCGGTCCAGGGCAGGGCGATCAGGGCGACCAGGGCCGCCAGGGTCGCGCTGAGCAGGGTGATGACCTCGCGCACCCCGCCGCGCACCCAGCCGGCGGCGACGGAAAACAGGATCACCACGATGGCGAAGACGTCGTATCCGGTCACGCGTGCGGGATCCTGCGGTTGCTACGAGGGTCTAATAGCGGTTCTGCGAGATTCGTTCGACCACATCCGTCAGGCGCGTGACGGATGTCACCTTCACCCCCTTGGTTTTGGCGGTCAAAGTCGGGCTCAGAACCTGATCGAAGCCCAGTTTTTGCGCTTCGCGCAGTCGGGCCTCGGCGCGGCCGACGCTGCGGACCTCGCCCGACAGGCCGATTTCGCCGAAGACGACGCAGCCCTGGGGCAGGGACACGCCGGTCGCCGAGCTGATCAGGGCCGCCGCCGCCGCGAGGTCGGCCGCCGGTTCATTGATGCGTAAGCCCCCGGCGACATTCAGATAGACGTCCTGATCGCCAAAGCCGAAGCCGCAGCGGGCCTCCAACACGGCCAGCACCATGGCCAGACGTCCCGTCTCCCAGCCGATCACGGCGCGGCGCGGGGTGCCATAGGCGGACTTTGACACCAGGGCCTGCATCTCGACCAGGACGGGGCGCGAGCCCTCGATCCCGGCGAAGACGGCGGCGCCCGGCGCGCGCTCCTTGCCCTCGCCCAGAAAGAGGGCGGAGGGGTTGGCGACCTCGCGCAGACCGGCGTCGCCCATTTCGAACACGCCGATCTCGTCGGTGGCGCCGAAGCGGTTCTTGCCGGCGCGCAGGATGCGGAACGGATAGCCGCGCTCGCCTTCGAAGGTCATGACGGCGTCGACCAGGTGTTCGACGACGCGGGGACCGGCGACCTGGCCGTCCTTGGTGACGTGGCCGACAAGGACCACCGCGACGCCCCGCGACTTGGCCAGACGCACCATCTCGCCGGCGCAGGCGCGGACCTGGGTGATGGATCCGGGGCCGCTTTCGTGCACGTCGGACCACAGAGTCTGGATCGAATCGACGATGACGATGTCGAACTGCTCGCGCTTCAGCGTGCCCAGAATTTCACGCAGCGCCGTCGCGGCCGCCAGATTGACCGGCGCGTCCGCCAGACCCATCCGCTTGGCCCGCGCGCGGATCTGCTCGACGGCTTCTTCGCCCGAGATATAGGCCACGCGCGATCCGCGCAGCGCCGCCTTGGCTGCGACCTCCAGCAACAGGGTGGACTTGCCGACGCCGGGATCGCCGCTGAGCAGGATGGCCGAGCCGGGCACGACGCCGCCGCCGCAGACCCGGTCGAACTCGGCCACGCCCGTCGTGATGCGCGGCGGCTCTGGCGTGTCGGACTGAAGGGTTTCGAATTGAATGCCGCGCGTGCGGGCCGAAGCCGCCGCCGACGGCTTGATCGCGCCCGGCGGGGCCGAGCGGCTCTCTTCGCTAAGGGTGTTCCACTGGCCGCAGGAGCCGCACTGGCCCGACCACTTGCTGTGGACCGAGCCGCAGGACTGACAGACATAAAGAGCGGAATCGCGAGCCATGGGCTTCCTTAGCAGATCGAACGGTCGCGCCGGACATGGCGTCGGCTCACGACAGTTTCGGTCGCAGGCGCAACCTTTGCTATATCGGGGCATTGAGAATGTGTCGCACACCCTTGCTTCTTGAAGCGACGCAACGTCAACATCCGCCCATCTTCTCTCGCGAGGCCTGTCATGACCGATCCGACGACCCACTCCCAACCCGCTGTCGATCCGGCCCTGGTCGCGCGGGTCAAGGGCATACTGCTGCAACCCAAGTCCGAATGGCTGAAGATCGACGGCGAGTTCGCCACGACCAAAAGCCTGTTCACCCGCTATGCGATGATCCTGGCGGCGATCGGGCCGGTCTGTTCACTGCTTGGCGGTCAGTTGATGCCGATCATGGGCATGAAGCTGTCGATCGTCGGCGCGATCGTCGTGGCGCTCGTCAGCTACGGCATGTCCTTGCTGGGGGTCTTCCTGCTGGGACTGATCATCAATGCGCTGGCGCCGAACTTCGGCGGCACGGCCAATAAGGTTCAGGCCATGAAGCTGGCCGTCTATTCCTGGACCGCCGCCTGGCTGGCGGGCGTGTTCGGCCTGATCCCGATGCTGGGCATCCTGGCCATCTTGGGCCTCTACAGCTTCTATCTGCTGTTCGTCGGCCTGCCGATCCTGATGAAGGTGCCGGAAGACAAGAAGGTCGGCTATTTCATCGTGACGGTGATCGCCGGCGTCGTGATGTATTTCATCATCTCGGCGATCGTTGGAGCCATTTCGATGAGCTTCGTCGCCGCGTCGGTCGGCATGGCCGGTCTCGCCGGAATGGGCGCCGGCTACTGAGAATAGACGCGCGGCACGCGGGGGGTGATCGATGTCAGCAGCTCATAGCTGATGGTCCCCGCCGCGGCCGCGGCGTCGTCCAACAGGCGGTTCGGGCCGAACAGTTCAACCGGATCGCCGACCGCGACATCCAGGCCGGTGATGTTTACCGCGCAGACATCCATCGAGACCCGACCCAGCAGCGGCCGGGTCTCGTTGGCGATCCAGACAGCGCCATCGGGCGAGTAGGCGCGCAGCAAACCATCCGCATAGCCGGCCGCCACGGTCGCAACCTTGATCGGGCGTTCGGCGACGTACCCGCGCGAATAGCCGACGCTCTCGCCCGCCGGCACGTCGCGAACCTGAAGCACCTCGGCCGTCAAGGTGGCCACGGGTGCGATGCGGGGATCGGGACGTCCCTCTGGTCCGCCGCCGTAAAGACAGATGCCCGGCCGAACGGTGTCGAAGGCGAAGTCCGGGCCCAGGAAACAGCCGCTGGAGTTGGCGAACGACCGGACCACGCCCGGATAGCGATCCAGCACGCCCGCAAAGGCGTCACGCTGGCGCCGGTTCATCGGATTGGCCGGTTCGTCGGCGCAGGCGAGGTGGGTCAGGACCAGGGCCAGGCCGTCGAAAGCGTCAGGCGCGTCCTCGGGCCGAATACCCAACCGGTTCATGCCAGTGTCAATCTGCAGGCCGCAGGTCCCGCCGCCCGCCGTCCTCCAGGCCTGGATCTGCGCCGGATGGTTCAGCACGGGCCGCAGGTCAGCCGCCTTCAGCATCGCCGCATCGTCGCCGTGGCAGCCGTCGAGCACATAGATGACGGGACCGTCGGCGCCCAAGGCCGCGCGCAGCCGCACGCCCTCCGCCGCCCGCGCCACGAAGAAGGTCCGCGCCCCCTCGGCCATGAGCCGTGTCGCCACGGCCTGGGCGCCCAGCCCATACCCGTCCGCTTTGACCACCGGATGCACCGGCTGGCCGCTGACGGCCTCTAGCGTGTGATAGTTGCGCGCCAGGGCGTTCAGATCGACGGAGAGGACGGCGGGGGTCGATGCGGTCATGGCGTCCTTATGCGCCAACACCGCGCCGATGGAAGAGGCTACTCGTAGCTGACTTCCTCATAGCCGTGCGCCAGGTTGCCGAAGCGGACGGTGTCGGCGTCGAAGGCCAGTTTGACGATGCCGATCGGGCCGTGGCGCTGCTTGCCGATGACGACCTCGGCCTGGCCTTGCAGGCGGTCCATGTCCTGCTGCCATTGCAGGTGTTCCTCGGTCCCCTCGCGGGGTTCGGCGCGGCCCAGGTAATAGCTCTCGCGATAGACGAACATCACGCAGTCGGCGTCCTGCTCGATCGAGCCCGATTCGCGCAGGTCCGACAGTTGGGGGCGTTTGTCGTCGCGCTGCTCGACCTGACGCGACAGCTGCGACAGCGCGATGATCGGTACCGACAGTTCCTTGGCCAGGGCCTTCAGCCCGCCGGTGATTTCGGACACCTCCTGCACGCGGTTCTTCTGGCCCCCGCTGTTGCCGGTCGTGACCAGTTGCAGATAGTCGACGATGATCAGGTCCAGCCCGTGTTCCATGCGCTTCAGACGGCGCGCGCGGGCCGCCAGCTTGGAGATGGACAGGCCGCCGGTGGCGTCGATGTAGAGGGGGCTTTCGCCGATCTCGACCGCCGCGTCGCGCAGCTTGCCGAAGTCCGTGGCGTCGATTTCGCCCTTGCGCAGCTTGTCCGACGAAACGCCGGACGCATCGGCGAGAATACGCATCGCCAGCTGTTCGGCGCTCATTTCCAGAGAATAGAAGGCGACGACGCCGCCGTTGACCGTCTTGCGGCCCTCCGGTGTCGGCTCCCACTGATAGGCGCGCGCCACGTTGAAGGCCATGTTGGTCGCCAGGGCTGTCTTGCCCATCGACGGACGGCCGGCGAGGATCAACAGGTCGGACGGGTGCAGGCCGCCCAGTTTGCGGTCCAGATCGTTCAAGCCGGTGGCG
Source organism: Brevundimonas sp. MEB006b (assembly GCF_030209705.1). Taxonomy (NCBI): domain Bacteria; kingdom Pseudomonadati; phylum Pseudomonadota; class Alphaproteobacteria; order Caulobacterales; family Caulobacteraceae; genus Brevundimonas; species Brevundimonas sp. MEB006b. The sequence goes on from NZ_JARVRL010000009.1 coordinate 287,210, forward strand.
AGGCCGGCCAGCTTGCCTTCGCGCTGATAGGCTTCGGCTGCCATCTGAACGGCGCCGGACAAGGCGTTGGAGAAGCTGACGAAACCGGAAGAAGGCTTGCCCGTCTCGGCCAGGGAATACAGGGTCTGTTCGGCCTGTTCGATCTGCTCGTCGGCGGGCGTCTCCGGATTGGGCGCCTCCTTGATCATGTCGCCGCCGATGCGGATCAGATCGCGGCGCAGAGCCAGGTCATAGACGACGCGGGCGTAGTCGGGGGCGTTGGCGGCGGGCGGAGCGCGGTCGACCAGATCGGCGAGATAGCGCAGGCCCCCGAACTCCTGGAACGCCGGATCCTGCTTGAACCGCTCCATCAGAATGGTGGGCTCGGCCAGCAGCCCCTGGCGGATATGGTCCTCGATCGCGTCGAACAGCCGTTGATGGAAGGGTTCGTAGAAGTGCGAGCCGCGCAGCCGGTCGTTCAACCGCTCGAACACGGCGTTGTCGAACATCAGCGAGCCCAGCAGCGCCTGCTCGGCCTCCAGATTGTGCGGCATCGAACTGACACCGCCGGAGTCCAGCGGAGACGACGAGAAGGGCATGGGGGCGAAGGCGTTCATCGATTAACGCTTTAGCCCTCTCACGCCCCTGCGTCAGACGCGGACGCCGCCTGGACCGTGGACAGATCGTCCCGCCTTGGGGACGAACCGGAATTCCTCAATCGGCGCGCGTCAGGCGCACGGATAGTCGTGCGCCATCCATTCGCGGAAAGCTTGCGTCACGCTGATGTTGCGACGGCTCTGCGGAATGGCGTTGAAACGGCTCAGGATGGCGTTGGGCGAGACGCTGACCTTGTCCGGCATGCAGGTCGCGGGCTGGCGGCCGGCCGCCTTGGCCAGGGTCTGTTCGGCGCGGACGGTGCGAACGGCGCCCCGGAACTCGGCCATCAGACGGCGGGTGTCCGAGCGCAGCAGGGCGGTGGGGTTCTGCGGGATGGCGTTGGCGGTGGTAAGGAATTCCTGAACCGTCATGGCGCTGGCGGCGCTAGCGAAAAGGGACAGCGCCAGGACGCCGGCTGCAATCGATCTGGTCTTCATCTGGTCCCCTCCAAAGCCCCCTCTGGCAACGCCCAGATTGAACGGCGATATGTGTCGCAACTGGGGCGAATCAGAACTGCCAAGCTGAAGGTTTCGTAATGCAAACAAGGAAAAGGGCGCTCCGAAGAGCGCCCCTGCCTCATTGGCGATCAGCCCAACCTCACCATTTCAGGCTGAGGCGCGCATAGCCGTAGCGACCGTTGAAACCGAAGGGCGAATAGTAGGGGAAGCCCAGAACGCCGTTGGAGTTCAGCGACGCCGGCACGAAGTCCGGATATTCGTCGAACACATTGTCCACGCCGATCGCCACGCCGACACGTTCCGTAAGCTGGAACCGGCCTTCCAGATCCACGACCGTCTTGGCCCCGGTGCTGTAGTCATTCGCCGCCGTCGAGCCGGGTTGCAGCACGTCGCCATAGTAGGTGGCGCGAACCGTGGCGCCCCACTTGTCCCGGTTCCAGTCCGCCGACGCCGAGACCTTGGTGTCGGGCGTGCCGTCTTCGATGGTCAGGATGCGTTGGCGGGCGAACAGCGTCGGCACCGGGTTCAGAACCGAGGAGGACGTCGGCACGCGGTTGACAGACACATCGTTGAAGTTCGCCGCGACGGTGAAGTCGAAATCGCCGAGCGTATCGGTCGGCAGACGGTAACGCCCGACGATATCCACGCCTTCGGTCGAGGTCGAGACCCCGTTCAGGAAGAAGCGCGCGGCCTGAACGCCTTGCGGATCCAGCAGGCTGGCGACCTGACCTGAGAACGTCCGGTTGATCAGTTCGGACAGAACGATCTGATCATCGATGTCGATCTTGTAGGCGTCGACCGTCAGGTCGAACCGGCCCAGTCGCACCACCGCGCCGACCGAATAGTTGGTCGAGGTCTCAGCCTTCAGCGGACGCGCGCCAAGAGCCGTCGCGACTGCGCTGGTGGCCGGGAAGGTGCCGGTTTCGACCACGGCGCCGTTCTGGATCACCGAGGCGGTCGAGGTGAAGAAGGACTGCTGCAAGGACGGCGCGCGGAAGGCGGTCGAGACCGAACCGCGCAGGGCGAAGCTGGGGGTGAAGTCATAGCGGGCCGACAGCTTGCCCGTCTGGGTGTCGCCGAAATCGGAATAGTCCTCGAACCGAACGGCGCCCTCGACGCGCAGCTTGTCGGTCAGGGGAATTTCGACGTCGGCGTAGGCGGCGAAGTTGTCCCGGTCGACATCCACGGCGTTCGAGGGCTGGAAGCCGACGAAGCCCTGGGCGCCGCCGGTCAGGGCGGTATTGGCGCCCAACGGCCCGCGGTTGTAGCTCTCGGGCTGACCGGCCTCAATCTTGTAGTTTTCCCAGCGCTGCTCCAGGCCCCAGGCGAAGTTCAGCGGGCCTCCGGACAGACCGACCTCGAACTCACTGCTGAAGTCGGCGCCCAGCACCAGTTGATCGTAGATCAGGCTGCCGGAATCGAAGCTGGTCGGCGAAGTCGCGCCGTAGGTGGAGTTCAGCGAATCCTCGGTGCGGAAGTCCAGGGCATTGCGGCCATAGGTCAGGCTGATGTCCGTGTTCCAGCCCGCCAGTTCGCCGCGCAGGCCGCCGGCCAGCGAGGCGTCCTTAGAATTGATGGCGACCTTCGGCAGGAAGCCGTTCGGGTAGATCGAGGCGACGTTGTTGACGTTGTCGGACAGGCGAGGGAAGGCGGCGCCTTCGCTGTCGCGGTCCTGATAGCCGGCCCAACCATAGGCCTCCCAGCCGTTGCCCAAGCCCTTGCCGGCGTTGGCGAAGACGGTCCACTGCTCCACATCTGGATCGCCGAAGCGGGCGGTGATCGCGCCGTTCGCCGCCGCGCGGGGGTCATAGTCCGAACGGTTGGTCGACTCGCGGTTCAGATACTCCGCCGACAGGGTCAGAAAGCCGTCGTCGCCCAGCGAGAACCCTTGCCAGGCCGAGGCCGTGACGGTGCCGCCGTCGGTCTCGTCGCGTTCGCCGCGCGCGGTCTTCACGGTGGTGAAATACTGGCCGTAGGTCACGCTGGCGCCGCCGCCGCTGGAGGCCTCCTTCAGGCGCAGGTTCACCACCCCGGCGATGGCGTCCGAACCATACTGGGCCGAAGCGCCGTCGCGCAGCACCTCAACCCGGTCCAGAGCGCCGGTCGGAATGGTGTTCAGATCGACGGCGGCCGACCCGCGCCCCACCACGCCGTTGACGTTGACCAGGGCCGAGGCATGGCGACGCGTGCCGTTGACCAGCACCAGCGTCTGGTCCGGCGACAGGCCGCGCAAGGTGATCGGGCGGATCGAGTCGGAGCCATCGTTGGCCGACGGCCGCTGGAAGGTCAGCGACGGCACGGCCTGGGCCAGGGCGGTAGCGAACTCCGTCGTGCCGCGCGTCTGCAACGCCTCGGACGTCACGACATCGACGGGCGCCAGGGTGTCGAGGCGCGAGCGGTTCTGGACCCGCGTGCCGGTTACGACGATGTCATCCACCTGCGCCGCGTCACCGGCGACGGGTTCGGCGTTCTGAGCAAAGGCCGGGGGGGCGGTCAGCAGGGCTAAGGTCGAGACGGTGGCGAGCAGGGCCGGTGCGGCGGCCCGTTGAGAAAGAGAGCGCATTAAGAGATTTCCTAAAGTCTTATTTTGGCGCGAGCGTGCATCGCCGCCGCTAACCGCGACGGGCTTTTTATGATCGGCTTGGGATTGGGTATGGCGTGCGGTCTCAGCCGCAACATCGCGCGATGGCGGGCGGCGTCGCCGTAGAACGGGGGGTGATCTTCATGGCCTCTCCAACCGCAAGGTCGGGGAGGTCCCGGCGGTCATGGCCATATCAGGGCGAAGGTGCGGCGGGTCAATCGACGCAGGCGGCCATGTTTCTTGGCAGCAGTCAGTAGGAAATCTATTGCCACGCAAAATGGGGCGCTCCGAAGAACGCCCCATTCGAGTAGGATATCAGTTGGCTTAGAAGTTGTAGCTCAGACGGCCGTAGAAGAAGCGGCCGTTGAAGCCGTAGGGCGAGTAGCTTGGATAGCCCACCGAACCGGTCGCGCCGTTGATGTTGGTCGGCGTGGCGGTTGGATATTCGTCGGTCAGGTTGTTCACGCCGACAGCGAGCGAGACGCCGAACGGCAGGGTGTAGCGGCCCTCCAGATCCACCAGCAGCGCGTCGCCCGTTTCGTAGTCCAGGGTGGCGTTGTTGTTGGCGACCAGAACGCTGTCGTAGCTGGTGCCTTTCAAGGTCGCCCCGAAGTCGCCCAGCGACCAGTCCACGCTGGCGACGATCTTCTGTTCCGGCGTGCCCTGCTCAAACGACAGTTTGGAAGAGCGGTCGAACAGGAAGGCGTCTGACGGGGCAATGGCCAGGTTGCTGGGAACGGCAGGCGTCTTGGTCACTTCGGTGGAGTTGAAGTTGCCCGCCAGCGTGAAATCGAACCGCCCGAAATCCTGCTGTGTCCGATAGCGCGCCACGACATCAACGCCGCTGGTCGAGGTGTGGACACCGTTCAGGAAGAACCGCGCGCCGGTGACGCCGAACGGAGCGAGCAGCGCCTGAATGGCAGCCGTGGATTGCGCCGTCTGGCTGGGCCGCGACACGCCGAGCGTCTCGGAATAGATGATCCTGTCAGCGACATCGATGCGGTAGGTGTCCACCGTCAATTCAAAGCCTTCATGTCGGAAGACCGCGCCAAGCGAGTAGTTGGTCGAGGTCTCGGGCTCCAGCGGCTTTGAGCCCAGGGCGATCGCGATGGGATCGTCGACCCGGTACGAGCCGTTCTGCTGCAGCACCACGCCGCCTGCTGTCGCGACAAGGTTGGTGGCGATGTAGCTGAAGTACTGTTGCTGAAGGGCTGGCGATTTGAAGCCCGTCGAAATGGCGCCACGCAGGGCGAAGGCCTCGGTGAAGTCGTAGCGGCCCGAAATCTTGCCCGTGAACTGATCGCCGAAATCGGAATAGTCCTCGTAGCGCCCGGCCAGGCCGACACTGAACTGTTCGGAGAATTTGCCCTCCAGGTCGATGTAAGCGCTGATGTTGTTGCGATCGACATCGACCGCATTGGATGGCGCAAAGCCAGGGAAGCCCTGCGATCCGGCGCCGCCGGCCGTGACGGGGCCCTTGTTGTAGGATGTCGGCTCGCCTGCAGTGACGTTGAAGTCCTCGCGTCGGTATTCGACTCCGAAGGCGACGTTGAGCGGTTCATACAGGTTCGCTTCGATCTGTTTCACCGCATCCACGCCGATGGTCAGTTGACCGTAGCTGAGGCCGCCGGCGTCGAACTGGGTCTGAGACGCGGCGCCATAGGAGGCGTTCAGGGAGTTCAGGACGCGATAGTCCAACTCGTTTCGGCCGTACCCGACCGAGATATCCCAGTCGAAGCCGGCGGCGGGGCCTTTCAGGCCGCCGTATATATTGTAGTCGTCGATGTCAGCGGCGATGATTGGCAGGAAGCCATTGGGATAGATGGCGGTGACGTTGTTTGAGTTGTTGAAGGCGCGGGCGGTCGCCGCAGCCTCGGACTTGCGCTTCTGATAGCCGCCGAAGGCATAGGCTTCCCATTCGCCGCCAAGCGGTTTTCCGGCGTTGAAATAGCCGGTGTAGGCTTCTGTATAGGGATCGCCGAAGCGACCAATGACGGTGGTCGCACTGCCTCCGTTGACCGCAGTGGTCGCCGCGTAGTCGGAGCGATTGGTGGGCTGGCGTTTCTGGACTTCGCCCGAAAGGGTCAGGAAGCCGTCGCCAAACAGGGGCAGGCCGACCCAGCCGGCGAGCGAGGTCTGTTCGCCGTCGCGGCGGCTGTGCTCGCCGCGCGCGGTCGTGAAGTCGGTGTCGTAGATGCCGTAGTTGGCGGTGATGCCGCCGCCGCTCGACGCCTGGCGCAGACGCAGATTGATGACGCCGGCGATGGCGTCGGCGCCATATTGCGCCGAAGCGCCGTCACGCAGGACTTCGACCGAGCCAAGGCTGATCGACGGAATCGTATTCAGGTCGAAGGCGGTCGAGCCACGGCCAAGCGCGCCGTTTACGTTCACCAGGGCGCCGACATGGCCGCGCTGACCGTTGATCAGGACAAGGGTCTGGTCAGGAGCAAGACCGCGCAGGGTTGCCGGACGAACGTGATCGGAGCCGTCGGAAATGGCGGGACGAGGGAAGTTGATGGACGGGGCGGTGGCGGCGAGGGCGGCGGCCAGCTCTGTGCCAGTGCCCTGTTTCGCCAGAGTTTCGCCGGTGATGACATCGACGGGCGCGACGCTGTCGAGCCGGCTGCGCCCAACGGTGCGCGTGCCGGTGACGACGATCTCATCGACATCGGTGGCTTCACTTGGCGGAGGGGTTGTCTGGGCGAACGCCGATGAGGCGATGAAGAGCGCGCTGGTGGAGGCAAAGGCCAATAGGGCCTGACGACCGTATCCGATTTTCATTGATAGTCCCCGACGATGCACGACAGCCCTCTGTGTCGGCGCTCGGCAGGCCGTCATGCCGTCGCCCTCGGTCGGCGTCTCGAAAAGCGCAATAATTTTGCGCGTATAATCGAAACGCAGGCCTCAATTGCAGGCTGTGACCGCAATGTGACGACGTCAAGCAAGCTTAATGTCTAGACATCCATTTGATAGATCAATGATCTGGGTTTGTTGTAATCTTGTCATAGGTCAAGGTGACGATCGGCCGTGCGGTGGATGCCGTTCACGCGCAGCAAAAAGGGCGCGTCCCTTGCGAGACGCGCCCTTGATGTCGTTGGGGATCCGGTCGGATCAGGCTTCGTCGCCGAAGCCTTCTTGTTGACCGGCGCCGCCTTCGATCAGTTCCTGAGCCGATTGCTCGGCGGCCTGGCGCTCATCGTCGAACTGGCTGCGGATCACGTCCTCGCCCTTGGCTTGGCGCTCGGCCTCGTCCATCGAGCGGGCGATGTTGATCTTGACCGTGGCGCGGACCTCGGCGTGCAGGCGAACCGGCACTTCGTGGACGCCCAGGCTCTTGATCGCCGTGTTCAGGACGACCTGCGAGCGCTCGACCTTGCCGCCTTCGGCCTGGATGGCCTCGGCGACGTCGCGACCGGCGACTGAACCGTACAGGTGACCGGTTTCACCGGCCTGACGGATCATGACGTAGGTCTGGCCGTCGATCTTGTCGGCGACCTTCTGTGCGTCGGCCTTGTTCTTCTCGTTGCGCTGCTCGATGGCGGCGCGGTCGAGTTCGAACGCCTTCAGGTTGGCGGCGGTGGCCCGGCGGGCCTTGTCGCGCGGCAGAAGGAAGTTACGGGCGAAGCCGTCCTTGACGGACACGACGTCGCCGATGGCGCCGAGATTCTCGACGCGTTCAAGCAGAACGACCTTCATCTCACTTCACCACGTAAGGCAGGAGGGCCAGATAGCGAGCGCGCTTGATGGCCTTGGCCAGTTCACGCTGCTTCTTCTGGGAGACGGCGGTGATGCGCGAAGGCACGATCTTGCCGCGTTCGGAGACGTAACGCTGCAGCAGCTTGACGTCCTTGTAGTCGATCTTCGGCGCATTGGCGCCCGAGAACGGGCAGACCTTGCGGCGACGATAGAAGGGGCGGCGGCCGGCGGCGCCGGAGCCCGCCGGTGCGCCCGGGGTCGGGGCGGTGGTATCGGTCATGTTCCGGGTTCCTTATTCGGCGTCGGCGGCGGCGTCGTCGCGCGGGGTGCGCTCGCGCTCACGCTCGCGTTCACGCTCGCGGCGGGCCAGCAGCGGCGACAGTTCCAGGTCGAGTTCCTCGACGCGGACGGTCAGCCAGCGCAGCACGTCTTCGTTGATCGACAGCTGACGCTCGACTTCGGCCATGGCGGCCGGAGGGGCGTCGACGGCCAGCAGCGAATAGTGAGCCTTGCGGTTCTTCTTCACGCGGTAGGTCAGGTTGCGCAGACCCCAGTATTCGATCTTTGCGACCGAGCCGCCACAGGCGACGATCAGATCCTTGATGGTGTCATTCAGCGCTTCGGCCTGTTGCGCCGAGATATCCTGGCGCGTCATGACCGTGTGCTCGTAAAGAGCCATGCGGTAGTCTCCCTTGTGGGCGTCGGCGCGGAAACGACCGGGTAAGTCGGTCTCCACGATGGCTCCTGGCGCGGCGGCCGGACCGAACGTCCAACCCTTTGGTGCTCCGCGACAGGACCGAAGCCCTGGAAAGGCGGGGCCTATAGGCGAAAAGGGGCGAGGAAGCAAGGATGGCGGCAGACGCTTGTGGCGCCCCGCGACCCCGCCTAAACCAGCCCCATGCCGAAGCTGACGTCCGCGGTCGATCCGCAAAGCCAAAAATACAAGTCCCTGCACGCGCACAACAGCGCCTTGGTCGCCGAGTTGCGCAACCATGTGGCCAAGGCCGCGCGCGGCGGGTCCGACAAGTCGCGCGACCGTCACGTCGCTCGCGGCAAGCTGCTGCCGCGCGACCGCGTCGAGCGCCTGCTGGATCCCGGCTCGCCCTTCCTGGAGATCGGGCAACTGGCTGCGCACGACATGTATGACGGCGAGGCCCCGGCGGCGGGCGTCATCGCCGGCATCGGTCGGGTCTCGGGCCGCGAGGTCATGATCGTCTGCAACGACCCGACGGTGAAGGGCGGCGCCTATTTCCCCATGACGGTGAAGAAGCACCTGCGCGCCCAGGAAGTCGCCGAGCAGAACCGCCTGCCGTGCGTCTATCTGGTAGATTCCGGCGGGGCCAATCTGCCGCACCAGGCCGAGGTGTTTCCCGACCGCGACCACTTCGGCCGCATTTTCTTCAACCAGGCCCGGATGAGCGCCAAGGGCATCGCCCAAATCGCCTGCGTCATGGGTCTGTCCACCGCCGGCGGGGCGTACGTGCCGGCCATGTCTGACGAGACGATCATCGTCAGGAACCAGGGCGCCATCTTCCTGGCCGGGCCGCCGCTGGTGAAGGCCGCAACCGGCGAGGTCATCTCGGCGGAGGAACTGGGCGGGGCGGAGACCCACGGTCGTCGCTCGGGCGTGGTCGATCATGTGGCCGAGAACGATGAGCACGCGCTGGAGATCGTGCGCTCCATCGTCGCCAATCTGAACACGACCAAGGCCGTCGAGATGGATGTGCGCGAACCGCGCGCGCCGGCCTTCGACCCAGAGGAGCTGTACGGCCTGATCCCGGACGACGTCCGCGCCCCCTATGACGTGCGTGAGGTCATCGCCCGGCTGGTGGACGGGTCGGAGTTCGACGAGTTCAAGAGCCTGTACGGCTCGACCCTGGTGTGCGGGTTCGCGCGCATCTGGGGCTATCCCGTCGCCATCCTGGCCAACAACGGCGTCATCTTTTCCGAGAGCGCCCAGAAGGGCGCGCACTTCATCGAACTGGCCTGCAAGCGCAAGATTCCGCTGCTGTTCCTGCAAAACATCAGTGGCTTCATGGTCGGCGGGAAATACGAAGCGGGCGGCATCGCCAAGGACGGCGCCAAACTGGTGACGGCCGTGGCCTCGGCCGAAGTGCCCAAGTTCACCGTCCTGATCGGCGGGAGCTTCGGAGCCGGAAACTACGGCATGTGCGGCCGGGCCTATTCGCCGCGCTTCCTGTTCACCTGGCCCAACAGCCGGATCGGGGTCATGGGCGGCGAGCAGGCCGCCAGTGTGCTGGCCACCGTGCACCGCGACGCCGAGACTTGGTCCCCTGACGACGCCGAGGCCTTCAAGGCGCCGATCCGCCAGAAGTATGAGGACGAGGGCAATCCCTATTACGCCACCGCCCGCCTGTGGGACGACGGCGTCATCGATCCGGCCCAGACCCGTGATGTGCTGGGCCTGGCCATCAGCGCCAGCCTGAACGCCCCCATCCCGGAGACGACGTTCGGCCTGTTCCGGATGTAACCTATTGGTCCGCGCCTCGTTGTGAGCGGACACGCAGTTTGGAGACCCCCATGGCCGATCAACCGACCGAAGCCGACCTCAACGCCCTGGACGTCACCCACGCCGAGGCGGCCGAGATCAACAGCATCGCCCAGCCGCTGGTGCCCGATGCGGCGCCGGACGCCGACGATGATCTGGTGCAGATCGATTCGACCACCGACGGCGTCGTCTTCGTCACCATCAACCGTCCGCAGAAGAAGAACGCCTTCGACGCGGCGACCATCTCGGCCCTGCACGAGGCGTTCGAAACGCTGCACGGCGCGGACCGGGTGCGGGCCGTCTTCATTCGGGGGGCGGGCGGCACCTTCAGCGCCGGGGCCGATCTGAACTGGATGCGCGACGCCGCCGGCTGGTCCGAGAGCGACAACCGCGACGACGCCATGGGCCTGGCGAAAATGCTGAAGGCCCTGCACGACATTCCCGCCCTGACGGTGGCGGTGGTCGAGGGCAACGCCATGGGCGGCGGAGCGGGCATCGTCGCCGCCTGCGACATGGCCGTTGCGGTCGAGGGTGCGCGCTTTGCCTTCTCCGAAGTCAAGCTGGGTCTGATCCCGGCGACCATCGCCCCCTATGTCGTCGAGGCCGTCGGCGCGCGCCGCGCTCGCCAGCTGTTCCTGACCGCCAACGCCTTCGACGCCGACTACGCCGCCCATGCCGGCCTGATCGACTTGGTCCTGCCGGAGGGATCGGTGGACGAGTTCATCTCGATGCTGAGCGACAGCCTGACCAACAATGCGCCGGGCGCGATGGGCGAGGCCAAGCGACTGGTCAACGACATCGCGCACCACAAGATCGATAACGGTCTGATGGATGAAACCGCCAAACGCATCGCCCGCGCCCGCGTATCGGACGAAGGCCGCGAGGGCGTCGCCGCCTTCCTGGAAAAGCGCAAGGCCAGCTGGACGGTCTGATTGCGCTGATCGGCCGCCGGAAACGGCGGCCGATTTCACGCGTAGTTGAAGCTGATCGAAATCCGGTCGGCCTTGGCCAGATTGGTCGGCACCTCGTGCCGCAGCCAGCTTTCCCACATCAGCACCGTGCCTGCCTGAGGCTGCAGATAGACGAACGGCCGCTCGGCCTCGCTCGCCTCATCCGTCACCGACGGTCGGGCCATCATGAAGGGCAGGCGGGGATCTTCCAGCTTTAGCGATGAGGCGCCGTCTGGCACGTCGATATAGACGGTGCCGGACAAGAAGGCGTGCGGGTGGATGTGACCCGTATGGCCGCCGCCGGGCTTCAAGATGTTGACCCACAAATTGTCGAGGCGGGGTTTGCGGGCCAGGTCGAAGTTCAGCGCCTTGGCGTAGGCGACGGCATGGCGATCCAGATGGCGCTTCAGCTCCGCGAACTCGGGGAACCGCTGGGGCAGGTCGTTCAGCGATCCGTAGGAGGTGTAGCCGCGATAGGCGTTGGCCTTGCACCACCGGCGGCCGGCCTCGTCCTCCTCGGCCATCATCCGGATGACGTCGATCAGCTGTGCGTTGAAGTCGGACCAGCCACGCCCTTCGGCGAGGGAGGCTTCATAGACCTGGGTGACGAAGAGGGGGCGCAGGGACATGGAAGGGGCTTAACGCCTGCCGCGTCGCGTGAGAAGGGTCGTGCTCTGCCTCTCGCCTGATGCGCACGATCCGGCTAAGACCGCTTCATGTTCAAGTCCGTCCTTGTCGCCAATCGCGGCGAAATCGCCTGCCGTGTCTTCCGCACCGCCAAGCGGATGGGGATTCGCACCATCGCCGTCTATTCCGAGGCGGACGCCAACGCCCTGCATGTGCGCGAGGCCGACGAGGCGGTGCTGATCGGACCGGCGGCGGCGCGCGAATCCTATCTGGACGGCGCCAAGGTGCTGGCGGCGGCCAAGGCGACGGGGGCCGAGGCGATCCACCCCGGATATGGCTTCCTGAGCGAGAACGCCGACTTCGCCGAGGCCGTCGCGGCGGCGGGCCTGATCTGGATCGGGCCGGACCCGTCCTCAATTCGCGCCATGGGCCTGAAGGACGCGGCCAAGGAGCTGATGATCCAGGCCGGGGTGCCGGTGACGCCGGGCTATCAGGGCGCGGATCAGTCGGAGGAAACCCTGACGGCCGAGGCGGCGCGGATCGGCTATCCGGTGCTGATCAAGGCGGTCGCGGGCGGCGGCGGCAAGGGGATGAAACGGGTCGATGATCCGGCCGATTTCGCCGCCGGTCTGGCCAGCGCCAAGCGGGAAGGGGCGGCGGCCTTCGGCGACGACCGGGTACTGATCGAACGCTACATCACCCGCCCACGCCACATCGAGGTGCAGGTGTTCGGCGACAAGCACGGCGAGGTCGTCCACCTTTACGAGCGCGACTGTTCGCTGCAACGCCGCCACCAGAAGGTGATCGAAGAGGCGCCCGCGCCGGGTATGAGCGAGGCCGTGCGCGCCGCCGTGACCGGGGCCGCGATCAAGGCGGCCCGGGCGGTCAACTACGTCGGGGCCGGGACCATCGAGTTCATCGCCGACGCCTCGGACGGGCTGAAGGCGGACGGCGTCTGGTTCATGGAGATGAACACCCGACTGCAGGTCGAGCATCCCGTGACCGAGAGCGTGACGGGCGTCGATCTGGTCGAATGGCAGTTCCGCGTCGCGGCGGGCGAGCGGATCCCCCTGAAGCAGGATCAGATCCAGCTGAACGGCTGGGCCATGGAGGCGCGGCTGTATGCCGAGGATCCGGCCAACGGCTTCCTGCCCTCCATCGGCAAGCTGGAGCATTTCGTCACGCCGGACGGCATCCGCGTCGATACCGGCGTGGAGCAGGGCGGCGAGGTCAGCCAGTTCTATGATCCGATGATCGCTAAGCTGATCGTGCATGAGGACACGCGCGAGGCTGCGGCGGCGCGGCTGGCCGAGGCGGCGGGCGAGGTCGAGGTCTGGCCGGTCAAGGCCAACGCCGGGTTCCTGAAACGCTGTCTGGAGCATCCGCGTTTCGTCGCGGGTGACGTGGACACGGGATTCATCGCGGCGGAGGAGGCGGCGTTGCAACCGCAGCCGTCCGACGAAGCGACGCTGGCGGCCCTGACCCTGATTGCGGAAGCGGCGGCGGATGCGGTCGAGGCGCGTTCGGACCGGTTCAGCCCTTGGGGCGGCCAGCCGGGCCTGTCCTATGGCGTGCGTCTGAATGCGGCGGCGCAGACAACCGTCTGGGCTCACGTCGACGGTCAGGGCGTGTCCGCTGCGGTGACGCCGGTCGAAACGGGTTGGCGCGGTTCGCAGGGCGAACTGGCCCACGTCGGGTTCGATCAGGTCCAGGCCGGGGATCGCCTGTTCGGCTATCAGACGATCGACGACGGTTTCGTCCTGTTCGTCGATGGCGAGGCGCGTCGCGTCACGCCCTATCGCGCCGCCGTGGGGTCCGGCCCGGGCGCGGTGTCGGATGGTTCGCTGCGCGCGCCCATGCCGGGCAAGATCGTCGCGACGCCGGTCAAGGCCGGCGACGCCGTCACCAAGGGTCAGCCGGTCGTGGTGCTGGAAGCCATGAAGATGGAACATGCCCTGACCGCGCCGTTCGACGGCGTGGTGGAAAGCGTCGCGTCTCTTGGCGATCAGGTCGTCGAGGCGGCCGTGCTGGCGGTGGTGAAGGCGAACTAAAGCCCCACGCCGCCGATCGGGCGCGTCACGATTGTATCGCCCCATAGCGCGATCAGGCCGAGCGCTGGACGCATCACTCTGGATTCGCGGATCGTGTTGAACCAGGCATCGTGCGAGGCCTTGCTCATCCAGACCTCTGTGACGAGCAGGGCGTCGGCGTCATTCACATCGTGCGCCACGACGTAGCTGTGGCAGCCCGGTCGCTTCACATTGGGGTCCAGCAAACAGAGGCCTAGTTCGTCGCGGCGGCCGGCATGGGCCGTCAGGCGGGTAATCAATCCGTACATACTGGTCCTAAACGCGCTGGGCGAGCTGAGCGGCGCGCGATCATAGCTAGCCCCTTTAGATTAAGAATCTGGCCAATGCGCCTAAGGGGCACTACGTGGGCGCCATGCCGCTTCACATGATCAAGCTGGGCGTCGGGGTGCCGGACGTCGAATGGCTGGAGGCCCGCGCCGCCCGGGGCGGGGCGCTCGTCGTCCACACACGCATGACGCCGAAACGGGCGATCGAGATCGAGGACGGCGGCTCGCTTTATTGGGTGGTGAAGGGGACGATCATCTGTCGCCAACCGGTGCTGGACATCACAACCTTGGGCGAGGGCAAGCAGAGCCGCTGTGAGATCACGCTCGAACCCAAGGTCATCCGCACGGCGCCCATGGCCCGGCGACCCTTCCAGGGCTGGCGATACTTCGCGCCCAAGGATGCGCCGGTCGATCTGACCGACATCGACGCCGGCGAGGCTCCTGAGGAACTGGTGCGTCAGCTTCGTGAATTGGGCGCCTGGTAGGCCAAGCCCTCAACGTTTTTGGGAGTTGACCCCGGCGGGTCGGCGTGGCCTGTGCCGCGTCCGATGATCGCGCTCAGCCCCCAGACCCGTACCGCCTTCCGCGACCTGCTGAATCTGGCATGGCCGGTGATCCTGGCGCGCATCGGCATCATGACCATGGGCCTGACCGACGCCATCGTGGTGGGCAACTATTCCAGCCAGGAACTGGCGTTCCATTCGCTGGCCTGGGCGCCGACGTCGATCGTGGTGACGACGGCGGTCGGTTTGATGCTGGGCGTGCAGGTGATGACGGCGCGGATGCTGGGCGAGGGGCGTCGGCACGCTGTCGGCTCGGTGCTGCGTCGCGGCCTGACCTATTCGTTGCAGATCGGCGTGGTGTCGATGATCGCCCTGATCGCCATTGGCCCGTGGGGACTGGGCAAGCTGGGGCTGGAGGACGGTCTGGCGGAGGGCGCCGGGCCTGCCCTGGTCGTCTTCGCCCTGTCCATGCCCTTCTATCTGATCTCGGTGACGGGCCAGTTCTTCCTGGAGGCTCTGGGCCGGCCCAAGCCCGGCATGGTGGCCATGTGGGTGGCGAACGGGGTCAATCTGGTGCTGAACATCGTGCTGGTCCCGGACCTGCTCGGCTTCGGCTTCGACGGCGCCTTCGCCTCGGCCTGGGCGACGTTCGGGGCGCGGGCGGCGCTGGCGATCTTTCTGGTGATCTACATCCTGCGTCTGCCCGAGGCGCGGGCGCTGGGCATCTTCGACAAGCCCGAGCGCGATCCCAAGGCCGCGCGCGAACAGGTCAAGGTCGGCCTGGGCGCTGGGGCCTCCTACTTCATTGAGGTCGGGGCCTTTTCGGGCTTCACCTTCTTCGCCGGTCAGATCGGCACGGCGGAGACGGCGGCCTGGGCGGTGGTGCTGAACGTCTCGGCCATCGTCTTCATGCTGCCGATGGGGCTGTCGTCGGCGACGGCGGTGCTGGTGGGCCGCAGCTATGGCGCCGGCGACGGGCGAGGGGTATTGCGCGCCGGGTTGGTTGGGCTGGGCGTCGTGACGGCCCTGACCTTGGTGGTCGCCCTGCTGGTCTGGCCCAGCGCCCATCTGATCGTTGGCGCCTATAATCGCGATCCGACCCTGCTGGCCATCGCCGCGCCGGCCCTGGTGCTGGCGACCCTGTTCTTCGTCGCGGACGGCATTCAGGTCGTGGCGGCCCAGGCCAACCGTGCGGCGGGCGATGTCTGGTGGCCCACCATCATGCATTTCGCCGCCTATGGGGCGGTGATGATGCCGCTGGGCTGGGTGCTGGCGCACCAGATGGGCGTCAACGGCCTGGTCTGGGCGGTGGTGATCGCCAGCCTGGCGTCCTCGACCCTGCTGACCGGGCGTTTCATCCGTATTGCGCGCCGTCTGCCGCAAGGCGTTTGAGGAAACGGCGCCGCCGCTCTATATCCCTGCGCTTCCCCGAACACCTGGACGATCATGGCCCGCATCCTCATCACCTCGGCGCTGCCCTACATTAACGGCATCAAGCACCTGGGGAATCTGGCGGGCTCGATGTTGCCGGCCGACGTCTGGGCGCGGTTCAAGCGGGCTCAGGGTCATGAGGTCCTCTATATCTGCGCCACCGATGAGCACGGCACCCCGGCCGAGCTGGCCGCCGCCGCCGCCGGCCAGGACGTGCGGACCTATTGCGACGAGCAGCACGAAATCCAGAAGGCGGCGGGTCAGGCGTTCGGCCTGAGCTACGACTGGTTCGGCCGGTCGTCGAACCCGCAGAACCATCGCCTGACCCAGCACTTCGCCGAGGCGCTGGAGAAGAACGGCCTGATCGAGGAGCGGGTGGATCGGATGATCTATTCGATCGACGACGCCCGCTTCCTGCCCGACCGCTATGTTGAGGGGACGTGTCCGCACTGCGGCCATGTCGGCGCGCGCGGCGATCAGTGCGACAACTGCGGACGCCTGCTGGATCCGACCGACCTGATCGATCCGTATTCGTCAGTGTCGGGCTCCAAGAACCTGGAGGTGCGCGATACGCGTCACCTCTATCTGCTTCAGACCAAGATCGAGCCGGAAATCCGCGCCTGGGTCGACGGCAAGACGGGCTGGCAACAGCTGGCCAAGTCCATCGCCTACAAACATCTGGACGAGGGGCTTATCGACCGGGGCATCACCCGCGACCTGGCCTGGGGCGTGCCGGTGATCAAGGACGGCTTTCCGCGTCCCGGAATGGAGGACAAGGTCTTCTACGTCTGGTTCGACGCCCCCATCGAATACATCGCCGCGACCGAGGAATGGGCCGAGGCGACGGGTGGGTCGTGGCGTGACTGGTGGCGTCTGGACGAGGGGGCAGAGGACGTTCGCTATGTCCAGTTCATGGGCAAGGACAACGTCGCCTTCCACACCGTGTCGTTCCCGGCGACCATCATCGGCTCGGGCGAGCCGTGGAAGACGGTGGACCAGCTGAAGGCCTTCAACTGGCTGAATTGGTACGGGGGCAAGTTCTCCACCAGCCAGAAGCGCGGCGTCTTCATGGACCAGGCGCTGGAACTGCTGCCGGCGGACTACTGGCGCTGGCGCCTGACGGCCTATGGGCCGGAGCACGCAGATTCGGCCTTCACCTGGGAGGATTTCCAAGCCTCGACCAACAAGGACCTGGCGGATGTGCTGGGCAATTTCGTCAACCGCATCGTCAAATTCGCGGAATCCAAATTCGACGGCGTGGTGCCCGAGGGCGGCGAGGCCGGGCCGGTCGAGATCCAGCTGGAGGCCGACATCAAGACCGCCGTCGCCGAGGCGACCGAACAGCTGGAGGCGATGGAGTTCAGAAAGGCCGCTGTCGCCATTCGCGCCGCCTGGGTGCTGGGCAACGAGTATCTGCAGGTCGCGGCGCCCTGGACGGCGCTGAAGACCGATCGCGACCGCGCGGCGGTGGGGGTGCGCACGGGTCTGAATCTCGTCGCCTTGTTCGCGCGTCTGGCCGCGCCGATCCTGCCCTTCACCGCGCCCAAGATCGCGGCGTCGGTTGGGGTGGACGACTTGAGCTGGCCTGGCGCCGACGAGGATTTGCTGAACCGTCTGCCTGTGGGCGGCAAGGTGGAAGCTCAGGGCGTCTTGTTCGCCAAGATCGAGGACGCCCAGGTCGCGGAATGGTCCGAACGCTTCGGTGGCGCGGACGCCTGATCCGAAGGGGATAAGCGATGACGCCGACCCTGACGTCCCTGACCGACGTAGCGCGCGCAGCCATTCGTGAGCGGTTGGCGCGCACGGGGCGGGCGCAGATCGACGGCGTCCTGGCCCCCACGGACGCGCAGGCGCTCTACGACGCGGCGACGCCCGTCGATTACAATGTCGTGACGCGACGCGGGACCGGCCATGTCGATCTGCCCGCCGCCTGGCTGGCTTCTCTGACGCCGGATCAGAAACAGGCGCTGGGTCAGGCGGTGCAGGTCTCGGCCCAGGCCGACTTCCAGTATCTGTACGACAATCATCCGATCTACGATCTGGTCCAGGCGGGGCAGGCGGCGCCGGTGTGGGCCGATCTGTTGGCCTTCCTGAACGGCGAGGCCTTCCTGGGCTTGATGCGGGACGTGACAGGCGAGCCGCGGCTCGCCTTGGCCGATGCGCAACTGACCCGTTATCGCGCCGGCCATTTTCTGACCGAGCATGACGATCACGCCGAGGGCAAGAATCGCTTCTTCGCCTATGTGCTGAACCTGACGCCGGTCTGGCGGATCGAGTGGGGCGGCCTGCTGGCCTTCCATGGTGCCGACGGCAATGTGGCGGAGGCCTTTACGCCGCGCTTCAACACCCTGAACCTGCTGAAGGTGCCGACGCCCCATTCGGTGACGCAGGTCGCCCTGTCGGCGGCGGCGGACCGGATTTCGGTCACAGGCTGGCTGCGCGGTCGCTGATCAGTCCTGCTCGGCGAACACGACCGTAAGCCCCGCCGCATTCCAGGCCTGGATGCCGCCGGTCAGGTTGAACAGCGGCTGGCCCGCGGGACCGGTCGGCCCGACGAAGGCGCAGACCTGGTGGCTGCGGCCGCCCTTCAGGCATTGAACGATGATCTTCTTGTCGGCCGGAAGGTCCAGCGCCTCCCATGCGGCGGGCATCTGACTGAGCGGGGCCAGGATCGCGCCGTCGATGCGGGCGGCGGCGAACTCGTCCGGCTCGCGCACATCGATCAGCACCGCTTCGCCCGCCTGCAGCCAGGCGGCGGCCTCTTCGACGGTGACCGTGGCGACGGTCATGGCGCGACCGTCGGTTCGGCGGGCGCCGGCGTTGGGCTGTCCTCTGTGCGCTTCTGGCCCAGATGTTTGGCCGCTTCCTCGGGACCGATCTCAAGGAAGGCGGGGGCCGAGGCGTTGAACTCGTCCATATGGCCGGTGCGCACCACCACTTGACGGGCGCCGTCCCAGATCATGTGCAGGGCGACATAAAGGACGACGACCAGACCGATGTAGCCGATCCAGCTGAAGCGGTGCAGAAGCTTGGCGATATAGGTGGCGGCGACGCCCATCAGGGCGATCGACAGGACCAGGCCGAAGACCATGA
The DNA here is from genome assembly GCF_030209705.1 of Brevundimonas sp. MEB006b. NCBI lineage: Bacteria > Pseudomonadati > Pseudomonadota > Alphaproteobacteria > Caulobacterales > Caulobacteraceae > Brevundimonas > Brevundimonas sp. MEB006b. Next base: position 306,050 of record NZ_JARVRL010000009.1, read on the forward strand.
TCCAGGGGTGTTCGTGCGCGGCGCCGGCGACGGCCAGCACATTGTCCAGCGACATGGTGATGTCGGCGACCATGATCTGAAGCAGGGCGGCGCCGAAGCTCTTGCGCTTCAGGCCCAGTTCCTCGGGCGACGGACCAGAGCCGTGCTCGATGCTCATGGCCAGTTCGAGTTCCTTTTCGGCCTCGGCCTGGTCGTGCGTCGCCTGCTCGCGCAGTTCGCGCCACATCTTCCAGCACACCCACAGCAGCAGCAGGCCGCCGGCCAGCAACAGGCCGACCAGAGCCAGAAGCTGCACGGTGATCAGCGCAAAGCCGATTCGCATGATGACGGCGGCGGCCAGGCCGATCAGAATGGCCTTCTTGCGCTGGTCCTGGGGCAGGGCGGCGGCGGCCAGGCCCACGGCGACGGCGTTGTCGCCGGCCAGGACCAGATCCATCAGCAGGACCTGGCCCAGGGCCGTGGCCTGGCTGGCGAGTTCGGGAGACGAGAGGAATTCCATTTCCGCTCCTTAGCCTCGGTGCGGCGTTCTGTCAGCCGCGTTGCGCGCGCGCCGCTTCATAAAGCGCGACCGCCGCCGCATTGGAGACGTTCAGGCTCTCGAATCCGCCAGGCATGGGGATCTTGGCCAGAACATCGCAGTGTTCAGCGACCAGACGACGGATGCCGTCGCCTTCGGACCCCATGACCAGAACGGTCGGCTGATGATCCAGCGCTTCTTCCAGCGTCTGTTCGCCCGTTCCGTCCAGGCCGACGGCGCGCCAGCCCAGATCGGCCAGACGCTCCAGCGCACGGGACAGATTCGTGACGCGCGCATGGGGCAGGCGTTCGGTGGCGCCGACGGCCGCCTTGGCCAGGGCGCCGGCGAGGGCCGGAGCATGCCGGTCCTGAACGATGATTCCCCGCGCGCCGAAGGCCAGGGCCGATCGGAAGATGGCGCCGACGTTCTGGGGGTCGGTCAGTTGATCCAGCATGACGATGACGCCCTCAGCCGGATCGGCCAGCTCTTCCAGCGACACGCCCTCCAGCGGTTGGACCTTGAAGGCCAGTCCCTGATGCACGGCGCCGGGGGGCAGCATCCGGGTCAGGGCCTGGATTTCGACCACCTCGATCTTATGGCCGTTTGCGAGAGCATTGTTCTCGATCTCGGCGGCGCGCTCGGCCGTGGCCAGCAGACGACCCATGCCGCGACGGGCGGGATTCGCCAGAGCGGCCAAAACCGGATGTCGGCCCCACAGAAAATTATCGGCGTCCGACTTGCCGCGATCAAGCGAACGGGGCTGACGAGGGGTTTCCTCGCGCCTGCCAAACCCTTGCGCAGCGGGCTTCTGGGCCTTGTCGCGGGGGCCGTCGGGACGGTTTCCGAAGACTGGTTTTTTACCGCTTTTACGGTCGTTGCGTTCTGATTTCGACGACACTATAAGACGCCCTCCGATTTGGAGCCCCAAGGGCTTTCGGGTCTGGGCGCCCCCTCTATCCTAGAGGAGGCGACAAGCCGAAGGCTTTTGTTTCGTCCCGCTTCTTTATGGGCGGAAACGAGGGGTCCGACGGTTCGACAAGGCGCGCTGGGGGAATGTCCCGAGTGGCAAAGGGGGGGGACTGTAAATCCCCTGCGTAAGCTTCGAAGGTTCGAGTCCTTCTTCCCCCACCACGCGCCTTGACGGATACGACGGATCAGGACGACGGAGAGGAACCGGCTGCGGCGTTCCGAAAGAACTTCCGCAGTCTCCGCGCGGGTATAGCACAATGGTAGTGCAGCAGCCTTCCAAGCTGAGGATGTCGGTTCGATCCCGTCTACCCGCTCCAGGTTTTTAAAAGATCAGCATCGCGCCCCTCCGCTGACGGACCCGGGCCATCAGGAGTTTGGCCATGGCCAAGGAAAAGTTCGAACGGACGAAGCCGCACTGCAACATCGGCACGATTG